>NZ_JADKSM010000002.1:0-433378 GCF_015351285.1 Pseudoclavibacter sp. VKM Ac-2888
GGTGCCCGGCGCGCGGTGGTGCAGGAGGTGTGCAGGGTTGTGGCTGGGTGCGGTTGCGGAGCTCCCAAGGAGCGTTTCGCCACAACTTTGGGGGCGGCGCGGGGTGAGCCAGCCTCGGTGTGCGGTCGGGCGCGCGTTGCGCGGGCGAGTGCGTGTCCCCGCGCGCAGGGTTGTGGCTTGGTGCGGTTGCGGTGCTTGCGAGGAGCGTTTCCCCACAACTCTGCGGTGGTGCCCGGCGCGCAGTGGTGCAGGAGGTGTGCAGGGTTGTGGCTGGGTGCGGTTGCGGTGCTCAGCAGGTGCACCGAGCCACAACTCTCTGCGGGGGAGCTGTCGCCTCAGGCGCTAGCGCGGCACCTACTTCGAGACGAAGAACTCCAGCGCGATCTGGTCGGGGTCCTTGAAGCTCAGCGCGTAGCCATACGCCGCCTCGACGATGCCGCTGTGTTCGATACCGTGCTCGCTCAGGTGGCTTGCCCACGCCTCGAGCTCATCGCGGCTCTCGACGGTGAGCCCGATGTGATCGAGTCCCGGCGAGAACGGCGAGAACCCTCCGCCACTCGCCCCGTCGGTGCCGCCGTCGTGCTGCGTGAGTCCGAGGTTCGTGCCGCCCGGCAGCGCGAACAGCTTGCGGTGCAGCGATTCGTCGTCGATCTCGGTCGCCGGGGCGAAGCCGAAGACCTGCTCGTAGAAGGCGACGCTCGTCTCGAGGTCGCGGACGGTCACCGCGAGGTGATGGATGTTCGTGAAGGTGGGCATCGTCGCTCATTCCTGCGCGCGTCGGGGCTGCGCGCTCCGCCATCCATCTAACGCCGGTCCCGCTGGGAAGAACCGGGATGCTGCGGGCTCCGAGCGGCACGGGAATCCGAGCGGCCGGCTTTGACGGCAGCGGTGTGGCCAAGTGCGGTTGCGGTGCTTCGCGAGCGCACTTACCCACAACCTTGGCGCCGGGACAGCGAGCGAGGGGCCGCGAAGGAGGCTGCGAGGGAGGGGCTGAGAGAGACTGAGCGGGAGAGCTCGAGGGGCGAGAAGCCGGGAGCCGATCGGCAGGGGGCCCGAGAAGCCGGGAGCCGATCGGCAGGGCCCCGAGACGCCGGGAGCCGATCGGCAGGGCCCCGAGATGCCGGGAGCCCGAGCGGAGGGTCCCGAGCGGCACGGGAATCCGAGCGGCCGGCTTTGGCGGCAGCGGTGTGGCCAAGTGCGGTTGCGGTGCTTCGCGAGCGCACTTACCCACAACCTTGGCGCCGGGACAGTGCGGGAGCGCGAAAGGAAGCGAGAGGAAGGCCGACAGCGCGAGAGAGCCCGAGGAGCGCGGGGGCGCCCGCAGACGCAGGCGCCCGCAGACGCAGATGCCCGCAGACACAGCTGTGGCGAACCGGCACCCAGGAGTCCGCGGGTGCGGTTCGCCACAGCGTCCGACCGGGCAGGCAGCGCAGTCTGCCCGCCCGGTCTCCCCAGTTGTCAGCGCAGCGCCGACACCCCACGGAAGCGGAGCGTGACCAGCTGGAACGGGCGCACCGACAGGGCCAGGGCCCCCTCGGCATCCACGATCGCCGTCTGGTCGACGTCACGTTCGAGCAGGTCGGTCTCAGCGACCGACTCGAACGCGAACCCGGGCGTCACCGTCGCCCGAGCCTTCGCACCGCGAGCCTCATACAGGCGGACGACGACGTCGCCGCTCTGGTCCTCCGCCAGCTTCACGGCCTCCACCACGACGGCCGGGTCGTCGACCGTCAGCAGCGGCTCGATCGCAGCGGCTCCGGTCACGGCGCGCGGTGCGACGTTGAGCCGGTAGCCCTCGGCGGCCGCGTCCAGCACATCCGCACCCACTCGCACCGAGGTGCGGAGCACGTGCCGGCCCTGGTCGGCGTGCGGGTCCGGGAAGGTGGGAGCGCGCAGCAGCGACTCCCGCACGAGGGTGGTCGTGCCACCGGATTCGCGGGTCGTGCGGGTCACGTCGTGCCCGTACGTCGAGTCATTCGCGACGGCGACCCCGTAGCCGGTCTCCCCGACGTGCACCCAACGGTGTGCGCTCGTCTCGAACCGTGCGACGTCCCACGACGTGTTGCGGTGGATGGGGCGGTTGACGTGCCCGAACTGGATCTCGGACGACGACCGCTCCGCGTGCACATCCAGCGGGAACGCCAGCTTGAGGAGCTTCTGGCGCTCGTGCCAGTCGACATCCGTCGTCAGGTCGAGCGTCGGACGCCCGGCGCCCAGCGACAGCTCCTGCACGAAGGTGCTCGAGCCGTGCGAGCGCGACACACGCACGACGACCCGGTCCGCGTCCTCCGAGACGACCTCGATCGAGTCGACCGAGCGGATCGGGCGGCCGTGGCGCTGGTAGTGCACGTCGATGTCCCACGCATCCCATTGGGCTGGGGTGTCGCGGTAGATCCACAGCTCGGCGGCGCGCTCGCCGGCCGGAACCAGCTCGCGATCCGCGGCGACGTCGAAGAGCGACGACACGAGACCGTCCGCGTCGATCGTCACGCGCACCAGCGAGTTGTCGAGCACCAGGGTGTCACCGGAGCGCGTGAGCGTCACCGGGCCACCGTGCGGGGCGGCACCCGAGGCGGCACCGGATGCGCCACCACCGAGCGCGGGCACGCCATCCACCGCGTACGGTCCGGCGTTCGCGAGCAGCGCCGTCTCTCCGGCGCCCGTCAGCGAGCCGAGCGCCGACGAGATGAGCGTCTCGAGCTCGCCCGCGACCCGCTCGTAGTGCTCCTCGGCGACCTGGTGCACCCAGGCGATGGAGGAGCCGGGAAGGATGTCGTGGAACTGCTGCAGGAGCACCGTCTGCCAGGCCGACTCGAGCTCCGCGTACGGGTACGCGGCGCCCGTGCGGATCGCCGCCGCACTCGCCCACAGCTCCGCCTCGCGCAGCAGGTGCTCGCTGCGGCGGTTGCCGCGCTTCGTGCGCGCCTGCGACGTGTAGGTGCCACGGTGGAACTCGAGGTAGATCTCGCCGGACCAGACGGGCGGCTGCTCGAGCTCGGCCTCGGCCTGCTCGAAGAACGCCTGCGGGCTCGTCATCTCGACCGTCGGCGAGCCTTCGAGGTCGCGGGTGCGCTCCGCGGCCGCGATCATCTCGCGGGTCGGGCCTCCGCCGCCGTTGCCGTAGCCGAACGGCACGAGGGAGGAGTTGGCTTCGCCCTTCTCCTTGTAGTCGCGCTGCGCCTTGTGCAGCTCCTCCTGCGAGAGCACCGAGTTGTAGGTGGCGACGGGCGGGAAGTGCGTGAACACCTGCGAGCCGTCGATGCCCTCCCAGTTGAAGGTGTGGTGCGGCATGACGTTCGTCTCGTTCCACGACGGCTTCTGCGTGAGGAAGTACTTCGAGCCGGCGGCCTTGACGATCTGGGGGAGCGCGGCCGAGTAGCCGAAGGAGTCGGGCAGCCACACCTCGGGCGGCTCGATGCCGAACTCGCGGATGAAGAAGCCCTTGCCCGCCACGAACTGGCGGGCCATGGCCTCGCCGCCCGGCAGGTTCGTGTCCGACTCCACCCACATGCCGCCGACGGGCACGAAGCGCCCCTCGAGGACTCGCACCTTGATGCGCTCGAACAGGTCCGGGTAGTGCTCCTTCATCCACGCGAACTGCTGCGCCGACGAGCAGGCGAACAGGAAGTCGTCGTTCTCGTCCATGAGCGAGAGCACGTTGGAGAAGGTGCGCGCGCACTTGCGGATCGTCTCGCGCACCGGCCACAGCCAGGCCGAGTCGATGTGCGCGTGGCCGACGGCGACCACGTGGTGGGCGCTCGCGTAGGCGGGGGAGGCGAGCAGGGGAGCGAGCACCTCGCGGCCGGCCTTCGCCGTGCCGGAGATGTCGTCGGGGTCGAGGGTGTCGATGAGGCGCTCGAGCCCGCGGAGGATCTCCGCACGCCTTGGCGTCTCCTCGCCGAGCTCGCGCCACAGACCGTCGAGGGTCCACACGTCCTGCGCCAGCTCCCACACGGGCACGTCGCGCAGACCGATGTCGAGCACCCGGGTGCGGTAGATGGGGGCGTCGCCGGAGGTGGCGAGGTCGCCCATGGGGGTGGGCGCGTAGACCGACTCGCCCTGCACGTCCGGGTTCGACGCCGCCTCGATGTAGAGGTCGATGCTGTCGCCTGGGCCGATCTTCAGCGGCACCGCCGTGTTGCGGGGCTCGATGGCCTTCAGGATGTGGCCTTGGGGGGTCCAGACGAGGCCCTCGGCCTGGAAGCCGGGGTGGCCGCTCACGAAGCCGAGGTCGACGAGCACCTCGACGCGTGCATCCGTCATCTCCCAGTCGGCTGGGACGGTGCCGGTGATGTGGAACCACGTGGTTCCCCATGGCCGGCTCCACTCGTCACCGACACGGAAGGGCGTGAACTGCTGGGTGACCGCCTCGGCGAACGGCACGGGCTCGCCCGGAACGTCCCAGGAGGTGACGGTGAGCTGTTCGCGCTCGCGGTAGATGGCGGGGGTGAGTCGTTCGGACACGAACCGGCGGATGCGGAGGTCGACGAACTGCGTGGGATCAGGCATGGAGCGCCTTTCTGCGTTGAAGGAGACGTTGGAAGTCGTGGATCAGCCCTTGACGGCGCCGGCGAGCGCGAACGAGCCGCCGCCGAGGCGGGACACGAGCACGTACAACGCCAGGACCGGCAGGGAGTAGAGGAGCGAGAACGCGGCGAGCTGGCCGTAGGCGACCGCGCCGTACTGGCCGAAGAACGAGAAGATGCTCACCGCGGCGGGCAGCTTGTCGGGGCTCAGCAGCAGGATGAAGGGGATGAAGAAGTTCCCCCACGTCTGGATGAACACGAAGATGAACACGACGGCGATGCCGGGGCGCATGAGTGGTACGACGATGAGCCGCAGGGTCGCCATGGCCGAGGCGCCGTCCGTCCAGGCCGCCTCCTCGAGGGAGACGGGCACCGAGTCCATGAAGTTCTTCATCATCCAGATCGCCATGGGCAGCGAGGTCGCGGCGAGGAACAGGATGGTGCCGAACATGTTGTCGATGAGGTTGAACGCCACGAACAGGGCGTAGACGGGCACCATCATCGCGGTGATCGGCAGGCAGGTCCCGAACAGCACCCCGTACAGGAACGGCTTGTTGATGCGCGACTTGTAGCGGGAGAGCGGATACGCGGCGAGGATCGCTGCGAGCACCGTGACGATCGCGCATCCGCCGGACAGCACGAGGCTGTTCCAGAGCGGGATGAGGGAGATCTCCGGGGTGAGGACGGCGAGGAAGTTGTCGAGCGACGGGGCTTCGGGCCACTTCACGGACAGGGTCGCGGTCGAGTCGAACGACGCCAGGAGGAGCCAGACGAGGGGGAGCAGGAAGATGATGCCGATGACGCTGAGCACGATGTTCGCGAACCAGCGCATCGCGCGACCCCGAGGGGCCGCCATGCTCGTCTCGACGTGGTGGCTGCCCGTCGCGATGGACCTGGTCGTGACGGCGGGGTCAGCCGCGGCCACGGACGTGTTGGTTGACATGATCAGTCCACCTCCGGTTTGAGCGCCCTGATGTAGGCGACCGAGAACAGCGCGCCGACAAGCAGCAGCATGGTGGCGATGGCGGTGCCGAAGCCGAGCTGGCCGAAGCGGAACGCCTCCTGGTAGGCGAGCAGCGGCAGGGTCGTGCTGTCGGTGCCCGGTCCGCCGTTGGTCATCACGAAGATGAGCGCGAAGACCGAGAGCGTCTGCAGGGTCGTGAGCATGAGGTTCGTCGAGATGCTGCGGCGGATCATGGGCAGCGTGATGAGCGTGAAGCGCTGCCAGCCTCTCGCGCCGTCGACCTCGGCCGCCTCGGTGATCTCCGGTGGGACGTCGTTGAGGGCCGCCCGGTAGACGAGCATCGAGAAGGCGGTGCCGCGCCACGTGTTGGCGAGGATCACGCTCAGCAGTGGCAGCGTGTAGAGCCAGTTGGGGCCGGTGATGCCGATCGCGGCGAGCATCGTGTTGAGCGTGCCCGCGTCGCTGAAGAACGCGTAGGCCGCGAACGCGGCGACGATCTCCGGCAGCACCCAGGCGGTCACGACGATGGTGCTCACGGTGCTGCGCACGAACTTGTTCGACGACTGCATGAGCACGGCGAGGCCGAGACCGAGCACGTTCTGCCCCAGGATCGCGGAGGCGACGAGGAAGACGAGCGTGATGAGCACGGACTTCGGGAAGTCGGGGCTCGCGAAGAGGTCGAGGTAGTTCTGGAACCCGACGAACTCCGCGCTCGAGGCGCCGACGCCGCTCAGCGTGGAGTTGGTGAACGAGCCGTAGAACGACGAGATGACGGGCCCGAGGAGGAAGACGGCGAGGAGGCCGACCGCTGGGATCAGCGGCACGCCGCGGGTGACCCGCTGCAGCGCCTTCCGCTTCCTGGGGGCGGGCCGCCCCGTCTCGGGAGCGCGGGGCGCTCCCGAGACGGGGGAGAGGGTGGCGGTCATCAGCTCGACGCCGACGTCGTGTTCTCTTCGCCGACGATGCCGATGACGGCCTTGTCGTAGGCGGCGGCGGCTTCCTCTGGTGTCTGCTGACCCGTCATGACGGCTTCCATGGCGACCGTGATCGCGGCGGAGACCTGCGAGTAGTCGGAGTTCGCTGGGCGGAAGTTCGTGTCGGGCACGAGGTCCGCGAAGAAGCCGAACGTCGGGTTGGCGTCCGTGTACTCGGGGGCTTCGGCGACGTCGGTGCGCACCGGCACCTGGCTTGCTGCCACGTCGTAGCTCAGCGCGTTCTCCTGGTTGAGGGCGAGGCTGATGAAGTCCCAGGCCGCGTCCGGGTTCTTGGTCCCGGCGCCCATGGCGAGGGTCCATCCACCGGACATGCTCGTGACGCCCGGGTCCTGGCCGTCCTGCGTCGGCATCGGCGTGACCTGCATGACGTCCGACCATTCCGGCCACGGCTTCGAGCCGGAGTCGAGCCAGGTGCCGCTCACCCAGGAGCCGTCGAGGCTCATCGCGAGCTGCCCGTTCGGGATCCATTCGGTGTTGATGCTGGTGCCGACGTTCTTGTCGAGCGCCTCCTGCGGGGTCGGTCCGAGGCCGCCCTGGTAGATGTCGCCGACGAAGGAGAGCGAGTCGATGAAGCCCTGCGAGCCCGTGACCCACTTCTGCTCGTCGGTGTTGAAGAGCTCGTCCTCGGTGCCGGTGAGGAGCATCTGGAAGCCCTGCATCGAGGCGCCTTCTGACATGGCCTTGCCCGAGTAGATGTTGAAGGGGCGGATGTTGGGGTCGTGTGCCTTCACGGCTTCCGCGGCCGCGATGATGTCGTCCCAGGTCTTCGGCTCCCACGGCACCTGCACGCCGGCGGCCTTCAGGATGTCCTGGTTGTACCAGAGGGCGCGCGTGTCGGTGCCCATCGGGATGCCGTACACCTTGCCGTCGTCGCCGAGTCCGGCCTGGCGGGCGTTCTCGGGGAACTGCTCCCAGTCGGCCCAGTTCGCGACGTAGTCGTCGAGCGGGGCGAGGTAGCCGGCCTCGACGTCGGTCTTGACCATGAACGTGTCCTCGTACATGACGTCCGGCGCGGTGGCGGGGGAGCGGTTCATGAGGGCGAGCTTCGCGAAGTAGTCGGCTTCCTGCGCCTCGATCGGGATGAGCTCGACGGTCATTCCCTCGTTGGCCGCTTCGTACTCGGCCTTGACCTTCTGCATGTGGTCGTCCATCTGGGTGAACTGCCCGAACTTCTGGTAGGCGACCTTGATGGTGTTCGAGTCGCCTCCGCCCGAGTCGCCGCCCGCGCAGGCGGACAGTGCGAGCACAGAGGCGGCGGCGAGTGCCACGACCCCGAGTGTGCGATTTTTCATGGTGCTCCCTTGCTCCACGACCGTTCTCCGTGCGGCTCGACATCGGTGTCGCGCCTTCGGCCTGCCATAAGTAAACCGATTGGACTAACTCATGTCAAGAGCTTCTTGCCACCACGCGGCGGCCGGGGCTGGGAGCGTTCACGGCAGGGTTGCCGGCAGGCTGGCGGCAGGCTGACCGCACGGACGACGGCACGGATGAACGGCCTCGGGGCGTGCGGCCGGTGCGTGAGCTGAACGTGCGAGCTGAGAGCGACCCGGCAGCCCTTAGCGCGAGATCAGGAGCGCCGACGTGTGGGGCGCGAGGGTCTGGTCGAGCACGAGGCAGCCGGCGCCGACGGCGGCGACGTCCTCGCCGATCGTGGAGTTCGGGACGAAGATCGGGTGGTGGGGGATGAGGGCCGCGTCAGCGTTGACGAGCTCCTCGATGCGCGAGCGCAGCGCTGGCTCGATGCGGCGCCAGAACGGCCCGCCGCAGACGACGGTGTCGATGTCGAGCAGGTTGATGAGGCTCACGAGGGCGCGCGCGATCTGCGTCGCCGCGGCCTCGATGACCTCCATCGAGCGGGGCTCGCCGCGGACGGCGGCCGCCGCGAACTCCGTGAAGAGCCGGTCGACCTCGTCGAAGTCGGACCGGTCGACGCTCTCCTCGCCCGGGAGTGCGCCGATGCGGATGGCGTGCTTCACGAGGCGGTGCGGGACGACGAGCTCGCCGACGCAGCCGCGGCGACCGCACGAGCAGACGGGGCCATCCGCCTGCACCATGATGTGTCCGAGGTCGCCGGCGTTGTCGCTCGCGCCGCGGAGCACCTCGTGGTTGACGACGAGACCGATGCCGATGCCGGTGCCGTAGTAGAGGAACGCGAAGTTGTCGCGGCGGGGGCCGGAGTCGAGCCAGAGCTCGGCGACGGCCGCAGCGGTGACGTCCTTCTCGAGCACCACGGGGAAGCCGGTGGCCTCGCTGAGGGCGTCGCGCAGCGGCACCGACTCCCAGCCGTCGAGCATGGGCGGGTCGAGCACCACGCCGCGCGCCGAGTCGAGCGGGCCGGGGGCCGCGATGCCAACGCCGAGCACCCGGTCGCGGGGGATCCCGGCTCGCCCGAGGATCGCGGCGATCTCCCTCGTCATGTCGGCGATGACGACGCCGGGGTCCGGCTCGGTGGGGGTGCGCGTGCGGTGGTCGACGACGACGGCGCCCGCGAGGTCGAGGACCGCGTAGGTGATGACGGTCGGGTCGAGGTGCACGCCGACGGCGTAGCGGCTCGTCGCGTCGAGGCGCAGCCTGGTGCGGGGTTTGCCCGGCCCGGTGATGAGGCGCTCGCCCTCCCGGACGAGGCCCCCGTCGATGAGGCGGCGGGTGACGTTCGACACGGTCTGGGCCGAGAGGCCGCTGGCCTGGGCGACCTCGACGCGGCTCACCCCGTCCGGGGCCCGGCGGATGAAGTCGAGGATGACGGCCTGGTTGTAGTCGCCGACGGCCAGCAGGTTGTGTCCTCGTCGCATGCGCCACCTCCCATCAACCCTGATCTTGGGAACTGACGTTCTCACATTTTCCGGGCGGCCGCGGACGTTCGCGGTCGAATCCGCTGCGGCGCGTCGACTCCGGGCGTCCCAGTCGGCGCAGAGGGATGGCTCGGGGGTGAGTACGCTTGGACGGCGCCGCACCCTCGAACGGGGCACGCGCATCCGGCACCGGATGCGCGTCGGCAGTCACAGGTTTCAGCACGAAGGAGCAACGATGACGGCAGCAAGAGTCACTCCCCAGGAAGCGTGGGACGACCTCGTCCAGGGCAACGAGCGCTTCATCAAGGGCGACCTCCTCCACCCCCAGCAGAGCGCGGCGCGCCGCACCGAGATCTCGGGCAGCCAGGCACCGAACGCCGCGTTCCTCGGCTGCTCCGACTCGCGTGTCGCCGCCGAGATCCTCTTCGACTGCGGCCTCGGTGACCTCTTCGTCGCCCGCAACATGGGGCAGATCGCGAACGAGAACACGACCGCGACCATGGAGTTCGCCGTCGCCGAGCTCGGCGTGGCCCTCATCGTGGTGCTCGCGCACGGCTCCTGCGGCGCGGTGAAGGCCGCCATCAACCAGACCACGGCGCACCCGCGCGACGTGACGCCCGCCATCAAGGACGAGCTCGCGCGCATCCAGCCCTCCGTGCAGGAGGAGTGGTTCACGAGCGACCAGTCGACCCCGTACGTCGACGAGGCGCAGATCGACGTGGAAGCCGTCGGCCGCCGCCACCTGTACTCGACCATCAACTCGCTCGTGCGCAGCTCGCGTGTCATCAGCGACGCCGTCGCGAGCGGCGCGCTGAGCATCGTCGGCTGCCAGTACGAGCTGTCCGACGGTCGCGTCGCCCCCGTGACCGCGATCGGCCAGCTCGCCATCACCCGCTGAGCGCCGCGTAGCTGCGCCGACACGACTCGGCGCTTACATCGAGGTGCGCCGAAGTGCCTCGATGAGCGCCGAGGAGCGCCGGTGAGACCGTCCGGGCCTCCGTTCGTCGCGCTCGCGAGGACACGGACCTGCTCGGCAGGGGCTTCGAAGGCCCGCCCGCTCGCCGCGATCGTCGCCGAATAGGTCGCTTTCACCCCGTAACGGCCGCTGAAATGGGGTGAAAGTGACCCATTCGGCGGTGGCGGTGGCGGTGGCGGTGGTGGCGGCGGCGTCGTCGGCTGCGGGGCGGATGCGTCAGTCGGCCGAGCCCGAGGTGCTCGCGGGGTCGCGCAGCGAGTGCACGAACGCGAGCTTCTCGATGACCTTGTCCGGCAGGACGAACGGGTAGAGGTCGCGCTGCCCGAGCGAGCGGTTGACGACGTTCATGGCGGTCGCGAACGGCATCCAGCTGTCGACGACCACGTCGCGGGCGGACGCGCCCGCCTCCGGCGCGGGCAGCAGCTCGAACGCGACGGCAGTCTCGAGGGTGTCCTGGATGTGCAGGTAGTGCGCCCAGGTCTCCGCGAAATCCTCGTACGGGTGCATCGTCGCGTAGCTGCTGAGGTAGTCGCTGCGCCAGTTCTCCGGCGGGCCCTCCTCGTAGTGGCGGTCGATCTCGGCCTGGTAGTCGGCGCGCTCGTCGCCGAACAGCTCCCTGGCCTCGTCGATGCGGGACGTCTGCTCGACGAGCTGCCACTCGTAGTAGTGGCCGCTCTCGTGGCGGAAGTGCCCCAGCATGGTGCGGTACGGCTCGGCGAGGCGCTGCCGGACCTGCTCGCGGTAGCTGTCGTCGCCCTCCGCGAGGTCGATCGTGATGACGCCGTTGGCGTGGCCGATCGTGACGCTCTCCGACACGCTCGACAGCAGGTCGAAGACGGGCGTCTGGCCGACCGTGGCGGGCTCGCCGCTCTCCTTGGGGCGCGTCGCGAACCCGAGGCGCGTGAGGTCGCGTACCAGGTGCCGCTTCGACTCCTCCGCGATCGGGAAGAGGCGCAGGCCCTTCGCGTCGGCGTCGCTGGGGCGGGTGCGCGTGAGCTGGCAGCTCTCGCAGAGCCCGCCGGCCTGCGCGGTCAACCACGTGCATCCGGCGAGCTCGGCGTTGCTGCACCGCCGCAGGCCGGCATCCGTCGCGGATGTGCCCCCTTCGACGAGCACGTCGTCGAGGCTGAGCACGTAGCCGAGCTTGGACGAGCATCGCTCGCAGGACACCGAGTCGAAGAAGACCTCGTTCTCGCACACATCACAGTCGAACCGTCGCACGGGGGGAGCCTCTCTTCTGCCGCGGCTCAGGAGTGCCGCGGCGACCGACGGATCACTGTACGCGGGCGCACATGGGAGGCCGCGGCGCTTGACAAGCCCCCTGCGGGGCGGTCGGCGGGGCACCGGGTCAGACGGGGAGCCCCTTCTGTCGGAGGAGCGCGTTGAACCGCTCGGGGTCTGAGGTGCCCTCCTCGTTGTGCTTGCGGATGCGGGCCTCCCGCTCCAGGTGCCGACGCGCGTCGTGCAGGAGCGACTCCGTCCGCTGCGCCGGGACGGCGAGTACCCCATCGAGGTCGCCGAGGATGAGGTCGCCTGGGTTCACGACGAGGCCGGCTATCGAGACGGGCACGTTGATCTGGCCGGGGCCGTCCTTCGTGGGGCCGCGGTGCGTGTGCCCGAGCGCGTAGGCGGGCATGCCGCCTTCCCGCCACTCTGCGACGTCGCGCAGGGCTCCGTCGAGGACGAAGCCGCCGAGGCCCTTCGCGAGCGCTGTCGTGCGGATGAGCCCGCCGATGACCGCCTGGCTGAGGTCGCCGCCGCCCTCGATCACGATGACATCGCCGGGGTGGGCATCCATCATGGCCTTGTGGATCATGAGGTTGTCGCCCGGTCGGATCTTGACGGTCACGGCCTGCCCCGAGAGCGGGGCGTCGCCGTGGTAAGCGGTGAGGCCGAGCGCTCCCACGGAGCGTCCGAGGCAGTCGCCGGCGACGGCGACCGGGATGGCGCGGAACGCGTCGATCAGCGCAGTCGGCAGCTCTGCCGCGCGCTCGCCGATGAAGTAGCCGGTCGGCCAGGCGGGTGCTTCGGTGGGGTCCTGCTGGGTCATGCGGTGCTCCGTTCGGCCGAGAGGGTGGAGGGGTTCGCGCAGGAGCGCGCGTCCAGGCTGGCGCCATCGAGGTAGCCGAGGACGTTGCGGGCGGCCGCCAGCGCCATCGCCTCGAGTGCTGCAGGGGTCGACCCGCCGACGTGCGGCGTGATGACGACGTTCGGGCAGGCGAGCAGCGGGTTGTCCTGCTCGATGGGCTCAGACCAGGTGGTGTCGAGGCCCGCGGCGAAGAGCCGTCCGCTGCGGAGCGCGTCGACGAGGGCTGGCTCGTCGACGATCTCGCCCCGCGCCGTGTTCAGCACGATGGCGTCTGCCGGCAGCAGGGCGAGCTGGGCGGCCCCGATGAGGCCGCGCGTGCGCTCATTGAGTGGCACATGGAGGCTCAGCACGTCAGCCTGGCCGAGCAGTTCCTCGAGGGTGCCGACCATCGTGAGCTCGGGGATGGGGGCGTCGAGGCTGAGCCCGGGATCGAAGGCCAGCACTCGCATGCCGGTCGCCGCCGCGGTGCGGGCGACCCGCTGCCCGATCTGTCCTGCCCCGACGAGGCCAAGCGTTGCGCCGGCCAGCTGCCGCCCATCCTGCGCTCGACTCCAGCGGCCCTGCCGGATCTCCGCGTCCATCCAGGACACTCTGCGGGCGGCGGTGAACATGAGCGCGATCGTGAGCTCGGCGACGGACTGGGCGTTCGCCCCCGGTGTGGTGAGCACCGGGATGCCGCGCCGAGTCGCGGCTTCGACGTCGATGTTGCCGACGCCGACGCCGTGCTTCGTGATGACTCGAAGCGACGGGCACGACTCGATCGCCTCGGCCGACAGCTCGACGGTGCGGGAGATCACGGCGTCGACCGCTTCGCGCGCCAGGATCTCCTCGACCTCAGCGCGCCCGCCACCTTCCGGCAGGTAGATCACCCTCCTGCCGGACTCGGCGAGGGCACGCACCCCCGACTCGCCGAGGCGAGGGGCCGTCACGAACACCGTTGCGCTCATCGCACCGTCTCCTTCGTCGGTTCACAGTCCTGCTCGAGGTCCTGCTCTTGCTCTCGGTCCTGGTCCTGGTTCTGGTCCTGGTCCTGCTCCGCTCGGGGCGCTGGCCGTCTTCGGCCGCGCCGCCTCTTCACTCGAGTGCCGGGGGCAGCCCGGTGCGCGGCACGTCGCGCACGCAGGCGCGCAGCGCGTCGACGAACTCGGGGATGCGCGCGTCGACGAATCTCGCTGTAGGCCCACCGAGCACGACGACGACGGGCTGCAGGTGCGGTCGCTCGGGATTCTCGGGGACGAGCATCGCCAGGCCGCTGTTGCCGGACTCCCGCTCGCCGTGGCTGAGCCCCCAGCCCCGCTCGCGGATCTCGTCGACCCGGTGTCGGAGGGCGGCGGTGTCGACGTCGATCGCCGGGTCTGCGTCGAGCTTCGCGAGCACGGCGTCGAGCATCTCCGGGCGTTCGCCGCTGAGGAGTGTCGTGGATGCGGCGCCCCGCCAGATCGGGAGCTCGTCGCCGACCTGGACCACGTGGCGGATGGTGTGTCGCCCCGGGGCCTGGGCGATGGCGACGCGCTTGAGGTCGCGGCGGACGTAGAGGCTCACCGTCTCGCCCGTCTGCTCGGCGAGCTCGCGGAGGCGCTCCAGTGTGGGGGCGGGAGCCGACCAGGCTGCCTTCGCGAATGCTCCCCAGCGGATCATGCGGGGGCCCACGCTCACGCGTCCGTCGGGGAGGAGCTGCAGCATCCGCTCGCCCACCAGGGTGTCGACGAGGCGCAGCACGGTCGTTCGCGGGAGCTCGCAGCGGCGGACGATGTCGGCGATGGCGAGCGACTGGCCCTCGTTCTCGAAGCAGTCGAGGACATCGAGGGCTCGGCTCACGGCGCGGATGCCGCCCGGTTCTGACCGCTGGGCTGGTGCGTCGTCGGCGCTTGTCATGGGGTCTCCGGCTTCGGATCGTTTGCTTGCCCGGTCACACTAGCGTACCATCTGGTGGACAGATATGTCCGCTGTGTGGACAGTCAATCACAAGGGAGTGATCGTGACAGCAAAACGGAAGCTCATGGGCGCGGTGGGCATCGCCGCGACCATGGTGCTCGTCGGAGTGGCCGCGTTCGACGCGAGCCAATCGACGACGGGGACCGACCCCAGCACCAAACTGACCTTCATGTCGCCCTCCGCCCCGGGCGGCGGCTGGGATCTCGCGGCCAGGGAATCGCAGCAGGCGCTCCGGGCCGGCGGCATCGTGAACAACGTGCAGGTCGTCAACGTGCCAGGAGCTGGCGGCACGATCGGCCTCTCCCAGTTCGTCGGCCTCGGCGCCGACCCGACCAACCTCATGATGACCGGCACGGTCATGATGGGCGCCATCAACGTCAACAAGTCGACCGTCGACCTGTCGGACACGACCCCCATCGCACGCCTCGCCGAGGACTACGAGGTCTTCATCGTCCCCGCGAACTCGCCGTACGAGACGCTCGACGACTTCATCGCCGACTGGAAGCAGAACCCGCACTCCGTCGCGATCGGCGGGGGAGGCGTCGGCGGGACCGACCACCTCCTCGCCGGACTGGTCGCCGAGGAAGCCGGCATCGACCCGGGCGACATCAACTACGTCTCCTACGCGGGCGGCGGAGAGGTGCTCACGTCGCTGCTCTCCAACACCGTCGCGATCGGGGTCAGCGGCTACAACGAGTTCAGCGACCAGATCGAGGCGGGCAACCTCCGTGCCCTCGCCGTCTCCGCTGAGGAGCCGATCGACGGCATCGACGTCCCGACGCTCATCGACCAGGGCGTGGACGTGCACCTCCCGAACTGGCGAGGCATCGTCGCGCCTCCCGGCATCACGGAGGCCGAACGGGACCAGCTCGTCGCCATCTTCGAGGAGATGGCCGCGACGCCGGAGTGGCAGGACACCCTCGAGCGCAACAGCTGGGAGCCGGCCCTCCTCACGGGAGACGACTTCGCCGCGTTCATCGAGGAAGACCAGGCGAGAGTCGACCAGATCATCGAGGAGCTCGGACTATGACCGGCGTCATCCCCACCTCCGCGTGGACGCAGCACGACACCACCTCCAGGCCAGGCTGGTGGCGTCGCCGAACGGGCCTCGTCGTGCCCGGCATCCTCACGCTGACCGGCATCGGCCTCACCATCGGCACGATCACCATGGACGTTCCCGGCAACGTCTCGCAGCCAGGGCCGCAGGTCTTCCCGGCCATCGTCACGGTCGCGGTCTTCGTGATCGCGGTGCTGCTGGCCATCGACGTGATCCGCAACCCGGAGCCGGAGCGCGTCGCCGAACCCGATCAGGCCGAGCTGCGCGGAGAGCGGCGAGTGATCGAGGAGGATCCCGACTACGACCTCGACGAGCTCGCCGTCGCCCAGGACCGCGAGCTGCAGGCCGAGCACATCCGCCCCCGCACCAACGTGCGCTCGCTCCTCGGCGCCCTCGGCACGACCATCGTGTTCATCGCGGCGCTCACCCCGCTCGGCTGGCTGCTCTCCGGAGCCTTCCTCTTCTGGGGCATCTCCCGGGCGCTCGGAAGCCGGCGTCCGTTCTTCGACATCTTCCTCGCCCTCGCGATGTCCTCCATCGTGCAGATCGCGTTCTCGATCGGGCTGGGCCTCAACCTGCCCCCCGGCATCTTCGTAGGAGTCCTCTGATGGATACGCTCGCCAATCTCGGGGAGGGGTTCCTGACGGTCCTCACCCCCATCAACATGCTGTGGGTGCTCATCGGTGCCGTGCTCGGCACCGCCGTCGGCGTCCTCCCCGGCCTCGGGTCCGCGATGGCCGTCGCCCTCCTGCTCCCCGTCACCTTCTCCCTCGACCCCATCGGCGCGTTCATCATGTTCGCGGGTGTCCTCTTCGGCGGACTCTTCGGCGACTCCATCGCCGGCATCCTCATGAACACCCCGGGCAACAGCACGGCCATCGCGGGCTCCATCGAGGGCCACATCATGGCCAAGAACGGTCGCGCGGCGCAGGCGCTGGCGACGTCGGCCATCGGCGCGTTCATCGGCGGCATCCTCGCGTCGATCCTCGTGGTCTTCTTCGCGCCCCGCCTCGCCGAGCTCGCGACCCTGTTCGGCCCCGCCGAGTACCTCGCGCTCGCCGTGTTCGCCTTCATCGCCATCTCCGCCGTCGTGACGCAGTCGATCATCCGCGGCCTCGCCGCCCTCGTGCTCGGCCTCGCGATCTCGGTCGTCGGCATCGACTCCATCTCGGGCGCCTCGCGCTACACGGCCGGCATCCCGGAGCTGTTCGACGGCATCGACATCGTCGTCATCACCGTCGGACTCCTGGCCCTCGGCGAGGTCTTCGCGGTCGCCGGCCGACGCGGCTACTCCGACGACACGGGGCTCATCCAGTCGAAGGGGCGCCTCTGGCTGTCCCTCCGCGAGCTTCGCCAGGCGATGCCCGCATGGCTCCGCGGCACCGCGATCGGGATTCCGTTCGGCATCATCCCCGTCGGCGGCGCCGAGGTGCCAACGTTCCTCGCCTATGGGACCGAGCGCAGGCTCGACAAGCGCCGGAAGAAGCCCATGTTCGGCCTCGGCGCCATCCAGGGCGTCGCAGGCCCGGAGGCCGCTGGCAACGCGACCGCCGGAACCGCGATGGGTGCGCTGCTCGCGCTCGGACTGCCGACCTCGGCGACCGCCGCGATCCTGCTCGCCGCCTTCCGGCAGTACGGCCTGCAGCCAGGGCCGCTGCTCTTCGAGCGGTCGAGCGAGCTCGTCTGGGCGCTCCTCGCGAGCTTCTTCATCGGCATGGTCGTGCTCCTCATCCTGAACCTGCCCTTCGCTCCGCTCTGGGCGAAGCTGCTCAAGATCCCGCGTCACTACCTCTACGCGAGCATCACGCTCTTCGCGATGCTCGGCGTCTACGCCACGAGCGGCAAGATCCTCGACCTCGTGCTCGTCGTCGTCATCGGCCTCATCGGCTTCACGATGCGGCGCTACGGGCTGCCGGTCGCCCCGATGCTCATCGCGATCATCCTCGGGCCGCTCGCCGAGACGGAGTTCCGCCGCGCGATGGCGGTCAGCGAGGGCGACCCGAGCGTGCTGATCGACAGCCCCATCACCATCACCCTCTACTCCGTTCTCGCGATCACCGTGGCGTTCGTCATCGTGCGCGTCATCCGCGCGAAGCTCGCCACCAGAAAGGAAGTCACGGTTTGACGGACAAGACATCGGGACCCCTCGCGGGGGTGCGCGTGCTCGACATGACCAACGTCCTCGCCGGGCCGTACGCGTGCTACCAGCTGGCCCTCATGGGGGCCGAGGTCATCAAGGTCGAGGTGCCGAAGGGGGGAGACCTCGCACGGAGCCTCGGGTCCGACTCGGAGCTGAACAGCGAGCTGATGGGGGTCTCGTTCCTGGCGCAGAACGCCCAGAAGCGATCGATCACCCTCGACCTGAAGTCGGACGGGGGCAAGGAGGTCATGCGCCGCCTGGTCGCCGAGGCCGACGTGCTCTGCGAGAACTTCCGGCCGGGGGTGCTCGCGCGTCTCGGCTTCGGCTGGGAGGAGCTGCGCGCCATCAACCCACGCCTCGTGTACTGCGCGATCTCCGGATTCGGGCAGACGGGGCCGCTCCGATCCAAGCCCGCCTACGACCAGATCATCCAGGGCGGCTCGGGCATGATGAGCGTCACCGGCACGCCGGAGACCTCCCCGCTCCGAGCCGGCTACCCCATCGCCGACACGCTCGGCGGGCTCGCGGCCGCGTTCGCCATCACCTCGGCACTGCACGGGCGCGAGCGCACGGGCGAGGGATCCAGCATCGATGTGTCGATGCTGGAGACCGCCGTGACCGCCATGGGCTGGGTCGTCTCCAACCACCTCGTGGCCGGCCAGGTGCCCCGAGCGCTCGGCAACGACAACGGCACTGCCGCGCCGTCCGGCACCTTCCAGACGGCGACCGGGGCGCTCAACATCGCCGCGAACAAGCAGGAGCAGTTCGAAGCCCTGACGCGGGTCATCGGGCGCCCGGAGCTGGCGGCGGATGCCCGCTTCCGCGACCGGGAGGACCGCAAGCGATTCAGGGCCGAGCTCACGAGCGAGATCGAAGCGGCCCTTGGCGCCGAGGACACGGCCCACTGGGAGGAGCGGCTCTCGGCGGCGGGAGTGCCGGCGGCGGCGGTGCTCACGGTTCCCGAGATGCTCGAGAGCCCGCAGATCGTCGACCGTGAGCTCGTGCACGACCTCCCGTTCCCGGGACGAGAGGGGGAGACGCTGCGGGTGCTCGGCAACGGCATCCGCCTCGACGACCGCCCGAGCGCACCGACCATGCCGCCTCCGGGTCTCGGGCAGCACACCGACGAGATCCTGGGCGAGCTCGGCTACGACGCCGCGCAGATCCGAGCATTCCACGAGGAGCGAGCCGTATGACCAGCAGCACCAGTCCCGCCGACCAGCCCACCGTCGCTGACACCACGGCGTGGTGGAGCACAAGCGTGACCCGAATCGCCCCGGGGGAGATCGAGCTGCGGGGGTATCCGATCGAGCAGGTCATCGGCAACGTCGGGTTCGTGAGCACGATCTGGCTGCTCACGACGGGGAGCCTGCCGAGCGCGACGGTCTCGAACCTCCTCGAGGCGACCCTCGTCGCGAGCGTCGATCACGGCCCGCAGGCGCCCTCCATCGCGAGCGCACGCATGGCCGCTACGTGCGGCGTCGGCCTCAACTCGGCCGTCGCCAACGGCGTGAACGTCCTCGGGGACACGCACGGTGGCGCGGGCCAGCAGTGCGTGCAGCTGCTGAACGACCTCGTCGAACGCCACGAGACCGAGGGCGTCCCGCTGGATCAGCTCGCCCGTGAGGCGATCGCCGACCACAAGAGCCGGGGCGTGTTCGTGCCGGGCTTCGGGCACCGCTTCCACCCCCGCGACCCGCGGCGGGACCCGCTGCTGACGCTCGTGGAGGACGCGCTCGCCGCGGGAGATATCTCCGGGAGGCACCTTGCCGCCGGGCTCGCGGTGGAGCGGGCCCTGGAACGGGGGGAGCGGCGCATCCCCATGAACATCGACGGCATCTCCGCGATCGTCTACGCGGAACTCGGCGTCGAGCCGGAGCTCGCGAGGGGCCTGTTCGTGCTCTCCCGCTCCGTGGGGATCCTCGCCCATGCGTGGGAGGAGAAGCAGGCGGGCCAGCGCATCAAGGGGCCGCTGCCCCCGCCCCTCCTCGCCGACTACACCGGCGAGCCGACTCGGGACGTGCCAGGCGCGCGCCGCCCAGCTACTCCCTGACCGCCCCCTCGAGCATCCCCTGGATGAAGTGCCGCTGCAGGAAGATGTAGAGCACGACGACGGGCAGCGCGACCATGATGGCGCCCGCCGCGAGCAGCGCGGTGCCCTGCGTGTACTGCCCCTGGAAGAAGGCCAGGCCCAGTGGCGCGGTGCGCACGCTGCCGTTCGGCGACATCACGAGGGGGATGAGGAACTCGTTCCAGGTCCACATGAACGTCAGCAGCACGAGCGTCAGGATGGCGGGCCGGCCGATGGGGACGAGCACCTGCCACAGGATGCGCATGGAGCCAGCCCCGTCGAGCTTGGCCGCGTCGATGAGCGCCTGGCTGGAGGAGCGGAAGTAGGTGCGCATCCAGAACGTGCCGAACGCGATCGACATGGCGATCTGTGGGAACGCGACGCCCCACACCGTGTTCGTGAGGCCCACGGTGCGCAGGTCGAAGTAGAGGGGCACGATGAACGCCTCGGTCGGCACCATGATGCCGAGCAGGAACAGGTAGAAGATGGGCGTCGCGCCGCGGAACTTCATGGTGCCGAGCGCGTAGCCCGCGAGGATCGACGCGAGCACTGCGACCACGACCACGATGACGGCGACGACGACCGAGGTCAGCATGTACTGCCCGAACCGCGCGACCTCCCACGCCGTGGGGAAGTTCTCCCAGTGGAAGACGCGCCCTTCCTGCGCGACGCTCGCGTTCTCCGGCCCGAACGCGAGCGTGACGATGACGCTGATCGGGCCGAGGATAACCAGCCCGAAGACGCCGAGGATCAGGTAGTTCGCGATCTTCTCGAACACGGAGACGTTCATGCGCGGTCCCCGATCCGGTTCACGACGAAGTTGATGGCGAACACGATGAGCGTGAGCACGGCGCCGACGGCGGTCGCGGCCCCGACCTCGCCGAGCTCGAACGCGCGCCGGTACACCTCGAAGCTCGGCACCGTCGTGGACGTGCCAGGACCGCCGCTCGTGGTGACGTAGATGAGGTCGAAGGTCTTGAGCGCCGCGACGATCGTGAGCGTCAGCGCCACCGTGATCTCGCCCCGCACCGAGGGCAGCGTGATCGAGAAGAACTCGCGCACCGGGCCCGCGCCGTCGAGCCTGGCCGCCTCGTAGAGCTCCTTCGGCACGCGGCTCATCCCGGCCATGAGCAGCACGGTCACGAGCCCGAGCGACACCCACGAGCCGATGAGGCCGACGGCCGGCAGCGTGAAGGTGTAGTCGCCGAGCCACGCCCGCGTCCAGCTCTCCAGCCCGACGAGGCGCAGCAGCCCGTTGAGGGGCCCGTCGGGCGCGTAGATCTGCCGCCACGTGACCGCGACGACGACCATCGCGATGACCTGCGGCAGGAAGATGAGCGTGCGGAAGAAGCCGAGGCCCCGCACCCGCGCCCGCGTGAGGATCGCCGCGAGCATGAGGCCCACCGCGAGGGGCAGGATCGAGTAGAAGAAGATCAGCACGAACGCGTGCCCGAACGCCTCCCGCAGCCGCTCGTCCTGCACGATCTGCACGTAGTTGTCGAACCCGACGAAGGTGGATGCGCCCAGCCCGTCCCACTCGAAGAACGAGAACTGCACGGCCCGGCCGAGCGGGAACAGCAGGAACGTGCCGTAGAGGAGGAACGCGGGCGCGAGGTACGCGAACGGCACCCAGGCGGGGGTGCCGCGGCGGGCGCCCTTCGCCGGGCGGCGTTCGCGCGCCGTCGCGCTCGAGCTCGTCATTCGGGGCGTCGCTCGGGCTGCGCGGGCGCCACCGGGCGCAGGCTACTCATTCGCCGCGATGAAGTCGGCGTAGTCGGTCTCGAGGGTCTCGGTGAACTGCTCCGGCGTGAGCTGCCCGTCGATGAGCCCCTGCAGGGACTGGCCGATGGTGTCGCCGAAGGTCGGCGTCGCGTAGTCCAGGTAGGGGAGCACGCTGCCCGACTCGGTGACCTCGCCGAACGCCCCGTAGATGTCGGCGAAGACGCCGGACTCCGGCGCGAGCTCAGCCGAGTTGTTGACGGGCAGGTTGCCGGTGTCGGCCAGGATCTGCATGGCCTCGTCGCTCGTCAGGAAGTCGATGTAGGCGGCCGCGACGTCCGTGTTGTCTGCCGCGGAGGTCATCGCGAACGGGAGTCCGGTGCCTCCGGTCGTCGCGAGCGCCCCGTCGCTCGTCTTCGGGACGAAGAAGCCGAGGTCGTCGCCCATGCTCGCCTCGAGATCGGCCGCGAGCCACGAGCCGCCGATGAGGAACACGCCGTTGCCCTCGGCGAGCGCCTGCCAGGCCGCGTCGTAGTCGGTGCCGTTCACGCCCGTGTTGAAGTAGCCGTCGTCGACCCAGCCCTTGAGCGCGGTCGCCGCCTCCACGTTCTCCGGAGTGGTCCAGCTCGCGCCGGGGTTGCCGAGCCCGAGGTTCGTGATGGTCTCCGCATCTACGTACTCGCCCTGGAGCGGGCCGAACACGTGGCCCGCCGGCCACTGCTCGATGTTGCCGAGCTGCATGGGCGTCTCGCCTGCGGCCTTCGCCGTCGCGAGCGCCGCCTCGAACTCGGGCCACGTTCCCGGCACCTCGACGCCGAGCGACGCGAGCTTCGCCTTCGAGTAGAAGATGCCGACGACCTCGCCGACCTGCGGCAGGCCGTAGAGGTTGCCGTCTCCGAAGACCTTCGCGTCCTCGCTGTACGTCGAGTACTGCAGGATCGACTCCTGGTAGCGGTCGAACCAGCCGTAGGCCTCCGCGTAGTCGTCGAGCGCGCGCAGCTGCCCGGCCTCGACGAACGCCCCCATCGTGTTGCGGCCGTTGTTGGCCTGCACGACGTCCGGCGCGTTCTCGTCGGTCAGGGCGAGGCGGAGCGTCGTCGCGAGGTCGTCGAAGGCCTGCGAGTTCCGCTCGATCGTGACGTTCGGGTACTTCTCCTCGAACGCCGCGTTCAGCTGCTCGATCTGCTCGTTCTGCCCGCCGCGCACCTCCTGGTCCCAGACGGTCAGCGTGACGTCGCCGACCTGCGAGATATCGGTGCTGATCTCCGCCGTGGAGGCATCGGGGGCAGCCTGCTGGCCCGTGCCGGGCGCGCATCCCGCGAGGGCGAGCGCGAGTGCCAACCCGCCGGCGACCGCCGCGGTTCTCCGATGCTTCTCGTTCATGTTCGGCTTCCTTCTTTCGCTGAGGGTGCGTTTCGTGCGATGGGGGACCAGCGGTCAATTGTCGCGGATGCGGTGCCGACAGCCCGGCTGGGTCGGCTCTGGCGCGCCGGTCAGACTCCGGGGAAGTGGTCGACGAGGCGGAACGTGGCCTCCGCGCGGCGGACCGCACCTGGGCGCTCCGACGGCAGCACGTCCTGCAGGAAGCCGTACCGCTCCGTGAGCTCGGTGTCTCCCGAGGCGCGCGTCGCATCCCACCAGTCGGCGATGTCGCCCCAGCCGGGGGCCGCGAGCGATCCGCCGAACTGCTGCACGGCGAGGGCCGAGCAGAGCGCCGAGAACTGGAGGCGCTGCTCGAGCGGCCAGTCGCGCAGCGAGCCGAGCACGAAGGATGCGCCGAACACGTCCCCGGCGCCGGTCGCGTCGAGGGCGCGGACGGGCACGGCGGGAACCCGGACCTCTTCACCCGTCGCGGAGTCGATGCCGATGGCGCCGTCTTTGCCGCAGGTCACGACGACGATGGGCACGTGCTCGGCGAGGGCGCGGGCCGCGGCGAGGGGCGAGCTGGTGCGCGTGTACTCGACGGCCTCCCGCTCGTTCGGCATGAAGGCGTAGCAGGACGACAGGGGCTCGAGCACGGCTCGGTCCCACACGCCCGTGTCGTCCCAGCCCACGTCGGCGAAGATCCGGGTGCCGTCGGCCGCCGCGCGCAGCCACCACGGCTCCTGCTCGAGGCTCGTCATGGCGCCGAGCTCGGCGAGCGCGGTGCGGCTCGAGACGCCGTCGCTGAGGAGCGCGTCGCTCGAGATGGGGCTCGGGTGCCCGTGCGTGATCATGCTGCGGTCGCCGTCCTGCGCCACGGAGACCGTGACCGCGGTGTGCCAGTTCTCGAAGCGCCGCGAACGGCTGAGGTCGATGCCCTCGTGCTCCTCCAGCAGCTCCCAGCACCAGCGCCCGTAGACGTCGTCGCCGAAGACGGAGGCGAGCGAGGTGGTGAGCCCGAGGCGGCTAGCCGCGACGGCGAGGTTGGCGATGCCGCCCGGCGTCGACCCCATGCCCTCTGCCCACACCTCCGTGCCCGCGCTCGGCGAGCCGTGGAGGTCGGTGAAGACGATGTCGAAGAAGACGGAGCCCGCGAGGACCACATCGAATCGCGCACCATCGACCGAGCGGGTCGGGGGTGTGTCGTGATGGGCCGAAGCCATCGCGGCTCCTCTCGGTAGCAACAGCGGTGTTGCTCACACATCCTGCGCGGTGATCGTTCGTGCGTCAAGTCCCGCTCGTTCGTGCTTGCGACGTGCTCGTTGGTGACTGCTACGATGCCTCGCATGCTCACCACGACGCGTCAGGCTCGCATCCTGCAGTCGCTGCGCGCGGATGGTCAGGTCACGGTCGAGGAGCTCGCCGTCGAGTTCGGGGTGTCGCCGTCGACGGTCCGGCGGGACCTCAACGCCCTCAGCGCCGAGGGGCTGCTGCGCCGCGTCCGCGGTGGTGGCGGCGTCGAGCCCGACCGGGTGCCGTTCGCCGAGGTCGCGACCCACCAGAGCGCGCAGAAGACCGCCATCGCGGCGCGGGCAGCCACGCTCGTCCGGGACGGCGACGTCGTCCTCATCGACATCGGCACCACGACGGCGCTGCTCGCCAGGCAGCTGCGTGGGCGACGTATCACCGTCATCACCTCGAGCCTCGCCGTGGTGGACGCGCTCCGCGACGACGACGCCGTCGAGCTCATCGTGCTCGGCGGGGTCGTGCGGAAGAACTACAGCTCGATGGTCGGGGTGCTGACCGAGCAGGCGCTCGCGCAGATCCGCGCGACCGTGTGCTTCCTCGGCACGAGCGGCATCAGAGCAGACGGCACGATCTCCGATACGACCGGCACCGAGGTGCCCGTGAAGCTCGCGATGATCGCCTCCTCGCAGCGCACGGTCGTGCTGGCGGATGCCACGAAGTTCCCTGGAGTCGGTCTGCTGAGCGTGTGCGGCGCATCCGCCATCTCCGCGATCGTCACGGAAGACCATGCGGACCCGGCGACGCTCGCCGTGCTGCGGACAGCGAAAGTCGAGGTGATGTTCTCGTGAAGCTCACGATCATCGGAGGCGGAGGGTTCCGCGTCCCCCAGGTATTCGAGGCGGTGGCCTCCGACGAGGCGCCCGTGCGCATCGACGAGCTGAGCCTCTACGACGTCTCGCCGGAGCGGCTGGCGATCATTCGCGTCATCGTCGAGCGCATCGCGAGCGAGAAGCGCTTCGCGCCGCGCATCAGCGTCACGACCGACCTCGAGGAGGCGCTGCGCGGGACGGACTTCGTGTTCAGCGCCGTCCGCGTGGGCGGCACGGCCGGCAGGGTCGCGGATGAGCGCATCGCCCTCGAGCTGGGGGTGCTCGGCCAGGAGACGGTCGGGCCTGGCGGGCTCGCGTATGCGCTGCGCACGATCCCGTTCATGGTCTCGCTCGCCGAGACCATCAAGCGGGTCGCTCCCGATGCCTGGGTGATCAACTTCACAAACCCCGCCGGAATCGTCACCGAGGCGATGCGGGGCGTGCTCGGCGACCGTGTCGTCGGCATCTGCGACACCCCGATCGGGCTCATGCGCCGAGCGGCGGCGGTTGCGGGGGCCCGCGTCTCCGCCGGCCCCGAGGGTCGGGGAGAGCCCTCGGAGGTCGCCTTCGACTACGTCGGCTTGAACCACCTCGGCTGGCTGCGCTCGCTGCGGGTCGACGGCGTCGAGCGCCTGCCGGAGCTGCTCGCGTCCGACACGTCCCTGCAGCGCATCGAGGAGGCGCGCCTCCTCGGCTTCGACTGGGTGCGGGCGCTCGGCGCCCTGCCCAACGAGTACCTGTACTACTACTCGTTCACGCGTGAGGCCAACGCCAGCATCCGCGCCGCGGACGCGACCAGGGGCGAGTACCTCGACGCGCAGCAGGGCGAGTTCTTCGCGAACCCGGGCGCCGACCCCTTCGAGTCGTGGATGCGTACCCGCCACGAGCGCGAGGCGAGCTACATGGCCGAGAGCCGCGAGGAGGGGGAGGAGCGCGAGGTCGAGGACGTCGCGGGCGGCGGCTACGAGAGCGTCGCGCTCGACCTCATGGCGGCCCTCTCCTCCGGGCGGCCAGCCACCATGATCCTGAACGTGCGCAACGGCTCCCTCGTGCCCGCGCTCCCCGACGACGCGGTTGTCGAGGTCGGCTGCGTCGTCGACGCCGATGGCGTGCATCCGTGGCCGGTCGCGCCCGTCGAGGGCGAGATGCTCGGGTTGATGGTGCAGGTGAAGTCCGCCGAGCGGCTGGTCATCGAGGCCGCGACGCGCGGCTCCCGCGAGCTCGCCTGGCGCGGCTTCGCGGCGCATCCGCTTGTCGACTCGGTCGGGGTGGCCCGGAAGCTCGTCGACAGGTACAGCCAGCACTTCGCCGGGATCGGTGCGCTGCTGCGGTAAGCCGAGCGTGGCGCGTGTCGTCAGCGGGAGCGCGAGGCCCGGCTCATGGCGCGCAGCAGCAGCTTCCGCGGGACGAGCTTCGAGGCGATCGTCAGGGACGTGTTGATCGGGCCGGGGACGATGGAGGGTCCAGGGTTCGGCTTCTTGAGTTCGCGAAGCGTCAGGCCGACGACCTTGCGGGCCGTCATCTTCGGCAGGCCGGAGCCGATGTCCTCGCCGGCGACCTCGAAGAACTCGGTTGCTGTGGGGCCGGGGGAGAGCGCGAGAACGCGCAGCCCGGTGTCTGCCGACTCGGCCCACAGCGCCTCGGTGAAGCTGCGGACGAACGCCTTGGTCGCGCCGTAGACGGCGAAGCCCGGCGTGGGCTGGTAGCCGGCGACGCTCGCGACGTTGACGAGGAAGCCGTCGCCCGCGCGCAGCTGCGCGATGAAGGTGTGCGTGAGGTCGACGAGCGCCGCGACGTTCAGCGCGATCTCGGCGCGCACCCGCTCGGGGTCCTCCTCGTGGAAGCCGCCGCTCGTGCCGAACCCCGCGTTGTTGATGAGGCTCGTCACGCTCACTCCGCGGCCCTCGAGCGCGGTCCTGAGTGCGGACGCGGCGCCCGGCTCACCGAGGTCGGCGGCGATCGTCGTCACCGTCACGCCGAACCGGTCGCGCAGCTCGGCGGCGAGGCTCTCCAGCTTCGATTCGCGCCGGGCCACGAGCACGAGGTCGCTGCCGCGAGAGGCGAGCTGGCGGGCGAACTCCGCCCCGAGCCCAGAGCTCGCGCCCGTGATGAGCACTGTCTGGGATCCGAAACGAAGGGGGAGCATCCGGGAAGTCATGCCGTCAATGTACGGGTGCGTGACGGTGGAAGCCTGCGCGTGGGCCCTGCCGTCCCCGCAGCTGCCGGGACGCGGCTCGGGGGTTGCCCGCCCGGGCACGCCCCGCTCCGCCTCCGTTCCACCTCCGCCGCGGCGCGGCCAGTTCTCCGGCGTCGCGCAGCCAGACGAGGAATGCAGGCTCGTTCGGAAACGAGCCTGCATTCGCCGTGGGGATGCGTTCCGCCTCAGCGGCGGTCAGCGACGGACTGCGGAGGACTGCGGAGGCAGCGCGGGTCAGCGTGCGCCGGCGGTCTGACGCGCCTCGCGCTTCTCGTCCCGATCCGTGTCCCTCGCCCGCATCGCCTTCTCGTCGTCGAGCCAGTTCGCGCCCTTGTTGTGGAGGAAGAAGACGTAGACGACGAGCGACGCGGCGATCGCGATGGTGACGTAGAGGATGAACAGCGGCACCTGCTGCGCTTCGCCGGCCGCCGTGTAGAGGAGCGGCGCCGTGCCGCCGAAGATGGAGTTCGCCATGGCGTAGCCGAAGCCGACGCCGAGGGCGCGGATGTGCGTCGGGAACAGCTCGGCCTTCACGACGGCGTTGATCGACGTGTAGCCGGTGAGGATCACGAAGCCGCCCACGAGGATGCCGAACGCCGCGAACTCGTTGGTCTGCTGCGGCAGGTAGGTGAGCAGGAACCACGTGTAGAGCACGCCGCCTGCGCCGAAGAACACGAGCAGCGTCTTGCGGCCAACGATGTCGGACAGCCAGCCGCCGATGGGCTGCAGCAGCATGAGCACGGTGAGCGCGATGAGGTTCAGGATCGTGCCGGACACGACGTCGTCGCCCGCGAACGCCTTCTTCACGATGCCAGGGCCCGTGACCGAGTACGTGTAGAAGGCGACGGTGCCGCCCATCGTGATGAGGAAGCAGAGCAGCAGCGGGCGCCACTGGTGCAGGATGAGCTCCTTCATCGAGCCGGAGGAGCGGGACTTGCCGTCCTTCACCGACTCGAGCGCAGACTCGCTGAGCGACTCGTCCATGGTGCGTCGCAGGTAGAAGACGACGATCGCGGCGACGCCGCCGATCGCGAACGCGATGCGCCAGCCCCACTCTGAGATCGCCTCGGTCGGCATGGCCAGCACCATGATGAGGAGGGTCGCCTGCGCGAGCACGTGGCCGCCGACGAGGGTCACGTAGTGGAACGACGAGAGGAAGCCGCGGCGGCCGCGGATGGCCGCCTCCGACATGTAGGTCGCGCTCGTGCCGTACTCGCCGCCCGTCGCGAAGCCCTGCACGAGGCGGCAGACGATGAGGATGATGGCTGCTCCGGCGCCGATGACGGCAGCGGAGGGGGTGAGGGCGATGACAAACGAGCATCCGGCCATGATCGACACCGACACGGTGAGCGCGAGGCGACGCCCGTGGCGGTCCGCGAAGCGGCCGAAGAACCAGGCCCCGATGGGGCGCATGAGGAACGTGACGGCGAAGATCGCCCAGATGTAGATCTGCGAGTTCTTGTCCTCGGAGTCGAAGAACTGGAACTCGAAGTACGAGGCGAAGACCGAGTAGACGTAGACGTCGTACCACTCGACGAGGTTGCCTGCCGAGCCCTTCAGGGTGTTGGAAACCGAGCGGCGCAGGCTGCCCGGCACTTGTGTCGTCGTCATTGACTTCTCCATCGTCGTTGATCTTCATCTGCCAGCAGGCGGAGCCCTGGCCCCACCTCGGTGTGGGTGTACTGGACAACTCTCTGCACCGGGCAAGGGGCGCGAGCGGATCCTTACATTCCCTTTACGTGGACCTCGCATCTCTGCCCGCGCCTACCATTGGGGGTATGCGTGTGCTCGTCGCCGAGGATGACGCGTCCGTCTCCGCCGCCCTCGCGGCCGTGCTCGGCCGCGCCGATCACGCCTGCGTGCAGGTCGCCCGCGGCAGCGACGTGCTGCTCCAGCACCGAGACGCCGAGCTCGTGCTCCTCGACCTGGGACTCGAGGACATGGACGGCCTGGAGGTGCTCAGGCGGCTCCGCCAGGTGAGCCAGGTGCCCGTCATCGTCGTCACGGCCCGCGGCGACGAGCGCTCGACGGTGCGAGCGCTCGGCCTCGGCGCCGACGACTACCTCGTGAAGCCCGTTCGCATGCACGAGCTGCTCGCCCGCATCGACGCCGTCGCCAGGCGTCGCGCGCCCGCGGCCGAGCCCGAGGTGGTGCAGCTCGGCGACGCGAGGATCGAGCTGCTCTCGCGGCGAGTCGTCGTCGGCGGCGCCGAGGTCTCGCTCACGCCGACCGAGTTCGAGCTGCTCGCGATTCTCGCGAAACGGCTCGGCAGGGCCGTGAGCAGGCAGGAGCTCCTCGACCAGGTGTGGGGCGACGCCTACGCCGCCACCTCGCGCTCCTTCGACGTGCACCTCGCGCAGCTGCGCCAGAAGCTGCCCGCCGTCGCCATCACCACGATCCGCGGCTTCGGCTACCGGCTCGAGACGAAGCCGGCGCGATGAAGCTGCAGGTGCTGCTGCCCCTCATGCTCTTCGGACTGCTCACGGTCATCGCCATCATCGTCCCGGCCAGCGAGGGCATCGCCGTGAACCGCACCCAGCAGCTCACCCTGCAGCGCGCCACCTCGATGGACCAGATCGTGCAGCGCGCGGAGACGGCGGTGGCCGCCGACGACGCGTCCGGGCTCGAGCGCTACCTCGAGCGCTTCGCCGAGACGTACGGCGAAGCGGCGATGGTCGTCGACAGCGAGGGCCAGGTCGTGTCCGCCGTCGGCGGCATCGAGCTGGACCCGCAGGTCGCGTCGCTCGTGCTCGCCGCGTCGCGCACGGTGCCGCAGCGCTCCATCTCGACGATCTACCCGTGGAGCGACGACACCCACCTCGTGGCCGAGCCGTTCGCGAACGGCGCGAGCGCCGCATCCGGGGCGGTCGTCCTCGAGGTGAACCAGACGGAGGCGAAAGCGCAGATCACCGGCTGGTGGGCGCTCGTCGCGCTCGCGGGCCTGCTGCTCCTGCTGCTGCTCTTCGCCGCGTCGCAGTTCTGGACCAGCTGGGTGCTGCGTCCCGTTCGTGCCCTGGACGCGGCCGCGAACGCCCTCGCCGAGCAGCGGGAGCCCGACCTCGCGGCCGCGACCGGGCCCCTCGAGCTCAGGCGCCTCTCCTCCTCGTTCGCGCGCATGTCGAGGGGAGTCGAGGACGCGCTCGAGCAGCAGCGGGGGTTCGTCGCCGAGGCGTCGCATCAGCTGCGCAACCCGCTCGCCGCGATCCGCCTGCGCATCGACGCCCTCCCGCGCGACGAGTCGGAGGAGGCGGCGCTGGAGGCCGTCGGCGGCGACCTCGACCGTCTCGAGCACGTCGTCGACCGGATGCTGGTGCTCGCCGATGCCGAGCACCGCGCCACGGCAGAGGCGAGCGGCAGGCGCACGGGCTTCGCCGACGGCGCCGCGCGAGAGCACCTCACCTCGGCGGCCATGCTCGCGGCACCCCACGAGGAGCGGTTCCGCGAGGAGGGCATGCGGCTGCGCTTCGACGGCCACGAGGAGATCAGGGTCGCGTGCCGCAAGAGCGACCTGGAGGAGATCGTCGAGACCATGCTCGACAACGCGCGGAAGTACGCGGGCGAGGGGGCGAGCGTCACGATCCGGTTCGCCGCGACGCCCAGCTCCGGGTGGTCCGCGGCGGCGCCCGGCGAGGGGGAGCCTGACGGTGCGTTTGACGGCCGCAGCCAACCGCCTGAGGCGTTCGAGGCGTTCGAGATCGACGGTCCACGCGCGGTGCTCGAGATCAGCGATGACGGACCAGGCGTCGACGAGGACGAGCTCGCCCAGCTCGGCACGCGGTTCTGGCGCTCGCCGAGCCACCGATCCCTGCCGGGGACCGGGCTCGGCCTCGCGATCGTCGGGGAGCTGGCACGCGCCAACCGCGCCACCGTCGACTACGACCGCGCCCCAGAAGGAGGGCTCCGCGCCCGCATCAGCTTGGTGCGGACGTGGTGACCCTCACGAGGCGCGGCCTGCTGTTCGGCGCCGGTGCGGCCTCGGCCGCCGCCGCGACCTTTGCGCTCGCCGGATGCTCTCTCGGGCAGCCGTCCCCGCGCATCCGCATGGCCTGCGGCGAGCAGGGCGGCACCTACGTGCAGTTCGGCGAGCTGCTCCGCGAAGCGCTCCGCCGAGACGGCACTGCGGGGCTCGACGTGGTCACGACGGGTGGCAGCGTCGAGAACCTGGCCATGCTGCAGGCCCGCGACGCCGAGCTCGCCATCGTGCTCGCCGACGCGGCGGCGACCGACGCGCAGAACAAGGTCGCGATCGGGCGCGTCTACCAGAACTACCTGCAGTGCTTCGTGCGCTCAGACGGGCCCGTCAGCGCCATCGGCGATCTCGCCGGGCGGCGCGTCTCGGTCGGGGCGCCCCAATCCGGTGCGGCGCTCACCGCCAGGCGGCTCCTCGGCACGCTGGGCCTCCTCGAGGGCGCGGGCGCGAGCGTCATCTCCGAGCTGTACCTCGATGAGGCCGTCTCCGCCCTCGAGGCCGGCACCGTCGACGCGATCTTCTGGTCGGGCGGACTGCCGCTCCCCGCCGTGCAGGACCTCGACACCGCGGTGGAGCTCGTCGACCTCACCGATGCGCTCCCGGCCCTCGAGCTCGAGCATCCCGGCGTCTACACGCTCACGGCGGTTCCTGCCAGCACCTACGGGAGCGCCGAAGCGGTGCCCGCGATCGGGGTCTCCAACTACCTGCTTGCCAGGCCCGACCTCCCGGACCAGGTGGCGAGGGCGCTCGTCGACGTCCTCATCCGAGACGCCGCGCAGCTCGTGCCGGAAGGGTCGCTCGGCGTGCAGTACCTGACCGCGTCGAACCTCATCGACACCGTCCCCATCGCGCTGCACCCCGCCGCCCAGAGACGCTACCGGGAGCTCTACGGCTGACCGGCCTCGAGACAGTGAAGGATGCTGGCCGCGGGACCTCAGCCGAGGAAGGCGTGGGCGACCGTGAAGATCGTCACGCCCGCGAGGGCGCCCACGATCGTGCCGTTCAGGCGGATGTACTGCAGGTCGCGGCCCACCATGAGCTCGATCTTCTCGCTCGTCTCATCGGCGTCCCAGCTGGCGACGGTGTCCGAGATGATCGACGAGATCTCGTGCCGATACCGGTCGACGAGGAACACCGCCGCGTCGATGACCCACGTGTTCACCCGCTGCTGGAGCTGCGCATCCGTCGTCAGTCGCTGACCGATGTCGACGAGCGCCGCCGTGGCGCGGGTGCGGAGCGCGCTCTCCGGGTCGGCGAGCGAGCGCAGGAGGCCCGTCTTCGCGGCGTTCCAGGCCTCCGCGGCCAGCTCGCGCATGCGGGGGCTGTCGAAGATGTTGCCCTTGGCGCCCTCGAAGCGGGCGATGAGCTCCGGGTCGTGCTGCAGCTGGTCCGAGAGGCGAGCCAGGTAGCCGTCGATGGCGGCCCTGGCGGGATGCGCGTCGTCCGCTCGCACCGCCGCGACGAACTTGACCGCCTCGTTGTACGCGGTGTTGTCGACGAGCTTGGTCGCGACCGACGGAACCCACGAGGGGAGACGCCTCGACACGAGGCCATCGAAGGCGCTCTGGTTGGCGGCGAGCCACGCGGCGGCGCTGTCGGCGGCCAGGTCCACGGCGCCCCGATGTGCGCCGGTCGCGACGACGCGCGACATCCACTCACCCAACGGGGGAGCCCACTGCGGTTCGACGAGGTGCTCGCGAGCCAGGTCCTCGATGAGGCCCTGGACGTCGTCGTCGCTGAGCGCCTCGAGCACGCCCGTCGCCATGATGGAGGCCTCGGAGGCGATTCGCTCGGCGTGCTCCGGCTGCTCGATCCATTCGCCGAGGCGGGCCGCGATCGACGTGGCCTGCAGCTTCGTCCGCACCACGTCGCCGCGCAGGAACTCGGTCTCCACGAACTCGCCGAGCGTGCGGCCGATCTCGTCCTTCCGCTTCGGGATGATCGCCGTGTGCGGGATCGGGATGCCCAGCGGGTGCCGGAAGAGGGCCGTCACGGCGAACCAGTCGGCGAGCGCGCCCACCATGCCGCCCTCCGCGGCGGCGCGGACGTACGCGAACGCCGGCACATCTCGTTGCAGCGCGAACGCGACCACGAACACCACCGCCATGAAGAGGAGGGCCCCCAACGCCACCGCCTTCATGACTCGCAGGCTGCGCCGGCGCTCCTGGTCTGCGGGGCTCAGAAGCTCGGTCGGGGTGCGCGACATGCGGTCATCTTTGCACGCCCGAGCCGGACGGCGACTGCGGGGTGCCCCAGGTCTGCCTCGGGTCTCCGGGGATTCCCCGACGGGCCGAGATCGACAGACTGGACGCATGACTTCGCACTCCAGGGGCTCGTTCCGGTCGGCGGCCGACGGGTCGTCCACGACCTCGTTCATGTGGTGGATGGTGTTCGTGCTCGTCGGCGCGCTCAGCGGAGTCGTGTCATCGCTGGCGTCCGCCCAGCTCACGGTCGGCACCCAGCAGCAGGAGGCGCTCACGATGATCTTCTGGGTGTCCCTCGTCGTGAGCGGCATCTGCGCGATCGGTGCCCTGGTCGCCTTCATCCGCACGATCTACGTGCTGCTCGACCGCAGCGACCGGCGCTGGAGCGGGGAGTAGGGGCAGGGGCAGGGGCACAGGCACAGCGCACGGGTAGGGGACAAGGGCAGGGGCCGCGGGACGGGCAGACGCGCAGGCACGGCCCGGCGGTCGGCGTCCGCGATCTCCGTCGCGCAGCCGATGCGCCGGCTGGGGCGGATCTCGTACCGTGGGCCGCATGGATATCTCGTCGATGATCATGGGAGCGGCAGTGGCATCCGTCATGTGGATCGGATTCGTCCCGTGGGCGCGACTCAAGCGCCTCCGCGAGCTCGAGGCGCGGTACGCCGCAGGCCGGCCCGAGTCAGGGGGAGCCGGCGAGGGGCCGACCCCAGCTCTTTAGCGCCGCCGGTCGCTGCCTCCTACTCGCTGCCGACTGTCCGTCGCGCGTTGCTGGCTGCCCGACGCGGCTACCTGTTGCTTGCTGCCGCTGGTCGTTGCCGGCTACCCGCCCCGCGCTACCAGGGTCTGCCCCGGAGGTCGACCACACCAGGAGGCCAGGAATCGACGCTCTGCCGGATCGGCGAGATGAGCACCGGAGACCCCGCTTCGACGACTGCCTCGACACTCGTCTCCGCTCGCATCACTGTCTCGGGTGGCATCATCGTCTCGGGTGGGAGCGAGCGCGGAGTGCTTCGCTCGACGACGCGGATGCGATGCCACCCGGTCCGCTCGTAGAAGGGCACGACGTCTTCCCGGCATCCCAGATAGCCGTACTCGAGGTCGTGGGTGGCTCGCATCGCACCTCGAGCGAGCGACATCGCGAGCTCGCCAAGGCCTTGGCCTCGGAGCCCGTCATCGACGAGCACGCCACCCGTGCCGGCCACGACGACCTGGGCGCGGCCGACCGTGATCTCGCGTCGCTGGAACCCGACGTGCGCCACGGCCGAACCTGCTGCGTCGAAGACGATCGCGTGCGTGGAGGCCGGGGCGTAGCCGTAGGGCTGCTCGGGATCCCACTCGCCGTGCACTGAGCGGTACTCGCGATCGAAGAGTGCACGCAGGGCCGTGAGCTCGGCCGGTGTGAGGGCTGAGTGCTCGACCACTCGGGGGAGGTAGGTCATCACGTCAGCGTAGGACGCTGCTGTGCTCCTCCTCGCTCGGCAGCGGCGCGGCTCGTGCTCGCTCGGGCGGGGCCCGTGGCGAAGTGCGGGTGGATTTCCTCTGCTCACCTGGGGTATTCCGGGGCAGATCTTCCGTTCGAAGCTAGCTTCTATTTTCTCGAAGAAAACCTGGTCCTGATATAGATTTTGGTGCGGTCCAGTGCTAGTCTGATGGTGATCTTGGGGGAGGTTATCGTGGCATCGCAGGCTGAGCAGGAGGCGCATCGTCAGTCGTCAGGAGAGTCGTCAGGACAGTCGTTAATGCAGTCCACCGGCGAGACGGCTGTCGTGGACGCGCTCCTCGAGGCGCGATGCCAGATGGCAAGCCTTCCGGACGCAGAGATCGTCGTCGTGCTCCGCGAGCTCGCTGCTCGCCGACGCGTCCTGGACGCCGCGCTCGTTGAGGTAGCTGGCGAACTCTTGCGCCGCGAAGACGAGTCTCCGAGATCGGAGACGGTCGCTCGGAAGTCCGGGTTTCGGAACCTTGCGGCGATGGTCGAGCAGGTGCTCGCGGTGAAGCCCTTCGAGGCGAAGACCTTGTTGCACGTCGCAGAGGCGACGAGGGAGCGGATGAGCGCTACAGGTGAGCCGATCCCGCCGAGATACGCGGAGGTGTCGAGGGCGGTGGGCTCCGGGGTTCTGTCGGTGGCGCAGGCGACCGCGATCACGAAGGGGCTCGACCGCACCGGCAACCGGGTGGACGTCGACGAGCTCGCGCGTGCCGAGATCGAGCTGGTGGCGTCCGCGTGCGGCCTGAATCCGGAAGATGAACAGCCCGCGGTGCCGAAGGTGCTCGAGGTGCAGGCCGCGACCTGGGTTTCCTACCTCGACCCCGACGGCGACGAGCCGCGCGCCGACAAGATCGCCGAAGAGCGCGGCCTCTGGTTTACGCGTTGCGCCGACGGTGCGGTGTCAGGGAAGTTCGTCGCGACGCCCGAGCAAGGCGAGCAGCTGCTCTCAGTCTTCGACGCCCTCCTCTCTCCGCGCCGTGCCGTGGAGTTCCCGGCCGCATCCGAGTGCGGGGAACCACTTGCGCCAGCACTCGGACCAGATGAACTCCCGTCCGGTGCCGGCTGCAGCGACGGTGACAACCAAGGCGACGTCGGTGAGGACGAGATCGTTGACGTCCCACTGGTTGACCCGCGGTCGATCGAGCAGCAGCGCATCGACGCGTTGACGATGATCGTCCGCGCCTACGCCGAGTCGCCCGACGCGCCCCGCACCGGCGGCGAGGCCCCAACGGTCATCATCGTCACCACCACCGCCGGACAAGACGGCACAGCCACCAGACCCGAAGACCTGCCCCACCTCGAGCGCACCGGAGAGCCAATCCCACCGTCGGTCGCAGCCCAGGTCGTCTGCGACGGGTTCATCCGCATCGCGATCACCGACACCAACGGCGAGATCCTCGACCTCGGCCGCAAGCAACGCCTCTTCACCACAGCCCAACGCCGGGCGATCGCAACCCGCGACCGGCACTGCCGCGCACCCGGATGCAGCGCACCAGTCCGCTGGTGCGAAGTGCACCACGCCCTCCCCTGGAGTCAGGGCGGACCAACCGACGCGAAAGACGGCATCCTGCTGTGCTCCTTCCACCACCACGAAGTGCACCGCGAAAGACTCACCCTCACTCGCAGCAGCAACGGACGCTGGCACGTCGTACCCGCGCTCGGACGCCACGTGCCGCCCAGAACCGTCCGCCGCCGCGGATACGCACCCAGCAACACCCAGGCCACCCGACCGCAGTTCAACCGAAGACCCTGAGACCGGCCAGGGTGGCAAGCGCGGAGAGGAGCGGCGCGGCTCAGAGGGCCCCGCTATGGCGCGCAAACGCGAAAGTGCCGCCGTGGTCACGAAGACCAGGGCGGCACCGTTTGCTCACCAAGACCCTCCCAAGCCCTCTCAATCGAGAGAGCGCAGCAGTGCGATGAAGTGCTGCGATGAAGTGCTGCGAGGAGAGCTGCGACGAGAGCTGCTGCTAGAGCTGCGGCTGACGAGTGTTGTAGCCGAAGCGCGTGGGGCGCTGCGCGTACCCATCCTTGCGGACGGCGCGAACAGTCTCCGCCGCGAAGGCGACAACCGCCACAACCCCGATACCAAGAGCGAGAAGTTCCATGAGTCCACCTCCGTGATCTGCCGGCAAACACCGGATACCGCAATCCAATCGGAGACGCCCGGGCGTGTCGCGGTCCACCCGAAGGTCAGTGGACTGGTCGCGCCAGGTCAACCCGCGCTTCCGGCGAGCCAATCTTCGAGGAACACCGCGACACCGTCATCGGTGTTGCTCGGAATCACCGACTCCACCACCGCGAGTGCCTCCGGGCGGGCGTTCGCAACGGCGATCGGGTGGCCGACGACCTCGAAGGCCGGCAGGTCGTTGAAGTTGTCGCCGAAGTAGTAGAGGTCCTCCCGCGCCACCCCCAGCAGATCAGCGACCGCGAGCAGGCCCGTGCCCTTCGAGCACGCTGCGTTCGCGATCTCCAGGTACGTGTCCTTCGACCGGTACGTCACGACGCCCGAACGGTCCGCGAGGGCCGCCTCCAGCGCATCGACCAGGGCAGGGTCACCCATGCACATCACCTTGTGCGGCGGCGTCACATCCACGCCGCCAGAGGCGACGAACTCCAACGTCGAGGCAGGCTCCGGGAACACCCACGTGTGGGTGCGCTCCCGGTCCGTCCACTCGTCCTCACCCCACGCATACCAGTGCTCGCCGGCGAAGAAGCTCGCGTGCAAGCCGCTCGCCTCGCAGTGATCGGCGATGAAGCGCGCATCAGCGGCCGAGATGGCAACGTCGTGTCGCACCTCGCCGTCGCCGGACAGCACCAGCCCGCCGTTGAAGGCCACGAGCGGCGAGCCGATGCCGCCGTACAGGCGCTCGAGCACCCGCATCGACTCCGGGGGCCTGGACGAGCACAGCACGAAGTGATGGCCGGCCGCTCGCACCGCCTCGATCGCCGCGATCGTCCGTGGAGAGAGCGTGCGCTGAGCGCTGAGCAGCGTGCCGTCGATGTCGCTGAGGAAGAGAACCATGGACTACACCATCTCAGGAAGACGCGTATCCGCCATCGATCGCACGTCGCGCGCCGAGAGTTGCGCCCAGGATTCGGCGAGGATCCGCGTGCCAGCTTCGAGATCGGCGACGGGTGCTGTGAACGGCACCCGAAGGAACCGCTCGAGGCTTCCGTCGATGGAGAACTTCGGACCAGCGACCAGGGCCAGGCCGCGCGCCTCCGACAGGGACGTCATCGCGGAGCTCGCCGGCTGCGCCAGGTGCACCCACATCGACAGCCCACCGTCTGGCCACGGCACGTGCCACTCCGGCAGGTGGAGGCTCAACGCGGCGTGCAGGGCGTCGCGGTGCAGGCGCATCTGCTCGCGGCGCCGGGGCAGCAGCTCCGGAAGCGCCCGCACGACACGCTCCGCGAGGAGCTGCTCGATCTGCGGCGTCCCCAGATCGCCGGCCGGACGGGCCTGCACGAAGCGGCGGATCAGAGCTGCATCGGCGCGGATCCACCCGATGCGCAGACCGGCCCAGGCCGCCTTGCTGAGAGAGCCGACCGTCACGACTCCCGAGCCGGAGAACGGGGACGCACCGCGCGCGTGACGTGCGAACGGGCCGTCGTCCCACGGCCGGTCGATCGACAGGTCCGCGGTCGTCTCGTCCACGACGAGGATCGTGCCGGCCGCCCGAGCCGCCTCCGTGACCCGCACCCGGTCTTCCGGCCGCATCGACGCGCCCGTCGGGTTGTGGAAGTCGGGGATGAGGTACGCGAGCGCGGGGCGCATCCGCTCGATGGTCTCGATGAGGTGCTCGATCTCCCAGCCGCCAGTGGTCACCGGCGTCGCGATGAGTCGAGCGCCGGCGCGGCGCATCGCCTCGTAGGCGTGCGGATACGTGGGCGACTCCACCAGGACGAGATCCGAGCGCGTGAGGAGCGTGTGGGCCGTCAGCGAGATCGCGTGCTGGGCGCCCATCGTCACGATGATCTGCTCGGGCGTCGTCGGCAGCCCGCGCGCCGTGTAGCGCTCGGCGATCGCCGAGCGCAGCGACAGGGTGCCGAGGAGGTCGAAACCGGGGGCGCCGAGCGCAAGCGGCATCGAGCTCGCGGCGTCCGCGATGATCTCGGCCAGCCCCTCGACGGGCGGCGGCACCGCGCGAGCGAAATCGACCCCGAAGTTCTCTCCCTCGCCGCTCGGGCGGTAATCCTGCCTGCCGAGGCGGGGGAGCGTCACCCGGCTCCCCGAACCCTGCCGGCTCAGCACATGCCCGCTGTCGCGCAGCGACTGGTAGGCGGCCACGATCGTCGTGCGACTGCGCCCGGACTGCACAGCCAGCTCGCGCTCCGAGGGCAGGCGCGTCCCCACCGGGATGCGCCCATCGACGATCAACAGGCGGATGCGCTCCGCGAGGGCCTCGTAGGCGGACGAGTCGTCACGAAGCTCGCCCGCCAAGGAGAGCAGCGTGCGTGCGGATATGCGAGAACCAGATGTCGACTCCATGGGTCCAGTATGCGCCAAGTGGACCGCGACGGCCAGGCCAATGTGGCGATTGGATGTGCCTATCTGCAGTACTCGTCGACCGTCACGGAGGTGGCCCCATGGAACTCATCACGCTCATCATCACAGGAATCGTCGTCGCCGCCATCGCCGTTGCCGGAGTGACCGCGACCCTCGTCGTCATGCTGCGCGACGGCTACGGGCACCGCGCATTCCAGTCCAGTTACGACACTCGCCAGCCGAGGTAGCGAACCCCGGCCTCGGGGTGTTCGCTCGACCCGGCTCGGAGAAACGGGAAGGGACCCGGAAAAGCTGGAAGACGCTCAGAGCTGGAGGGCGTTAGAAGAGGTTTACGAGCACGACGAAGGTCGCCGTGCCGAGTCCGACGCTGAGCAGTGTCCTGCGCCCCAAGCCCAGGTGCACGCCCACCGTCACGGCGAGCGCGAGCGCCGCCCAGAGTGCCGTGCGCGGCTCGCTCGCGAAGTCGCTGAAGGTGACGGCGGCGAGGATCGCGAGGATTCCCGCGGGCATCCAGACCGAGAGTCGCTGGACCGTCTTGGAGTCGCGAAGCGGCTTGAGCGCGACGAACGGCAGGGCGCGGAGCCCGAACGTGATGCCGCCGCACACCGCGAGTGCGCCCACGAACCACCAGGCGTCAAACATCGCTCACCGGTGCCTCCGTGCGGTCTCGTCTCGCGGCGAAGAGCGCGCGCACCGCGAGCGCGACGGCGAAGAGGATGAGCGCCGCGAAGAGGGGCGCCCCTGGCACGAAGAGCAGCCCGAAAGAGACGCTCAGGCCGGCGATGAGGAGCGACGGCACGTCGTCACGGGAGCGGATCGCGTCGAGGGCGAGCACCGTGAAGAGCGCGCACAGCGAGAACTCGAGGCCCTTGATCTCGCCGGGGAGGACGCTCGCGAGTGCCACCCCGAGCAGGCCCCCGCCGACCCAGTACGTCTGCAGGGCGAGCTGCAGGGTGAGCAGTCGCGTCGCGGACCGCTGCTCGCGGGGGATGGGCGTGACGATCGCGTAGGCCTCGTCGGTCATCGCCCAGATCGAGTAGAGGCGCGCGAGCCGGCCCCGAACGAGGTGCAGGGGGAACGAGAACGCGTAGAACACGTGGCGGAAGTTGACGAAGAACGTGGTGAGGGCCATCGTCGCGATGGGCGTGCCCGCGGCGATGAGCCCGACGAGCAGCAGCTCGATCGAACCCGCGTACACGAACACCGACAGGGACGGGGCGACCCACCAGGGCAGGCCTGCCTGCAGGACCAGCACGCCGAACGCCACGCCGAGCGGCACCACTCCGAGTCCCGCGGCGAGCGAGTCGCGCAGTCCGGCCCGGATGCGCTCCCCGCGAGTCGCCGGGATCTCGGCGGGTGGCCCCAAGAGCGCTCCCGCGGTTGGATCCGCGGCAGGGTCCGTCTGGGGCGCCGCGGATCCCGGCGGGCGGGCGCCGCGCGCTCCTGGATCTGCGGTGGTCATGCGGAGATCTTGGCACGGAAGCCGCGCATTCCGAGAGCGGATGCGTGCCTCCAGGCGCCACATTCGGCAATAATCAAGTGTGGACACCATCGATCGCGCAATCGTTCGCGAACTGCAGGGAAACGCCAGACTGACGAACGCTGAACTCGCGCAGCGCGTGGGGCTCACCCCGGCGCCCTGCCTGCGCCGAGTTCGCCGCCTCGAGGAGGACGGGGTCCTTCTCGGCTACCACGCCGAGGTGAACCCCGACAGGGTCGGACGCGCCTTCAAGGTGCTCATCGACGTCGACCTCACGAGCCAGGCGCACACCACGGTGGAGGCGTTCGAGTCGCAGGCCGTCGAGCTCGACGAGGTCACCGAGGTTCGCCGCATGTTCGGCTCGCCCGACTACGCGATCCGCGTCGAGGTGGCCGACCTCGAGAGCTTCGAGAAGCTGCTCCGCGAGAAGATGTGGCGCCTCCCCGGCGTCCACCGGGTGACCTCGCACTTCACGATGAAGGTGCTCAAGGGATGACCCAGCCGACGGCGGCGTCTGCCGCGCGCGGCAAGCGCTCGTGGCTCGCCGCCGCGCCGGCCGTGCTCATGATGGCGTGGGGTGGCAACCAGTTCACCCCGCTCCTGCTGCTCTACCGGAAGGTCGAGGGCTACTCCGCCCTGCAGGTCGACCTCTTCTTCGGCGCGTACATCATCGGGCTGATTCCCGGGTTCCTCATCGCCGGCTCCCTCTCCGACCGCTTCGGGCGGAAGCCCCTCATGGCGGTCTCCGTGGTCCTGAGCGTGGCCGCCGCGGTCGTGCTCGCGCTCGGCAGCGCGAGCCCCACAGCCATGATGATCGGGCGCCTCCTCTCCGGCCTCTCCGTGGCCGTCGCGATGGTCGTCGGAACCACATGGATCCGCGAGCTCTCGACCGGCACCGTACCGCCAGCCGTCACCGCCAGACGCGCATCCCTCACCATCACGGCGGGCTTCCTGCTCGGCGCGGTCGCCGCCGGAGTGCTCGCCCAGTGGGCCCCGTGGCCGACCATCACGCCCTACGTCGTGCAGCTCGTCCTGACGAGCGCCGCAGCCGTCGCGCTGGCTCGCGGTATCGAGACCGCCGGCGATCGATCTGGCCCGCAGGGAAGGGGACGTGAGCGTCGCCCGCTCGTGGATGTCGTCATCGCGCCCGAGCATCGTCGGCGCTTCTTCACCGTCGTGGTGCCCATGGCGCCGTGGGTGTTCGCCGCCCCGGCGCTGGCCTTCGCCGTGTCGCCCGCCATCGTCGTCGAGCGGCTCGGGGGCCTCGAGATCGCCTTCGCGGCGCTCCTCACGCTCGTGTCGCTCACCGTCGGCTTCCTCATCCAGCCGAGCGTGCCGCGCATCGCCGCCCGCGTCGGCGGAGCCTCCGGTTCGGTGGGGCTCGGGCTCCTGGCCCTCGGGACCCTCCTCGTCGCCGCCAACGTCGCCGTCCAGTCTCCGCTCGTCGCCTGCGCCGCCGGGGTGCTCCTCGGCGGCTCCTACGGCGTCTGCATGCTCACGGGGCTCGTCGAGGTGCAGGCGATGGCCGGCGGCCGCAACCTCGCGGGACTCACCGGCCTGTACTACGCGCTCACCTACATCGGCTTCGCGCTGCCCGCCATCCTCTCCGCCCTCGCCCCGACCTTCGGCATGCTCCCGCTGCTCGTCGCGGTTGCGGTCCTGGCAAGCGGATGTGCGGCGATCGTCGCGTTCGGGGTGCGGCGCACGCGGTAGCCGCGCGGGAAGGTCGGGGCGCGTGCCGCGCAAGAAGCTGGGAGCGCGTGCACCCGCTGGTCAGTGAATGCCCACGTTCGGTCCCTAGCGTTGATTCGGTCCCGGCCGGGGCGCACCTCGTCACGAGAGCCTCCCGCCAGTCACGACGCACGACCGACCCCACGGAGGCGCACGATGACCGCACTCACCGACCCCCGCACCCTGTTCCGCGAGAGCGGATTCCCCGGCCAGGGGCAGCAGCAGCCCGGACTCACGGGCGAGACCACCCCGGCCCCCGACCATGGAGAGCGGAGCTACACCGGCCACGGCAGGCTCAAGGGCCGCCGCGCGCTCATCACCGGGGGAGACTCCGGGATCGGCCGCGCCGTCGCCATCGCCTACGCCAGAGAGGGCGCCAAGGTCGCGATCTCGTACCTGCCCGAGGAAGAAGCCGATGCGCAAGAGACGGCGCGCCTCATCAACGAGGCGGGCGAGACCGGGCTCCTCCTGCCGGGCGACCTGCGCAACGAGCAGTACTGCGCCGAGATCGTCCACGCGACCGTCGCCGCCTTCGGGGGCATCGACCTGCTGGTCCTCAACGCCGCCTACCAGCGAGACCGCACGAGCATCGGCGACACCCCGACCGACGAGATCAGGCGCGTGATCGCGACGAACCTCGAGGCGCCCATCTACACGCTCCGAGCAGCTGAGTCGCACCTCCCGCCCGGCGCATCCGTCATCTTCTCCTCGTCGGTGCAGGGCTACGAGCCGAGTGATGGGCTCTTCGACTACGCCATGACGAAGGCGGCCCTCGTCTCGCTCACCGAGTCCATGGCGAAGGAGTTCGGGCCGAAGGGCGTGCGCGTGAACGCCGTCGCCCCCGGCCCTGTCTGGACGCCGCTCATCCCCGCCACTGGGTGGGACGAGGAGAAGCTCGCGAGCTTCGGGCAGGACACGCCACTCGGGCGCGCCGGCCAGCCCGCCGAGCTCGCTGGCGCCTACGTCTACCTCGCGTCCGACGACGCCAGCTACACGACGGGCGCCATCATCGCCGTCACGGGCGGCAAGAACCTCTGAGCGGGCACCGCGAGCGAGCGGGCACGAGCACAGGGCGAGCGTCAGCTCACGAGCGAGAGGAACAGTCGATGGCCAAGAAGAAGTCCGGCGCCGACAACCAGCCGGGCCTGAAGGACGAAGAGCTCTACGAGAAGCTGCGCGACGAGGGCAACTCGAAGGAGAAAGCCGCCAGGATCTCGAACGCCGCCGCCCGGAAGGGGCGAAGCGAGGTCGGCAAGAAGGGCGGGGAAGCCGGCTCCTACGAGGATTGGACCGTCGATGAGCTGCGGAAGCGGGCCAAGGAGCTCGAGCTGACCGGATACTCCGGCAAGCGCAAGAGCGAGCTCATCGACCTGCTCCGCGATCACTGACGCCGGGCCGACCGGTGCGGGCCGGAGAGCATCAGCTCAGCGGGGCCGGGCGTCAGTCGAGCTCGAGCGTCTCGAAGGGCTGCAGGTCGATGAGGTTCGCGCCGACCCGGTCCGCGGATTCCCGCAGACGCGTGACCGCGAGCGTCTTGCCGACCTTGGCCAGCAGCATCTCGTGCACGGGCAGCACTCGCTTGGGGCGCACCCGCTCGACGTAGTCCATGGACTCGGCGAGGCGCATCCACGGCGCGTTCGCGCAGACCGCGAGCACGTCGATGTCGACCCCCTCCGGCGCGACGTAGGCATCGCCGCCGTAGTAGAACGCGCCTCGTTCCACGAGCACGCCGATGTTCTCGATGCGGGGGATCGAGCTGTGGATGACGGCGTGCTCGCCGCCGAAGAACTGCAGGTCGAAGCCCCCGACCAGCACCGATTCCCCGGCAACGACGTCGATGACCTCGCCGATGTCGGGGAGGTCTGCAGCGATGATCTTCTCCGCCGCGGACGGCGTGGTGAAGATGGGCGTCCTCGGATTCCGGGACAGGATGCGCGTCAGCTGCTCCGGCGTCCAGTGGTCGTCGTGCTCGTGCGTGATGACGATGGCGACCGTCCCGGCCGCCTCAGTGATCGGGGTCGTGAACTTGCCCGGGTCGATGAAGAGACGCGAGCCGCTCTTCTCGATCGAGAGTGCGGCGTGCTCGAGCTTGGTGAGGCGCATGTTCCCCCTTGGTGGCGGCGGCCCCGTGCAGGCCCAGACGAAGTGCAACGCTAGCAACTCGTGACTGACGGACTCCTCGACGGGTGGCCCGTTCCACGGATCATCGACCGGCAGCGCGCCCCGCGGCACGGCTGGCGCGTGGCCCGAGTCGTGGCCCGGAATGGCGGGCGACGCGCCGACTCCGAAAACCCGATTTGCTTTGCCGTTCCCCGGTGTGCCAGAATATCCGAGTTGCCAAAACGGTCCCATCGTTTAGCGGCCTAGGACACCGCCCTCTCACGGCGGCAGCGCGGGTTCGAATCCCGCTGGGATCACCAACACAAGCCCGGTTCGAGAATTCTCTCGCACCGGGCTTCGTGCATTCTTGCCTGGCTCTGTTCATTCCGGCCGGGCTCTGTGCGCTTCGCCGGGCCTGCGCGCCCCGGCTGTGCTCTCGGGAATTCGGACGGTTCTCGGCGTCCAGTGCTAAAGTCTTCGCGTTCTTGTTCCCGAAGATCGGCAGGCCGGTGAAGACTCTCGACGCCCCCGCACCGCACGCTGTGCGCTGACGCCCGTCGAACCCACCTCCTGAGGCTCCCGGTGTCAGTGCGCGCACTGAACCTTCAGGGAGCACCGTGTCTCAGACGACACCGAAGAACAACCACCCACTCTCATTCGACCGCCTCAGCCTGAGCTGGCCGGACGGGTCCCCGGCCATCGATGCGCTCACCGGGGCCTTCCCGCCCGGGCGAACCGGCCTCGTGGGCCGAAACGGCAGCGGCAAGTCGACGCTGCTGCGCCTGCTCGCGGGGGAGCTGGCGCCGACGGGAGGCGCGGTCCGAGCTGATGCGGACGTGGCCTACCTGCCGCAGCAGCTGACCCTCGACACGGAGCTTCCCGTCGCCGCGCTCCTCGGCGTCGATCGCAAGATCGCCGCCCTCCGCGCCATCGAGGGCGGCTCCGTCGACCCCGCCGACTACGACGTGCTCGGCGACGACTGGGACATCGAGACGCTCGCCGCGGCCGAGCTGCGCGCCATAGGGCTCGACGAGGGGATGCTCACGCGCACCCTCGGCGGCCTCTCCGGCGGCGAGGCGATGCTCGTCGCCATCGCCGGGCTCCGCCTCGGCAGGGCGCCCATCGTGCTGCTGGACGAGCCGAGCAACAATCTCGACCGGGATGCGCGACACCGCCTCGCGGCGCTCGTCGAATCGTGGCGAGGCACGCTGGTCATCGCGAGCCACGACGAGGAGCTGCTCGAGCACGTCGACCAGATCGCCGAGGTGAGGGGCGGTGAGCTGGCGGTGACCGGCGGCGGGTACAGCGCCTACCTGCTGCAGCTCGAGCGCGAGCAGGCGGCGGCCGCGCAGGCGCTCCGATCCGCGGAGAGCGCCCTGAGGTCAGAGCAGCGCGATCGGCGCGAAGCCGAGGTGAAGATCGCGAGCAGCCTGCGCGCGGGGAAGAAGGCGCAGGCCAACAAGCGCGCGCCCAAGATCCTCCTCAACGGGCAGAAGGCGCGAGCCCAGGTCTCCGCCGGCAGGCTCCGGAGCCAGCACGACTCCCGCCTCGCGGGGGCCGAGGCGGCGGTGGAGCTCGCCGAGGGGCGAGTTCGGGACGACGCGAGCATCCGCATCCACCTCCCGGACCCGGATGTCGCGACCTCCCGCCGCCTCGTGACGCTCGAGCTGGCAGCGGCACGCGCTGACCCCGCGCGCGCCGAACCGACGCAGCCCGGCCCGGCGCACCCTGATCCTGCCCGGCCCGAGCCTGCGCGGCCCGAGGCCGCCGGGCGGCTGGTCATCATGGGCCCGGAGCGCATCGCGCTGACGGGTCCGAACGGCTCCGGCAAGACCACGCTCCTCGACGCGATCGCCGCGTCGGCGCAGTCGCTCGGCGTGGAGGGTGCCGGTGCCGGTGCCGCCGCCGGCGGCGAGCGCATCGAGACCCGAGGGGGAGCCTGGGTCACGGCGTCCACGAGCCGAGTCGGATACCTGCGCCAGCGCCTCGACGGGCTGGACGACGACGCGAGCGTCCTCGAGAACGTGCAGCGCTCCGCCCCCGAGACCGCCGCCCAGGAGCTCCGCGCCCAGCTCGCGCGGTTCCTGCTGCGAGGCGCCGTCGTCGAGCGGCCCGTCTCCTCGCTCTCGGGCGGCGAGCGCTTCCGGGTCTCCCTCGTGCGCCTGCTGCTCGCCACCCCGCCCGCGCAGCTCCTGCTGTTCGACGAGCCCACGAACAACCTCGACCGGGAGTCGACGGCGCAGCTCGTCGACGCGCTGCGCGACTACCGTGGCGCGCTGCTCGTCGTGAGCCACGATGAGCGCTTCCTGGGACGGCTCGGCGTGACGCGCCGCATCCGCCTCGACCGGCTCGGCACGATCCTGGACGAGGTGTGAGAGTCCGACGGTGTCGCGGGCCGGTCTCGCAGCAGCGCCGCCGCAATGCCACAATGGACGCACGCGCGATCTACGCGTACAAGGTGTGCCTTCGGGGCAGGCCACCCGGGCAGAGTTCCAGAGGTGCTATTTGTGAATACTGAACTGGCTTCGTCGTACGCACGCGCGGAGGAAGCCGTCGCGCTGCGCGTGAGCGCCGCCAGCGACGTCGGAAGCGTGCGCCAGGTGAACGAGGACTCCGTGCTGGCGCGCATGCCCGTCTTCTTCGTCGCAGATGGAATGGGCGGCCACGCCTACGGCGACCGCGCGAGCCAGACCGTCGTCGCGACCTTCGACGAGGAGTTCCAGGTCGAGGAGCCGGCAACCCCGGACCGCGTGCTGCGCACCATCGACCGCGCCAACCGTGCCGTGCAGGACCTCGTGACCGAAGCCGACGGGCCAGGCGCCGTGGCGGGAACCACGCTGTCCGGCATCGCCCTCGTCGACCTCGCCGACCTCGGCGCCGAGCTGCTGCACTGGATGATCTTCAACGTCGGCGACTCCCGCGTGTACGGCTGGAACGGTCGCGCGCTCGTGCAGGTGACCGTCGACCACTCCGCCGTGCAGGAGATGGTGGCCATGGGCCTCATCTCGGCAGCGGATGCGCTCATCCACCCCGACCGGAACGTCATCACGCGGGCGGTCGGCTCCGAGAGCGACGTCGAGGCCGACATCTGGCTCATGCCCGTGCACGGCCATCAGGTCTTCCTCGTCTGCTCCGACGGACTCACGAAGGAGCTCAGCGACGAGCAGATCTCGCAGGTCATGCTCGAGTACCACTCCGATCCGGAACCGGAGCTGACCCTCGCGGAGACGCTCGTGCAGACGGCCGTCGAGGTCGGCGGACGAGACAACGTGAGCGTCGTCGTCATCGACTCCGAGTACGCGAACGCCGACCAGGCATCGGCGACCCCGCCCGTCACGACGGGGCCGATCGCAGCCCCGGCCGCAGACGACACCTTCGAAGACACGACGCCGAGGTAACCATGACCGAGGCACCCCACGAGGTCGAGGCAGAAGCTCCGGTGGTCTTCCGCCAGCGTCGGCATGCCCTTCTTCTGGTGCGCCCGTCTGCCCCGTCGCACCCCGCCCCATCGCAATCTGCCCCGTCGCATCCTGCGGAGTCGACCCCCGTGGATGCGAGCGCCGAGTCTCGTGGCGCCCGCGAGGGGACCGGGACCATCGGGGCCGCACGCCTCGCGTTCGCCGACGGTGCCCTCTCGCTCGACAAGGTCTTCGCCGCCATCATCGGCACAGGACCGCTCAGCGAGGTCGCCCCATTCGTCTACCTGACGCGCGAGGGCAACGGGCTGCGTGTCTTCGCGCGGGGCCCCCTCCGCGTCGAGGAGCTGCCGAGCGCACCGCACGTCGGCATCCGACCGGCCGTCATCAGCGCGGGGGAGGCATCGACGTGGGTCGAGGTGCTCCTGCCGTCGGCGCGAGGCGTCGAGGTCACGGTGGAGAACGATCGGCGGGGACTCGACCAGGTCCCGATCCAGCTGCTCTTCGCCGCCTGCGACGAGGAGATCTCCGAGACGCGCGCCCCCGTGGGCGTGGGACCGGAGACGGTCGTCGCCCCGGACCCGGATCTCGACACGCCGAACCTGCACTCGCGGGCCCTCGAGTCGCGCGGCACCCACGGTCCGGACGCGGACCCGGCTTCAGGTCCAGACGGCGAAGAGAGCAGGCACATCGGCGACAGCGGGCATAGCAGCGACGCCATCTCCGAGGCGACCATCCTCGACCTGCCGCCCGAGGCCACGACGACACCCGGCTCCGACTCCGACTCCGGCTCCGACGACGGCGTCGATGCGCCGAGACTCGACCGTGACGAGCTGCCGACCCGCGACCAGTCACCGATCCGTGACGTCCAGACCTTCCCCGTGCCGATCCTCGACCCGGAGGTCACTGCGGATCAGGTCGGGGAGCACGATGGCCGTACGATCCTGAGCGCCGAGGCGAGCCGCATCCGCCAGGAGGCCTCAGCGCGCAGCGCCGCCCGCCAGGAGTTCCGGGACGGCAGCGCCCAGCAGCCTGCGGCCCACGCGACCCCTCCGGCCTCCGAGGTGCTCGAGGCCCCGGCGGCGCTCGACGAGGTCGGGGAGCACGACGGCCTCACGATCGTCGGCGGCTCCCTCCGAGACCTCCGCGTCGACGACGCCCACCGCCACGAGTCCGCCCCGCGTGGCGGAGACCTCGCCGACACCGTGCTCGTCCAGGCGCTCTCCTCCGAGACGCGCCCGGAGGCGGACCTCGCCTCCCTCACGGCCCACGCCGCCGACCAGCGGCGGCAGCAGCGCGCCGTCGACGTCTCACCGGACTCGTCAGCTGAGCAGAACCCGCCTGCGCAGAACCCGCCTGCGCAGAACCCGCTAGAGCAGCGCGCCGGCGGGGGAGATGCGTCGTACATCGTCGAGCTGTCCACGGGTGCCACCGTCGATCTGGCGGGTCCGCTCGTGCTCGGAAGGGCGCCCAGCATGGGCGCGGAGCAGACGGGCGGCGTCCTGCCTCGCCACGTCAAGCTGACCGGCGCCACCGACATCTCACGCAACCACGTGCTCCTCACCGTCGAGGGCGGCGTCATCGTCGTCACCGACCTCCACTCCCGCAACGGCACCGACGTCGTCATGCCCGGACGCGGCCCGCAGCGCCTGCGAGCGGGGGAGCCGACCGCGGTCATGCCGGACACGGTCATCGACCTCGGAAGCGGGGTCTTCCTCACCGTGCGGAACCTCGCCATGACGGCGAGGCGCTAGCCATGGCAGGGCAGCGACGATCCCCAGCCGAGCCGCCCGAGATCCCTGGCTACCTCTACCGAAAGCACTTAGGTTCCGGCGGGTTCTCCGACGTCTTCCTGTATGAGCAGCAGTTCCCGAGGCGCCTCGTCGCCGTGAAGGTGCTCCTCGGCGGCGACGACCTCGGCGAGACCAGCAGGCAGGCGTTCATCGGCGAGGCCAACCTGATGGCGCAGATGTCGTCGCACCCGTACATCGTCACGATCTTCCAGGCGGATGTGGCCGGCGACGGGCGTCCCTACTTCGTCATGGAGTACGCGTCCGGGCTCAGCCTCTCGGATCGCTACAAGCGCGAGCAGATCCCCGTCGAGGAGGCGCTGCGCACGGGCGTGCGCATCTCCAGCGCCGTCGCGACGGCGCACACCGTCGGCATCCTGCACCGTGACGTGAAGCCGGCGAACATCCTCACGAACGACTTCGGCTGGCCCGCCCTCACCGATTTCGGCATCTCGTCCGCCGTCGACGACGAGCTCGCAGAGGCGGACGACCTCGTCGAGGCGCCCCCCACTGGTGGTGGCGGCCTGTCCGTGCCATGGTCGCCGCCGGAGATGTTCGAGGACGAGCCCAAGCCCGACGTGCGCAGCGAGGTGTTCTCGCTGGGCGCGACCGTCTACTCGCTCGTCGCCGGCCACACTCCCTTCGAGCGCCCCGGTGAGCGCAACACGACGCTCGACCTCATCTCCCGCATCGAGCGCGGCGCCATCTCGCCGATCCTCCGCGGCGACGTGCCCCGGTCGCTCGTGAGCGTGCTCCACAAGGCCATGGCCCGCAACCCAGCCCACCGGTACCAGAGCGCTGTCGAGTTCGCCTACGCGCTGCAGCGCGTCGAGCTGGAGCTCAACTACGCCCCGACGGCGATCGACGTGCCCAACATGACGATCTCGGCCACGGCTGCGACCGGCGGCGGCGATGCGGACGCCACGAGCCTGCGGCCCGTCTCCCTCATCAACGCCCAGGTGCACGAGGGGGCCCGCGCCAGCAAGGCCGAGCTGACCTCGGCGCGCGCCGTGGTCAGGGTCGCGGCTCAGCAGTCCCGGGGCGGGTTCGCCGCGAGGTACGAGACGGCCAGCGGACCCCGAACCGGCAGGCGGCCCCGCGGGACGGAGCACACCGGGGGAGCACCGAGCGACGACTCGGGTCCGACGACGGCTCGCCCCATCACGACCCCCGCTCGTGCGGACGCCGTGGCCGCCGCGCCCGCTCGCACGTTCGGAGAGGCATCTGGGAGCACGATCGACGCGCCCGCGTCGAGGGCAGACGAGCTGGCGCGCGAGCGCGCGGCGAACGCCGCCGCCTCGTCGAGGAAGCTCTCCAGGAACGGGCTCGTCGGCGTCATCGCCGGAGGGCTCGTGCTCGCGATCGGCATCGTCGCGGCGATCTCCTGGATGCTCGCCCCCGCAGACGAGGAGATCGGCCGTGCGACGACGACCCCCGTCTCCATCCAGTCCGGCGGCTTCCCCCCGGTGCTCGTCGCCCCCGTCGCCGTCCGGAGCCCCGACGGATCCGTCACCTTCTCCTGGTCGAACCCCGACCCGCAGCCGGGCGACGTCTACTACTGGAGGCTCGGCGAGGGCGGCAAGGAAGGGGCGACGACAAGTGAGACCTCGGTCGTCATCCCCAACGTGCAGGACGGCGCCGTGACGTGCATCGAGGTCGAGATCCGCCGTGGAGGGAAGGTCAGCTCCGAGCCGCTCGAAGTCTGCTATCCGCAATGACCTCGCCGATCCGCCATGATGGTGTCATGAGTGAGAGCAAGTACACCTCGGCCGCGGAAGCGAACGAGGCTCCGGAAGAGTCCATCGAGATTCCGGATTCCGATGAGCGAATCGTGAGCCAGGTGCCCCCGCTCGGGCCGCTCCGCGTCGAGTTCGTCGGCGAGTGGTACGAGCTGAACCCGGCTGAGCCCTTCACGATCGGCCGAGACGCCGACCTCGTGATCGACGAGAACCCGTACCTGCACCGCCAGTTCCTGGTGCTGCAGGCGGAGTTCGGCATGTGGTGGCTCTCGAACGTCGGCTCCGTGCTCTCCGCGACGGTCACGGACGACTCCGGCCAGGTGCAGTCGTGGCTCTCGCCTGGCGCCAAGCTCCCGGTCGTGTTCCAGCACATGCAGGTCATGTTCACGGCGGGATCGACGACCTACGATTTCGCGATCCACTCCGCGTCGGACTTCTACAACACTTCCCACGTGAACATGTCGCCGTCCGGCAACACGACGCAGGCGGTCATCCACCTCACCGAGTCGCAGCGCGAGCTGATCCTCGCCCTCGCGGAAGACGTCCTGCGCAACGCCGTCCCGGGTCGCGGGGTCATCCCGAGCTCGGCGGATGCTGCGGCTCGCCTCGGCTGGACGCTCCCGACGTTCAACCGCAAGCTCGACAACGTGTGCGACAAGCTCGACAAGTTCGGCGTCTCGGGGCTGCGCGGCGGCCGCAGCAAGCTCGCCTCGAACCGACGAGCACGTCTCGTCGAGTACGCCATCTCGACTCGCCTGGTGACGCCGGACGACCTGGACACGCTCGACCGCCGCTGACGGCACTCGGCGGACAGGCGCACGGCGCCGCACTCGCCGGGCCACGGGCAGCACTCCCTGTCGCGCTGGCATCGGGTCCTCGTGCACAATGAAGTCTCGTGCGCTCCGAGGTGAGGCACTGACGAGCTCTGCTGGGGGTGGGTACGCATGCGCCGAACAGCGCTGACCCCGCGAAGCCGCCGACAGCTGGCGATGGCGCTGGTCATGGCGCTCCTCATCGGCACGCCCCTGCTCTTCGCCCTCCTGCACGAGGGGTTCCCCGCGGCCGAGGTCGAACTGGAGAGCAGCGACGTCTGGGTGTCGAACAGCTCGGACCTCCGAGCGGGCCGCCTCAACGCGCAGATCCAGGAGCTCGACGCGAGCGTGAGCCTCGTGACGGCGGATGTCGGCATCCTGCAGGACGGCGACACCGTCTTCCTGCACGACCAGACCAGCGGCTCGCTCGGCCGCGTCGACCCCGCGCTCACCGACCTGCGCGAGAGCATCCTGACGCCCGCGGGCAGTCGGAGCTCCTACGGCGGCGGCGTCCTGGCGCTCCTCGACCCGGCGACGGGACGGCTCTGGCTCGTCGACGCCACGCAGCCGCTCGCGTTCGACGCCGCGACCGCGGAGCCCGTGGCGGAGCTCGGCGCCGACGCCCAGGTCCTCGTGACCTCGCTCGGCACGGTGCTCGCCGTCGCACCGGAGCAGCAGCAGATCCTGCGCATGGAGGGCATCGGCGGCGAGCAGCTCTGGGAGCCGCTCGCGGGAGCCCCCGTCGACTACGAGTTCACTGCCGTCGGCGAGCAGCCGGTGGTGTTCGACACCGCCGCACGTGCGCTCCTCGTCGACGGGCAGGCCCGTGAGGTGCAGGAGAGCGCGCTGCGCGTGCAGCTCCAGGGCGCGCCATCCCCCGATGTGGTGTTCGCGACCGGCGACGGGATCCTGCGCGTGCCGCTCGGCGGTGGCGAGGCCGTTGCGCTCCCGGCGGGAATCGATGGCTCGCTGGCGACCGACCAGGGCACGGCGCGCCCCGCCGTGGTCGCGGGCTGCGCGCACGCCGCCTGGGCGCAGGCGGCCGTCACGATGGTCGCGTGCGGTGACGAGCAGCCGAGCGTGCAGTCCATGTCGACGCCGCCCCTCGGCGAGCTCCTCTACCGCGTCAACCGCAACGTCGTCGCACTCAACGACGTCGCCACGGGCCAGGTGTGGCTGCCGCAGGAGAACATGCGCCTGGTCGAGAACTGGAACGAGCTCGTCCCGCCGGAGGACACCGACGGCACGGAGGGCGAGAACGAGGCCACCGAGGAATCGTTCGAGGCGACCCTCGCCGAGCGAGGCGAGGAGAACACCCCGCCGGAGCTCGTCGACGACTCCTACGGGGTCCGTGCCGGATCGACCGCCTACCTCACGGTCCTCGACAACGACTCGGACGTCGACGGCGACATCCTCACGATCACCAGCCTCTCCGCCGACCCGCCGCCATCGTTCGGCGAGCTGCGGGTCATCGACGACGGCCGGGCCCTGCAGTTCCGCGCCACGGAGGGCGCGTCCGGCGAGCAGACGCTCACGTACACGGCCTCGGACGGCAGGCCTGGCGGCGTGGCGGAGGCACGGGTCACGATCCGCATCCAGCCGGCCGACGCGGAGAACCAGGCCCCGACGACGAACCGCGCGAGCGCCGTGGCGGTCGAGGCTGGCCAGAAGATCTCCTACAACGTGATGCCCGACTGGACGGACCCGGAGGGCGACCCCGTCTTCCTCCAGGGGGCCACCGCTCCCGTGGGCGACACCGTCAGCTTCACACCGGACGGACGCCTCACCTTCACCGCCGTCAGCGCAGAGCTGGGGGAGCGGGTCGTGCCGTACCTCGTCTCGGACGGCACCGCGCAGGTGGCCGGCGAGCTGCGCATCCGCGTCGAGGCGCCCGGCACGCTCGGGCCGATCGGCACGCCGGACTTCGCGAGCGGAGTGGTCGGCGACTCCATCACGGCACAGCCGCTCGTGAACGACCTCTCGCCCAACGGTCAGGCGCTCGAGCTCGTCGAGATCGCCGAGCTCGGCACCAGCACGGGGGGCGCGAGCTTCAACCCCGACCTCGGCACCGTCACCTTCACCTCGGCGAGCGCCATGACCGCGTACGTGCAGTACACGGTCTCGGCGGGGGCGGCCACGTCGGTCGGCATCATCCGCTTCGACGTCGAGGAGCCCGTCGAGGGCGTGGCGCAGGTGACCGCGGTGCGCGACCTCGCCTACCTCCGCCCTGGCCAGTCGAACGTCGTGGACGTGCTCGGCAACGACGTGTCCACCGGAACGGGCGTGCTGTCCGTGCAGAGCGTGGAGACCACCGACGAGGCCCGCACGGCAGGCCTCGCCGTCGAGCTCATCGACAACACGATCGTGCGCCTCTCCTCGCAGTCCGCGATCCAGCAGACCATCGAGCTCCCGTACACGATCACCGACGGCGCATCGACGTCGGTCGGCTACATCGTCGTCGTCCCGGTGGAGCCCGCCGTGACGCACGAGCCGCCCGTCGCCGTCGACGACACGAGGCGCGTGCGCGCCGGCGACTACACGAGCGTCTCCGTGCTCGAGAACGACTCCCACCCGGACGAGGCGCAGATGTCCCTCTCGCCCGCCCTCAGCACCGTGCAGGTCGGAGACGGCTACGCCTTCGTCTCCGGCGACGACGTCCGCCTCCAGGCCCCGTCCGAGCCCGGCACCTACTCGCTCGGCTACACCGTCGTCGACGAGCACGGCGAGCAGGCGGGGGCGACCGTGTCCTTCCAGGTGACGGCGCCCGACGAGTCGAGCAACCGGCCCCCGGCCCCCGGCGTCGACACCGCCAGGGTCTTCGAGGGCGCGAGCGTGCGCATCGAGGTGCCGCTCGACGGCATCGACCCGGACGGCGACTCGGTCGAGCTCACGCAGCTCGTCGACGTTCCGACGCTCGGCTCCGTGAGCGAGCTCACGCAGACCTCCTTCGTCTACGAGGCGTTCCCTGGAGCCACGGGCACCGACGTGCTGCGGTACGAGGTCGTCGACGGGTACGGCCAGCGCGCCGAGGGCACGATCAGGGTCGGCGTCGTCGCCCGTCCCGCCGCGACAGCGCCCCCGATCGCGGTCGACGACAACGTGCGCGCCAAGCCGGGCTTGCGCATCGCGGTCCCCGTGCTGAAGAACGACTCCGATCCGAACGGCTACACGCTCGAGGTCGTGCCAGAGCTCGTCGGCGTCGACCCGAGCCTCGAGGCCGAGGTCGACGGCGACTCGGTCATCATCACGGTGCCGAGCGATGGCGAGTTCATCTCCGTGCCGTACACGATCATCAACGGCCAGGGTGGGCAGGATGCCGCGTTCATCCACGTCACGATCAATGCGGATGCGCCCACGCTTCCCCCGACTGCGGTCGACCACGTGGTGCGCCTCGACGACTTCGCCGCCTCCGAGACGCTCAGCATCAACGTGCGAGACGGCGCCACCAACCCTGGCGGGAGAGTCAGCGAGCTCGCGGTCGATCTGGCGGGGGCCGGCGCGGGAGCCGCGACGGTCGAGGAGGACGGACGGGTCACGGTCTCCCTCAGCGACGCCAGGCAGATCGTCGTCTACCGGCTCACCGCCGAGGACACGGGGCTCACCGCGGCGGGCTTCATCATGGTGCCAGCCCTCATCACGGAGGAGTCCAAGCGCCAGTCCCCGTTCCTCATCCCTGACCTGCCCGCCCAGAATGCGAAGGTCGGGGAGTCGATCTCGTGGGACGTCAACGACCTCGTGCGCGCCCCGTCCGGCAACCGCGTCTCGCTCATCAACCCCGAGCAGGTGTGGGCCGAGCAGGCCGACGGCAGCCCGCTCGTGGAGAGCGACACCAGGCTGAAGTTCACCCCGAAGCCCGGCTTCCGCGGGCCGGCATCCATCACCTTCCAGGTGAGCGATGCGGAGAGCGCCGACGACCAGAACGCCGGCATCGCGACCATCCGCGTCCCGATCACGGTCGGCGACCCCGACTTCTACGACGTCGCACCGACCTTCGTCGCGCCCCAGCTCACCGTCGAGCAGGGCACCGAGCAGAGCTTCGACCTCCGCACCGCCACCGGCCACCCGAACAAGGACGTCGTCCCCCAGGTGGAGTTCTCGAAGCTCACGGGCGGCACGGGCGAGCTGCGCTCGAGCCTCGACGGCAGCACCGTCAAGGTCGCCGCTGGGGTGGACACGAAGGTCGGCACCGTCGTCAAGTACACGGTCACCTACACCTTCCGCGACTTCGTGCAGACCGGAACCGTCACGGTGACCGTCGTCTCCACCTCCAAGCCGCTGCCGCGCGCCGTGCCGGATGAGCAGCTGGCCCGCCGCAACGGGCCCGTCCTGGTCGACGTCACCGCCAACGACTTCAACCCGTTTCCCGAGTCCCCGCTCACGCTCATGTCCGCGAGCGAGGTCGCGGGCTCCGCCACCGGATCGGCTGTCTCCCTCGTCGACGGGCAGGTGCGAGTGGTGCCGGCGACGAACTTCATCGGCACCATCACCATCAGCTACCGCATCGGAGACCAGACGGGCGACCCGCTGCGCGAGACGACCGGGCTCGCGACCGTCGAGGTCCAGGACGTCCCAGGCGCCCCGGGCGACGTGTCGCTCGAGAAGGGCGGCGCCCTGGGGACGCTCGCCGTGAACTGGTCTGGCGCCGTCTCCAACGGGCCGGAGATCACCGAATACGAGGTGACGCTCGCGGGCGGCGGTGCGGTCTTCACCAAGACGACGGCCGGCGACGTCTACAGCGTCACGTTCACGGAAGACGACGGCCTCGTCCCTGGCAATGACTACACGGCGACGGTCCGGGCCCTGAACTCCCTCGGCTACGGGCTCCCCGCGAGCTCGACCAGCGCCAAGCCCATCACCCTCCCGCAGGCCCCGCAGAATCTGAAGGTCGCCGACGGCCAGACTCCGCCGGGGGAGCTCACCGGCACCCTCACGGCGGAGTGGTCGGCACCGACCGCGAGCGGTGGCGGTCTCAGCGGCTACGACGTGACCGTGCAGGTCGGCACGGAGGCGCCGACCACCACGAGCGTGCCCGCGACGCAGCTCTCGTTCGCCATCACGGGCATCCAGGTGCCGAAGTCCTCCTCCACGCCCGTGAAGGTCTCGGTCGCCGCGAAGAACGAGGCCGGCGTCTCCACCTCGACAGACCAGGTCACCGGCTACCTGCACTACACGGCGCGCATGAGCGTCGAGGTCACCGGCGGCAAGAAGGTGCCTGGCAAGCCCGACGAGGTCCGCAGCTTCGTCATCAAGGGCCAGGACTTCTCCGACGTGCCCTACACCGTCGAGTGCTACAGCAAGGCGAAGTCCGGCGAGGACAAGCTCGTCGGCACGCAGACGAACGTGAGCGGGGCCGCGATCAACGGCGAGTCGGGCACTGTGCTCGAGAAGTGCCGGGGCAGCCTCGGCGGGTACACGGTGGTCGTGTACCTGAACGGTGCGGAAGTCGCCAGAAGCCAGACGCCCCTCGACTCGTGGTAGCAACGATGTCGGTGGTCGAGCAGACAATCGAGAGAACCGGCGCGCACGAGCGTCGCGAAGAGGAGCCAGCATGACCGTGACCGAAGAGCAGGCCGCCTGGTTCAAGGACGCCTTCGAGCGCCTGACGACCAACATCGAGCAGGCGGTCGTCGGCAAGCGACACGTCGTCGAGCTCACGCTCACGACCCTCTTCAGCCAGGGCCACCTCCTCCTCGAGGACGTGCCTGGCACCGGCAAGACGGTGCTCGCCAAGGCGCTCGCGAAGACCATCGACGGCAGCAACAGCCGTGTGCAGTTCACCCCCGACCTGCTGCCCTCCGACGTCACGGGCGTCACGATCTTCGATCAGGGCACGCGCGCCTTCGAGTTCCACCCCGGCCCGATCTTCGCCTCGATCGTGCTCGCCGACGAGATCAACCGCGCCTCGCCGAAGACCCAGTCCGCCCTCCTCGAGGTCATGGAGGAGGGGCGGGTCACGGTCGACGGCACCCCGCATCCCGTTCCCGTGCCGTTCCTCGTCATCGCCACGCAGAACCCCGTCGAGCAGGCGGGCACCTACAAGCTCCCTGAGGCCCAGCTCGACCGCTTCCTCATGAAGACGTCCCTCGGCTACCCCGACCACGCGAGCACCGTGCGGCTGCTCATGGATGCGGGCAACCGGCAGCGCGCCGACAGCGTGCCCGCCATCCTCCACGCCGAGAACGTCGTCGTCATGCAGGAGCTCGCCGCCGAGGTGCACGTCGACGAGTCGATCATGGCGTACGTCTCGGAGATCGTCACCGCCACGCGCGCCGACCGCGACGTGCTCGTCGGCGTCTCCGTCCGCGGCGCGCTCGCGCTCGCGCGCGCCGTCAAGGCCTGGGCGCTCGCACACGGTCGCCGCTACGTCGTGCCCGACGATGTGCGCGACCTCGCGCACCCCGTGCTCGCGCACCGGCTCATCCTCGACCCCGAGGCGGAGTTCTCCGGCACGACCCCGGATCAGGTCATCGACCGCTGCCTCATCGAGGTCGAGCCTCCCCAGCACCGAGCCGCCTGATGACCGAGGGGCACGTCTCCACCGAAGCTGAGGCCGAGTCTGCCGAGCGCGACCGCCTCACGATCGGCGACGCCATCAGGTGCGTCACGCCGCTCGGGTGGATCGTGCTCGTCGCCGGCGTCGTGCTCCTCGTCGCCGGAACCGCCTTCGGCTGGCTCGAGCTGATCGGCATCGGGGGCGTCCTCGTCGGGGTCTTCGCCGCCGCGGTGCCCTTCACGATCGGACGCGAGAGCTTCGGCGTGCAGGTCGAGCTCGAGCCCAGGCGAGTGCGCGTCGGCGACCGGGCCCTCGGCCGGCTCCAGGTCACGAACCTCGGCGAGCGCCGCGTGCTGCCCACCCGCCTCGCGCTGCCGGTCGGGCACGCGACGGCCGAGTTCAGCATCCCGCAGCTCGCGCCCGACGAGACGCACGAGGACCTCTTCGCCGTGCCGACCAGCCGCAGGGCCGTCATCGAGGCCGGACCTGCCAGGTCGCTGCGCGGCGACCCGCTCGGGCTCCTCGAGCGGTCGACCAGGTGGACCGGGGTGCTCGAGCTGTTCGTGCATCCCCGGACGGTTCGCCTCACCGCCCAGGTCGCCGGGCTGCTCCGCGACCTCGAGGGCGTGACGGGGGAGCGCATCACCGACGACGACCTCGCGTTCCACGCGCTGCGGCCCTACGAGTCCGGCGACGACCGGAGGAACATCCACTGGCGGACCAGTGCACGCACGGGTCTCCTCATGGTCCGGCAGTTCCAGGAGACGCGTCGCTCGCAGGCCAACGTGCTGCAGACCCTCGAGGCCGCCGCCTACGCCTCGGAAGACGAGTTCGAGCTCGGCGTCGAGGTGCTCGCGTCCCTCACGCAGGAGCTCATCCGCTCGGGCGTCGCCGTGAGCGCCCTCACGCAGAGCGGTCGTCTGCCCACCCGAGCGGTCTCGTCGATGCTCGACGGGAGCAGCAGGCTCGAGGCGTGGACGGCGAGCTCACCCTCCCTCCGCGATTTCATCGCGCTCAGCGTCAGGCGCCTCCCGCAGGCGAGCATCGTGTTCCTCGTCTGCGGAAGTGCCACGACGGACGCCCAGCTCGGGCAGCTGCAGTCCGTCTACGCGGCGGACGTGACCCTCGTCGTCTTCCGCTGCGCCATCGGGCACCCCGCGAGTCGCACGCGGCTGCGCGAGACCGTCGTCTGCACGGTGCCGGAGCTCGACGACCTACCGCGCCTGGTCCGCGAGACGCGGGTGCGCACGTGACGGCGGCCGCGGCAGACGGGACCCTGGACGGGGAGACCGGTCCACGGCCGGCCGAACGGGGCAGGACGCGGCCGGGCAGGACGCGGCCTGGCAGGCCACGGCCGGGCCGGGCAGGACGCGCCAAGGAGGCACGTGGACACCTCAGCCCTGGCCTGGACTCGCGGACCCTCATCGACGCCGTGGTCATCGCGGTCCTGACGCTGCTCGCCTCGCTCGGCTTCGCTCCGGCCTTCGGCGGCGCCTGGTTCCTGCTCGCGGTCGCGGGCGGCCTGATCGTCGGCATCGGATCAGCGGTCCTCGCGCGCTGGCTCGACCTGACACGGCTCAACGCCCTCCTCGTCGCCACCGCTGCCTACTTCCTGCTCGGCACCGCCTTCGCGTTGCCGCAGGCGGCCTTCGCGGGAGTGCTGCCGAGCTTCTCGACCCTCGCCGACCTCGCCCGCGCCCCGGTCTTCGCCTGGCGCGACGCCGTGACGCTCTCCACCCCGCTCCTCGCCCCCGCGTACCTCGCGGTGCTCCCGTACTTCGCGGCGGCCGTCACCTCCCTCGTCGCCATGATGCTGCTGCTGTGGGTCGCCCCGAAGCGGCCTGGGGCGATCTGGCCTCCGAGCCTCGCGCTCCTCGGCCCCCTGGCGGTCCTCGCGAGCGCCATCTTCGTCGGCACCGAGGACAGCGTCGCCGGCGTGCTGCGCGGCGGTGCCTTCGCCGTCGTCGCGCTCGTCTGGCTCAGCTGGCGCCGCGGCCTCGGCAATATCGCATCGACCGAGGCGAGGCGGGCCCTCGCGCGCTCCCGTGCGCTCGGCACCGCCGTGATCGTCCTCGTCGCCGCCGTCATCACGACCGCGGGCGGCTACGTCGCCTCCGCGACCGTCGCCGAGCAGCGCGTGGTGGCGCGCGAGCAGGTGACGCCGCCGTTCGATCCGCTCTCGCACACGAGCCCGCTCGCCGGATTCCGCGAGTACTCGAAGCTCAGACCTGACTCGACGCTGTTCGACGTGACCGGCCTCGAAGGGGGAGACCGGCTGCGCCTCGCAACGCTCGAGAGCTACTCGGGCAAGTCCTGGCAGATCGCCGACCCCGCCGCGACGCTCGCCTCGACCGGCAGCTACAACCTCTCCGGTCGAGTCGTCCCGAGCGACCCGCTGGTGACCTCATCCTCCGAGCGATCAATCGACGTCACGATCCGTGACTACTCCGACATCTGGCTGCCGAGCGTCGGCGTCCCCACCGACGTGAACCTCGCAGGCGGCAGCCTGCCGGACCGCAGCGGCGACTTCCGCTACAACGCCAGAACCGGGGGAGGGCTCATCACCTCGGGGCTCCGCGAGGGCGACAGCTACCAGGTCTCCGCGCTCGTCCAGGACCTCCCCGTCGAGGGGCAGCTCGACAATGCGGCAGTCCTCGACCTCGACTATCCCGCGATGCCGTCGCCGCCCGCCGCCCTCGTCGAGCGGATGCAGAGCTACATCGCGGGAGAGACCTCCCCGTACCTGCAGCTCAAGGCCATCGAGAACGCGCTCATCGCCGAGGGCTTCTTCAGCCACGGCACGGCGAGCGACTCCGTGCCATCGCGCGCCGGGCACGGGCTCGACCGCATGCAGGAGCTCTTCGACCTCCGCTACCTCGTGGGCGACCAGGAGCAGTACGCGTCCGCGATGGCGATCATGGCGCGCCAGCTCGGGTTCCCCGCCCGGGTGGTCATGGGCTACGCGCCGGAGCAGATCTCGGCAGACGGCACCACCGAGGTGCGCGGGTCCGATGTCACCGCCTGGGTCGAGGTGCCGTTCGAGGGCTTCGGCTGGGTCGCGTTCGACCCGACGCCGGAGCAGACCGACGTGCCCGTCAACACGACCACCGACCCGCAGTCCAAGCCGAAGGCGCAGGTCCGTCAGCCCCCGCAGACGCAGGAGAAGCCAGACGAGCTCCTCACGAGCGCCGACGAGCGACGACAGGAGGAGGAACCCGACGACGAGGAGATGTGGCCGGCTTGGGCGCTCACGCTCGGGATCTCCCTCGCGGTCCCGCTCGCGCTGTTCCTCGTCCCGCTGCTCGCCGTCGCCCTCCTCAAGCGCAGGCGGCGGAGCCGGCGGCTGCGCGAGGGCAGCCCCGACCAGCGGGCGGCGGGGGCGTGGAGCGACAGCATCGACCGCTTCGCCGAGCTCGGCTACCCGATTCCGCGCCGAGCGACCCGGGTCCAGACCGCTGGTGCCGTGCATCCCTCGCTCGTCCCGCTCGCCGACCGAAGCGACCGGGCCGTGTTCGGGGGCGACCCCGTGAGCGACGCGGACCTGGCCTCGCTGTGGGCTGACGCGGACGCCGCCGTCGCCGAGGCGAGGGGCTCCGTCGGCTTCTGGCGCCGTCTGCGTGGACGATTCACGTTCCGCCGCGCCCCGCGCCCCGTATCATGGCCCCGTGGAACATTCTGGGTTCATCGGGGTGCCGCCCGGGCTGATCGGGCAGGGCGCGATCGTGCCTGAGGCAGCGAACACGTCGGGGCGGCCCGAATGGTCGCCGCCGTCGGCAGCGAACGGCGGGGCGCAGGAAGCCCCAGCCGACGACTGGTTGCGCGCTGAGCTCGACGACGAGTACCCGCTTCCTCCGATGCCGGCGCCACGGCCGAGGCTCTCCCCGCAGCAGCCCTCGGTTCCCGACCACGCGCGAGCGGCGCATCTGCCAGCAGCGCCGTCGACGAGCGACCAGCTCGCGGTGCCGTCCGCGGCCCCCAGCGCGGCCCCGTTCGGCGGCACCCCGCAGCCGGGTCTCTCGCCCGAGTCGCCGGCCGGGCTCACCGGCGCGGCGCATGCTTCCGAGGCGAGGCTCGAGCAGCCGGGCCACGACGCCCCTGGCGCCAGCGCCGAGCAGCCTCTGCCCGAGTGGGTGGTCGTCCTCGCCGACGGCGTCAGCGTCCCCATCTACGGGCCCGTCGTCATCGGTCGAAACCCCTCACAGGATCGATTCCCCGACGCCTCCGTCTCCGCGGTCCCCGACATCACGCAGACCATGTCGAAGACGCACGCGCGCTTCTGGGCCGACGGCGAGCGCCTCTACGTCGACGACCTCAACTCCACGAACGGCGTCGCCCTCTTCCCCGGCGGGAATGCGCACGGCGCGCTCGCGGTTGAGCCTGGAGTCCCAGCGGAACTCCGCTCAGGCGACGTCGTGCAGCTGGGCGAGTACCGGCTCTCGATACGCCGGAGCTAGCTGCCGCCTCGCCTTCGCCCAGTCAGGAGCCGCATGCCCGAACGGATGCAGCTCACGGCCCAGAACCCGCTGAAAGGCGCAGTGTTAGCATGGTTCGCATGTCTGCCGGTCTGCTTCTCCTTTGCTGCCGCGACGGGGCCTAACTTCGCAGGTGCATCCCGTCGCGGTGTCGATGGCGCCTGAGCAGATGCGAGGAGACGCAAGCAACATGAAGACGGAAGACAGCACGAACGAGGCACAGTCGCAGCCGAGGACCTTGGCCCAGAAGGTCTGGGAAGACCACCTCGTGGCGAAGGGTGAATACGGCTCGCCCGACCTCATCTACATCGACCTGCACATCATGCACGAGGTCACCAGCCCGCAGGCCTTCGACGGTCTCCGAGTCGCGGGTCGGCCGGTGCGGCGCCCCGACCTCACCATCGCGACGGAAGACCACAACACGCCGACGGTCGACATCCTCAACCGCATCGCGGACACGACGAGCCGCACGCAGATCGAGACGCTGCGCCGCAACGCCAAGGAGTTCGGCATCCGGCTCCACCCCCTGGGCGACGCCGAGCAGGGCATCGTGCACGTCGTCGGGCCGCAGCTCGGGCTGACGCAGCCGGGCATCACGGTCGTCTGCGGCGACTCCCACACGTCGACGCACGGCGCCTTCGGAGCCATCGCGTTCGGCATCGGCACGAGCGAGGTCGAGCATGTGCTGGCCACGCAGACGCTTGCGATCAAGCCGTTCAAGACGATGGCCATCAACGTCGACGGCACGCTCAAGGAGGGCGTCACGGCGAAGGACATCATCCTCGCCGTCATCGCCAAGATCGGCACGGGCGGCGGAGCCGGCTACGTGCTCGAGTACCGCGGCTCGGCCATCGAGGCGCTCTCCATGGAGGGCCGCATGACCGTCTGCAACATGTCCATCGAGGCGGGCGCTCGCGCCGGCATGGTGGCCCCGGACGACAAGACCTTCGCCTACCTGGAAGGCCGCGACCACGCCCCGGTCGGCGACGACTGGGACGCTGCCGTCGACTACTGGCGGACCCTCAGGACCGACGACGACGCGAGCTTCGACGCCGAGGTCTTCATCGACGCCGACACCCTCGAGCCGTTCGTCACGTGGGGAACCAACCCGGGCCAGGGCATCTCCCTCAGCGGGGTCGTCCCGGAACCGTCCGACTTCGCGGACCCCAACGACCGCCAGGCCGCCGAGCGCGCGCTTGAGTACATGGCGCTCGATGCCGGACGACCCATGAAGAGCATCCCCGTGGACGTCGTCTTCATGGGCTCCTGCACCAACAGCCGCATCGAGGACCTCCGTGCCTTCACCTCCGTCATCCGCGGCCGCCAGAAGGCCGAGGGCGTCCGCGTCATGGTCGTGCCAGGCTCGGCACGCGTGCGCCTCGAGGCGGAAGCCGAGGGCCTCGACAAGATCATCACCGAGTTCGGCGCAGAATGGCGCTTCGCCGGCTGCTCGATGTGCCTCGGTATGAACCCGGACCAGCTCGAGCCCGGGCAGCGCTGCGCGTCCACCTCCAACCGCAACTTCGAAGGCAGGCAGGGCAAGGGCGGACGCACGCACCTCGTGTCGCCCCTCGTCGCCGCTGCGACCGCGGTTCGGGGTACGCTCTCCAGTCCGTCTGATCTCGACGAGCCCGCCGCGCCCGCCGCGAGCACCGACACCCGAACGCCGCAGGAGGTGGCCGTCTGATGGAGAAGATCACCCGCATCGAGGGAGCCGCCGTGCCGCTGCGCCGCTCCAACGTCGACACCGACCAGATCCTGCCCGCCGTCTACCTCAAGCGCGTCACGAAGACGGGCTACGAGGACGCGCTGTTCAACGGCTGGCGGCAGGACCCTGACTTCGTGCTCAACCGGCCCGAGTACCAGGACGACCCGCGCATCCTGCTCGTCGGACCGGACTTCGGAACCGGCTCCTCCCGGGAGCACGCCGTGTGGGCGCTCAAGGACTACGGCTTCCGCGCCGTCATCGGATCCCGCTTCGGCGACATCTTCCTCGGCAACGCCGGCAAGCAAGGACTGCTTGTCGCCACGCTGGCCGAGCACCTCGTAGAACAGCTCTGGGACGCCGCCGAGGCGGCCCCGGGTGCGACTGCGGTCGTTGATCTCACCACGAACACCGTTACTGTCGGAGACATGACGGCGACGTTCGAGATCGACGACTACACGAGATGGCGTCTGCTCGAGGGGCTCGACGACATCTCGTTGACGTTGCGTGACGAACACGCGATCTCCACCTTTGAGTCACGCCGAGAGGCGTGGCGTCCGCGGACTCTTCCGATCCGCAGGTCCACCACCGCAGGGAGTGCAACTCAGTGAACACGATCACCAACGACTCGGCTCGCGCCGGCGCATCAGTCGGTCTGACCGGCGACACCATCGTCTTCAACGGCGGACGCCCGCTCTCGGGTCGCATCGAGGTGCGTGGCGCGAAGAACCTCGTCACCAAGGCCATGGTCGCGGCGCTGCTCGGCGAGGAGGTCAGCGTCCTCCGCGACGTGCCGGACATCTCCGACGTGCGCGTCGTCGCCGGTCTCCTCACGCTGCACGGCGTGAAGATCGACCGCAACGAGGTCTCCGGCGACCTTCGCCTCGACCCGACGAACGTCGAGACGGCCCACATGGCCGAGATCAACGCGCACGCCGGCTCCAGCCGCATCCCGATCCTCTTCTGCGGCCCGCTGCTGCACCGCCTCGGCGAGGCCTTTATCCCCGACCTCGGCGGCTGCCGCATCGGCGACCGGCCCATCGACTTCCACCTCGAGGTGCTCCGCAACTTCGGTGCCGTCATCGAGAAGCTCCCGAGCGGCATCCGCATGAGCGCCCCCGAGGGCCTCCACGGTGCCAAGGTCACGCTCCCGTACCCCTCGGTGGGCGCCACCGAGCAGGTCCTGCTCACCGCCGTCCGCGCGGACGGCCGCACGGAGCTGCGCAACGCGGCCATCGAGCCCGAGATCATGGACCTCATCAACATCCTGCAGAAGATGGGCGCCATCATCTCGGTGGATGCCGACCGCGTCATCCGCATCGAGGGTGTCGAGCGTCTCGGCGGCTACAGCCACAAGGCGCTCTTCGACCGCAACGAGGCAGCCAGCTGGGCCTCCGCGGCACTCGTCACGCACGGCGACATCTTCGTCGGCGGCGCCAAGCAGCCCGAGATGCTCACGTTCCTCAACGTGTTCCGCAAGGCAGGCGGAGCGTTCGAGATCCACGACGACGGCATCCGCTTCTACCACCCGGGCGGCGAGCTGCGCCCCGTCGTCATCGAGACCGACGTGCACCCCGGCTTCATGACCGACTGGCAGCAGCCGCTCGTCGTCGCCCTGACGCAGGCGCACGGCGTCTCGATCGTGCACGAGACGGTGTACGAGCAGCGCTTCGGCTTCGTCGACGCGCTCGTCGAGATGGGCAGCGACATCCAGCTGCACCGCGAGTGCCTCGGCAGCCAGGAGTGCCGCTTCGGCCAGCGCAACTTCCAGCACTCGGCCGTGATCTCCGGCCCGACGAAGCTCAAGGCCGCCGACATCGAGGTCCCCGACCTCCGCGGCGGCTTCAGCCACCTCATCGCGGCGCTCGCGGCAGAGGGCACCTCGCGGGTCTCGAACGTCGGCATCATCGCGCGCGGCTACGAGAACTTCATCGCGAAGCTCGAGACCCTCGGAGCCGACTTCACGGTTGAGGCGTAGGAGTGTCCGCCGGGAAGCGCGGATCGCCTGAGAAGACCAAGCCCTCGATCTTCTGGTTCCTCGCGGCGATCGCCTTTCCGCTGAGCTGGCCGATCATGCGCTGGGAGATCAAGGGCACGCTGCCGGAGCGGGGCGCGTTCATCGTCGCCCCGAACCACACCAGCGAGGTCGATCCGCTCCTCATGGGGATGGCCGTGTGGAAGCTCGGCCGCGCGCCGCGCTTCATGGCCGCCGACCGGCTCTTCCGCGTCAAGGGACTCGGCTGGATCCTCCGCAAGAGCGGGCAGATCCCCGTCTCGCGCGACGCGCGCGGCGCCAACCAGGCCGCGATCGCGTCCGCCCAGCAGCTCGCGAGGCTCGGGCAGGGTGTCATCATCTACCCGGAGGGCACCCTCACCCGCGAGCCGAACCTGTGGCCGATGCGCGGCAAGAACGGCGCGGCGAGGGTCGCGCTGAGCGCCGACATCCCCGTCTACCCGACCGCGATCTGGGGTGCGCAGAACATCCTGCCGCGGTACGCGAAGAAGCCGACGCTCGGATGGCGGACGAAGATCACGGTGCACGTCGGCGAACCGGTGAGCCTCACGGAGTTCACCGGACGTATGCACAGCGCGAGCGCCATGAAGGGCGCCACGGAGCTCGTCATGCACGACGTGACCCGTCTCCTCGAGGGCATCAGAGGTGAAGAGGCTCCGGCTGAGCTGTACGACCCCGCGAAGCACGGCCAGAGCGAGCACGGCAAGTTCCCCCAGGACCGGGGCGGCTCGTCCCGAGAGGCGGGGGGAGCGTGAGCTCGGCGCAGCGTGCCGTCGTCCTCGGCAGCGGCAGCTGGGGCACGACCTTCGCGAAGGTGCTCGCGGATGCGGGCCACGACGTGACCCTCTGGGCGCGCCGAACCGAGGTCGCGAACGAGATCAACGAGTCGCACCGGAACACGGGCTACCTCCCCGGCATCGACCTGCCGAGGAACCTGCACGCGACGCCCGACCTGGTCGAGGCGGTCCGCGGGCAGCAGTTCGTCTTCGTGTCGGTGCCGGCGCAGACCGCCCGTGAGCTCTCCGCCCAGATGGCCCCCCACATCGAGGGCGACGCGGTCGTCGTGAGCCTCATGAAGGGCGTCGAGCGGGCGAGCGGGCTTCGCATGAGCGAGGTGCTCGAGGGCGTCCTGCAAATCCCGGCCGAACGGGTGGCTGTCGCGAGCGGGCCCAACATCGCGCTCGAGATCGCGAAGGAGCAGCCCACGGCGATCGTCGTGGCATCGGCGAGCGAGGCCACCGCCGTCAGCGTCGCGAAGCTCGCGCGCAACGACTACCTCCGGTCGTTCGTCAACGTGGACGTCGTCGGCACCGAGTTCGGTGGGGTCCTCAAGAACCTCATCGCCATCGCCGTCGGCATCGTCGACGGCGTCGGCTACGGCGAGAACACGAAGGCGTCCGTGATGACGCGCGGGCTCGCCGAGATCTCCGACTTCGCCGTCGCGATGGGTGCGCAGGCGTCCACAATGATCGGCTTGGCGGGCCTGGGAGACCTCATCGCGACCTGCGAGTCGCCCCTGTCCCGCAACTTCACGGCCGGGCGCCTCCTCGGGCAGGGCTACGTCTACGACGACGTCGTCGCCCAGATGCAGCAGACCGCCGAGGGGCTTCGCTCCGTCGGCGCGATCCTCGAGCTGGCCGAGCGCCACGGCGTGGAGATGCCCATCGCGACGCAGATCGACGACGTGCTCCACGGCCGGATGAGCCCCGCCGACCTCGCCCCCCACCTCGCGACCGACGAGGGCCCGAGCGGCGAGTAGCGCCCGGTGCGGCTTGGGCGACCCCGTACCCCAGCCCACCCGCTCCCGTCGCCCAGCCCCCAGCCTCCCGCTCGCGCCTGGCCAACTTCCGTGATCAGACGGCCCGCCAGGGGCTCGGTGGACCCATCCGGGTGCGTTCGTCACGCAACCTGGACAGTCGGGCACGTGGGTTCGCGGGGCGGGTCTCGGCGGTCACGCTTGGGCGACCCCGTACCCTTGTGCGGTGAGCGAAGAGTCGCTCGTGGAAGGAAACCTCATGTCGACAGCTCAGCTGAACGCCTCCGCCAGCTCAACCCCCGCTGGGGATGCGCGGCCGCTCATCGCCGTCGTCTTCGGCGGCCGTTCGAGCGAGCACGCCATCTCGTGCGCGACGGCGAGCGGTGTCCTCGGAGCTATCGACCGTGAGAAGTACCGGGTGCTGCCCATCGGCATCACGCGCGACGGCGCCTGGGTGCTCGAGGACGACGACGCCGACAAGTTCGCGCTCGACCCCGAGAACCTGCCGGAGGTCGTCGACAACGGCACGCGCATCCACCTGCCCGATTCGGCCAAGCACCGCGAGGTGACGGTCTCGCGTGTCGAGGGCGACGCTCACGGTGCCGAAGCGGGAGCGGAGCGAACCGAGCGCACGTCGCTCGGCGAGGTCGACCTGGTGTTCCCGATCCTCCACGGCCCCTTCGGCGAGGACGGCACCGTGCAGGGCATGCTCGAGCTCGTCGGCCTGCCGTTCGTCGGCTCGTCGGTGCTCGCCGCGAGCGTCGGCATGGACAAGCACTACACGAAGATCGTGCTCAGGGACGCGGGCCTGCAGGTCGCCGACGGCGTCACGATCTCGCAGCACCAGTGGGACACGCGGGGTGCGTCGCTGGCCGCAGAGACCGTCGACCGGCTCGGGCTGCCGGTGTTCGTCAAGCCCGCCCGCGCTGGCTCGAGCGTCGGCGTCAGCAAGGTCGCCGCGCTCGACGAGTTCGCAGCCGCCATGACGACGGCCCTCGCGGAGGACGACCACGTGCTCGTCGAGGCAGCGGTCGTGGGCCGCGAGGTCGAGATCGCCGTGCTCGAGTCGCGGCCGGGGGAGCGGGCTCGCGCCTCGGTCGCCGGCGAGATCGTCATGACGAAGGCGGAGTTCTACGACTTCGAGGCGAAGTACCTCGATGATTCCGGGGTGGAGCTGCGGTGCCCCGCCGAGCTGAGCGACGAGCTGCTCGCGGAGATGGCGGAGCTCGGCGTGCGTGCCTTCGAGGCGCTCGGCGCCTCCGGCCTGGCCCGCGTCGACTTCTTCCTGACGGACGACGGGTTCGTCGTCAACGAGATCAACACGATGCCGGGATTCACGCCCATCTCGATGTTCCCGAAGTGCTGGCAGGCGAGCGGCATGAGCTACCCGCAGCTCATCACCGAGCTCATCGAGGTCGCGAGCGCGCACGCCGCAGCCCGCGAGGCGCGCCTCACGCGCTAGGAGGCCCGCCGTGCGGGAGCTGGTCGTGCTCCGGGGCACTGGGGCCGCAGTCAGCTCGGCGGCGCTCTCCGGGGTGGTGCTAGCCGAGGACGTCGTCGGCGCCGACGCAGGCACCGGTCTTCGGCAGCCTCGAGACGGCATCGTCGAGGTCGACGAGCACGGTGGTGCCCGATGCGACGTCCGAATCGACGACGACCTCGACGGCGGGTGTGCGGCCGTAGCTCGTGAACCGGTAGGTGGGCGCCTGGCTGTCGTCGACGATCCAGTCGATACCGCTCAGGCTGACGCACTGCTCGGAGGTCGGCCCCGGTGTCGGAACGCCGCAGCGGAGCAGCACGCCGGCCGGGGTGCCCCAGGCTCCCGTCGCCTGCGCGTTGGTGAGGCGCAGCTCGAGCCCGTCGACCGTCGAGGGCAGGCGGACCGAGACCTCGGCGCACTCCGGGGCGGCCGCGTCGGGAGCCGGTTCCATGGGAACGCTCGCGCTGTTGCAGGCGGTGAGCAGGACGACGGATGCGGCGGTCGCGATCACGGCGGAGCCGATGCGCGAGGCGGAGCGGAAGGTTCGAGACATTTGCTCCCAGGCTATCGTGAGCGGGTGCCTGCTCTTCCCGACGACGCCATCCGCCGAACCCCCGTTGACGTGCTCACGGTCGGCGCGTGCGGCGAGGCCGATCTGCTCCAGCGCATCCTCGCGCGGGTCCCGGCAGCCGATGACGCGGTGCTCGGGGCCGGCGATGACGCCGCGGTGCTGACGGCGGGCGATGGGCGGGTCGTCATCACGACGGATCTCATGATCGAGGGCCCCGACTTCCGCTCGGCCTGGTCGACGGCGCGCGATGTGGCGCGCAAGGCGTGCGCATCCAACCTCGCGGATGTCGCCGCGATGGGCGCTGCCCCGACGGCGATCACGGTGGCGCTCGCGCTGCCCTCCTCGACGCCGGTCTCCTGGGTCGAGGAGCTCGCGGACGGCTTCGCGGCGGCCCTCGCCGACATGGCCCCTGGCTGCGGCGTGGTCGGCGGCGACCTGTCGACGAGCGAGCAGCTGACGATCGCGATCACCGCCTTCGGCGACCTGCGCGGGGGCGACCCGGTGCGGCGATCGGGTGCCAAGGCGGGCGACGTGCTGGCGCTCAGCGGCCCCGCGGGGCGCAGCGGTGCGGGCCTCTCCCTGCTCTACTCCCTCGCGAGGGACGCGCGCGGGGAGGCGCTCGCCGAGGGAATCGAGGCCCTGCGGTCGAGGGGCGACGCCGTGCGCTCAGTCGTCGACTGGCACCTCGCGCCGACGATCGACGCCTCCCTCGGCCTCGCCGCGCGAGCTGCCGGGGCGACGGCCATGATGGATGTGTCCGACGGCCTGCTCCTCGACGCCTCGCGCCTGGCGAGGGCCAGCGGCGTCCGAGTCGAGGTCGAGACGTCGTCCCTCGCCGTCGACATCGCCGCGGTCGAGGCGGCGCTGCGAGCCGCCCTGCCCGGGGTCGGGACCGCCGAGCTGCACGCACGAGCCGTGGACCTCGTGGTGGTCGGCGGGGAGGATCACGGCCAGCTCGCCACCTTCCCGGCTGGGACTCCGCTGCCGGAGGGGTTCCGGGCGATCGGCCGCGTGCACCCGCATGAGGACGGGCCGGTTCCCCCCGTGCTCGTCGACGGCGCTGGCCGGGCCGCCCGCGGGTGGGACCCCTACGCCTGGGACTTCTCGGCCCCCGGCTCGTCGACGGGGCTCACCTCGTAGCTGAAGACGATGGTCTCGCCGTAGGGCTTCCGGCGCAGCAGCTCGAAGGACTCTGGCACCGTGGGGGCTGGCGAGCGCGACCCCCGCTCGACGACGACAACCGCTTCCGGTGCCAGGTGCGGCACCAGGGCCTCGAGCGCCCCGGTGAGCTCCGCTTCGCCGAGCTCGTACGGCGGGTCGACGAACACGAGCTCGAAGGGCTGACCTGGGGCTGTCCGCAGGAAGCTGTCGACGGAGTTCTGCGCGACGCGGGAGGCAACGGCCCGGCGACCCTGCTCTCGGGTCACGCGCGCCAGCAGCTCGGCGTTGGCGCGCAGCACGTTGGCGGCCGACTTGGACTGCTCGACGAGCACGGCGCTGGATGCACCCCGGCTGAGCGCCTCGAACGCGAGCGCGCCCGAGCCCGCGTAGAGGTCGAGCACGGCGATGCCGCCGAGGTCGAGCAGCGATTCGAGCGAGGAGAACATGGCCTCGCGGACTCGGTCGCTCGTCGGACGCGTGCCGCTCTTCGGGACGGCGAGCGAGTGGCCCTTGGCGGCTCCGGCGATGATGCGTGTCACGCTGCGATCGTAGCCGCGACTGCGTCGACCCATCCACCGCGTGGAGAAGCTGGCCGAACTTGTCGGGGGTGCGTGGAATGATGGGCACTTGAATTCGGAGGTGGCCATGGAATACGGCAACGGCGCGGAAACCGCGGCGGCGAGGGCTCTGCCCGCAGAGCCGGCTGGGCGCGAGCGCGCATCGAGCACGGCGGTCGCACTGCAGGACGGCGCGCGGCAGATCCGCGAGAGCGTCGCATCGGTCATCTCAGGCAAAGACGAGCAGGTGCACCTCGCGGTCGTCGTGCTCCTCGCCGGCGGTCACCTCCTGGTGGAGGATGTCCCCGGGGTCGGCAAGACGGTCCTCGCCAAGACGCTGGCGGCGGCCATGGACTCGAGCGTGAGCCGCATCCAGTTCACGCCGGACCTCCTGCCCTCGGATGTCACGGGCGTCGCGATCTACGACCAGGTCGAGCGGCGCTTCGAGTTCCAGCAGGGCCCGGTGTTCGCGAACGTCGTCATCGGCGATGAGATCAACCGCGCCTCCCCGAAGACGCAGTCGGCGCTGCTGGAGTGCATGGAGGAGGGGCAGGTCACGGTCGACGGCGTCACGCACCGACTGCCAGTGCCCTTCACCGTCTTCGCGACCCAGAACCCCTCCGAGATGGAGGGCACGTACGCGCTGCCGGAGGCGCAGCGCGACCGTTTCATGGCGCGCATGTCGATGGGGTACCCGGAGCGCGACGACGAGCTCGCGATGGTCGACCGGCGCGACTCGAGCGACCCCTTGTCGAGCGTCCGCGCCTCGCTCAGCGCGAGCGACGTCTCCAGCATGATCGAGCAGACCGCGCGCATCTACGTCGCGCCCGCCATCAAGCAGTACATCGTCGACCTCGCCCGTGCCACCCGCGAGCACGCCGACGTCCGTGTCGGCGTGAGCCCGCGCGCGACCCTGCACCTCGTGCGTGCCTCGAGGGCGGCCGCCGCGGTCGCCGGTCGCGACTTCGTGGTGCCGGACGACGTCTCGAAGCTCGTCGGCCCGGTCTTCGCGCACCGGCTCGTGCTCAGTGCCCGCGGCTCTCGGGGAACGGCGGCGTCGGCGTCGGCCGCCCGCATCATCGACCAGATCTGCCAGCAGATCGCCGTCCCAACGAGCGCGGCGACCGCGTAGCGCGTGGCGACGAGGCGCATCGAGAGGCGGCTGCGACCCACCAGCCGAGCCATCGGCCTGGTGGTGGTCGGCGTGCTGCTGGCCGCAGCCGCCGTGGTGTTCGGCCGGGGCGAGCTGCTCGCGCTCGGCGGGTTCCTCATCGCCCTGCCGCTCGTCGCCTTCGTGCTGCGCCTCATCTGGCGACCTCGGCTCGACGCGGTGCGCACGATCTACCCGACCACCCTTGCCGTCGGCGACCGGATGCGGGTCGTCACCGAGGTGCGCAACCGTTCGCTCATCGCGCTCGAGCCGAGCTCCTACCTCGATCTCCTGCCCGGTGCGGAGCCGTCCAGCATCGGCGGGGTGCTGCCCGCTATCGGCTCGCGACTCCACCGCAACGAGGACAAGCGCCGACGTCGCGTCGCCTACGGCGTCGACTCGATGCGCCGTGGCGTCCACGAAGTCGGCCCGCTCTTCTTCGACAATGCCGACGGGCTCGGTCTCACGAGGCGAGTCCTCAAGATCGGCGAGGCCACCGAGGTCGAGGTCTGGCCTCGAGTGGCAGAGCTGCCCGCCATGTCCGTGCCGAGCGGCAAGAGCGGGGGCGAAGTCGAGGCCGGGGTCGCGCAATCCGGGGACTCCGACGACGTCCTCACCCGCGACTACCGTCGCGGCGACCCGCTCAGGCGCATCCACTGGCGTGCGACGGCGCACGCGGGCGAGCTGCGCGTGCGACAGGAAGAGCACCACGCGGAAGACACCTCGGTGGTCATCCTCGACACGAGCGCGACGGCCGCCGCCGAGGAGCCGAAGGCGCCGCTGACCCTCGTCGACCTCATGAACGAGCAGTCGGCACCGGCGACGGCCATCGACGCGGAGTTCGAGCTCGCCGTCTCGCTCGCCGCCTCCGTGCTCGCTCGCTTCCACCGCTTCGGCTACGAGACCGAGCTGTTCGAGACGCACGCGGGCCTCGACGGCGACACGGAGAGCACACGCACCCCCTCCGAGGAAGCGCTCGAGTCGGTCATGCGCAGGCTCATGCTGACGCAACCCGACTCGGCGGCGGGGGAGCGGCGAGAGGCCTGCGCCGAGGTCGTCGACGACATCTCGCGTGTGGCGCGCACGCCGGTCGTGTACGTGCATCGGAACCTGGCCGGCGACGGGCTGACCGCGATCCGCTCGCTGTCGGCGGTGGCCGCCCCGGCCCTCGCACTCATCGTCTCCGCGAAGCCGGTGCCGCGCGCCACCCTGACATCGTTCACCGATGCGGGCTGGAACGTCGCCGTCTACTCGCCCGCCAGAGCCAAGCCCTTCACGCCGCTGCTCGAACTGGAGGCCACCGCATGAGCTCGCACGCGACCACGACCGCGCAGATGCGTCGTCGGCAGGGCTGGAAGGGCACTCCGGGAGCCAACGGCTCCTGGGTCGTCACCGTCTCCCTCGCGGTCCTGATCTTCAGTGCGACGAACCTCCTCTGGCCGATCTTCGACACGAACACGTGGTCGGCGAAGGCGATCGTGCTCGTCACGATCATGCTCGGGGTCGCCGCCCTCGTGCGCACCTTCACGGGCTCGCAGCTGTGGGCGCTCGTCGCCTCGATGGTGGGCGGCGCGGTTGTCCTCGTCGGATTCACCGGGCGGGGCTCGCCGCGCGCCACGGTCGAGGGGTGGGGAGTACTCGCGGAGCAGCTCGTCGAGCAGCTCCGCTCGGACGCCGCCCCGCTGCGCGAGACCGAGGCGATGACCATGCTCGTGCTCATCGGCGTCGCCGTGATCGTCGTGCTGTGCGACTTCTTCGTGTTCGGCATCAGGGGCCGCTCGCTCGCGACGCTGCCCCTGCTCGCTTTCCCCCTCATCCCGATGGCGCTCGGCATCGATGCCTTCAACGGCTGGTCGTACGTCTTCGCGGCGCTGGCGCTCGCGGTGTTCCTCTACGCCGTCTCGAGCTGGCACCAGCGCGTGCACGACGAGGAGCTCTCCTATCAGGGGTTCCTGGTCGACAGTCGAGGCGTGGCCGGCCTCGGCGGGGCCCTCGCGGTCACCGCCGTGTCGCTCGTCGCCGTGCTCGTCGCCTCCACGATCGTTCCAGCGCCGACCGGCATCGATGCCATCCGGCAGACGTCGACTTCCGGCCTCTCCACCAACCGCGCGAACCCCATCATCGACCTGGGCGAGGACCTGCGGCGCAACAACCCGGTCGAGGTGCTGCGCTACGCCACGACCACCGACCAGGGCTCGCTCCCGTACCTCACGCTCCAGACCCTCAGCGACCTCAGCGGCGAGGACGACTGGATGCCCGGTGACTTCGACGGCAACCTGAGCGTCGACGGCGGCGACCTGCCGCTGCCCGACGGCGTCTCGGCCGGGGCTGAGTCGAGCGAGTTCACGACGCGCATCGTGCTCAACGACGGCGTCAGCTCCTTCCTGCCGCGCCCGGGGTTCGCGGCCAACATCATCGACCTGCAGGGAGACTTCCTCCTCGACGAGCAGACGGGCGACGTCCGCAGTGCCGGCGACGAGGCGCTCGCGCAGAACTACGAGATCCAGACCGTGGTGCCGACCCCCAGCTTCGAGGCGATCTCGCAGCTCGACGCCGAGGTGCCGGCGGGTCTCGAGGCCCTCACACAGGTGCCGGAGGGGCCGAGCACCGACCGCATCCGCGACGTGGTCGGCGAGATCGTCGACGAGGACGCGCCCGCCGGGACACAGGCCCTGCAGCTCCAGTCGTTCTTCGCCGACGGGTTCGCCTACTCGGAGACCGCGCCCGTCCAGCAGGGGTACGACGGCACGAGCCTCGACGTCATCGCCCAATTCCTGGAAGCGCGGGCCGGCTACTGCGTGCACTACGCATCGTCGATGGCCGTCATGGCGCGCATGATCGGCATCCCGTCCCGGATCGGGGTCGGCTTCACGCCCGGCTCCGCCGGCGAGCTGAACGCAGAGGGCCAGCCCGTCTACACCGTGACGAGCAACCAGCTCCACGCGTGGGCCGAGCTCTACCTGCCCGGCCACGGCTGGGTCATGTTCGAGACGACGCCGGCCGGCGCGCTCGGCAACCTCGTCGCCCCTGGACCCGGCGAGACGACGGCGCCGACGATGACGCCGGAGGTCGCCCCATCGGCCTCGCCTGCGCCGGTCGAGACCGAGAGCACCGCCGCGCCGACCGTGCCGCCTGAGAGCGAGACGCCGACGCCGACGCCCACGCAGGGCGCCGAAGGAGCAGGCGAGCAGGCTGGCGAGAGCGAAGCCGTCGACCTCACGGCCCTCTTCATCACCCTCGCCGTCATCGGCGGCGTGCTCGCCCTGGTCGCGCTCCTGCTCATCCCCGCCTTCCTGCGGGGCGCCAGGCGCCGCGCGCGTCGCGTCGCGGTCCTGGCAGGCTCGCCGCCTCAACATCCGAGTCCAGGCAACGCCGCCTGGCAGGAGGTGTCCGAGAGCGCCGTCGACTACGGGGTGCCGCTCGGCACCGGCCTCACGCCGGCAGCCGTCGTCGTGGCCATCGCCGCCGGCTTCGAAGCCCCCGAGCGCGCGACGGGCGACGGCGCCGGGGTCTCCGCCGCCACCGCCCAGCGCGTCGCTGACGCGCGGAGCGCGCTCGAGCGCCTCCGGATCGAGCACGAGCACGCCGCATTCTCGGACCCCGGCGCGTCGCACGCGCTGAGCCAGCACGAGCGGGAAGGCATCTGGAACGACGTCCTCCTGGTCCGGTCCGCGCTTCGCGCATCCGCCTCGTCCGCAGCGCGACGCCGGGCGGTGCTCGCGCCCGCATCCCTGTCAGGAAGGCGCTGATGGACGACATCGGTCTCGATACCCCGCTCGAGGACGTCCTCGGCAAGCGCGACGCGCAGCAGCTCGCGAAGCAGCTCGACGTGACCACCGTCGCGGGCATGCTCGAGCACTACCCCCGCCGCTACGCGCGTCGAGGCGAGATGACCGCCATCGAGTCGCTGCCGCTCGGCGAGCACGTCACGCTCGTTGCGCGGGTGCTGCGCGTCAACGAGCGGCAGATGCGCGCACGACGAGGCTCGATCGTCGAAGTGGAGATCACCGACGAGAAGGGCATCGTCTCGCTGACGTTCTTCAACCAGAGCTGGCGTGCCAAGCAGCTGCAGCCGGGCGTGACCGGCATCTTCTCTGGCAAGGCCTCCGCGTACCGGGGAGTCATCCAGCTCGCCCACCCCGAGTACGAGCTCTTCGAGAACGCGCCACTCGAGGCCCTCTCGGAACGACGCGACCAGTGGCTCAAGGAGCCCATCCCGATCTACCCGGCCACCGCCAGCCTGCCGACCTGGAAGGTCGCTGCGGCCGTCCAGGCGGTCCTCGACGCCGTGCCGTTCCTCCGCGACCCCGTGCCGGTGGAGACGCGCGCCATGTTCGGGATGTACAGCTACGACGAGGCGATGCGCGCCATCCACCAGCCCGAGACGTTCAAGCTGCTCGAGCGGGCGCGGGAATCGCTGCGCTTCACCGAGGCGTACGTGCTCCAGGCGGCGCTCCTCCAGCGCCGGGCGATCTCCGAGCTCGTCGCGGCGAGAGCGAGGACCGACACGGTCGGGCCGATGCTCGAGGCCTTCGACCGACTCGTGCCGTTCGAGCTCACGCCCGACCAGAAGACGGTCGGGCGGCAGATCGCGAAGGACCTCGCCCGCGGCGTGCCCATGCACCGTCTCGTCCAGGGCGAGGTCGGCTCGGGCAAGACCCTCGTGGCCCTGCGCGCGATGCTGCAGGTCGCCGACGCGGGCGGGCAGTCGGCCATGCTCGCGCCGACCGAGGTCCTCGCCTCCCAGCACCACCGATCGATCATCGACTCCCTTGGTCCGGAGCTCTCCGCGAAGCTCATGCCGACCCTCATCACCGGCAGCATGACGAAGACGGAGCGCAAGCGCGCAGCGCTGCGCGTCGTCGCCGGCGAGGCCAAGATCGTGGTGGGCACCCACGCGCTTCTGAGCGACGACGTGATGTTCGACGACCTCGGCCTCGTCATCGTCGACGAGCAGCACCGCTTCGGGGTGGAGCAGCGCGAGTCGCTGCGCGCGAAGGGCGCCCAGCCTCCGCACCTGCTGGTCCTGACGGCCACTCCCATTCCGCGCACGGTCGCCATGACGGTCTTCGGCGACCTCGATATCTCGAGCATCGTGACCATGCCGAAGGGGCGGCAGAAGATCGAGACGTTCGTCGTCGCCACCCGCGAGCATCCGCACTGGCTGGAGCGTGCCTGGCAGCGCGTCGCGGAGGAAGTCGACCGGGGGCGGCAGGCGTTTGTCGTGTGCCCCGCCATCGAGCCAGCCGAACCCGCAGAGCCGGTCGATGGCGAGGAGCCGGCCCAGCCCGTGACCGCCGTCATGGAGCTCGCGCCGACGCTCGCCGTGCATCCGCTCTTCGCGGGCAAGCGCGTCGCCGCCGTGCACGGGGCGATGCCGAGCGATGAGAAGGATGCCGCCATGCGGGCCTTCGCCGAGGGCAAGATCGATGTACTGGTCGCGACGACCGTCATCGAGGTCGGCGTGAACGTGCCGAACGCCTCGGTCATGATCGTCATGGATGCCGACCGGTTCGGGGTCTCCCAGCTCCACCAGCTGCGGGGCCGCGTCGGACGAGGAGAGCACGCCGGACTGTGCCTGCTCGTCTCGAACACCGAGGAGGAGTCCACCGCTCGCGAGCGGATCAACGCGGTCGCCGAGACGCTCGACGGGTTCGAGCTCGCCGAGCGCGACCTGGAGCTGCGACGCGAGGGCGACGTGCTCGGCACGGCGCAGTCAGGGGGACGCACGTCCCTCAAGCTCCTGCGCGTCATCGAGGACACCGAGCTGATCCGCTCCGCCAGGGACGAGGCGTCGCTGCTCATCAACGACGACTGGAGCCTCAAGAGGTGGCCCGACCTCAAGGCGGCCATCGGCCGGCACAGCTTCGAGGAGCGGGAGTTCCTCGGCAAGTCCTGACGGCTCGAGCGCCTCGGCCGGCGAGCGTGCCCTGGCCTACGATGGGCGGGTGACCTCTTCCTCCTCCGCACACGCGCTCCGCGTCGCCTCCCGCCTCATGCTGGCCGCCATGCTGGCGTTCCTGGCCCTCGCGCTCGGTCTCGGCTCGCAGTTCGCTTCCGCGCACGACCAGCTGATCGAGTCGAGCCCGGCCGCCGACGAGTCGGTCGACGTGGCTCCGGAGAGCGCGACCCTGACGTTCTCCGCGGAGGTGCAGTCGGAAGGCACGCTCGGCCCGCAGGTCGAGCTGTTCGCGGTGACCGCCGTGGAGCAGACAGCGGTCGAGCTGGAGTCGGCGGCCACGGCCGACGGTTCGGTCGTGACGCAGGCGCTCCCGCAGCTCGCTGCGGGGGACTACGCCCTGAACTGGCAGGTCGTCTCCTCTGACGGCCACCCGATCTCTGGCACGATCCCGTTCACTGTGTCGGTCGGCGTGGCGCCGGCTGAGGACGCCGCACCGTCCGCGTCCGCCTCTGCTGGGTTCGGTGCCGCCGAGAACACCGAGGGGGCCGCGATCACGAACAGCGACGCGGGAACGTCGGATGAGGCGTCCCAGTCGACGGCCGCGGCCTCCGGGATCCCGCCGTGGGCCTGGGTGCTCATGGGGCTCGCCGGTGTGGCCGTGGTCTTCGTCTCGTTCATCCTCTTCCGGCGCAAGGCCGCGGACCTCGAGGCGAGCAGCACGCCGAAGCCCGAGGAGCCGCTGGCCGATGGGGACGACGACACGCCCACCCGCGTCTAGCTCGCATCTGACCCTGTCACGCCTGCTCCACGCGTCCCGATCACGCGATGGGCGCTCCATGGGCGCGACGTGCAGGGACCGCCCCGTAGTCTTGTGGGCATGAGCAGAATCGCTGTCGTTCCCGGCTCGTTCGATCCGGTTACCCTTGGCCACCTCGACGTCATCCAGCGTGCCGCAACGGTCTTCGAGGAAGTGCACGTCGTGGTTGTGCACAATCCCGACAAGCACGCGCTCCTGCCCATCTCGCGCCGCGTCGAGCTCATCGAGCAGGCGGTCTCGGCGACCGGCATCCGCGGCAACGTCCGCGTCGCGTCGTGGAGCGTCGGCCTGCTCGTCGACTACTGCACCGACGTCGGCGCGAAGGTCATCGTGAAGGGCATCCGGTCGCAGGCGGATGTGACCTACGAGACGCCGATGGCGATCGTGAATCGCAACCTCGCCCGAGTCGAGACGATGTTCATGCTGCCAGACCCGAGCCACGCGCACGTCTCGAGCTCGCTGGTCCGTCAGGTCGCCTCGCTCGGTGGAGACGTGTCGCCGTACGTGCCTCGTGTCGTCTACGAGTACCTGCAGGGCGACACCGACACCTCCATCGAGTAGGTGGCTCGGGATGCACTCCGCGACGAGGGCGTACAATCTCCCGGTGACTTCCTCTCCGTACTTCGTGAACATTGCGACCATCGTGGGCAAGCCCGGCACGATGCGCGAGCTCGAACTCGACTTCGATGCGCCTGAGCGCATCGGCGAGGGGCTCGGCTACATCGAGAAGGGCACGCCGGTCGAACTCGACGTTCGTCTCGAGGTGCTGCACGACGGCATCCTCGCGACGGTCGGCCTCGAATCGAGGATGGCCGGGGAGTGCAGCAGGTGCCTGACGCCGCTGGACGAGCCGCTCCGGGTCGATTTCGCAGAGCTTTTCGCGTATGCTCGCGACGAAGCCCTCGAGTACGAGGTTCACGACGACATTGTCGACCTTGAACCGCCCGTTCGCGATGCGGTAGTGCTCGCACTGCCATTCCAGCCGGTTTGTCGGCCGGACTGCCTCGGCCTAGATCCTGAAACCGGCGAGAAGCTGGTGGAGCCGCTCGAAGAGCAGGCACCAGCGGTTGACCCGCGTTGGGCGGCGTTGGCAGGGTTTGGCGCTTCAACAGAAGCACCCGAGGAACCAGCAACGGGTTCCGAGGAAGCCGCGGGTCCTCGTGAGACAGAATCTCCTGAGGGTGCGCGCAACCATGATTACAAGGGGGAGCCGGGCCAGTACTGAGCCCGCCTCCCTGCACGATGAAAGATGAAAGGTAGACGCCGATGGCTCTCCCCAAGCGCAAGATGAGCCGCTCGAACACGCGTTCGCGCCGTTCGCAGTGGAAGGCCTCCGTGCCGACCCTCGTTAAGACCGTTGAGAACGGCAAGGTCACCTACAGCCTCCCGCACCGCGCGAAGGTTGTCGAGGACGCAGCCGGCACTCCGCTGTTCTTCGAGTACAAGGGCCGCAAGGTCGCAGACGTCTGATCCTCGCGTCATGCACGACGTGAAGATCATCGACCCCGACGCCGCACCGTCAGCTGAGCTGGCACGCGGCCTCGGGGTCGACTTCGTTCCCTCGCTCCTCGAGCTCGCGTTGACCCACCGGTCGTACGCGGTCGAGAACGGTGGCATCCCCGACAATCAGCGCCTCGAGTTCCTCGGCGACTCGATCCTCGGGCAGGCCGTCACCGTCATGCTGTACCGGACGTACCCCGATTACTCGGAGGGGCAGCTGTCGCGTCTGCGCGCATCCCTCGTCTCGACGGTGGCGTTGGCGGAGATCGCGCGGGGCCTCGGCCTCGGCGCCTACCTGCACCTCGGTCGCGGCGAGCACCTGACGGGCGGCAACAAGAAGGATTCCGTCCTGGCGGACACGGTGGAGGCGGTCATCGGCGCCGCGTACCTCTCCGCCGGGGTCGAGGTCGCGACGGAGCTCGTCCTGCGCCTCGTCGAGCCGAAGCTGGCTGTGGTGTGGCGTCTCGGGGCCGAGCAGGACCCGAAGACCGCACTGCAGGAGCTTGCGGACACGCGGGGCGCCGAGCCGCCGCGCTACGAGGTGGAGGGGTCTGGCCTCGAGCACGACCGCAGCTTCACGGCGACGGTCACGGTGCTGAAGAAGAAGCGCGTCCTCGCGCAGGCGCAGGGCGTCGGCACGAGCAAGAAGCAGGCGGAGGTCGCTGGCGCGCTTGCCGCGTGGCATCAGCTGAACGACGGCGGCGACGGCGCCCCTGCGGGCTCCTAGCCGTGCCGGAGCTGCCTGAAGTCGAGGTCGTGCGCCTCGGCCTTGAACCCGCGGTCACGGGTGCCGTCGTGTCGGCCGTCGAGGTGCTCGACGAGCGCTCGCTGCGTCGACACGCTGGCGACTCGGCCGAGTTCGTCGGTGCGCTCGAAGGGGCGAGGATCTCGAGCGTGTCGCGGCGCGGGAAGTTCCTGTGGCTGCCGCTCGCGGGCCGCGAAGAGGCGCTGACGGCGCACCTCGGCATGAGCGGTCAGATGCTGCTCCGCACGTCGGACGCGCCCGACGACCGGCACCTGCGAGCGCGCATCCGCGTCGATGGTCCCGCCGGCGATCTTGTCGTGGCCTTCGCCGACCAGCGCGTCTTCGGCTCGCTGGCCGTCGACCGCCTCGTGCCGACGGCGGACGTCGAGGGCGAGCGGGTGCCGTCGCAGGTGGCGCACATCGCACGCGACCCGCTCGACCCCAACTTCGACGACGACGCGTGGGTGGCGGCGCTGCTGCGCCGTAAGACGGGCGTGAAGTCGGCGCTCCTCGACCAGACGCTCATCTCGGGCATCGGCAACATCTACGCCGACGAAGCGTTGTGGCGGGCGAGGCTGCACTACGGGCGCGTGACCTCCGGGCTGTCGCCGTCGAAGGCGAGAGAGCTGCTGCTGCACGTGCGGGAGGTGTTCGCGAAGGCGCTCGCCGAGGGGGGCACCTCCTTCGATGCGCAGTACGTGAACGTCAACGGGCAGGCCGGCTACTTCGCGCATTCGCTCAACGTGTACGGGCGCCAGGGGAAGCCGTGCCCGAGATGCGGGCGGCCGATCGTTCGCGAGAAGTTCCAGAACCGGGGCTCGCACTTCTGCGAGAAGTGCCAGCGAGAGCGGTAGGCCACAGGGCCAGCGTCGCCCTGCGCTGTGCTCCGTGGCGACGAGCGGTGAGCTCAGTGAGTGCTGCTGGAGGCCGCCGCGACCGCCGCGACCGCCGCATCCACTCCTGAGCTCCAGGGCGCTCCGTGTCCTGGCAGCACCCACTTCGCCTTCGTGTCGACGATGGCGCGGAGCGACGTCATGGCCTGTGCTGGCTCGTCGGTGAACGGGGCCGCTTGTGGGCCCTCCTGCCCGGTGAGCACGTGGCGGGTCGTGAGCGCATCCCCGACGAAGACGGCATCGACAGCGGGGACGAAGACCGCGATGCTGCCCGGCGAGTGGCCGGGCATGCCGATGATCTGCGGCGAGCCCGGGAGGTCGAGCGTCGCTCCGTGCTGCACCTCGATGACCTCGGTGAGCCACGTGGTTCGCGCTCCGCCCTTGCGGAGCGTGTAGGCGGCGAAGGTGAGCAGGGGGCCGAGCTTCATCGACTGCTTGGCGTTCGAGGGCTTCGGCCCGCCCTTCGCGCGGGCCGCGTCTTCCGCATGCACATAGACCGGGACGCCGTGGTCGCGTCGCAGCCGCTCGGCGAAGCCGACGTGATCGGAGTCGCCGTGGGTGAGGATCACTCCCTTGATGTCGTCGACCGAGCGTCCGATGGATGCGAGCTCGGCGACGAGCTCGCGCCAGTGGCCGGCGAGGCCGGCGTCGATGACGGTCACGCCCTCCGGGGTGGTGACGAGGTAGGCCGCGACGATGTCGTTGCCGATGCGGTGGAGGGAAGCGTCGAGTCTCATGAAGGCTATGGTACGTAGCCATCATGGCTACTGTCAATAGCTATAGTGGGGGCATGCCTACTCCGGACAGGACCTCCCTCGACGCGATCGTGCTCGCCGCCCGCGACCTCCTCGAAAGCGAGGGGCTTCCCAGGCTGAGCATGCAGGCGGTTGCCGTCCGGGTGGGAGTCCGTGCGCCCTCGCTCTACAAGCGGGTCGCGAATCGTGAGGAGCTCATCCAGCTCGTTGCCGAGGCGACCCTCGTGGAGCTCGGAGAGCGGCTGGACGCCGCCGGCGATCTCGAGCAACTCGCGGATGCGTTCCGGGCGTTCGGACACGAGCGCCCGGCCGCGTTCCAGCTCGTGATGACGCCGGGGGCCGGAACACCTGCCGCACGGCCGGAATTCGGTGCGGACGCGAGCGCGAGCATCCTGCGCCTCGCGGGCGAGCTCGCCGGTCAGGGGCGAGCGCTCGAGGCGGCCCGCACCCTGACCGCGTGGGCTGCCGGCTTCGTCAGCATGGAGCTGAACCGAGGCTTCAACCTCGGCGGAGACATCGACGAGGCCTGGCGCTACGGACTCGCGGGCATCGTTCGCGCCATCGGCGCCCGCGGCTAGGGTCGTTGTCATGGGCTACTCGCTGAACTTCATGCGCATCGAGGGTGGCGAGCACGTCGATGCGGACCGGCACGAACTCGCGGCGTTCCTCGCCGCCCGGGGGCTGCACGTCGTCCCCGACGAGAGCACGGGGGCACTCTTCGATGCCGGAGGGCAGCCGCTCGCCTTCGACGGGAACTGGTCCGATCTCTACCTCGACCCGCCCGAGCAGGGGGCCCCGCTCGCCGGCGGCATCTTCCACGCCACGCTCTCAGAGGCTGAGCTTGGCTTCATCTTCGAGCTCTGCGTCGCGGCAGGCTTCCTCATCGTCAACCCGCAGGGAAGTCCGACGTACATCGTCCCCGCGGAGAACCACCCGCCACAGGCGCTCGATGACCCCGAGGACACGGCCTGGGTCGGCGACGCCGCCGAGCTCAGGCAGGCCCTCTCCGGCAGCTTCTCCGACTTCGTCCGGTTCCGCGACCTCGTCCTGTCGCGCCCGGTGTCGGAGACGCTCGCCGCGCGGGAGCGCAGCCGGCAGCGTGCCGAGCAGCCCAGCCCGCGGGAGCTCGCAACCCTGTCGCTGCTCGCGCAGCAGTACCGCGAGCATCCGGCGGACTCCGCGGCCTTCCACGGCTACTGGGCACGAGCCATGGTGCGCGGCACCTGGGTGGTGGCGCTCGACCCCAGCACGTCCCGGCTCGCGATCTCCGAGGACGACGGAGTGTCGACCCTGTTCGCGTTCACGACGTCCAGGCGAGCCTCGCTCGGCACGCCCGGACCGGCGCCGCGCTTCGTCACGGCGACGCTCCAGCAGGTGGCCGACGAGATCGATCACGGGGGAGTGCGTCGGGTGGTGCTCGACCGTGGGCTCGACGACGCGAGTCTCGACGCCGCCTGGCTGCGAGGCCTGGTCGAGACCTACGCCGAGCAGCCTCACCTCTCGACGAGACCGGTGGTGCTGCCGCGCGCCGCAGAGGGAACGGTCGCCGACAAGCTCAGGACCACGCAGGAGGAGATCCTGCAGCTTGTCGCGGCGGGCCTCGACCTCGAGGAGACCGAGACGGCCAGTCGCTTCACGGTGCTCGGCAACCACGCCCGCGTCGGTCACCCGATCGCCGTCATCCTGGGCCTCGGCGCCGACCCCGAGCGCACCGACAGCAAGGGCTACCGGCCGCTCCACCACGCGGCCAACGGCCTCCACGTCGAGAACGTCCGCCTCCTCCTGCGGGCCGGCGCGGAGGTGAGCGCGCAGCGTGTGCTGCCCGGTGCCCGCACCGGTTCGGCGGGCACCGGCACGAGCCAGGCGCCGACGCCGCTGCTGGCGCTCGAGCTGGCCGCAAGCCGAGGCGTCGTCGGCGACGGCCTCGACGATCTCCTCACCCTCACGCAGCTCGTCGAGCTCCTCGTCGCGGCAGGCTCTCCCGTCACCGATGCGGTGCGCGCCGACATCACGCTCGCGGCGCGTTCGAGCGAGGCGAGGCGCATCCTGCTCTCGGAGGAAGACGCCGCGACTCAGGACGCCGCGCTTGCACGCCTCTCCGAGCTCACGGGCGCGCAGCCAGCCGAGCGGATCACCGCGCCGAGCGCCTCCCTGGCCCGCGCGATCGGGGACACGGACGCGGAGCGCTTCGCGAACCTGCGTGGCCAGCTGGTTCCCGAGGTCGGCCGAGCAGCGACCGTGCAGGGTGAGGTCGTCCGCATCGTCGACGTCATCCTCGCCGAGATCCGCGGCAACGACGGCCTGGACTTCACCGAGGCGCACGTCGATCTCGCACGCGCCTGGCACGGCTACCTCGAGACCGGACTCGACAACGGCATCAGCGGCCCTGGGTGGGACTGCGTCCTCGAGATCCAGGAGCATCTCGCCACGCGTCGCGGGTTCGAGGACGCCTCGTGGGATGAGCTGATGCGGTCAGTGGCCGTCACCTGGGTGGCGCAGAACCCGCAGCTCATCCCGCTCGGCGACGTCGCCTATCGCCTCTGACCGAGCGTCGCTCGCTGTACTGCTAGCCGCGACCCAGCGCCTGGTCGACGCCCTTGTTCGCGAGCATGTCGGCGCGCTCGTTGCCGACATCACCCGAGTGGCCCTTCACCCACCGCCACTCGATGGTGTGTCCGCTGTCCTCGACGAGCGCGTCGAGCTCCTTCCAGAGCTCCGCGTTCTTGACGGGCTGCTTCGAGGCGGTCTTCCACCCCTTCGCCTTCCACCCCGTGATCCACTCCGTGATGCCCTTGCGAACGTACTGGCTGTCCAGGTAGAGGGCGACGCTGCAGGGCTTCTTGAGCGCGCTGAGCCCCTCGATGACGGCCTTGAGCTCCATGCGGTTGTTGGTGGTGTTCAGCTCGCCGCCGAACAGCTCCCGCTCGTGGTCGCCCGACCGCAGCCAGACTCCCCAGCCGCCGGGGCCGGGGTTGCCCTTGCAGGCGCCATCCGTGTACATCACAACATCATTCACGTGCGTCCCTCATCTCCGTCGCCGACCACGCAAGAGTAGTCGGGTGCCGAGGCTCAGCCCATTCGGCGCAGGAGCACCACGCTGTCCTCGAGCGTGCCGGGAGCGCCTTCTGGGGAGGCGACGTCGCGGGTCCGCGACTCGGCGATCACCGTCTCCCACTCCCCGGCGGGCAGCGCCAGCTCGGCGATCTCCCGGTCCGGCTGCACGAAGAGGTGCGCGGGATGCTCCGAGTCCTGCACCCACGACGGCACTCCGGCGTGCGCGACGGTCAGGAGGTGTCCGCCGGGTGCGAGCATGAGGGCGGCCCTGCGCAGGATCTCCGCCCGAGGCAGGTGGACGGGCGACTGGAAGAAGCTCGCCGTGATGAGATCGAGCTCATCGTCCGGGGACCAGGTCTCGAGGTCGCCCGTCGCGAAGTCGAGCAGCGCGGCGTCGACGCCAGCGTCGATGGCTGCGGCGCGTGCGCGCTCGATGGCGACGGTCGAGATGTCGATGCCGGTGACCCGCCAGCCCTGCTGGGCGAGCCAGATCGCGTCGCCACCCTCGCCGCATCCGAGGTCGAGGGCACGGCCCGGTGTGAGCGTGCCGGCGACACTCGCGAGGTTCGCGTTCACGCGACCGGACCAGACGGCGGGCTTCGCCTTGTAGAGCTCGTCCCAGAACTCGAGCGGCGGCTGGGCGGTCGCTCCGGCGCCAGGCTCGTCGGGGCTCGAGCTTGTGGTGGCGTGGTGGTTGTGCGAGGTCATGCGCTCAGCATGCGCACCAGATCGAACATCTGCAACCTGGTTTGCGAGAACCGCAAGCGCCGGGTGTTCGGCTCCTGGGGTTTCGTCTCTCACGCAGCCACGCAGCCTCACAGCCGCTTCTGCCAGCCGCCTTCCGGCGCGAGGGGAACGAAGCCGAGCGCCTCGTTGACCCGCAGCATGTGGGCGTTCTCTTCAGCATTCCACGTGAACACTCCGGTGCACTCCGGGTAGCGCTCGGCGAGCTGCACGAGGTTCGCGGCCTTCACGAGCATCCCGAGTCGCCTGCCGCGGTGCGTCGACGTGACCAGCGTGTTGTCCTGCTGCGCCGGCCGCGTCGTGTCGTCGAGGTCGAGCTGCAGCATGGACTGGGCCACGAGGGTGCCGCTCGGGATATGCAGCACGGCGGCGTTGAGGAACGTGGAGCCGGCGGCGAGCACTCGACGCTCCATCTGCGAGACGCGCTCGGCGTCCCAGTGCTCCTCATCGGCCTCGAGGTCGCCAGCCGGTGCGTCGATCGACATATCGCCGTTGAGCCGCGCCAGGTCGTCGAGGTACTCGGGGTCGCTCTCGCCCTCCCAGGTCAGCAGGCGGTAGGCCGCACCAGCCCGGGCCACCGCGGCTTCGACGTGCGCACGCAGACGTCCCGCCGGCAGGGGCAGGCGCAGCTCGCTGATGCGCTCGACCTGCCCCAGCTCCCACCCGTGCTTCCAGAGGAAGCGCGCCGCCGGGTCCGCCGCCGAGACGCTGCCATGTCCCGTCGGCGCAGGCACCCGTTCCCCGCCGGCCGTCGGATGCTCCACCCAGGCCTGCAGGGAGGTGCGCCCGTCGGCCCGAGCGAGGTCCTCGAGGTGGGCCGCGACGAAGGTGCCGATACCGCGTCGCCGGTGGGGTGCATCCACAACGACGTGAGGATAGGCCAGCGAGGGGGAGTCGCGGGGCGAGACCATGAGCTTCGCAGCGGCGACGGGGCGCTCGGCCTCGAGGTCGCTCGCGCCGCGCTGGAACGCGAGGAAGAGGCGCGTGGTGACCTGTCCTGGCATGGTCCAGTCGGCGAGGACCCGCTGGCTCGTCTCGAGCAACCGCCCCTCACCGTAGGTGCCCGCAGAGCCGCGGTTGACGATGTCGGCGAAGCGCTCGAGCAGGCCCCAGGCCTCAGCGTCTCGGTCCGACGCTGGATCTGGAGGCGTGAGCTCCCGAATGAAGTAGTCCACTCCGGTACCGTAGCTGTCAGGTCAAGGCGTCGACAGCCCCGCCAGCGCGACGATCCAAGGCGCACTCGCGCCGGAGTGAGCGACCAGCCCATCCCGCCCGACCAGCCCATCCCGACCGACGCAGCCAACCCCGACCACCACCTCAGCCAGACCGACCCACGAGCGATGTCCGACCACCAGCGAGAGGCCAGCGAGCGCGCATGCATCTGAAGAGCCTCACGATGAAGGGCTTCAAGTCGTTCGCGCAGCCGACGACGCTCGCGCTCGAGCCCGGGGTCACGTGCGTCGTCGGGCCGAACGGCTCAGGCAAGTCAAACGTCGTGGATGCGCTCGCCTGGGTGATGGGCGAGCAGGGCGCGAAGAGCCTCCGCGGCGGCAAGATGGAGGACGTCATCTTCGCCGGAACCGCGACCCGCGGGCCGCTGGGCCGCGCCGAGGTGACGCTCACGATCGACAACGCCGACGGGATGCTCCCCATCGAGTACAGCGAGGTGACGATCCGTCGCACCCTGTTCCGCAACGGCGGTTCCGAGTACGCCATCAACGGGGACGGCGTTCGGCTGCTCGACGTGCAGGAGCTGCTGAGCGACACCGGTCTCGGCAAGGAGATGCACGTCATCGTCGGGCAGGGACGCCTCGACGCCGTGCTCCGCGCGACGCCGGAGGAGCGCCGAGGCTTCATCGAGGAGGCAGCCGGGATCCTCAAGCACCGCCGCCGCAAGGAGAAGACGGTGCGCAAGCTCGAGGCCATGGAGGCCAACCTCACGCGCCTGCGTGACCTCACGAACGAGGTGCGCCGGCAGCTGAAACCCCTCTCCCGGCAGGCCGACATCGCGAGGCGAGCGCAGGGCATCCAGGCCATCGCCCGCGACGCGAAGGCGCGTCTGCTCGCCGACGACGTCGTGCAGCTGCGTGCGGCCCTCCGGCTCGCGACCGGCATCGAGCAGGAGCGCTCCGAGGAGCGGGTCGTGCTGCAGGAGAAGCTCACGGCCGCCCTCAACCGGGCCGAGCTGCTCGCCGCCGAGAATCGCGGAGACGCTGCCGACGGTGCGCGCCGCGTCGTGTTCGACCTCGAGAGCGTGCGCGAACGCATTCAGAACCTCAACGCGCTCGCCTCGCAGCGCAAGGGACTCCTCGTCTCGCGCCTCGAATCGCCGGCGTTCGTGCCGACCGTGACCCTCGAGGTCGTTGACGCAGCACGCCGGGAGACGGAAGCGCTCGCGGGGCGTGCCGCCGAGGCCGAGGCGCTCTGGGAGGCGACGAAGCTCGCCACGCAGGATGCGCGTGCCGCCCTCGACCGCATCGACGTCGAGATCCAGGCCCAGGCGACCCGGATCTCCGCCTACGACCTCAGCCGCAGCGAGCTGCGCGGCGCCGCCGACACTGCCGCCTCGAAGCTGGCGTCCGTGCGGGGCGAGGTGCTCAGGCAGCGCAACGCGCGCGATGCTGCGAGCGACCGCCTCGCGCAGGCGACGAAGGCGAAGGAGGAGCTCGACGCGACCGCAGTCCAGAGCGCCTCCGACTCGAGCGAGCTCGACGCCGCCTACAAGCGCGCCGAGGCGGCACAGCGTGAAGCAGAGCAGGCTCTCGACGCCGGACGCACCCGCGCCCACGAGCTCGAGCGAGAGCGCGACGCCCTCCAGGCGCGCGTGCAGGCGCTCACCCTCGCGACAGCCGCGAAAGACGGCACCGCCGCGCTCCTCGCCGCACGCCTCGAGGGGGTCGAAGGTCCCGTTGCCGAGCACCTCCGCATCGACGAGGGCTACGAGGCCGCCATCGCCGCCGCCCTCGGCTCGACGGCCGATGCGGTCCTCGCGAGCGACGCCGATGCCGCGTTCCGAGTGCTCGCCCACGCCACGGGGGAGAAGCTCGGGCTCGTCGAGATCGTCGCCGAACTCGGCGAGGGCGGGCCCGTCCAGGCGGGTTCCACCAACCCGGCGCTGCCAGAGGGGCTCCGCCCCGCGGCGGCTCTGGTGCAGGGGCCACCCGCCATCACCGCCCTGCTCGCCCACGTGCACGTCAGCGAGACGCTCGACGAGGCACGCGCGGCGATGGCCGCGCTGGTGTCCTCGGGAGCCGCGGCCCCCGCAGGCGCGGGGCTCACCGTCGTCACCAGAGCAGGCGAGGTCGTCACGAGCACCTCACTCCGCGGCGGGTTCGCGGAGGAGGGCACCAGCCGCCTCGAGCTGCTCGCCGCCCGCGACCGAGCATCCGCACGCCTCACCGTGGTCACGGACGAACTCGACCAGGCCGCGCTCGCGCTCGCCGAGCACCGGGCCGCGTCGCAGGCGGCGAAGGCCGAGGCGAAGCGCACGCTCGACGCCCTCCGCGCCTTCGACGGCGCCCTCGCCGCCGAACGAGAGCAGCTCAACCGGGCCAGCGCGCGAGTGGATGCGGGCAGCGCCGAGCTCGCGCGCGCCGCGAAGGCCTTCGACCTCGCCTCGAGCGGCGTCGAAGCCGCAGAGCAGGCGGCGCTCGCCGCGAAGGCGGCGCTCGCCGAGCACGAAGCCCTCCCTCGCCCCGAGCTCGACTCCTCAGCGCGTGTCGACGCCAACGCCGCCGTCGAACGTGCCCGCGAAGCCGAGGTCGAGGCCCGGCTGCAGCTCGAGACCCTGCGCGAGCGGTCCCGAAGCGAGCGGCTCCGCGCCGAATCCCTCGTCCGTCAGCTCGACGCCGACCGCCAGGCTGCCGACAAGGCCGCCAGGGAGACGGTCGTGCGCCGCGCCGAACTCGCCCAGACCGAGCGCGTGCTCGCCGCCATCCCGAGCCTCACCGCCGCCGTCCAGGCGTCGCTCGCCGAAGCCCAGCAGCAGCTCGCCGAAGCCGAGCGCGAGCGCGCCGCCCAGCACGAGGAGCTCGGCCAGCTCCGCCAGACGGAGCAGCAGCTGCGAGCGCGCCTCAGCGAGATCACCGAGGACGTGCACTTGATCGAGCTGCAGATCTACGAGAAGAAGAGCTCCCTGCGCTCTACCCTCGAGCGGGCAGCGAGCGAGCTGCGCCTCGCCGAGGCGGTCCTCGTCGCCGAGTACGGTCCCGACCAGCTCGTGCCGGCGGACGACGACGCGCTCCGCGCCAAGGCCGAGCGCATCGCCTCCGCGCTCGCCGAGCAGCGAGCCAGGCACGAGGTTGCGGGCGAGGGCGAGGCGGCCGCAGGAGCCGAGGACTCGGCGGCGGCGAGCGGCGTAGTCGAGGCCGTGGGGGAGGGCGAGGCCGCTGACGCGGCCGGCCAGCCGAGCGCATCCAGCGCCGCCAGCGCCACAGACACCGACAGCGCCGAGCACTCCGACGCCACCACCGAGCAGGTCGAGAGCAGCACCGCTGCCCAGGCCGCGGCAGCGATCTCGGCCGGGGCCGTCCCCGCGCTCGCGGAGCAGCTCGACGACGACCTCGCCGCGACTCTCGAGGGGGACGCCGAGGAGGAGTTCGTGGGCGTGCCGTTCGTTCGCGCGGAGCAGCAGGCGCGTCTCGCCGCGGCAGAGCGCAAGATGTCCACACTCGGCCGCATCAACCCGCTGGCGCTCGAGGAGTTCGCGGCGCTCGAGCAGCGGCACGCGTTCCTCGCCGACCAGCTCGACGACCTCGCCGCGACGAAGGCCGACCTGCTGCGCATCGTGGGCGACATCGACGAGCGCATGCGCACCGTCTTCGAGGCCGCCTTCGAAGACACCCGAGCCGCGTTCCACACGGTCTTCCCGATCCTCTTCCCCGGCGGCTCCGGCGACATCACGCTCACCGCCCCCGACGACATGCTCACGACCGGCATCGAGGTCTCGGTGCGGCCGGCCGGCAAGAAGATCGAGCGCCTCTCGCTGCTCTCCGGCGGCGAGCGCTCGCTCGCGGCGGTCGCGATCCTCGTGTCCATCTTCAAGGCCAGGCCCAGCCCGTTCTACATCATGGATGAGGTCGAGGCCGCCCTCGACGACGCCAACCTCGGTCGACTCCTCGCGGTCTTCGAGGAGCTCCGCGCGTCCAGCCAGCTCATCGTCATCACCCACCAGAAGCGCACGATGGAGATCGCCGACGCCCTCTACGGCGTCTCGATGCGGCAGGACGGCGTGTCTGCCGTCGTGGGCCAGCGCATCCACCGCACCGAGGACCAGCCCGCCGCCTGAGCGCCGCCCCGCGGCCGCGGCCGCCTGTCTGCCTGGCTGCCTGTCTGCCTGCCTGCCTCTTGCCGCCCGCGCCCGCGCCCCCGCAGCCCGCGGCGCGCCCGGCGTGGGACGATGGAGGCAATGACTTCCGTCGACGGCACCTCCGCCCCAGCCCCCGCCATCCCCGAGCCCAAGCTGGGCCTCGTGACGCTCCTGCCCGACCCGTACGACGCGGACTCCATGTTCGAGGCGTTCGAGCTGTGGACGACGAGCCGCGGCATTACGATGTACCCGGCGCAGGAGGAAGCCGTCATGGAGCTGGTCTCCGAGGCGCACGTGATCCTCTCGACGCCGACGGGCACGGGCAAGTCGCTGGTCGCGATCGCGGCCCATGCCGCCTGCCTCGCGCAGGGTGGTCGCAGCTACTACACGGCGCCGATCAAGGCGCTCGTGAGCGAGAAGTTCTTCGCCCTCGTCGAGATCTTCGGCGCCGCGAACGTGGGCATGGTCACGGGCGACAGCTCCGTGAACCCGGACGCGCCCATCATCTGCTGCACCGCCGAGATCCTCGCGAACCTCGCCCTGCGCCAGGGCTCCGACGCCGACGTCGACCAGGTCGTCATGGACGAGTTCCACTACTACGGCGACCCCGATCGCGGGTGGGCGTGGCAGCTGCCGCTGCTCATGCTGCCCGACGTGCAGTTCCTGCTCATGTCGGCGACCCTCGGCGATGTCACCGAGATCGTCGAGGACCTCGAGCGGCGCACGCAGCGCGACGTGTCCCTCGTGACGGGCGTCGAGCGCCCCGTGCCGCTCGACTTCTCGTACGTGGTCGCGCCGACGCACGAGACCGTCGAGAAGCTCGTGGAGGAGCGCAAGACGCCCATCTACATCGTGCACTTCTCGCAGGCGGCCGCCATCGAGCGCGCGCAGGCGCTGTCGAGCCTGAAGGTCGTCGACCGGGCCGGACGCGATGCCATCGCCGATGCGATCGGCGGCTTCCGCTTCACGACCGCGTTCGGCAAGGTGCTGTCCCGGTACGTGCGCGCCGGCATCGGCGTGCATCACGCCGGCATGCTGCCCCGCTACCGACGCCTCGTCGAGACGCTCGCGCAGAAGGGGCTCCTCCGGGTCATCTGCGGAACCGACACCCTCGGTGTCGGCATCAACGTGCCCATCCGCACGGTGCTCATCACGGCGCTCGCGAAGTTCGACGGGCAGCGGATGCGGCACCTCTCGGCGCGCGAGTTCCACCAGATCGCGGGGCGTGCCGGACGCGCGGGTTACGACACGGCAGGCACGGTCGTCGTCGAGGCGCCCGAGCACGAGATCGAGAATGCCGCAGCCGTGCGCAAGGCCGGCGACGACGAGAAGAAGCGCAAGCGCATCGTCAAGAAGAAGGCGCCGCAGGGCTTCGTCTCGTGGGGTGAGAAGTCGTTCGAGAAGCTCGTGTCTGCCGAGCCTGAGCCGCTCACCTCGCACATGCACATCACGGCGTCGATGATCATCAACGTCATCGCTCGTGGGGGAGACGTCTTCGGCAACGCCAAGAGACTCGTCTACGACAACCACGAGAAGCCTGCCCGTCAGCGGGAGCTGGCGTTGCGCGCGATCGGCATCTTCCGCACGCTCGTGACGGCCGGCATCGTCGAGATCGGCCGGCAGGGTCGCATCACGCTGACCGTCGACCTGCAGGCGAACTTCGCCCTCAACCAGCCCCTGTCGCCGTTTGCGCTCGCCGCCATCGAGCTGCTCGACCCGGAGGCGGAGGCTGCCCCCGGCGACCGCGGCTCCGAGGAGAACACGAGCGGCGAGGGCGCCGTCGGATCCGGCCACTACGCGCTCGACGTGGTCAGCATCATCGAGGCCACCCTCGACGACCCGCGCCCCGTGCTCTCGCAGCAGCAGTTCAAGGCGCGAGGCGAGGCGGTCGCACAGATGAAGGCCGACGGCATCGAGTACGACGAGCGCATGGAGCGACTCGAGGAGATCACGCACCCGAAGCCGCTCGAGGGCCTGCTCGCCCAGTCGTTCGAGCTGTTCGCGCAGCACGAGCCGTGGGTGCGCGACTTCGAGCTCTCGCCGAAGTCCGTGGTGCGCGACATGTTCGAGCGGGCCATGAGCTTCGCGGAGTACGTGAACTTCTACCAGCTCATGCGCAGCGAGGGGCTCGTGCTCCGCTACCTGAGCGACGCGTACAAGGCGATCCGCCAGACGGTGCCGGACGAGGCGAAGACAGAGGAGCTGCTCGACATCATCGAGTGGCTCGGCGAGCTCGTCCGCCAGGTCGACTCGAGCCTCATCGACGAGTGGGCCTCCCTCGTCGACCCGGAGCAGCAGGCCGCGAGCGACGAACCGGTCGTGCCTCCCGCGCCCCCCAGTGTCGTCGGCAACCGCCGCGCCTTCACGGTGCTCGTGCGCAACGAGATGTTCCGCCGCGTGCAGCTCGCGGCCCTCGAGCGAGACGAGGCGCTCAGCGAGCTCGACCCCGACGTCGACTGGTCGAAGGCCCTCGACGACTACTTCGCCGACCACGACACGATGGGGGTGGATGCGGCCGCCAGGTCGCCGAAGCTCCTCACGATCGACGACTCCGAGGGGCGCCAGTCCGGCGGGCTCTGGAGCGGCGTGTGGCGTGTGGAGCAGATCATCGACGACCCGGCGGGCGACCACGACTGGCGCATCCGCGCCGAGGTGGACCTCGCCGAGTCGCACGAGGCGGGCGAGGCCATCGTGCGCGTCACCGAGGTCACGCGGCTCTAAGCCGCGCGCCGGGCGCTGCCTGCTGGGCGCTGCCTGCCGGGCGCTGCCTGCCAAGCGCGGCGGCACTCCGGCCACACGCCAGGGGTGTCCTCGAGACGTTCCGCAGACCTGGGGCTTGTGCACCCGCTTGACCGAGCTCCGGTGCGTGCGTCACAGGTCTGTGCCAGTGCGTCCGCAGGCCTGGGGCTTGCGCACGCGCCTGACCGAGGCCAGGTGCCTGTGCCACAGGTCTGTGCCAGTGCGTCCGCAGGCCTGGGGCTTGCGCACGCGCCTGGCTGAGCTCCGGTGCTTGGGCCACAGGTCTGTGCCAGTGCATCCGCAGGCCTGGGTCTTGCGCACGCGCCTGGCCGGGGCCCGGTGCATGTGCCACAGGTCTGTGCCGGCGCGTCTGCAGACCGGGGGCTTGCGCACGCGCCTGGCTGAGCTCAGGTGCCTGTGCCACAGGTCTGTGCCGGCGCGTCTGCAGACCCGGGGCTTGCGCACGCGCCTGGCTGAGCTCAGGTGCGTGTGCCACAGGTCTGTGCTGGCGCGTCTGCAGACCGGGGGCTTGCGCAGGCGGCTGGCCGAGTCCAGGTGCGTGTGCCACAGGTTTGTGCCAGTGCGTCCGCAGACCTGGGGGTCACGCACCCACAGCGAGGCACGCGGATGCGCGGACCCCAGGTCTGCAGCGGGGCACCGGAGGGCGCACAGGTCCCCGCTCTCGCGGCTCCCTCGCTCCCTTCAGCACAGACCGCTCCCATCAGCACAGACCGCTCCCATCAGCACAGACCGCTCCCATCAGCACAGACGACGAAACCGGATGCTCGCGACTGGCGCGTGCATCCGGTTTCGGCGTTGCTGGTGTCTGTCGGGCCCCGACTAGCGGCGGTCGGGCTCGCTGCTCGCGACGGGGGCCGCGTCCGTGGCCTCCGCAGCGTCCGGCGTGGTGCCCTCGACGCCTGCAGCAGCGGCCTCCGGGCCGCCAGCCGCCGAGCCGACGGTGCTCGGTGCGTCGTCACCCTTGGCGCGGGTGTAGATGATGCTCGCGATCGTGGCGACGATGAGCACGCCGAAGATGAACGTGAGCGACAGCCAGATCGGAATCTCGGGGATCCAGAGGAGCGGCTCTCCGCCGTTGATGAACGGCAGCTCGTTCTCGTGGAGGGCGTGGAACATGAGCTTCACGCCGATGAAGCCGAGGATGAACGCGAGGCCGAGGTCGAGGAAGACCAGACGCTCGAGGAGTCCGCCGATGAGGAAGTACAGCTGGCGAAGGCCCATGAGCGCGAACGCGTTCGCCATGAAGACGAGGTAGGGCTCCTGCGTGATGCCGAAGATGGCGGGGATGGAGTCGAGCGCGAAGAGCAGGTCGGTGAAGCCGAGGGCCACGATGACCAGGATGAGCGGCGTCCAGACCTTCTTGCCGTTCTCGAGGATCTTCCACTTGTCGCCGTCGTAGTGCTCGCTGGCGGGGATGATCTTGCGCACGAGGCCGACCCACTTGGGCATCTCGGGCTCTTCGTCCTTGAAGGAGTCGATGGCCTGCTTGACGGCCATGTAGAGCAGCCAGGCGGCGAAGATGTAGAAGACGGAGACCCAGGCTTCGAGGATCGCGGCGCCCGCGATGATGAAGGCGAAGCGCATGACGAGCGCGATGGCGATGCCGATGAGCAGCGCCTTCTGCTGCGCGATCTTCGGCACCTTGAAGCTCGTCATGATGATGAGGAAGATGAAGAGGTTGTCGACGGACAGCGCCTTCTCAGTGGTGTAGCCGGCGATGAACTCGCCCGCGTGCTGCCAGTCCCACACGAAGCCGAGCGCGACCATGAAGACGATGGCGAGCGCGATGTAGAAGATCGACCACCAGCCGGCTTCCTTGAGGCTCGGTTCGTGCGGCGTCTTCACGTGCGTGAAGAAGTCGAATACGAAGAAGCCGATGACCACGGCAATGGTCACCGCCCAGATCCAAATGGGAACGTCCACGGGTCCTCCGGAGGGGTGAGTTCGGCGAATCGGCCGAAGGTCTCTTCCGTCGGCAGAAACCGACCGACGCGCCCGGGTGACTGATGACAGTCGCCGTGATGACGAGCGCGCCGCAGGAGGAATACTCCCCTTCAACGAAGCTCATAGTACACCGCGAGAGGGGCGGCACCAGGGGCGGGATCGAAGCTGTGAGCGAAGGCGAGGGGCGGCTACGGGGTCGGGACGAGTGGGTAGCCGTTCAGGAGGGTGACGACGAGGGCCCCATCGGCGCCTGGGCGCAGGATGCTGAGGGCGAGGTTTCCGATGTGGGGAGCCTGGGCACCGAGGATCGAGGTGAGCACGAGGCGGATGACGCTGCCGTGGCAGACGATGAGCGAGTCCTCGTCGGGGTGCGCTGCGGCGACTTGCGCGATGGCGGCCAGCGACCGCTCGACGACGACGCCGGTCGGCTCGATGCTCGGGTGATCGAGCGGACGACGCGTGCCGTCCGGCATCCAGTACTTCTGCCCCTCGAGCTCCCCGAAGCTGCGCTCGATGATGCCGGGCAGCAGCGTGGGGGCTCCGAGGCCAGTGCCCTGGCCGATGATCTCGGCCGTGGTTCGCGCACGCGACAGCGGGGAGCTGTAGAGGTGGCTCCAGCCCTGGCCGACGAGCAGCCCAGCCGCGTCGTTCGCCTGGTCGAGGCCCCGGGAGTTCAGCGGGATGTCGGTGGCTCCCTGCAGGAGTCCGGTCGCGTTCCAGTCGGTTTCGCCGTGGCGGATGAGGCCGATGCGCATAGTGCTCCGTTCGAGGATTCCGCCCGCTGCCTGTTCAGGATTCTGCCGTTGGCTGAGGGGCGAACTCCCATGGTGTCAGAGCGCTGACTACGCTTGGCACATGGCTGAACGCACTCCCTGGTCACTGTCCGGCGCTCTGCGCGGCATGTTCGGCAGGCAGAAGATCGATGAGACGACGTGGGACGACCTCGAGGAGGCGCTGATCACGGCCGATTTCGGGCCCGACATCACCGACGAGATCGTCGAGCAGCTGCGCGACCAGGTCGATCGGTTCCACACGGAGGACCCCAAGGACCTGAAGCGGATGCTCCGCGAGCTCATCGAGGAGCGTCTGTCGAAGTTCGACACGACGCTGAACCTCCGGGAGCGTCCCGCGGTGACGCTCGTGGTCGGGGTGAACGGCGTCGGCAAGACGACGACGATCGGCAAGTTCGCGAACTTCCTGCGCATCAACGGCCGCACGGTGGTCGTCGCGGCGGCCGACACGTTCCGCGCGGCCGCCGTGGACCAGCTCGCGACGTGGGCGCAGCGCGCCGGCGCGGGCATCGTGCGCCCGCAGCAGCACGGCCAGGATCCGGCCTCCGTCGCCTATCAGGCGGTGGAGATCGCCATGCGAGAGGGGCTCGAGATGGTGGTCATCGATACGGCTGGCCGCCTGCAGACGAAGAGCGGCCTCATGGACGAGCTGTCGAAGATCCGCCGCGTGGTCGAGAAGCTCGCCCCCATCTCGGAGGTCCTGCTCGTCCTGGACGCGACGACGGGGCAGAACGGTGTCGCGCAGGCCGAGGCGTTCATCCAGCATGCCGGCGTGACGGGCCTCGTCGTGACGAAGCTCGACGGATCCGCCAAGGGCGGCTTCGTGCTGGCCGTGCAGGAGCGCACGGGCCTGCCCATCAAGCTCATCGGCCAGGGTGAGGGCATCAACGACCTCGCCGGCTTCACACCTCACGTGTTCGCGGAGAAGCTCGTCGGCTGATCGATGAGGGGAGGGAGTCTGGTGGACTCCCTCCGCGGAGGAGAAGGAGGAGCCTGCTGTGGAACCCGACGGAATGATCGCTGTCCTCTCGTCCGCGCTCGCGGTGGCCCTCGCGGGAGCCGGCGGGGTCCTGCTCGGAGTCGGCGGGGTGCCGGTCCGGTCGTGGCTGGTGACGGTGATCGCGATGGCGAGCCTGCTCGGCGGGGTGCTGCTGATCTTGTCCGACCTGGGTTCGCCGCCGTGGATCGGCGTGGTCTTCGCGCTGGTCGTCGTCGGCGCGAACGCGGTGACAAGCGCGCTCCGGTGGCGGAGGCTCCCGCAGCTCAGCGGGGCCCGGCTGCCTGAGCTGTTCCGACTTGTCCTGCTGCGCCCGGACATCCTGCGGCGGATGGCCGCGGATGCGGTGCAGCTGGAGGACGACCGGCGCCGCAGGCAGGGCGGGCGCGGCGCCGACCCCGGCGCCAGGCGACAGCGGGGTCCGAGGCGCTAGCGCAGCTCCACTTCCGCACCGCGGCTCCCCGCGAGCTGGGCGGCACAGACGCTCACCGGCTTGTCGGCGTCTCGGAGTACGCTTCAGGCCACGTGCCGAGGAGGTCGCTCATGATGACGGATGGGCTGTTCGTGTTTCTTGCCTACGCGCTCGCGGTGGTGCTCGCGGGCGGCGGCGGCGTGTTCCTCGCGCTCGGGACGGTACCCGTGACCTCGTGGCCGGTGAAGGCCTTCGCCATGGCGAGTCTCATCGGTGCTGGGCTCCTGGTGTCCTTCGCCTTCCCGTCGCTCACCTGGATTGGCGCCATCTACGTCGTCGTCGCGGTCGCGGCCAACGCCGTCGCCAGCGCGCTGCGGTGGAAGAGCCTCCCGGTGTTCCGCGACGAGCCCTTGCCGGAGCTGCTGCGCTTCGAGCTGCTGCGGCCGTCGATCCTGCGCCGAATGGCAGCGGATGCACAGCGGGACTCAGACGGTGCGGGGCATCCCGAAGACGCCCGAAGCGTGTAACGCGCTCGGTTTTCCCATGCCGCGAGACAAATCCTCAGATTCGCGGGATCGCGGAAGGAATGTGGACCGCGACGGGTTGTCTGCCTCGTGACCCGCCAGCAGCGCCAGATCCTCGTCATCGCGATCCTCTCGTCCTTCGTCGCCTTCCTCGACGGGTCGGTGACGAACGTAGCGCTGCCCGCGATGGTCTCGGAGCTCGGTGGCGGTCTCGGCACGCAGCAGTGGATCGTGGACGCGTACCTCATCACCCTCGGCTCGCTCATCCTGCTCGCGGGCTCGCTATCCGACGTGTTCGGGCGCATCTCGGTCCTGCGGTTCGGGCTCATCGGCTTCGGGGTGACGAGCGTCGCCATCGCGCTGTCGCCGACTCCCGAGTTCGTCATCGTCGCGCGGGCGCTGCAGGGGGTCGCGGGTGCGCTGCTCGTCCCGAGCTCGCTGGCGCTCATCATCTCGGCATTCCGGGACGCGGCCCAGGCGAAGGCGATCGGCACCTGGACGGCGTGGACGGGCGCGGCATTCCTCGCCGGCCCGTTCCTGGGCGGCCTCGCCGCCGACTACCTGACGTGGCGGCTCGTGTTCGGCATCAACGTCATCCCGATCCTCGTGACGCTGTGGATGCTCACCCGCCTCGGCGCCGGCTTCGACGCGCCTTCGGGTGGCCGCATCGACGTGCTCGGCGCGGTGCTCGGATTCCTGGGCCTCGGTGGGCCGGTGTTCGCGCTCATCGAGCAGGGCAACTACGGGTGGGGGAGTCCCGTGGTGCTCCTGCCGCTGGTCCTCGGCCTGCTGAGCTTCGCGGCGTTCCTCGTCTGGCAGGCCCGCGCGCCCCATCCGATGCTGCCGCTCGGGCTGTTCCGCATCCGCAACTTCTGGGCCGGCAACATCGCCACGGTCTTCGTCTACGCGGCACTGTCGCTCGGCGGGTTCGTGCTCGCCATCTTCCTGCAGCAGGTCGCCGGGTTCAGCGCGACCTTCGCGGCGCTGGCGACGCTGCCGACCTCGATCGCGAACGTCGCCCTTTCGTCGTGGTTCGGCTCGCTGAGCGGGCGCTTCGGGCCGCGCCTCTTCATGACGGCCGGGCCGATCCTGGCGGGTGTCGGCACCCTCCTGTACTCGGGGCTCGGCGCCGAGGTGAACTACTGGACTCAGGTGCTGCCCGGCGTGCTCGTCTTCTCCCTCGGCCTCTCGATGACGGTTGCGCCGCTCACGTCCGCCATCCTCGGCTCCGTGCCGACGGCGCAGTCGGGCATCGGCTCGGCGACGAACAACGCCATCTCCCGCGTGGCCGGGCTCGTCGCGATCGCCATGATCGGCGTCATCGCCGGGGGCACGATCGACGTGGACAGCTTCCAGCCGCTCATGTTCGTCACGGCGGGTCTGCTGTTCGCCGGCGCGCTCAGCTCGTGGCTCGGCGTGCGCAACCCGAAGGCGGAGCCAGCGCCCGCGGCGAGCTGAGCGTGTCCCCGGCGCGGAGCGGGTCAGGATGCGTCGAGCGTGAACTCCAGGAGCGTGTCGTCACCGTCGCGCGGTGACCCGCGCCCGTCGGTGTTGTTCGTGAGCACGAGCAGGCTCCCGGAGGAGGTCACGACCGCGTCGCGGAGCCGGCCGAACTCGTCGACGTAGAGCGCTTCGTCGCTCGCCTCCGACGCCTCCGGGATGGCGATCTTCCAGAGCCGCTCTCCGCCGAGCCCCGCCATGAAGAGGGTGTCACGCGAGTAGGCGAGGCCGCTCGGGCTTGCCTCGTTCGTCGACCACTGCAGCACGGGGTTCACGAACGTGGCGTCGTCGCTCTGCCCCTCGACGACGGGCCAGCCGTAGTTGCCGCCCGCCGTGATCCTGTTCAGCTCGTCCCAGGTGTTCTGCCCGAACTCGCTCGCCCACAGTGCCCCGGAGCCATCGAACGCGAGGCCCTGCGGGTTGCGGTGGCCCATCGAGTAGACGCGGTTGCCGAAGGGGTTGTCGGCGACGGGGGAGCCGTCGAGCTCCATGCGCAGGATCTTGCCGTTGAGCGAGTTCTGGTCCTGCGCCAGCTCGGTCTGGGATGCGTCGCCGGTCGCCGCGTACAGGTAGCCGTCCGGCCCAATGGCCAGCCTGCCCCCGTTGTGGTTGCCAGCCTTCGCGATGCCGTCCACGACGACCTCCGGGCTGCCGACGCCGACGCCGCCTTCCCAGGTGAGGGGGAAGCGCACGATGCGGTTGTCCGAGGCCGCCGTGTAGAACGCGTACAGCCACTGCGCCTCGTCGTCGCTCGTGCCGGCGAGGGCGAGGCCGAGCAGGCCGCCCTCGCCGCCGGGCTCGACGTCGGCGATGGTCGTGACGACGCGGTTGGGGTTCGAGCCGTCGGCGGACACTTCGACGATCTGCCCCGTGTCGCGCTCGCTCACGAGGAAGTCGCCGGTCTCGAGCTCGACGACAGACCAGGGCGCCTGGAGCCCGGTCGTGACCACTCGGGGGTCGCCGACGGGGGCGACGGGGCCGGCCTCTTCCCCGGCCGCCTCGGGTGTCGTTGGCGGCGCCTGGGTCGTGGATGCTGGCGGCGGGCTCGCCGACGCGGAGGCGCTCGGCTCGGCTTGCTCCGGCGTCGGCGCGCATCCGGCGAGCGTCAGCGCTGCGACGGCGGCGAGGGCGAGCAGGGGAGCGGTGCGCTTGGTCATGACGGTGGCCAATCGGTCGACGAGGGATGCAACCAGTCAAGCCGAGCAGCCTGTGCTGGCGCTCCGTGCCCGTCGGGCCTCGGTCCGCGAGCGGCGACGCGGGTCAGCGGTGTCCGGTCTCCGCTCGCCTCGTCAGTTCGTCAGTTCGTCAGCAGGAGGATGCCGAGCAGTGCCTGGGCGATGCCGATGACAAGAGCCGCGAGCACCAGGACGGCGTGGACCGTGAGGAACCGCGTCGGGCGTCCGTTCTCGTCGCGAGCCCGCGGGTCATTCGAGACTCGCCGGTAGAACGAGGGCCAGACGACGACGTTGAAGACGGCGCCGACGAGCAGCGCGATGCTTGCGAGGAAGACCATGCCCCCAGCCTATTGGCGCGTCGACGTCTCCTCGCCGCCACGCGCCTCGCCGAGCGTCACGGCCGCGCTCGCGGGACTCTGGCGCTTCGCGAGGGCGACATAGCCGGCGGCGTGCGGGATGAACGCCTGGCTCTCCTCCGGTGTGAGCTCGCGTCGCACCTTCGCGGGCACGCCGGCGGCGAGCACGCGGTCGGGGATGCTCGCACCCTCGAGGACGACGGCGCCGGCAGCCACGAGCGCCCCGGTGCCGATCACCGAGCGGGACAGGCACGCCGCCTTCATGCCGATGAGGGATCCGTTCGCGATCGTCGTGCCGTGGAGGAGCGCCTGGTGGCCCGCCGTCACGTCGTCCCCGATGATCGTGTCGACGTCGTGTTCGACGTGCACCACCGTGCCGTCCTGCAGGTTCGAGCGTGCGCCGATGACGATGCGGCCGCCCACATCCGCTCGCAGGACGCAGCCGTACCAGACCGAGGACTCGGGGCCGATCTCGACGTCGCCGATGATGACGGCGCCAGGCGCGATCCAGGCGGTCTCGTGGATGCGGGGGGTCTTGCCCTCGAAGGGGAGGATCAGGGGAGCAGCGCTGGTCATGCTCCGATGATCCCAGTTGTGCTTCTCTCAGGCCACCCCGCACACCAGACTCCCCGGCCTCAGCTAAAATGGGCGGACTATGGCCATTTTCGGGAACCTCTCTGACCGGCTGACGCAGACGCTCGCCGGCCTCCGCTCCAAGGGCAAGCTCACGCCCGCCGACGTCGACGGCACCGTGCGCGAGATCCGTCGCGCCCTGCTCGAAGCCGACGTCGCGCTTCCCGTGGTCAAGGACTTCGCCGCGCACGTGCGCGAGCGCGCCCTCGGCGACGAGGTCAATCGCGCCCTCAACCCCGCGCAGCAGGTCGTGCAGATCGTCAACGAGGAGCTCGTGCGCATCCTCGGCGGAGACACCCGCCAGATCGAGTACGCGAAGCAGCCGCCGACGGTCATCATGCTCGCCGGTCTGCAGGGTGCGGGCAAGACGACGCTCGCGGGCAAGCTCGCGAAGCGACTCGCGGGCGAGAAGCACACGCCGCTGCTCGTCGCCGCCGACCTGCAGCGCCCGAACGCCGTCACGCAGCTGCAGGTCGTCGGCCAGCAGGCCGGCGTGCAGGTCTACGCACCCGAGCCGGGCAACGGCGTCGGCGACCCGGTTCGCGTCGCGACGGATGCCGTCCGCTTCGCGAAGGACAAGCTGCACGACGTCGTCATCATCGACACTGCCGGACGCCTCGGCGTCGACCAGGAGCTCATGAAGCAGGCGGCCGACATCCGCCGCGCCACGAGCCCCGACGAAGTGCTCTTCGTCATCGACGCCATGATCGGCCAGGACGCCGTCGCCACGGCCAAGGCCTTCCAGGAGGGCGTCGACTTCACGGGTGTCGTGCTCTCGAAGCTCGACGGCGACGCCCGCGGCGGTGCCGCCCTTTCGGTTGCGCAGCTCACCGGGCGCCCCATCATGTACGCGTCGACCGGTGAGGGGCTCGACGACTTCGAGGTCTTCCACCCCGACCGCATGGCCAAGCGCATCCTCGACATGGGTGACATCCTCAGCCTCATCGAGCAGGCCCAGAAGGCCTTCGACGAGGACGAGGCGATGGAGATCGCCGGGAAGCTCGCGACCGAGAACTTCACGCTCGACGACTTCCTGAAGCAGATGCAGCAGCTGCGCAAGGCTGGCAACTTCAAGAAGATGATGGGCATGCTCCCGGGCATGGGCCAGATGAAGGAGGCGCTCGAGAACTTCGACGAGCGCGAGCTGGTCCGCACCGAGGCCATCATCCAGTCGATGACCAAGGCCGAGCGCCAGACCCCGAAGCTGCTGAACGGCTCGCGCCGTGCTCGCATCGCCCGCGGTTCCGGTCGCACGGTCACCGACGTCAACGAGCTCGTCAAGCGCTTCGAGCAGGCGGCGAAGATGATGAAGACCGTCGCCCGCGGCGGCACCCCGCAGATCCCGGGCATGGGTCCCATCCCGGGCCAGCACGGCGGACGCAAGGCTCCCGCGAAGGGCGGGAAGAAGAAGCAGCAGGGCAAGCGCAGCGGCAACCCGGCAAAGCGCGCCCAGCAGGCCATCGAGGAGGCGTCGGCTCCGAAGCGTCCAGGCGGCGCGTTCGGTGGCGCGGGCTTCGGGCGCCAGGCGGCCGGTGATGGTCAGCCGAACGAGGCCGAGCTCGAGCAGCTCCAGAAGTACCTGGGGCGCGGCTAGCGACAAGCTCTCGGGGCGGCGTGTCCGCCTCGCCGCGGGCGACGGAGAGAACTCTCCGTCGCCCGAGTAGCATTGTCACGTCATCAAGTCGTCCGAGGAGTGCGCCATTGAGCAATGAAGCTGCAGCAACAGGCGAGGCCCGACTCCCACTCGGGCTGTTCGTCGGCATCGACCGTTCGAGCCCTGTGCCCCTGTACCACCAGGTGTCGGAGCGCATCGAGAAGGCCATCAGGGACGACACGCTTCCGGCCGGATCCAAGCTCGAGAACGAGATCTCGCTCGGGCATCGCCTCGGTCTCTCCCGCCCGACCGTCCGGCGCGCCATCCAGGAGCTCGTCGACAAGGGCCTGCTCGTCCGCCGCCGGGGCGTCGGCACGCAGGTCGTGCACGGCCCGGTGACTCGCAACGTCGAGCTGACGAGCCTCTTCGAGGACCTCGAGCGCTCGGCGCAGAAGCCCACCACGACGCTCCTCTCGCGACGGGTGGAGGACGCGACCCCAGAGCTCGCCGAGACCCTCGGCATCGAGGTGGGGAGCCCGACGCTGCACATCTCGCGCCTTCGGAGCGCGGATGGGGTCCCGCTGGCGATCCTCGACAACGTGCTGCCGGAGCCGTTCGTCGAGCTGACGGAGGACGAGCTCGTCCAGCATGGGCTCTACCAGCTCCTCCGGGCCCGCGGCGTGACGATGCGCATCGCCAAGCAGCGCATCGGTGCGCGCACGGCTTCGCGTGAAGAGGAGCGCCTGCTGGATCTCTCCGGCGGTGCCGCGGTGCTCACGATGTCGCGCGTCGCCTTCGACGCGACGGGCCGCGCGGTCGAGTACGGCCGCCACTGCTATCGTCCCGACCTCTACACGTTCGAGATCACGCTCGTCGAGCGCTGACCCGACTCTGCTGCACGAGGAACGCCCACGGCTGAGCCGTGGGCGTTCTGCGTTGGAGCGCTAGCCGCGGAGCGCTAGCCGCGGAGCGCTAGGCGCGGTTCGGCACCGCGAGCTCGCCCGTGAGGTACTGGGCGCGGCCGAAGCCGAAGGTCCAGTCCTCCGGCCCGTTCTCGACGTAGCCGATGAAGACGTCGTTGCCTTCGACGCCGCGCTCGCCGAGCGCCTCGGCGATGCGGGCGTAGAGCGACTGCTTCGCCTCGGGCGTGCGTCCGCGCTGCGTGAAGATCTGGATCATGACGACACCTGACGAGCGCTCGAAGCCGAGGCCGGCATCCTGGGCGATGATCTGCCCGTTCTGGTGCTCGGTGATGATCTGGAACCGGTCGCGAGCGGGAATCCCGTACTCGGCGACGATGGCGTCGTGGATGGCGTCGGCGATGGACGAGATCTGCTCGGGGCTGCGGCCGGCGTTGACGTCGATGCGTACGAGAGGCATGGTGCGGTGTCCTTGAGGTCGAGGGGGAGGTGACGTGTGTTGTCTGCGCTCCGATTCTAGTGGCAAAAGTCCTAATGTCCTAACAAATGAGGAACGCACCGAGACCACGAAGGGCCACATCCATGCGGATGCGGCCCTTGTGGTCAGGCGCGGGGCTCTCGCAGAAGAGTCGCACCCGAGTCTGAGGTGAGAGCGGGGTCAGAGTGGGGTCAGAGCGAGGCCTCGAGAGCTGCATCCGCGTCGGTGAGCACCTTCGCGGCGACCTCGAGGCCCTCGATGCGGCCGAGCGAGGTGTCCTCGTGCTCGATGTTGACCCACATCTCCGGGTCGACCTCGTGCAGCGCGCGAAGGAACTCCGTCCAGAACGCCGTGTCGTGGCCGCGCCCGAGCGCGACGAAGTCCCACGCGGAGTTCTTCGGCCACTCGTTCGCCCACTCGTCGCCGCCCAGATTGGTGCGCGGCTCGTCCGCCGAGAGCTTGCGGAACTGGTTGTCGAGTACGCCGTAGATCGCAGCCGCCGGGTTGACGCGCACGTCCTTCGCTGCCGCATGGAAGACCCACTCGCCGAGGTCGCGGACGACTGCCACCGGGTCCATCTGCTGCCAGAAGAGGTGCGAGGCGTCGAGCTCGACGCCGATGTTCGTCGTGCCAGCGCGCTTGATCAGCTCGCGGAAGTTCGCGGGGTTGAACACCACGTTCTGCGGGTGCAGCTCGAGCGCGACCTTCACGCCGTGCTCGCGAGCGAGCTCGTCGATCTCGGTCCAGAACTCCGACGCCACGTCCAGCTGGTAGTCGATGACGTCGAGCGCAGCCGAGTTCCAGGCGTTGATGACCCAGTTCACGGTGGTCGCGCTGGGCTCGCCGCCGGGCAGTCCCGACATCGTGACGACCCGGTCCTGTCCGAGGCGAGCCGCGAGGCGGATCGAGCGTCGGATGTCCTCGGCGTGCTGCTCGCCGATCGCACGGTCAGGGTGCAGCGGGTTGCCGTTGCAGTTGAGGCCGGCGATCGAGACGCCGGTGCCCTCGAACTGCGCGAGGAACGCGTCCCTGGCCTCGTCGCTCTCGAGGATCTCGTCGAAGTTCGGGATGTGCGTGGCGGGAAGGAACCCGCCGGAGTTGAGCTCGATGCCGGTGAGGCCCAGCTCGGAGACGACCTGGATCGCCTCGGGGAGCGAGCGGTCGTGGAGGATCGCGTTGTAGGCGCCGAGACGCATGTCAGGCTCCGTTCTTCTGTGCGCTGGTGGGGGAGATGCGGACGGCTGCGCCGTCCGCCGCGGCCGACTCGGCGACGGCGTGGAGGAGCTCCATGTTGTGGATTCCCTCTTCGAAGCTCGCGCAGCGGGGGAGCGAGTCCTCTTCCGAGATCCCCGCCACCTCCTCGAGGAAGGAGCGGGCCTGGTAGGAGAAGGCCTCGTTCTGGCCGAAGCCGACGCTGGGGGCATCCATCGCGAGACCGCCGGCGATGTAGGGGTGCTCCGGGCCGAGGATGATCTGGCGGTACCCGTTCTGGGCGGATGGGGCGTCGTTGAGGAAGAGCTCGATCTCGGAGGGGCGGCGCTGGTCGTAGCGGGCGGCGCCGTTTTCGCAGAACACCTCGAAGATGAGGCTGTTCGCGTGGCCTCTGGCGACTCGGGAGACCTCGATGGCTCCTGCGCCCTGGGCGAACTTGAGCGAGAACGCCGCGTAGTCGTCGTTCTCGACGGGTTCGAACGTGTCGCTGACCGCTGCGTGGTCGTGCCCGAGCACCGCGCCGAGCGGGAGTGGCCGCTCGTGGATGACCGTGCTGAGGGTGCCTCCGCTGACTTCCTGGATCTCGCCGCCGAGGAACTCCGCGATGTAGGTCATGTGACTTCCGACGTCGGCGAGGGCGCCGCTGCCGGGGCCGCCCTTGAAGCGCCAGCTCATGGGGGCCGTCGGGCTGCACGCGTAGTCGGTCCAGTAGCGACCGCTGAAGTGCAGGAGCTTGCCGAGTGTTCCGTCCTGGATGAGCTGGCGGATGTACGCGATGCCGGGGGAGCGGCGGTAGGTGAAGCCGACGCGGGCGATGGAGTCCGCGCGCTCGGCGGCATCCGCCATGGCGTGGGCGTCCTCGATCGAGTCGCTGAGCGGCTTCTCGCAGAGCACGTGCTTGCCGGCGGCGAGGAGGCCCTCGACGACCTCGCGGTGCAGTGAGTTCGCGATGACGACGCTGACGACGTCGATGTCGTCGGCCGCCGCGATGGCCTGCCAGGAGGAGTCGGTGCGCTCGTAGCCGAAGCGCTTGGCGGCGAGTGCGCCGAACTCCGGGTTGACGTCTCCGATCGAGACGAGGCGGATCTCCGGCAGCGTGGGGCTGTAGAGGGTGGATGCGACGCGGTAGGCGGCGGCGTGCGCGCGGCCGGCCATGCCTGCGCCGATGACGGCGACGCCGAGTGGCTTTGTCATTGGTTCTCCTGTGTTTCTGCGAGAGCTGTGTTGGGTGAGCGCAGGCGACCGACGACGGTGTTGGAGCGCTACACTGGAAGGTAGGTCATGAAACAATGTCCTGTCAAACAATCGTCGTCCGGAGTGTCGAATGCCCCCTTCCCCGCGTCAGAAGCGCCCGACGATCTACGACGTCGCCGAACGCGCCGGGGTCTCGAAATCCCTCGTCTCGCTCGTGCTGCAGAACTCGACCCGCGTCAGCGACGAGAAGCGGGCAGCGGTGCGCGCGGCCATCCAGGAGCTCGGGTACCTGCCGAGCCGGGCCGCCACGGCGCTCGCCGGGAACCGCACCCGCGCCATCGGCGTCATGATCGACGACTTCCGGAACCCCTGGTTCGTCGACCTGCTCGAGGGGATGCAAGCGGTGCTCGACGCGCCCGGCTTCCACGTCACCGTCGCCGACGCGAATCTCAACGCGCACCTCGAGCAGTCACCCATCAGCGGCTTCCTGGCGGCGGGCGTCGAGGGGCTCGTCATCGGCGGCGACGTCGACGCGGTCCCTGCCGAGGGGTTCCCCGTGCCGACGGTCGTCGCCGGCAACCGTGCGATCGTGCCGGCGGGCGCCGACCTCGTCGCGAACGACGACGCGGCCGGCGCGCGGCTCGCGGTCGAGCATCTCCGCGACCTCGGGCACACGCAGATCGGCCATGTCACGGGAACCGGCCGCGCCGCCGAGCTCCGGCGGCGCTCCTACGAGCGCGCCATGCGCGACGCGGGGCTCGAGCCGCGTGTCATCGGCGGCTCGGGAGCAACCGACCAGGGCGAGGGGCGTCGCGCATCACGAGAGCTGTTCGAGCGTTGGCCGGCCACGACCGCCGTCTTCGCGGCGAACGACGTCATGGCGCTCGGCGTGCTGGGAACGCTCGATGAGCTCGGCTTGCGCGTTCCCGCGGACGTGTCGATCGTGGGCTACGACGATTCGCACCTCGCGGGCTTCGACCACCTCTCGCTCACGTCGGTCGATGACCGAAGCGCCGAGGTCGGTCGCGCCGCGGCCGAGCTTCTCCTCGCCCGCATCGAGGGGGTGCGGGCGGCAGCCCGCGACGCGGCGGCAGGGGTTCCGTCCGGAGCGACGCGGAGGGTCATCCAGCCAACGCTCACCGTGCGCGGCTCGACGGCGACCGCGGCGAACGCCACGACCGCCTGAGGCCGCCATCGGTTCTCCAGGGACAGGCCAGCACGGGTGCCAGTCGACTGCGGCTCAGCGGTCGCGCCGCGCCCCAGCAGCGGGTTCGAAGGCCAGCACGAGCGGCTCTTCCCACCCCTGCTCGGCGTACGCTCCCAAGACGCTCTCGCACAGCTCGTCGAACTTGTCTGCGGGATGCATGACGAACACCGAGCCGCCGAGGCCCGTGCCGGTCATGCGGGCGCTCGCCGCGCCCAGGTAGGTGGCCAGCTCGACCGTGAAGTCGATGCGCGCCGTCGAGACTTCGAAGTCCTCACGCAGCGACACCTGCGACTCCGCGAGGAGATGGTTCCGGGATTCGGGCGCCTCTCCGGTGCGCATGAGCTTCGTGAACTCGAGCGTGCGGGCTATCTCGGAGACCACGTGCCGTGCGCGCCGGAACACGGTGTCGTCGAGCCGCTCGGCCGCTGCGTCCAGCTCCGCGGGCCGCACCTCGCGAAGCGTCTGGAAGCCGAGGGTCTCGGCCGCCCGGGCGCAGTCATCGGCCCGCTGCGCGAACTCGGCAGACCAGTTGCGGTGGGCTTCCTTGGTGTCGATGAGCACGCGCACGAAGCCGGAATCGGCGGAGCTCGGCGCAGGCAGGATCGAGACGTCGGAGCCGCGAGCATCGAAGAACACGTCCTCGTTGCTCCGCGCGGCGTGCACGGTGATGTGGTCGCTCAGGCCGCTGGGCGCGCCGACGATCTCCGCCTCCGTCTGGCGCCCGATCTCGGCGAGCTCCTCGACGTTCATCCCGAGGCCCCAGAAGTCGTTGAGCGCCGTGCTGATGGTCGCGCAGACGGATGCCGAGGAGGCGAGCCCGGCGCCGACCGGCACGTCCGTCGTGAGGAAGATGTCGAGGCCCGTTCCCAGGAAGAACGGGACTCCAGGGTCGGTCTCGTCGCCGTCGCCGCGCGTGCCCTCCGGCGGGTTCTCGCGAGCGAAGCGGAGCATGCTCGCGACAGCGCCGAGCGGGTAGGCACGCCAGTCGCGTGCGGGGATCTCCGAGGCGATCGACCGCAGGTCGGTTACCGCCTCGTCGGGGGAGAGGTCGGTGACGATGCGGATGCGCCCGTCGTCGCGGGGCGCGATCGCCGCGCTGGAGCGCAGGGGGATCGCGCAGGCGTATCCGACGCCATCCTGCAGATCGGTGTGGTCGCCCATGATGCTGACCCGGCCGGGTGCCGACCAGACTCCGAGGGGCTCTCGCTCGAACGCGGCTCGGAAGCCGTCGCACACGATCGTCGTCAGGTCTCTGCTCATCTCGTCACCGTTTCTCAGGCATGGGCGAATGGGCGTCCGCCCCTGTGCATGCGCACGGTGATTCTAATAAATGCGTCCTGGACGAGCGCCGAAACCCCCGTGCGTGGGCCGTCCCCCTGGTCGGGAGGCGTTCGGCGTGCTAAGGTCGACAGCTTGTGGGTCCCATTTCCCACGATCGTCGTACCGTTTGTTGTTCGAGGGCACTCTTTCTGCCTCGGCACGATTTCACGAGTTGCGGCGAACGGGCACATTCGCCCGCATCATCGCCGCAAGAGCGCAGCACACGAGTGTTGTGCGTTCTCTGCGTGCCGATTGAAAGGCATGACCTCCATATGACGGAAACCACCTCAACTTTCGCCGAACTCGGCGTCCCCAAGTCGCTCGTGACCGTGCTCGACGCAGCCGGCAAGCACGAAGCCTTCCCCATCCAGCAGTCGACGCTTCCGAGCACCCTCGCGGGTCGCGACGTCCTCGGCCGTGGAAAGACGGGCTCCGGCAAGACGCTCGCGTTCGCCATCCCGCTCGTCGCGCGCCTCGCCGGTGCCGTCTCCGGTGGCAAGCGCCGCCCGGGCCGCCCGCTCGGCCTCGTGCTGCTCCCGACCCGCGAGCTCGCAACCCAGGTCGCCGCGGTCATCGAGCCGCTCGCGAAGGCCGCCGGCCTCACCGTGACGACCGTCTTCGGTGGCGTGTCACAGCGCCCCCAGGAGACCGCGTTCCGCAACGGCGTCGACATCGTCGTGGCCTGCCCCGGCCGCCTCGACGACCTCATGAAGCAGCGCATCGTGAACCTCGACGCCGTCGAGGTCACCGTGCTCGACGAGGCCGACCACATGGCCGACCTCGGCTTCCTGCCCGTCGTCACCCGCATCATGAACGCGACGCCGCAGTCCGGCCAGCGTCTCCTCTTCTCCGCCACGCTCGACAACGGCGTGGACAAGCTCGTGAAGAAGTTCCTGAGCGACCCGATCCTCCACTCGGTCGACGAGTCGAACTCGCACGTCGCGGCCATGACGCACCACGTGTACGAGGCGGAGACGCCCGAGGCGAAGACCGCCCTCGTCCACGCGCTGGCGAGCGGCAAGGGCCGTCGCATCATGTTCATGCGCACCAAGCACCAGGCGAAGAAGCTCGCCAAGCAGCTGACCGCGTCCGGCATCCCCGCCGTCGACCTGCACGGCAACCTGTCGCAGAACGCCCGCGACCGCAACCTCGCGGCCTTCTCCGGTGGCGAGGTCAACGTGCTCGTCGCAACCGACGTCGCCGCCCGCGGTGTGCACGTCGACGCTATCGAGCTCGTCGTCCACGTCGACCCGCCCGCCGAGCACAAGGCGTACCTGCACCGCTCCGGCCGCACGGCCCGCGCGGGCTCCGAGGGTGACGTCGTCACGCTCATGCTCCCGAGCCAGCGCAAGGACACCGAGATGCTGCTGCGTCGCGCCAAGATCGGCGTCACCCCGCAGCGTGCGAACGTCAACTCGCCGTTCGTGAACGAGCTCATCGGCGAAGTCGCCCCGACCGTGCGCCCCGTTCCGGGCGGACCGGGATCCGGCAACGTCGAGGTCAGCCAGGGCCGTGGCACGTCGCAGGGCGCGAACGCTCGTCGCAAGCGCGACGCTGCACCGGCTCGCGGCGGCGCAGCTCGTGGCGGCTCCGGCAACGGCGGCGGCCGCGGTCGTGCAGCCTCGTCCTCCTCGCAGGGCTCGTCCGCATCGCGTCCGGCGCGCGGACAGGCAGGCGAAGGCGCAGCTCAGGGCCAGCGTCGCGGAGAGTCTCGTCCGCGTCGTGCTGGCACCTCCTCGCCGGCCGCGCCTTCGCGCGGTGGCGAGCGCGGCGGTTCGCGTCGCGCCAGCTGGTCCTCCGGCCAGTAGTCAGCGCCTCACACGCAGCATCCCCGAACGGGCGGTCCGAGCAATCGGCCCGCCCGTTCGGCGTCTCTCGCGGGCGTCCCCCGTGTGCATCCCGTGCGCCTTCACGTGGGGATGCGGCGCTGGAGGGAGCCTCAGGTGGGGGAGCCAGCAAGCAGGTGTGCCGTGAGGGCGTCGAGGTGGGCGCGCACCGCCGTCGGGCCATCGTGCTCGAGCAGGGTGAGGTAGCGCTCGTGGTCCTCGGCGAGCCCCTTGGCGCCGTAGTGCTCGTGCGCTCCCGCGAGCAGGAGCCTCACCTCGCTCTCGAGCGAGCGCGCAGTCTCGCTGATCCGCGGGCTCCCGGCCGCATCGATGATCGCCTGGTGAACGGCCGCGTGAGCTGCTTCAAGCTGCCGCCACGAATGTGCGTCGGTTACCTCGAGCTCCCGCAGCCGGGCGATCTGGGCCAGGATCGGCGCCCGCACCTCGTCGGGCCAGCCGTCCGGGTGCCGGGAGTTCAGGATGCGCACGGCCTCGGATTCGAGCGCGCAGCGCAGATCCTGCATGGCGCGGATCTCGGCGTCGTCGAGGTTCGTGACCTCGACCCCCTTGTAGGGCGCTGCGTGGACGAGGCGCTCGGACGCGAGGGTGGCCAGCGCCGTCCGCACCGTGTGCCGCGAGAGCCCGAACTCGGCGGCGAGGTACTCCTCGCGCAGCGACTGGCCGCGGACGTAGCTCCCCTCGAGGATCCGGTCGCGGAGGGTCGCCGCGAGCTTCGCCGACGCGGTCGGCCGGGGCGTGAGCGCGGCGGGTTCGGTGCGGGGCTTCTGGTGGATCATCGCGCGCCTCGGCCCGCCGGGGCCTGGCTCGCGTCCGCTGCGCGTGCGGTGAGCGGCCTGTCGCTGCGTGTGCGAGCACGAGTCGCGCCGAGCACGAGGACCACGATCCCCGCCGCGAGCACGATGAGGCCGAGGGCCTCGAGGCCAGCGAGCTGCTCTCGCAGCACGACCAGCCCGAGGATGCTCGCGGTCAGTGGTTCCGCGAGCGTCAGCGTCGAGACGGTCGCGGCCTGCAGCTTCGCGAGCCCGGCGCCGAAGCACAGGTAGGCGACGGTGGTGGTGATGACGCCCAGCCACGCCGCGGTCGCGAGGCCGGCCGGCGTGAGCATCCACTCGGCACCGCTCGCGAGGAGCAGGGGGATGCTCAGCACGCCAGCGGCGCCGAAGACGATGCCCATGGTGCCGTCGGCACTCCAGCTGCGGTTCATGAGGGCCTTCGCCGAGAGGGTGTAGATGCTGTAGCTCGCGCCGGCGCCGACGGACGCCGCGATGCCGCCGAGGTTCGCGCCGCCGGCGTCGCCTGCCCCGGCAACCGCGATGAGGGCGACGCCGAGGATGGCGATCGCCGTCGCGACGCCCCAGCTCCGGCCGGGGAAGCGTCGCTCGAGCGCCCACTGCAGGAGGCCGGTGATGACGGGGGCCGATCCGAGTGCCAGGACGGTGCCGACGGCGACGCCGCCGCCCGCCGTCCCAGCGAAGAACAACGGTTGGTAGAGGAGCACGCCGAGCGCGCCAAGGGCGACGAGGCCGAGCTGGGCACGATTCGGGCGGTGGATCCGGGTGTAGTCGGGGGTGGGCAGCGGGGGGCCTCCGCGGGCGCCATGGCGGCGCAGCGCGGCGAACAGCGCCCAGGCGCCGAGGAGCGTGCCGCCGAGCGCGAGGCGAGCGGAGCCCAGCGAGAATGCGCTCACCTCGGGTGCACCGAGTGCCTGCGCCGTCCCGGTCGTGCCGAAGCAGACCGCGGCGAAGAGGACGAGCAGGAGCGATGTCATGGGCTGATTGTTACACAATCCGCGGCCCTGCGTCACCCGCGACGAGACAAGCGATGGGCTCGGCCGAATCGGCCGAGCCCATCGCTCGCTGGTGCAGCGGGAACGCTACTTCTTGGCGGTCGGGAGGAAGATCGCGCCGGTCGTGACGTCCTCATCCAGTGCCTCGAGCGTACGTCCACGAGTCTCGGGGATCTGCGTCGCGACGAAGAGGAGTGCGAGCACGCCGACTCCCGCGAACACGAAGAACGTGCCCGTGATGCCGAGCGCATCCACCACCGAGGGGAAGTACAGCGAGATGAAGCCGTTCGCAACCCAGAGGGCGAAGATCGAGACGCCCATGCCGATGCCGCGCATGTGCAGCGGGAAGACCTCGGAGAGGTAGACCCAGACGGCCACGTTGAGGAACGTCTGCATCGAGCCGACGAACGCGACGACGAGGAACAGGATGACCCAGGGGCGCAGCGGGTTGCCCGGCTCGAGGATCATGGACGAGAAGCCGATGAGCAGGTGGCAGGCCGTCGTGAGCGAGAAGCCGATGATGAACGTCTTGCGGCGGTCGAACCTGTCCATGTAGGAGAGGGCGATGAAGGCACCGACGACGGCGATGATGCCGGGGGCGATGTTGGCGATGAGCGCCGCGCTCGAGTCGAAGCCCGACTCGATGAGCACGATCTGGCCGTAGTACATGATCGAGTTGATGCCCGTGAGCTGCTGCGCGACACCGAGCCCGATGCCGACCAGCAGGATGCGGCGGAGCCACTTGTTGCCGAGGATGGCCTTGAATCCGACCTGCTTCTCCTGACCCTCTTCGAGGGCGACCTTCTCGACCTGAGCGAGCTCAGCCTCGGCGCGCTCGGGGGAGCGGACGGTCTTGAGGACCTCGAGGGCCTCGGCGTCGCGGCCCTTCTCGACGAGCCAGCGCGGCGACTCCGGCATACGCAGCATGCCGAAGAACAGGCAGATCGCCGGGATGGCACAGATGGCGAACATGATGCGCCAGACGCCGTCGAGGTGCCCGAGGGTGTTGCCGAGGATGGCGTTGATGACGAACGCGGAGAGCTGGCCGATGACGATGGCGGCTTCGTTGCGACCCGAGATGGACCCGCGGATCTCGTACGGGGCGAGTTCGGCGAGGAAGACCGGCACGACCGTCGAGGCGCCACCGACGGCGAGGCCGAGGAGGATCCGGCCGACGACGAGCACTTCGAAGTTCGGGGTGAAGACGACGACGACGGTGCCGAGGAAGAAGAGCACGGCGAGCATGATGATCGTCTTGCGGCGGCCCCAGCCATCGGAGAGGCGGCCGCAGAAGATGGCGCCGATGGCGGCTGCGAAGACCAGGGAGCTGGTGACGACGCCTTCGGTGAGCGGCGTGAGGCCGAGCTCCTCGGTCATCGGGTTCAGTGCGCCGTTGATGACACCCGTGTCGTAGCCGAAGAGGAGACCGCCGAAGCACGCGACGATCGAGATCAGCCCGAGCCGCGAACGGTGCGGCCCAGCTGTGAGGGGCGGAAGTGATTTCTCGGCGGTGTGGCCCGCCGGGTGCGATGAGGCCATTTGGACGTCCTTGTCATGGATGCTGCGAGGTGGAGCGGGGTTGTGCGTGGTGCTGCGGGGTGCGTTTTCTGCGAACGCGTGTCTTGATGGTAACCGAAGAATGACGTGATGTGAATATGTCCTGACAAATAATCCGGAAGAGCGTGTGGCCCCGCAGCTCAGAGCTGCGGGGCCACACGGTGTCAGGAGGAGGCGACAAGCTCCCGGATCTTCTCGAGCTGGAACTTCGAGACCTCGTCGGCCCGTTCGTCTTCCGCGAAGACGTTCGAGACGATGAGCGCGTCCTCACGGTCGAGGTAGCCGATCTGCTTGAGCGTCGTGAACAGCTCCGCGAAGTCGACATCGCCGTCGCCGATGCGCAGGTGCTGGTGGATGCGCGCCTCGTTGCCCGGAGGGTTCGAGATGTAGCGCAGCCCGTGCGAGCGGTGATGGTCGAACGTGTCCGCCGTGTAGACGGCGCCCAGGCGCTCGCCCAGCTCGGGGAGCAGCGTCGTCGCGCGGTCGCCGTAGTGGAAGGTGTGCGAGGCGACGTACACGAAGCCCACGTTCTTGCTGTTGAGCCCGCGGATGACGCGCCACCCCTCGAGCCCGTCCTCGACGAAGTCGTTGGGGTGCGGGTCGATGTTGAGCTGGATGCCCTCGCGCTCGAGGATCGGCAGGAGCGTCTCCATCGAACGATGGAAGGCGTCCTCCGACTCGGTGAACTGTGCAGGCTCACCGCTGAACTCCGTGTTGATCACGGGGATCTCCAGGATCGAGGCGAGCTCGATGACGCGAGTGAAGTTGCGGACGGCGGCGAGGCGACCCGCCTCTTCTGGACCCGAGATGCGCTGGACCGGGAGGATGGCGGGGATCGTGACGCCGGCATCCGCTGCGCGCTTCTTGAACTTCAGCGCGTACTCGTCGTCGGCCGACGGGTGGCGGAAGAACCACGAGAAGTCGGGGTGCGGCGTGATCTGCAGGTACTCGTAGCCCAGGCGGGCCGCGATATCCGGGAAGTCGAGGAATCCGGCGTCGTGGTGGAACGGCGTCGGGTCCAGGGCGATGCGAACCATGGTGACTCCTTATGCCTTGTCGTAGAACGCGGGGCGCTCGACCTGCTGGACCTCGACGATGCCCCCGTCGAACGCCTTGACGCCCGCCTCGCAGGCCAGGGCCACGCGGTAGCCGTGGAACGCGTCAGGGCCGTCGATGGTGCCGCGGGCGACCGCGTCCACCCAGCGCTGGATCTGCACGTCGTAGGCCGCAGCGAAGCGGGTCACGAACGAGCGGTGCTCCTCCTTCGCGAACGCACCGTCCGACCAGGTCTGCACGCCGTTGGCCTGGCCGATTCGCGCGAGGCCGTTCGAGAAGACGGCCTCGGTCGCGACCTGGTAGCCGAACTTGATGCTCACGTTCATCTCGACGTCGACGAGGATGCCGTTCTCAAGCTCCAGGAGCACGAGGATCGGCTCGCGCAGTCGCTCCGGCGAGTTCGGGTTGCGGCGCATGTACTTGATCTCGATGCTGCGGATCTCGCTGCCGGCGAGCCACGGGATGACGTCGAGCTCGTGCACCACCGAGTCGTTGATGAGCATGTCCTGCGTGTACGACTCGGGCACGTCGGGGTTGCGGTGCACCGCGCGGAGGGCGAGGAGCTCGCCGGCCTCGCCAGAGGCGATGATCTCGCGCAGGCGGGCGTACTCCGCGTCGAATCGGCGCATGAAGCCGAGCTGGATGAGGGGCCGTTCGGATGCGGCCATCTCGGCCTCGACGACCCGGAGCGAGGACGCGGAGTCGGCGGTCAGGGGCTTCTCGCACAGGATGGGGAGCTTCGCCGCGAGGGCGGGCAGGAGGACGGGCTCATGGAACTTGCCCGGCGTCGCGATGACGACGGCGTCGACGGCGTTCGCCGCGATGGCGTCCTCGATGCTCGTGAACCACTGCGCCCCCGGGGCGTTCTCGAGGGCTGCGGTGCCGCGTCCCTCGTCGGGCTCGATGACGGCGGAGACGATCGCGCCGCTGATGCGCTTCGTGATGCGGGCGATGTGGTCGGCGCCCATGAGGCCGGCGCCGACGACGCCGACGCGGAGGTCAGTTGAAGTCATGGTGATGGTTCCTCTTCTTCAGGTTCTACTTGGCGCGGGCCGCGGGCGTGGAGCCGCAGATGTGCTTGAGCGTGCGCTCGGCGATCGGGTACGGGCGGTCGGCCGAGCAGCCGAACATGTCCTGCTCGACGATGCCGAAGATGTTCGGGTCGATCTCGGCGGCGCGGGCGACGATGGGTCCGAGCTCCGGGATGCCGTTCGGGGGCTCGACCATGATCATGTCGGCGGCCGCTTCCGCCCACGACACGTCGTTCTTGAGCACGTCGAAGAGCTTGTCCGGGTCGACCTGCTTGAGGTGCAGGTAGCCGATGCGCTCGGGGTACGCGTTCATGAGGCGGAGGCTGTCGCCGCCGTAGTAGGAGAAGTGGCCCGTGTCGAGGCACAGGTTCGTGTACCTGGCGTCGGTCTCGGTCAGGAGCCGCTCCACCTCGCGGTACGTGCCCACGTGGCTGTCCGCGTGCGAGTGGAACTGCTGCTTGACGCCGTACTCCTCGAGGAGCGCCTTGCCGAGGCGGTCGTGCCCGGCTGCGAGGCGCTTCCACTGCTCGGCGTCGAGCGTGCGTGCTTCCTTGGCCTGGCCCGTGATGTCGTCGCGCCACATGTCTGGGATCGTCACGAGGTGCTCTGCGCCGAGCTTCGACGCGAGGCCCGCGACGGCGATGGCCTGATCCCAGGCACGCTGCCACTGGCTCTCGTCCTCGTTGTGGAAGCCCGTGAACACGGTTCCCGCGGAGAGCTTGAGGCCGCGCGACTCGAGCTCGTCGGAGAGCTGGTCGGGGTCGGTGGGGAGGTAGCCGTAGGGGCCGAGCTCGATCCACGTGTAGCCGGCCTTGACGGCCTCGTCGAGGAACGTCTGCCACGGGATCTGGCCGGGGTGGTCGGGGAGCCAGATGCCCCAGGAGTCAGGTGCGGTACCGATTCGGATGCTCTGCGACATCGTCGTCTGCTTTCTGTAGAGGGTCGTTCGTCTGCGGTTGGAGGAGTGCTTGCGGCGGTTCGGTCAGCCGAGCAGCGGCCGCTGTGCGGCCTTCTGCTCCAGGTAGTCCTCACGCGCGCTCTTCGTGGAGTCGAGCGTGGAGGTCTCGGCGACCGGCACGTCCCACCATCCCTCGCCGTCGGGGGCGTAGAGGAGGGGGTCGCTGTTGATGTGGATGAGCGTGGAGGTGTCGGATGCCTTGGCCTTCGCCATCGCCTCGCGCAGCTCGCCGATGGCGTCTGTGCTCGGCTCGATCTCGATCGTGTCGATCCCGTAGCTGCGGGCGTTCGCCGCGAGGTCGACCGGGAGGATCTGCTCGCCCTGGAAGTTGGAGCCCGCCTCGTCGAAGGCGCGGTACCAGGTGCCGAAGCGCTCGGAGCCGACCGTCTCGGAGAGGTGTCCGATGGAGGCGTAGCCGTGGTTCTGGATGAGCACGACGATGATCTTGATGCCCTCGGCGACTGCGGTGACGAGCTCCGTGTGGAGCATGAGGTACGAGCCGTCGCCGACCATGACGATGACGTCGCGGTCGGGGGCAGCGCGCCGCACGCCCATGCCTCCTGCGATCTCGTAGCCCATGCAGGAGAACGCGTATTCGACGTGGTATCCGAGCGGGTCGCGCACGCGCCACAGCTTGTGGAGGTCGCCCGGCAGCGATCCTGCCGCCTGGACGATGACATCGCGGGGGTCGCTGGACTCCTGGACGGCGCCGATGATCTCGGACTGGCCGGGCAGCTCGAGGCCGCTCGGCTCGAACGCCAGGTCGACGGCCGCGTCCCACTCGGTCTTCTGGGCCGCGATCTGCCGCGAGTAGTCATCGCTCACGCGGAAGCCGGAGAGTGCCCCGATGAGCTTCACGAGCGTCTCGCGCGCATCCGCGACGACGGGCAGCTGCGAGCCGTGCTTGTAGGCGTCGAACGCGGCGACGTTGATGTTGACGAAGCGCACGCCGTCGTTCTGGAAGACCGTGCGGCTGGCCGTCGTGAAGTCGCTGTAGCGCGTGCCGATGCCGATGACGACGTCGGCCTGCGCGGCGAGGCGGTTCGCGGCGGTCGTTCCGGTCGCGCCGATGCCGCCCAGGTACTGCGGGTGGTCCCAGTCGAGGGCACCGCCGCCGGCCTGGCTCGTGCCGACGGGGATGCCGGTGGCCTCGACGAAGGCGCGCAGTTCGTTCTCGGCACCCGAGTAGATGACGCCTCCGCCGGCGACGATGATCGGGTTCTTCGCGTTCCTGATCGCCTCGACGGCGCGTGCGAGCGGGCCGGCCTCGGGGAGGGGGCGACGGATATGCCACTCGCGCTCCTCGAGGAAGGCGAGTGGCACGTCGATGAGCTCGGCCTGCACGTCCTCGGGCAGCGCGATCGTCACGGCGCCGGTCTCGGCGGGGTCCGTGAGGACGCGCATGGCGGCGAGCGCGATCGAGTACAGCTGCTCTGGGCGCTGCACGCGGTCGAAGAAGCGGGAGAGGGGACGGAACGCATCCGTCACCTGGATGCCCGTGTCGTGCGGGAACTCGAGCTGCTGCAGGACGGGGTCGGCGACGCGCGTCGCGAACGTGTCGCTCGGCAGGAGCAGCGCGGGCAGGCGGTTCGCGGTGGCGAGTGCAGCGCCCGTGAGCATGTTGGCGGCGCCCGGTCCGACGGATGCGGCGCTCGCGTACGTCGCGCGGCGCCGGCGCATGCGCGCGTAGCCCACCGACTGGTGCACCATCGCCTGCTCGTTGCGCGCCTGGAAGTACGGCATGAGGCTCGGGTCCTCGACGTTGGCCTGCTTGAGCGCCTGGCCGATGCCGGCGACATTGCCGTGGCCGAAGATTCCGAACATGCCCGGGATCGTGCGCTCGCGCACGTCGCCGTCGACGGTGTACTGCTTGCCGAGGAACTCGACGAGGGCCTGGCCGACGGTCATTCGCTTGGTTGACATCTGCGTCATTTCCTTTTGGTGGAGCTGGTTGCTTGGAGAAGGCTGGCGGGTTACTCGGTGCCGTACGGCAGGCGGGAGTCGAACTCCTGGGAGGCCCACTGCTCGCGCACCCAGCCGTGGGCGGGGTCGTCGCTGATGAGCCATTCGCGTGCCTCGTCGGGGCCCGCCATGACGTTCAGGTAGTACAGGTCGTAGCCGGGGGCCGCGACGGCGGGGCCGTGGTAGCCGAAGGGGACGAGGGCGATGTCTCCGGTGCGCACGATCTCGTTGATCGAGATCTCGCCGGCCGGCGACGTGTAGGTCGCGAACATGCCGAAGGCGTCAGCGCCCTCTGGCACGGTGGCGTTCTTCGTGGGCTCGCTCTCGAAGTAGTAGATCTCCTCGAGGCGGCTCTCGTGGCCAGGGTGGTGCTCGTCGTGCTTGTGGGGCGGGTACGACGACCAGTTCTCGGCCGGTGTGATGACCTCGCACACGATGAGCTTGGCAGCCTGCAGGGAGCCGGGGATGCCGAAGTTCTGCACCTGGCGGCTCGAACGACCGGCACCGCGCAGCTCCACCGGCACGTCGCTCTTGCGGAGCACCTGGAACGGGAAGACCTGGGTTGTCGGCGCCTCTGCGACGGCGACCCTGCCGTGTCCCGTGACCACGGCGCTGGTGCCGACGGGGAGGTAGGCGACGTCCGCCGGCCCGTCGAAGACCGAGGCACGGCCCTCGAGCTCGACGGACGCGGGCGCATCCGCCCCGTCGAGCTCGAGGGACGCGTCTCCGCGGAGGGGGATGACCATTCGCTCAATGTCGCCTGCGGGCAGCTCGAGGCGCACACCATCGGAGAGGTCTGCGACTCGGATGCCCGTGTGTTCCCAGCCGGGGAGCGTCGCATCGACAACGCTCTCCCAGCCGTCTCGCGAGAGGGCTCCGCGGGCCCTGAACCAGGTGTTCTCCGCAGCGTCCCGAGGGGGTGCTGATGTGTGTGAGGACATTGCTCGTGAGTCTTTCTGGTGAATGGTCGTGGTGGGGCGGCTCGTGGTGCTGTGTCGGCTAGTCGTTTTCGGGGAAGCCGAGGTTGATGCCGCCGTGCTTGGCGGGGTCGAGCCAGCGGCTGGTGACGGCTTTCTCGCGGGTGTAGAAGTGGAAGCCCTGGAGGCCGTAGGCCTTGGAGTCGCCGAACGCGGAGTCTTTCCAGCCGCCGAAGGAGTAGTAGGCGACGGGGACGGGGATGGGGACGTTGATGCCGATCATGCCGACCTGGATCTCGTTCTGGAAGCGGCGTGCGGCGCCGCCGTCGTTGGTGAAGATCGCGGTGCCGTTGCCGAACTGGCCGGTGTTGATGAGCTCCACGCCTTCCTCGAAGCTCTTCACGCGCACGATGCCGAGGACGGGGCCGAAGATCTCTTCCGTGTAGGCGCGGCTGGTGGTGGGGAGGTTGTCGATGAGGGTCGGGCCGAGCCAGAACCCGCCCTCGGCGCCTTCTGCCGTGATCTCGCGTCCGTCGACGAGCACGTCGGCGCCGTCGTCGTGGGCGATCTGGATGTAGGAGGCGATCTTGTCGCGGTGCACTTCCGACACGATGGGGCCCATGTCGGGTTCTGCGTGCGTGTCGGTGGGGGTGCCGTCACCGATGCGGAGCTTCGCGATGCGCTCCTTGACCTTCTCGATGAGCTGGTCCGCGACGGGTTCGATCGCGAGGACGATGCTGATGGCCATGCAGCGCTCGCCCGCGGACCCGTAGCCGGCGTTGATGGCCTGGTCGGCGACGAGGTCGAGGTCGGCGTCGGGGAGCACGAGCATGTGGTTCTTCGCGCCGCCGAGGGCCTGCACTCTTTTGCCGTTCTTGGAGGCGGTCTCGTAGATGTACTGCGCGATGGGGGTCGAGCCCACGAAGCTGATCGCGGCGACGTCGTCGTGGTTGAGGAGGCCATCGACGGCCTGCTTGTCGCCGTGCAGGACGTTGAAGACACCGTCGGGCAGGCCCGCTTCCTTCCAGAGCTCCGCGAGCCAGATCGCGGCGGAGGGGTCCTTCTCGCTCGGCTTGAGCACGACGGTGTTGCCGACCGCGATCGCGATGGGGAAGAACCACATCGGGACCATCGCGGGGAAGTTGAACGGGCTGATGATGCCGACCACGCCGAGGGCCTGCTTGATGGAGAACACGTCGACGCCGGTCGAGGCGTTCTCTGTGAAGTCGCCCTTCATGATGTGGGGGAACCCGGTCGCGAGCTCCACGACCTCGAGGCCCCGCTGGATCTCGCCAGCGGCGTCGGAGACGACCTTGCCGTGCTCGGAGGTGATGATGCGCGCGAGTTCCAGCTTCCGCTCGTTCAACAGCTCACGGAACTTGAAGATGATGTTCTGGCGCTTCGCGATCGAGGTGTTCGACCAGCCGGGGAATGCGGCCTTCGCGGCGGCGATCGCTGCGTTGATCTCCGCGTCGTCGGCGAGAGCGACGTTGCTCGTCGCGGTGCCGAGGGCGGGGTTGAAGACGGGCGAGGTGCGCGCGGGCGTCGAGGTCGAGGGGGCGCCGTTGATCCAGTGCTGGATCGTGGGCAGAGCAGTGTCAGTCATTGATCTTCCTTCGCTGTGGTGCGCCGGCCAGGAGCGGCGCTGGTGGAAGCGGCAGCTGCCGCGACGAGAGGGTGGTGGGGGTCCGAGCTCAGCTCGGGGTGTGCACGAGGCTCGCGGCCGTGTCGACGGCGGCAGCGACGTCGCCATCGGCGGGGTAGAGGAGCGTGCGGCCGACGACGAGCCCGCGGACACCGGGGAGGGCGAGGGCGTCGGCCCACTTGGCGTACACCGCCTCCTGGTCGCCGTTCGGCTCTCCGCCGAGCAGCAGCGTCGGGAGTGTCGTCGCCGCCATGACGCGTTCCATCTCGGGCACGACGGGCAGCTTCATCCAGGTCGAGCCCGAGCTGTTGCCGAGGCCCGAGGTGATGGCGATCGAGTTGATGACGGCATCGGGGGAGAGGTCGTTGACGATCCGGCCGTCCTTCCACTCGCTCATGAACGGCTCGAGCATGATCGGGAGGGATGCCGCCGCTGCATCGTCGACGGCGCGGGCGTTGGCCTCGAGCGTCGAGACGGTGCCCGCATCCGCGAGATTCACCCGGACGAGCGTCTTCGCGAAGTCGATGCCGTCGCGAACCATCGAGTCGACGTCGTAGCCCGTGAAGCGGTCGTCCATCTCGAAGCTCGCGCCGCGGAGTCCGCCACGGTTCATGGAGCCGACGATGAGCTTGTCGTCGAGCACGCCGAGCAGGGCGAGGTCGTCGATGATGTCGGGTGTGCCGAGCACGCCATCCACGCCGGGGCGGGACAGGGCGAGCGCGAGCCGGTCGAGCAGGTCGTAGCGGTCGGCCATCGCCATGGCGTCGTCACGGACGCCGAGGGCGCCACGTGCCGGATGGTCGGCGGCGACGAAGAACAGTCGGCGATCCTCGGGGAGCAGCGACGAGCGCCGGACGCGATTGGCGAGGGCCGCCCGCAGCGCGGAGGGGCCGTCGGCTCGAGCGTCACGGAGCCGCTCGAAGGCCGCGTCGTCGAGGATCCGGTAGTGCTCAGGCAAGGGAGTTCTCCTTCAGGATCTCGTCGACCTCCGCCGTCGAGGGCATCGCGGTCGAGCATTCGAGTCGCGACGCCACGATGGCTCCCGCGACGTTCGCGAAGCGCAGGATGTGCTCGAGGTCCCACCCGGCGATGAGTCCCTTGCAGAAGGCCCCGCCGAAGCTGTCGCCGGCTCCGAGGCCGTTGATGACGTCGACGAAGTGCGTCGGTACCTCGATGGAACCCTCTCGGGTCTTCGCCAGCACGCCGCGGGGGCCCTGCTTGACGACCGCGATGTCGACGCCTCGCTCGAGGAGCGCATCAGCGGCGCGCTGCGGCTCGGTCTCGCCGACCGCGACCTCGCACTCCTCCTTGTTGCCGATGGCGATGGTCGACTGCGCGAGGATGGGCTCGATGGCGGCCGTCGCCGTGGCCGCGTCCGGCCAGAACATGGCGCGGTAGTCCAGATCCAGGATGGTGTGGTCACGGCGAGCGCGAGCTGCGAACGCCGCGTGGTGGGCCGCGCGGCTCGGCTCCTCGGAGAGGCCGGTCACGGTCGCCCAGAAGATCTTGGCGTCACGGATCGCGTCGAGATCGAGCGTCTCGGTCTCGATGTTGAGGTCAGGAGCCTTCGGCTGGCGGTAGAAGTACAGGGGGAAGTCGTCAGGGGGGAAGATCTCGCAGAACGTGACCGGGGTCGCAAGCGAGTCGTCGCGGGTGACGAAGTCGCTCCTGACGCCGAGGCGCTCGAGCTCGCGGACGATGTACCGACCGAAGGGGTCGTCTCCCGTGCGGGTGATGACCGCCGAGCTCAGTCCGTGCTTGGCTCCGGCGACGGCGACGTTGGTCGCGCTGCCGCCGAGGAACTTCCCGAAGGTCGAGACGTCCTCGAGCCCGACTCCGGTCTGGAGGGGGTAGATGTCGACGCCGACACGACCGAGCGTGATGAGGTCGAGGGGCGACGTAGCTGTTGTAGTGGTCATACGGCTCTGTACAACTTTCAGTCCGATGGTGAACGAGGACGAGAGTCAGCATACACCTAATGTCCTGACAAAGTAACAAAGTCTGGCGGAGAGACTTCGAGACCCGCCGAGGGCCGCGTCAGGCCTTGAGCTCGGCGATGAGGGAGTCGACGACGGGCACAAGCGCGCCGTCGTGCTCCTCGGCGACGCGGCGCTGGCGGTCGCTCGACGAGCCGCTCTCGATGATGTCCGCGATCGCTGCGAGCTCGTCAGCGCAGCCCAGATCCTCGGCGACTCGCAGGTAGTCGCCCTGGATGCGCTCGGCGAGCACCTCGGTCACGGGGCGCTCGTTGCCCTCCGCATCCTCGATGATGATCGCGTCGAGCCCGTAGCGCGCGGCGCGCCACTTGTTCTCACGGACGAACCACGAGGGGAGCCGATCCGTGTCGTGCCCCGCGTCGAGCTGGCGAGACGCGTGCTCCACGATCACGTGGTTGAGCGCGACCATGGCCCCGAGCTCGCGGAGGTTGGTCGCCCCATCCGAGATGCGGATCTCCACCGTGCCCCACTGTGCTGACGGGCGCACATCCCAGCGCAGCTCCTGCACCTCGTCGACGATGCCCGTGCGCAGCACATCGTGCGCGACGCGCTCGTAGTCCTCCCATGTCTCCATCTCCGGCGGGAGGCCGCCGGTCGGGAGCTGCTGGAAGATCATCGTGCGGTGGGAGCTGAACGTCGTGTCCTCGCCCTGCCAGTACGGGCTCGACGCCGAGAGCGCGAGCATGAGCGGGTAGTTCGCCAATGCGGCCCGCATGATCGCCGGGACCTTCCGGCAGTCCTCGACCCCGACGTGCGTGTGCACGCCCCAGATCGCCAGCTGGCCTCCCCAGCGGCCGGATCGCTCCGCGACCATGCGGTAGCGCTCGCCGGGCGAGCGCTGCTGCTCGCGCCACTTGGAGAACGGATGCGTGCCAGAGCCGATCACGCCGGCACCCGCGGCGTCCGCGGCGGCCAGCAGCTCGTCCCTGAGTCCCCGGAGCTCACCGACCGCCGACCCCGCCGAGCGGTGCACGCCCGTCACGAGTTCGACGGTGTTCGTGAGGAACTCCTTCGTGAACCGCTCATCGTCGAGACGAGAGATCAGTTCATGGCCGATGCCGGTCAGCTCGCGCGACTCAGCGTCGACGATACCGAGCTCCCATTCGACACCGAGTGTCGAACGCTCTGATGAGGCGAAACGCATGGTTGAAGCGTAGACGCACGAGGGCATGCGGCGTGTCTGCATTGCGGCCCGATCCGCATCCGCCGCAAGATAGAGGGAGGAGTCGGGCGACGGCACGCGCCGCCCGAGATCGGAGGCCCCATGCGCTACTCGGATGCCCTCGCAGAGCTCGCCACGACCGGGGCCCAGGACTTCGTGCCCTACGTCGTCGGCGCCGTTCTCCTCGTCCTCGTGGGTGGGATCATCCTCTTCTTCGTGCAGCGCAGACAGCGCCGAGCGGAGCGCGCGAATGAGGCTTCGATCGACCCGCAGAGTCGTTCGGGGTCCGGCGACGATTCTGCGGTTGGCTAACTGGCCGAGAATCTGCCAAACTAGGCAGTTGAGCCTCGTGGGCTCGACCCTCTAATCCGGCCCACGGTTCACCATTGAGCTCTGCCGAGTGTGCCCCACGCCCTCCGGCTGTCGTTCGCCGATACACACACCATCAGGAGACACGTGGCTGTCAAAATTCGTCTGAAGCGCCTTGGAAAGATCCGGGCACCCTACTACCGCATCGTCGTCGCCGACTCGCGCACCAAGCGCGACGGTCGCGTCATCGAGGAGATCGGCAAGTACCACCCGACCGAGAACCCCTCGTTCATCGAGGTCGACTCCGAGCGTGCACAGTACTGGCTGAGCGTCGGCGCACAGGCCTCCGAGGCCGTCGTCGTCCTGCTCAAGCTCACGGGCGACTGGGGCAAGTTCACGGGCGAAGGCTCGACCGAGAACCAGGTCAAGGCACCCGAGGCCAAGGCTCCGTTCGTGGCAGACGCCGGCAAGAAGCCGGTCCTCCGCCCGAAGGCTGAGCCGAAGGCAGCTCCGGCCGCCGAGGTCACCGAAGAAGCAGCGACCGAAGAGGTCGAGGCCTAGTCATGCTCGCTTCCGCGCTGGAACATCTCGTCAAGGGAATCGTCGATCACCCCGACGATGTCCGCGTGGACCGCAGCACGGCTGCACGCGGCGAGGTCCTCGAAGTGCGTGTGCACTCCGAGGACCTCGGCCGCGTCATCGGTCGCTCCGGCCGCACCGCCAAGGCGCTGCGTACCGTCGTGACCGCCCTTGCCGATGGCCGCCGAGTCCGCGTCGACGTAGTTGACGACTGAGGTGGCAGGCAAGAAGAAGGGCATCACCGAGCTCCGAGTGGGGCGGCTCACCAAGGCCCACGGCCTCAAGGGTGCCGTCAAGCTCGAGCTCTTCACCGACGAGCCAGCCCGGCGCTTCGTGCCCGGCGCCAGCTTCAGCCTGCAGGTGCCCGCCGAGAGCGAGTGGCACGGCAAGAGCCTGGAGCTCCAGGAGCTCCGCTGGTACAACGGCCACCCGGTAGGATTCTTCGTCGGGGTCTCCGACCGCACAGCGGCCGAGAGCCTCGCCAAGGCGATCCTCTGGGTCGACTCCAACGACGCTGAGGAGCTCGAAGACGACGCCTGGTATGACCACCAGCTCGTCGGACTCGACGTCCAGCGCGAGGGCGTCTCCGTCGGCCAGGTCGTCCGCGTCGAGCACTTCCCTGCACAGGACCTGCTCGTCGTGAAGACCGCAGACGCGGAAGTGCTCGTCCCGCTCGTCAAGGCTATCGTCGCCGACGTCGACCTCGAGGCCGGCATCGTCAGCGTCACGCCCCCAGGTGGCCTCTTCGAGGAGATCGAGGAGTCACCCGCCGAGGCACCGGCCGAGGCTGCTGCCGACAAGGCCGAGCCCGTCGCTGCCGAGGCCGAGCCCGTCGCTGCCAAGGCCGAGACCAAGACCGAGGCCGAGTAACCGAGCCTCCACCATCCTCACGTCTGCGCGCCCGCGATCAACCGCGGGCGCGCATCCGCTTAAGCTGGAGCCCATGCGCGTCGACATCGTCACCATCTTTCCCGAGTTCTTCCAGGTGCTCGATGTCTCCCTGCTCGGCAGGGCCAGGCAGGACGGCATCATCGACGTCCGAGTGCACGACCTGCGCGACGCGACGACCGACCGGCACCGCACGGTGGACGACACCCCCTACGGCGGTGGCGCCGGCATGGTCATGAAGCCAGAGCCCTGGGGGCAGACGATCGACAGGATCCTCGACGAGGCCGCCGACGCCGAGACGGCTGCTGGCACCAACGCGGCAGCGGACGCCGACGCGGCAGCCCAGGAGGCGGGCGATGGCGACACCAGACCCCTCGTCGTCTTCCCATCACCCGCCGGAACGGTCTTCACGCAGGCGACCGCTCGGCGCTACGCGCTCGAGAAGCACATCGTGTTCGGCTGCGGGCGGTACGAGGGCATCGACCAGCGTGTCTTCGACGACACCGCGCAGCGCGTCAGAGTCGAGCTCGTGAGCCTCGGTGACTACGTGCTCAACGGGGGAGAAGTGGCCGTCACCGCCATGATCGAGGCCTTCGGTCGCCTGGTTCCCGGGGTCGTCGGCAACCCGGAGTCGCTCGTCGAGGAGTCGCACGAGGACGGCCTGCTCGAGTACCCGAGCTACACGAAGCCCGCCGTGTGGCGCGGCCGCGAGGTGCCAGAGGTGCTCCTGAGCGGGCACCACGCGAAGATCGCCACCTGGCGCCACGAGCAGCAGATCGAACGCACGCGACGCGTCCGCCCCGAGCTGCTGCCGCCCGAGGCCCGCTAGCAGCTCGGCGCGCTAGCTGCGCGCCGTCAGGACGATCGGGTCGCCGTCGGTGATCACGACGGTGTGCTCGCTGTGCGCGCCGCGCGAGCCGTCTGCGCTGCGCAGCGTCCAGCCGTCCGCGTCCTGGACCAGCTTGTCCGTCGTCTCGAGGAACCACGGCTCGATGGCCAGCACGAGGCCCGGCTTGAGCGGCATGCCCCGGTTGGCGCGCCCGCGGTTCGGGACGCTCGGCTCCTGGTGCATGGTGCGGCCGACTCCGTGGCCGCCGAACTCGACGTTCACGGGGTAGCCGGCGTTCTTCGCGACCTGGCCGATGGCGTGGGAGATGTCGCCGAGCTTGTTGCCGGGGCGCGCGGCCTCGATGGCCGCATCCAGTGCCACCTCCGTCGTCGCCACGAGGCGCAGGTCCGCCTCGCGGGGCGTGCCGATCGCGACGGTGATGGCCGAGTCGCTGACCCAGCCGTCGACCGCGACCGCGAAGTCGAGCGTCAGCAGGTCGCCGTCCTTGAGGGCGTAGTCGTGGGGAAGGCCGTGCAGGACGGCGTCGTTGACCGACGTGCAGATGACCTTGCCGAACGGCGAGTTGCCGAAGGAGGGGTGGTAGTCGATGTAGCAGCTCTTCGCGCCGCGCTTGGTGATCAGCTCGTGCGCTCGAGCATCGAGCTCGAGGAGGTTCGTGCCGACTGCGGCGCTCTGCGACAGCTCGCTGAGCACCTCGGCGACGAAGCGCCCCGCGGGTCGCATCTCTTCGATTTCCTTCTGGGTGCGCAGCTCGATCATCCGACAATCGTACCGGCGCTCGTGCCGTGAGCGAACGATCTGCCTCCGCTCGGGAACCTCCCGTAGCGTTGGCACATGGGCATCGGCCGACTCGTCTACCGCGCACTCCTCCCCGCGGCGCTCTTCCTCGCCGCCTGGCAGTTCGTGGGGTGGCTCATCATCGGCGCCCCGGTCGGGCGATTGTTCGTCTTCGGATTCGCGGGTCTCGCGGCCGTCGCCGGGCTCCTCATCCTCTCCGCGAACTTCTGGCTCAGGCCCGACATCCGCGAGTCCAAGGCCCTGCAGCTGCGCGATGTCCCCCTCATCGTCGTGCCCTGGCTGCTCTGGGCGGTCGGAGCCGTGGTTCCCGACGCTCCAGGGCTGTGGGTGCTCGCCGCCGCGTTCCTGTCCATGGTCGTCGCGGGCTCCGTGGCGCGCCGGCGACTGACGGCTGTCGTCCAGGAGCGGCTGGCCGCCGCGCAGACCGCGGGTCCGCAGGCGAATCCGTTCGGCCTGTTCGGCGGCATGCCCGGCATGCCGACCCCTGGGATGCCCGGGGCGTCGGGGCGGGGAGGGCCGCCCGCGGGAGGTGGGGGAGCATCCGGACCAGATGCCGGAAAGGTCATCACCCTCGACCCCGACCCGGAAGAGCGCAGCTGAGCGCGCGTTCCGCTCGGCGTTCGCATTGCGGGCGTCTGTCGGGCGTGGTTTACTAGATCCTTGTGCCGCGGCTCGACTCTGCCACAGGGGACGAGAGCACTTCGCGATGCACGCCAACCTCTTCACTGACCTTCGCAGCCGACCTGTGGCGACTGCAGAGAGCGAAATCATGACCAACGTTATCGACGTCATCGACGCAGCATCGCTGCGCAGCGATGTCCCAGACTTCCGCCCGGGCGACACCGTCAAGGTGCACGTGAACATCGTCGAAGGCACGCGCTCGCGCGTCCAGGTCTTCCAGGGTGTCGTCATCGCTCGTCAGGGCGCTGGCGTCCGCGAGACCTTCACGGTCCGCAAGGTCAGCTTCCAGGTGGGCGTGGAGCGCACGTTCCCCGTGCACACCCCGGTCATCGAGAAGATCGAGATCGTCTCCCGCGGCGCCGTGCGTCGCGCGAAGCTCTACTACCTCCGTGGTCGTCGTGGCAAGGCTGCGAAGATCCGCGAGAAGCGCGACAACTAGGCTTCAGCAGTAGGCGAATGGCTCCCCATAGCGGGAGCCATTCGTGTCGATCCGGACGAAACATCACAACCGCCACGGCGGACCGAGCTTGAGGGGGCGCCATGGTCGACGCGAGTGCGCGCGATCGCCGCGCTCCGTTTCACGGACGAGCGCCGCACGAGGGCAGGCACCGCCTCGGTCGCACCGATCGCCCTGCGGGACTGGGCGCGTCCGAGATCGCCGACGCGCCCATCCACGCGACGGGGCTCATCGCCGCTGATGAGCCCGCGCCGGAGCGCACCGGCCGTCTCGGCAAGGCGATGCTCTCGTTCGCGCGCGACCTCGTCATCGTCGCGGTCCTCGCGATCGTCATGTCGATGCTCATCAAGACCTTCCTGCTGCGGCCCTTCTACATCCCCTCCGCGTCGATGAACGACACGCTCGTCGTCGAGGACCGCGTCCTCGTCAACCTCCTCGTTCCGGACATGATCGGCATCGAGCGCGGCGACATCGTCGTGTTCGAGGATCCGGGCGGATGGCTCCCGGTCGTCGCGCCGACGGAGAAGACCGCGTCGCAGGCCGCGGTCGACGGCGCCCTCGAGTTCGTGGGCCTCAAGCCGGAAGAGACGAGCAACCACCTCATCAAGCGGGTCATCGGGCTGCCTGGCGATACGGTCTCGTGCTGCAACGAGTACGGCCAGGTGCTCATCAACGGGCTGCCGATCGGCGAGCCGTACCTGCTGCTCCAGGACGGGCAGGCGGCCTCCGGGCTGCCGTTCGACGTGACCGTCCCGGAGGGGCACCTCTGGGTCATGGGCGACAACCGCTACAACTCGGAGGACTCCCGGTACCACCAGGACGAGCCGGGAGGCGGCTTCGTGCCCGTCGACGACGTCGTCGGCAAGGCGTTCCTGCTGAACTGGCCGCTCGATCGCTTCACCTTCCTCGGCAACTACCCCGAGGTCTTCGACCGCGTCCCGGAGCGGACGGACCAGGAGTGACACCACCCGTCGACCCCACGCTCGACGTCGAGCGAGAGCTGCTGCTCACCGCCCCCGTCGTCATCGGCGTCGACGAGGTCGGGCGCGGAGCCATCGCCGGGCCCGTCGCTGTCGGAGCCTGCGCGATCGACGCCGCCAGGATCGAGCTCGGGGCCCCGGCGGGCGTCCGCGACTCGAAGCTGCTGAGCGCGAAGCGCCGGCTCGAAGCACGCGCGGGCATCGAGGCGTGGGCGATGAGCGTCGGCGTCGGGTACGCGAGTGCCATCGAGATCGACGAGCGCGGCATCACCGCCTGCCTCGGGGCCGCCGCCAAGCGGGCGCTCGCCGAACTCCACGCGAGCGGGGTCCCGGTCGCGGACGCCGTCGTGCTGCTCGACGGCTCGCACGACTGGCTCTCGCCGTGCCTCTCGACGCCGCTCCGTGTCGTGGTGCGCCCGAAGGCCGACCGGGACTGCACCTCGGTCGCTGCAGCGTCCGTGATCGCGAAGCTGGAACGAGATGCCCTCATGGTCTCGGCGGGCGAGGCGCATCCCGAATACCTCTGGGAAGCGAACAAGGGATACGGCAGCGCGGCCCACCTCGCGGCGATCGCCGCGGCGGGCCCGAGCGAGCTCCACCGGCACACCTGGCTTCGCGCCGCGACCCCGTAGACTGGGCGGATCATGGACGACGAGAATTTCGACGATTACGAGCGCGAGCAGGAGCTTTCCCTGTTTCGCGAGTACCGCGACGTCGCGGGGCAGTTCAAATACGTGATCGAGACCGAGCGCCGCTTCTACCTTGCGAACAGCGTGGACCTGGTGCGGCGCGACACCGAGCACGATTTCTACTTCGAGCTCACGATGAAAGACGTGTGGGTGTGGGACATCTACCGTTCCGACCGCTTCGTCAAGCAGGTTCGCGTGCTGACGTTCAAGGACGTCAACGTCGAGGAGACGGGCTCGAAGGAGTTCGAGCTTCCCAAGGAACTCGCACTCGACGAATAGCGGGCGCGCGGCGACGCGCCGAGTGGACGCTGATGTCGGTGGTCCGTGGGAGCCTCGTGGAGTGACAGAGACGATGATTCCCGACGCCACCGCATCCGCAGCCACTCAGATCCTGAGGGCGCTTGTCGGCAGAGACGACGCGGTCTTCCACGACGGACAGCTCGAGGCGATCTCGGCGATCGTCGACGAGCGCCGACGAGTCCTCGTCGTGCAGCGCACCGGCTGGGGCAAGTCGGCCGTGTACTTCATCTCGAGCCTCATGCTGCGCGCCCGTGGCGCCGGGCCGACGATCCTCATCTCGCCGCTGCTCGCCCTCATGCGCGACCAGGTCGAGGCCGCGAGTCGCGCGGGCGTGCGGGCGGTGTCCATGTCGTCGGCGAACGCGCACGAGTGGGCGAGCATCCGAGAGCAGCTCGCCGCCGACGAGATCGATGTCCTGCTCGTCTCACCCGAGCGCCTCAACAACCCGGAGTTCCGCGACACGCAGCTGCCGGAGCTCCTCAATCGCACGGGCCTTGTCGTGGTCGACGAGGCGCACTGCATCTCCGACTGGGGTCACGACTTCCGGCCCGACTACCGTCGCATCGCGTCCCTCATCTCCGGGCTCGGCACCGACATTCCCGTCCTCGCGACGACGGCGACCGCGAACGAGCGCGTCGTGCACGACATCGAGGAGCAGCTCGGCCGCAGCGGCATCCTCACGATCCGCGGCCCGCTCGCGCGAGCCAGCCTCCGACTCGGCGTGCTCCGACTCGGCAACGCTCGTGAGCGGCTGGCGTGGCTCCTGCAGCACCTCGAGGAGCTACCGGGATCCGGCATCATCTACACCCTCACGGTCGCGGGGGCCGAAGACACGTCTGCGGCCCTCCGGGAGGCCGGAATCCACGCGCCCGCGTACACGGGCAAGACCGACCCAGACGAGCGCGAGCGCCTCGAGGGCGCGCTGAAGCGCAACGAGGTCAAGGCCCTGGTCGCCACAAGCGCCCTCGGCATGGGGTTCGACAAGCCCGACCTCGGGTTCGTCGTGCACCTCGGGGCGCCGTCGTCGCCCGTTGCGTACTACCAGCAGGTCGGTCGAGCCGGTCGTTCGAGCGCGTCGGCCGACGTGCTGCTGCTGCCGGGCGAGGAGGACCGCGCCATCTGGGAGTACTTCGCGACGGTCTCGATGCCGGACGAGGAGCGCGCGCAGGCTGTGCTCGGGGCTCTTGGCGGCTCACCGCGGTCGACGGTCGCGCTCGAATCGGCGGTCGACCTCCGACGCTCTCGCCTCGAGCTGCTGCTCAAGGTGCTGGACGTCGACGGCGCTGTGCGGCGCGAGCAGGGCGGCTGGGTCTCGACCGGCCAGCCGTGGAGCTACGACGGCGAGCGGTACGCCCGTATCGCCTCGGCCCGCTCGGCGGAGGCGCAGTCGATGATCGACTACGAGCGCACCGACGGCTGTCGCATGGAGTTCCTGCAACGTCAGCTCGACGACTCGACCGCGGCGCCGTGCGGGCGCTGCGACAACTGCGCGGGCATCTGGTTCGACTCGACGACGGATGCGGCGGTGCAGGCGAGAGCGGGGGCCGCGCTTGATCGTGTCGGCGCCGACATCGCGCCGAGGCGCCAATGGCCCAGCGGCATGGCGAGCCTGGGTGTCGACCTGAAGGGGCGCATCCCCAAGGAGGAGCAGGCGTCAGAGGGCCGGGTGCTCGCGCGCCTCAGCGACCTCGGCTGGGGAGGTCCGCTGCGTGAGCTGTTCGACTCGGCCGGGCCGGAGACGACCGTGACAGGGCCGTTGCTGCAGGCGTGCATCCGCATCCTGTCCGAGTGGAAGTGGGCGGCCCGGCCGCAGGGAGTCGTGTTCGTTCCCTCGCGCTCGAGGCCCCGCCTGAGCGCCTCGCTTGCCGAGGGCATCGCCGGTGCGGGGCGTCTGCCGCTGCTGGGGTCGCTTGATCTGGTTCGCGGCGGGCCGGCGGGCCAGCCGGGTGGCAACAGTGCGTTCCGGCTCTCCAGTGTCGAGGGACGTTTCTCGGCGGGGTCGCTCGATATCCCGGCGGGGCCAGTGCTCCTCATCGACGACTTCGTCGACAGCGGTTGGACCATGACGGTCTGCTCGCGTGAGCTCCGCCGTGCGGGTGCGAGCGCCGTGCTGCCGCTGGCCCTCGCGCAGCGCGGCTGACCGGGCCGGACGACCGCCGGGGACCCGCGTTCCGGGCCGCATTCCTTCCGGCGTCGGTCGGCGACTCTGCTGACGCTCGTCCTGTGGACGCCCGGCACTCCACAGCGGCTGGTCTCCACGTGGGCGAGCGGTGCGTGGCGGTCCAGACTCCCGGCAAGGGAGGTGGTGCGGATGCGTGCCAAGGATCAGCTGGGGCGGCTCGGGGAGAATCTCGCGACCGCGTATCTCGAGGAGCGCGGCCACGATGTGCTCGAGCGGAACTGGCGGTGCCGTGAGGGGGAGATCGATGTCGTCTCGCGTCGGGGCGGGTTCATCGTGTTCACGGAGGTGAAGGCGCGGCGGTCGACGGCGTCGGGGCATCCGCTCGAGGCGATCACGCCGACGAAGCTGGCCCGTATGCGGCGGCTGGCGGGGCTCTGGATGCTCGCGCACCCGGACGAGCGCGGTGCGATGCGGCTCGACGTGATCGCGGTGATCGCTCCGAGCGATCGCACGCCGACGGTGCAGCACGTCGTGGGGGTGGGCGCGTGACGCAGGGCACGGTCGGCCACTCCGTGGCGATCGCGCTCGAGGGGCTCGGCGGGGAGCTCGTCGAGGTGGAGACGCAGATCAGCCCGGGCCTGCCGTTCTTCAAGCTCGTCGGGCTGCCGGACACCTCGCTGGGGGAGGCGCGCGAGCGGGTCAGGGCGGCGCTGCAGAGCTCGGGATGCCCGCTGCCGGCGAGCCGCGTCGTCACGAACATGTATCCCGCCTCGCTGCGCAAGCACGGGGCCGGCTTCGACCTCGCGATCGCGGTGTCGTTCCTCGCCGCTGCCGGGATCATCTCGGCCGAGTCGCCGACGCGCGCGGTGCACATCGGCGAGCTCTCCCTCACCGGTCAGGTACGGGCCGTCGTCGGCGTCCTGCCTGCCGTGGCCGCCGCGCGAGCCGCGGGCTTCGATACCGTCGTCGTGCCAGCGGACTCGAAGGCGGAGGCGGAGCTCGTGGAGGACATCCGAGTCGTCGCCGTCACCTCGCTGCGGGCCGTGGCACTGCACTACGGGGCCGATGCGGACGAGCTCACCGAGGAACTCGAGTACCCCTCGAGCTCGGCAGGGCGGTCCGTCGCGGTGCGGGAGCGCGAGCGCAGCGGGGACCCGACCGGGGCGCTCAGCGCGGGGTCGGCGCTGGATCTGTCCGACGTGGTCGGCAGCGACGCCGCCGTCCGGACCCTCATCATCGCTGCCGCAGGCGGCCACCATCTGCTCATGCTGGGACCGCCGGGCGCGGGCAAGACCATGCTCGCGGAGCGACTGCCCGGCATCCTCCCCGACCTCGAGCCGGAGGCCGCCGTGACCCTGGCCGCGGTGCGCTCGCTCAGAGGGATGCCGCTCGCCGCGCGCCTCGACCGCAGGCCGCCATTCGAAGCGCCCCACCACACCGCTTCGGCCGTCGCGCTGCTTGGCGGTGGAAGCGGCCTGATCAGGCCAGGTGCCATCTCGCTCGCGACGGGCGGGGTGCTCTTCCTCGACGAGGCGCCCGAGTTCGCGCGCCACACGCTTGACTCGATGCGCCAGCCGCTCGAGAACGGCGTCATCGAGATCCATCGCGCCCAGGGTCGGGCGGCCTACCCCGCTGAGATGCAGCTCGTGCTCGCCGCGAACCCCTGCCCCTGCGGAAACCACGGCGACCCCGACGCGGAGTGCCGCTGCGATGCCTCAGCCCCACGACGCTATCTCGCTCGCCTCTCCGGTCCGCTGCTCGACCGAATCGACCTCCAGCTGCGGGTCGAACGCGTCTCGGCCGCCCGGGTCCGACTCGTGGACCACGAGGCGCAGCTGGGCCACGCCGGGCAGGAAGCCGCGCATCCGAGCATCAGCACAGCCACGGCGCGCGGGCTGGTCGAAGAAGCTCGCGGACGCGCCAGGAGGCGACTCGAGTCGACGCCGTGGACGATCAACGCCCGAATCGTCTCGCGGTGGCTGCGCGCCCCAGAGCACCGCCCGAGGCGCGACGCCTACGCACCCCTCGCAATCGCGCTCGAACGCGGGCAGGTCACGATGCGCGGACACGATCGTGTCCTCCGGGTCGCCTGGACCATCGCCGACCTCGACGGAGCATCGCGCCCGGAAGTCCACCACGTGCACGAAGCGCTGTCCTATCGAATCAGACTGGGGTAGGTGGAGATGTCAGCACAGGAACCGCAGAGCGGCGCGCACGATCGCGGTACCGATCACGTCCGTCGAGCAGACGGCCAGGCACGCGAGTCGTGGCCCGACCCGGCCGCATTGCGAGACGCGCTGGCCGGGGTGAGCGGCGGGAAGGTCGACGATCTCGGCGACGCAGCCGTGCAGGCCCGGATCGCGCAGCTGGCCTGGTCCTGTACGGTCGAGCCGGGCGACGCCACAGCTGGGCTGCTGATCGGGGCGCTCGGCCCCGTCGAGGCCCTGGAAGCGGTCGTCTCCGGGGCTCTGCTCCGGCGGGCCAGGGAGCGCGGTTCGGGCGCGGGAATTCCGTTCGACGAGCTCGCGACGGCAGTCGAACGGTGGCACCACCGCCTCGACCTCGAGCGCACCGCGGCCATCCTGCGCAGCTCGGCGCGACTCGGAGTGCGCGCCGTTCTCCCCGGAGACCGCGAATGGCCGACGCAGCTCGCCGACCTCGGCCCACATGCGCCGTGCGCGCTCTGGGTTCGCGGCTCCCTCGACACGCTCCGCCAGCTCACGCGGTCCGTCGCGCTCGTGGGCGCCCGGGCATCCACCAGCTACGGCGAGGAGGTCACGGTGCGCCTCGCGAGCGGACTCGCCAGCCGCGGCTTCGGACTCGTCTCCGGGGGCGCATACGGCATCGACGCCGTCGCGCACCGGGTGGCCCTCGCCGAGGGAGCGCCAACGGTGGCGGTGCTCGCCGGCGGTCCTGATCGGCTCTACCCGCAGGGCAACCGCTCCCTCCTGGAACGGATCATCGCGCACGGCGCACTTGTCAGCGAGCTCCCGATCGGGCAAGCGCCCACGCGATGGAGGTTCCTGCAGCGCAACCGCATCATCAGCGCCCTTGCCTCGGCGACCGTCGTCGTCGAGGCAGGGCGCAGGTCCGGAGCCGCGAACACCGCTGCCCACGCGCTGACGCTCGGTCGGCCACTGGGTGCCGTGCCCGGCCCCGTCACGAGTGCGGCCTCGGTCGGCTGCCACCGGCTGCTGCGAGAGTCCGATGCGTCGCTCATCACCTCCGTCGACGACATCGTCGAGCTCCTCGGCGATCACCGGGGAGGCGAGCTCGAACTGCCGGACGGAGCCGCGTGGCCCGGCGAGCGGGGCCGCGAGCGAGCTGATGGGGATCGACCCTCATCCAACGCGGTGCGAGCGAGGGACGCCCTCCGAGTCGGCCGGCCTCAGCGCAGCGCGGAGATCGCGTCGGCGGCGGGGCTCACGGTCGCCGAGACGGCGGCGGGTCTGGCGGAGCTCGAACTCAACGGCCTTGCCCGAGAGGGCGCCGCAGGGTGGACCAAGACCACCCAGGCGAGACGCTGAGGAACGGGGGAAGGCGCGGGTGGTGCGCATCGTCCGGGTCAGCTCGGAGGCTGAAGGTGCTCCCGGTAGCTCGCGACGACCCCCTCCAGGTAGCGCACGATGACCGCGCGTTCAGCCTCGTCGAAGTCCTGGGCGACCGAGTCGATGTCCATGATCATCGGCGCCAGCAGGCCGCGGGCCTTCGCCGTCGAATCCTCTTCCGGGAAGACGAGCACACCGCGGCGATCGCTCGGGTTCGGCTCACGACGCACGTGCCCCGCCTTCACGAGCCGATCCACCACGACCGTCACCGCCGCCGTCGTTATGCCGAGGCGGCGCGCGATATCGGACGGGGTGAGGTGACCCGAGGAGATCAGGTGCTGCATCGCCACGAGATCGGTGTGATTGACCTCGAGCTCCTTCGCCACGACGACCTCGTACTCGTCGGAGATCGTGAGGATCTCGCGCAGCAGCGCGGTCGACTCATGCACGCGCGGAAACGCGCGACCCCGTTCATCCCCGGATTGCATGGAACACATCCTAGCGCTAGGTTAGCTAAGCAAATTGATTACTAGTGCATTTAGGTGGTTCGTCCATGCGTGGCATCATCCGATTCATCACCGGCAAGGCGAGCGGCGCGATCGTCATCGCCGTCTTCGTCGTCTTGAGCGGGCTCGCGTTCTTCTGGGGCTCGGGTGAGGGCGGCGACGTCGCGCCAGCTGGCGACCTCCCCGCCTCCGCTGAGTCCGCCAAGGTCGAGGAAGCGCTCGCCACCTTCGAGACCGAGGACAGCAGCGCCGCGCTCTTCGTGTTCCACCGCGACGGCGAAGTGCTCACGCCCGACGATCTGGCGGCCGTGTCCGCGGCCAGCTCGGGCATCGCCGACGCCGCGGGCGTCGACGCGTTGCCGCCGGCCTTCCCAGCCGAAGACGGCGAGGCCATGATCCTCACGGTGCCGCTCGACGCGACCACCGACGTCGATGCACAGTCCGCGCGCGCCGAAGCCATGCGAGCCGCCGCGGCCGACGGGCTGCCAGACGGGCTCATCCCGGTCATGACGGGCCCCGAGGGCTTCGCGGTCGACATCGCCGCAGTCTTCGAGGGCGCCAACTTCACGCTGCTCACGGTCACCGTCCTCGTCGTCGCCTTCCTCCTCATCGTCACCTACCGCAGCCCCGTCCTCTGGCTCATCCCGCTCTCCGTCGTCGGGCTCGCCGACGGCGTCGCCGGCATCGTCGCCACCCGGATCGTCGGCGCGTTCGGCTTGACGATGGATGCGTCGATCAAGGGCATCCTCTCCGTCCTGGTATTCGGCGCGGGCACGAACTACGCGCTGCTCCTCATCGCCAGGTATCGAGACGAACTCCGTGTCTCGGCCGACAGGCGCGAGGCCATGGCAACCGCCCTGCGCGGCGCGGGCCCCGCCATCATCGCGAGCGGTGGGACCGTGGCCCTGAGCCTCGCGACGCTGCTGTTCGCCTCGCTCGGCGGAAACGTCGTCCTCGGCCTCGCCTGCGCGATCGGCGTCGTCATCGCCATGGTGTTCGCGCTCGTGCTCCTGCCGGCCACCCTCGTGCTCTTCCCTCGCGGTATCTTCTGGCCGGTCGTGCCACGCGTCGGCGACGATCAGCACGGCAAGGGCTTCTGGTTCAAGCTCGGAACCGGCGTCTCGAAGCGTCCAGCCATCGTCGCGGGCGCCGGCATCGTCGTGCTCATCGCGCTCGCCGCCGTCGCGCCCAGCATCAAGGTGGGGCTCGCTCAGACGGAGCGGTTCACGTCCACGCCGGAGGCGGTCGTCGGGCAGGAGCTGCTCAACGAGCATTTCCCGGACCTGGCAGGCGCACCGGCGGTCGTCATCGCGAATTCCGGTGCAGCGCAGGCGGTGGCCGATCGTGCCGCCGAGATCGAGGGTGTCGCGTCCGCATCGGTGGGCGACTCCAGCGGCGAGATCACGCGCATCGATGTCGGGCTCTCCTCTCCTGCGGAGACGGAGGAGGCACTCGCCACCGTCGAGCGCCTCCGCGCGGAACTGTCCCAGGTCGACGGCGCCGACGCGATCGTCGGCGGCCTGGACGCTCAGGCCCTCGACGAGCAGGCCGCCCAGGACCAGGACCAGCTGCTGCTGTTCCCCCTCATCCTCGCGGTCGTGTTCGTCGTGCTCCTGCTCCTCCTGAGGTCGCTGGTCGCCCCGATCCTGCTGCTCCTCACCGTCGTCGGCTCGTTCTTCGCGTCGGTGGGTGCCAGCTGGCTGCTGTTCGAGAACGTGTTCGGCTTCCCAGCTCTGGACACCTCGGTGCTGCTGTTCAGCTTCCTCTTCCTCGTCGCGCTCGGCGTCGACTACAACATCTTCCTCGTCACGAGGGCTCGCGAGGAGGCGGTGAAGCACGGAACGAAGGACGGGATGATCCGCTCGCTCTCGGCGACGGGAGGCGTGATCACGAGCGCTGGGATCCTGCTCGCCGCCGTGTTCGCGGCGCTCGGTGTCCTTCCGCTCATCACGCTCACGCAGATCGGCATCATCGTGTGCGTCGGCGTGCTCCTCGACACCCTCCTGGTGCGAACGGTGATCGTGCCGGCGCTCGCCTTCCTCACCGGTGGCCGCTTCTGGTGGCCGAGCAAGGGCATCCTGGAAGACCCGAGGCCAGCGCACGCCGAGTCGGCTCATCCAGGCCAGGTGGGCGGGGGCTCGCACCACGCGAAGCCGGCCCACGCCAAGTCGTAGGCTGCTGGTTCACGCCGCGGCCGTGGTGTCTGGGTTGCGACCTACGATGGTGGGCATGCAGGAGCTCTCGGTCGCGGTCGACGCCTACCTGCGCTCGCTGCGCTCCGAGCGTGGGCTGTCGCCGCGGACTGCGCAGGCCTATGCGGGCGATCTCGGCATCCTGCTCGACTCCTGCGAGCGCGCTGGGATCGATGGGCCGGGTGCGCTCAGCTTGGAGGTCTTCAGGGATCTGCTGTGGCAGCAGACGCAGGCGGGCAAGGCCGCGTCGAGCATCGCCCGCATGGCGGCTTCGTTTCGCGGGTTCACGTCGTGGCTCGAGGAGACCGGCCGCGGCCCGGATTCGGCGCGGCGCCTGAAGAGCCCGAAGGCGGGGTCGACGTTGCCGCGGGTGGTGTCGGCTGACGGAATGCGGGGGATCCTGGACGCGCTCGCCGAGCGAGCGTCCTCGGGCGATCCGGTGGAGCAGCGCGATGTCGCGATCATCGAGCTGCTGTATGCGTCGGGCATTCGTGTCTCGGAGTGCTGTTCGCTCGATGTCGGGGCAGTCGATCTGGGGCGGCGCGTGGTGAGGGTCGTCGGCAAGGGCGACAAGGAGCGAGTGGTGCCGTTCGGGGCGCACGCTGCGAAGGCGGTCGAGCGGTGGCTCGAGGTCGGCAGGCCGGTCCTCGAGCAGCCGCGTTCTGGGCAGGCGCTGTTCCTCGGTGCTCGCGGCGGGCGGTTGGATGCCCGCACCGTGTACGCGCTCTCCCGTGAGGTTCTGGGAGCTGCGCCCGGCGGTGGCCCTTCGGGGCCGCACACGTTCCGCCATACTGCGGCGACGCACCTGCTGGATGGGGGAGCGGACCTCCGCGCCGTCCAGGAGATCCTGGGCCACTCCGACCTGGGGACGACGCAGATCTACACCCACGTCTCCGCGGAGCGCCTGAAGGCGTCGTACCTGCAGGCGCATCCCCGAGCCTGAAGCCGGGGTCGATCTGGCTGGACCCCGGACGGCCGGACGCTGGACGCTGGACGCTGGACGATGCAGGCCGGCAGGCCAGCACACCGGCAGGCCGACACGCCTCGACGGCCGGGTCTGGCCGCCGAGGCGTGCCTGCGTCCTCGCGGATCTGGCTCCGCTGCGTGGAGGCGGGTCAGGCCTGGCGTCGGCGACTCAGCAGTCCCCAGGCGAGCGCGCCGATGCCGATGACAAGCGCTCCGGCGCCCAGGAGCAGGGGCCAGCCGATACCTGCGGCCCCGGTCTGGGCAAGGGCGTCTGGCGAGCTCGACGGCGATGATTCTGCGGCTGCCGAGCTGGCGGCCGGCGGTGACGCGGGCGCCGTGCTCGGCGCTGGAGTGCCCGCCTTCGCGCTGGGTGCCGGCGTCGTGGACGCCGGCGGCGACGCGGTGGCACTCTGCGTTGCCGTGGGCGGCGTGCTCGGCCTGGAGATCTCCGGAGGGTTCGAGCTCTCCGGAGGGTTCGAGTTCTCAGGTGGGTTCGTGTTCCCCGGAGGCGTCGTCATCGCGGGAGCCGTGGGCGGCGCGGCGCTGACGGGCGGGCTCGTCGGGGCAGAGCTCGCAGGGATGGGAGGAGCGCTCGGGGTCACGCTCGGTACCGGTGTGGCTGTGGGCGTGGCCGTTGGTGTGCGGGTTGCCATTGGTGTGGGCGGAGTCGTTGGGGTGTGCGTTGCCGTTGCCGTCGGCGTGGGCTTGGGTGTTGAGGTCGGCGTCGGCGTGGCCGTCGGGGCTGGTGTGGGTGTTGGGGTCGGCGTCGCGACGGGCACCCGAGGCGCTCGGTCCTGGCCGACGGCCGTGAACTCCCCGGGCAAGGTGCCGCCGCTTCCGCCGAGCAGCTGAGCGCCTGGCGTGTGCAGGACGAGGATCTTCGCGGCCCAGGGCACAGACGGAGAGGTGACGCTCGCGCTGCCGCTCACCGTGACGGGCCCGCGGTCGAGGGCCGCGGGGCTGACCACGATCGGAGCCGATTCTCCGCCTCGAATCGTCGAGGTCTCGGCGCCGGTGGCGACGAAGGTGGCGCCGCTCAGCACCACTGTTCCCGTGGCTCCGGGTACCTCCGTTGCCAGGGTGACGGTGCCCGTTCTCGCATCTGCCCCGTCGGTCGTGAACGCAAGGCTGCCCTTGAGGTCGACCGGCGCGCTGGCGCCGACCTTCGCCGCATCCGCGCGAATGGCCGCGAGGGTGCTGCCGACGTCTGCCCGCTTCTCCTCGGGCACACGTCCGAGGTAGTGCTCGTCTCCGCTCACCGCATGGCCCGAGTAGCTTTCGGGGGCCGCGAGCGACCAGACGAACATGGCGACGGCGCTGGTCACCGTCGGGTCCGCGGACTGCCCGTGGGTCGAGATGGCCCAGTTCACGCGGGCTGTGTCGTCGTCGCTCATCTGGAACTGCTCGCCATCGACGACGCTTCCCTTCGTCGTCTCATCGAGCGGGCGGGGCAGCCAGGGCTGCAGGCAGTAGACGTTGCGTCCCTCGAAGCTGTAGGCCCCGATCCGTCCCTGTCCGCCGTTCTGGGCGTCGTCGAAGCCGGGGCCGTAGCCGGCTGCGCTCGCGGTCTGCGCTCCGGAGAAGAGCAGGAACGACGCGGTCATGGCGAGCATGACGAGGCCAGCTGCGGCGCGAGGAAGTCGAGTGGTCCAGCGCGATGGCGAGTGCGCGGTGCGATGGGCAGCCCCGGCGGGCGAGGGCGGTCGCTGCTGGTGGAGAGGAGACATGTGGTGCCTTTCTGGTGTGGGTCGTGGCGAGCGTCGGTTGCTCATCGGTACAGGGGAAGCAGGACGGCCGCGGGGGGTCGCAGCACCTCGAACAGCGGGGCGGGGTCGAGGTAGGCGCTGTCGCGTCGAACCCCGAGGTGCAGGTTCCCTTCGGGCGTGTGGCGATGCCCGATGCTCAGCTCTCCGATGCGCTGGCCGGTGGAGACGACGTCTCCCGGTCTCAGCTGTGTGACGACCGGCTCGTAGCTGGCGAGCAGGCCGTCGGCATGCTGGATCGAGAGCACCGGTCGGTCGACGACGAAGCCCGCGAACGTGACGGTTCCCGGGGCGGGGGAGCGGACGTCGTCGCCCGGTGCCGCGGAGATGTCGACGCCGCGGTGGCCGGCCCCGTACCGGGCGGCGAGGTCGAATCCACGAGCGACGTTCGGAGGCGCTTCCACGGGCCAGCTCCACGTGCTCGAAGCCCCGGCCGCGTGCGGAGCGCCGCCCAGAGTCGCGCTGGCCATGAGCAGGAGGAGAATGAGCGTCGCGAGACCGCGCCGGGGGCGGACGAGGGACGCTGGGGACTCCGGGGTGCGGTGCATGGTGTCATCGTGGTGCCCGGTGAGCGGGCCCCTGCGGCAGACGACCACGAGGTGTGGAGGACGCCTGTCCACAGGCTCGGCTGCACCTGAGTCCATGCACCGGTTCCCTGCGCCACCGCTCCTGTGTAGACTGACGCCAGCAGCCCGCCATGCGGGCTGACTTCGCGTGCCCATCGAGGCGTGCATCCATCGGTCTCCAGCACTTCGGTGCGAGAGCGGATGCGCGCTGGGCACCAGGCTGTGCGGCCGCCGGTCGCAGAGAACAACCGCGCGCAGGAATGCGCATTCGAATAGGGAGAACGACCATGGCAGTCGTCACCATCCGCCAGCTGCTCGACAGCGGCGTGCACTTCGGGCACCAGACCCGTCGCTGGAACCCGAAGATGAAGCGATTCATCTTCACCGAGCGGTCCGGCATCTACATCATCGACCTCCAGCAGTCGCTGGGCTACATCGATGCTGCTTTCGACTTCGTCAAGGAGACCGTCGCACACGGCGGCACCATCCTCTTCGTCGGCACCAAGAAGCAGGCTCAGGAGTCCATCTCCGAGCAGGCGACCCGCGTGGGCCAGCCCTACGTGAACCAGCGCTGGCTCGGTGGCCTCCTCACGAACTTCGGCACCGTCCAGAAGCGCCTCAACCGTCTCAAGGAGCTCGACCTCGTCGACTTCGACGACACGACGCGCGGCTTCACGAAGAAGGAACTCCTCATCCAGCGTCGCGAGCGTGACAAGCTCGAGAAGTCGCTCGGTGGTATCCGCAACCTCTCGAAGACGCCTTCGGCGCTCTGGGTTGTCGACACCAAGAAGGAGCACCTCGCGATCGACGAGGCCAAGAAGCTCGGCATCCCGGTCATCGCGATCCTCGACACGAACTGCGACCCGGACGACGTCAACTACCCGATCCCGGGCAACGACGACGCCATCCGCTCCGTTGCGCTGCTGACGCGCATCATCGCCGACGCAGCAGCTGAGGGCCTGATCCAGCGCCACCAGAAGCCGACCGAAGGCCAGGCCGAGGTCGAGCCGCTGGCTGAGTGGGAGAACGACCTGCTGCAGGGCGACGCTCCTGCCGCTGAGGCCGTCGTCGAGGCTCCTGCTGAGACCGAGGCTCCTGCCGAGGCCGAGGCTGTCGAGGCAGCTGAGCCTGCCGAGGCCGCCGAGCCTGCTGAAGCAGCCGAGGCTGTCGAAGCCGTCGAAGAGTCCAAGTAACTTCAAGCACTAGGGAGAACCCCACACATGGCTAACTTCACCCTCGCTGATGTCAAGGAGCTGCGTGAGCAGCTCGGTACTGGCATGGTCGACACGAAGAAGGCGCTCGAAGAGGCCGACGGCGACAAGGAAAAGGCCGTCGAGATCCTCCGCCTCAAGGGTGCGAAGGGCAACGCGAAGCGCGCTGACCGTTCCACCAGCGAAGGCCTCGTCGCCGCGAAGGACAACGGAAACGGCACCGCGACGCTCATCGAGCTCGCAACCGAGACCGACTTCGTTGCCAAGGGCGACAAGTTCATCGCACTCTCCGAGAAGGTGCTCGATGCTGTGGCCGCCGCTGGCGCGTCGAACGTCGACGAGGCGCTTGCCGCCCCCGTCGACGGCACGACCGTCAAGGAGACCATCGATGGCGTCGCCGCGATCCTGGGCGAGAAGATGGAACTCCGCAAGGTGAGCCTCCTCAAGGGCGCCAACTTCGAGATCTACCTGCACCGCACCTCGCAGGACCTGCCACCGCAGGTCGGCGTCGTCGTGGCGTACGAGGGCGACGACGCGGCTACGGCTCGCGGCATCGCTCAGCACATCGCGATGTTCGACCCGCAGTACCTCACCCGTGAGGACGTTCCTGCCGAGGCAATCGACAAGGAGCGGGTCATCGTCGAGGAGATCTCTCGGAGCGAGGGCAAGCCAGAGGCAGCCCTTCCGAAGATCATCGAGGGACGCCTGACCGGCTTCTTCAAGCAGATCGTGCTCCTCGAGCAGGACTACGCTCGCGACAACAAGCAGACCGTGAAGAAGATCGCTGACGCCGCAGGCGTCAACGTCGTCGACTTCGGTCGCATCCGCGTCGGCGCCTAACGCCAGACGCACACGAATTCGGGGCCGGATGCGCAAGCATCCGGCCCCGTTTCGTGTCCCCGGAGCCCGCTCGAGGAGGTCCGCTGAGACTCGTGCGCGCTCCGCGCAAGGTAGGCTCGTGGACGATCAGCGATCCCACAAGGAGCACAAATGTCACCACAGGCCCCGCGCAGACGCGTTCTCCTCAAACTCTCTGGCGAAGCGTTCGGTGCAGGCAAGATGGGTGTCGATCCCGAGGTGCTCACGAGCATCTCCAAGGAGATCGCCGCTGCTGCACGCGACGTGGAAGTCGCCATCGTCGTCGGCGGAGGGAACTTCTTCCGCGGCGCTCAGCTCGCGAACGCCGGCATGGACCGCGCGCGAGCCGACTACATGGGCATGCTCGGCACCGTCATGAACGCCCTCGCGCTGCAGGACTTCATCGAGCAGGCGGGCACCCCCGCCCGTGTGCAGTCCGCCATCGAGATGCGCCAGGTCGCCGAGCCGTACATTCCGCTCCGCTCCAAGCGCCACATGGAGAAGGGCCGCGTCGTCATCTTCGGCGCCGGCGCCGGCCTCCCGTACTTCTCGACCGACACGGTCGCCGCACAGCGTGCGCTCGAAGTCGGAGCAGACGTGGTGCTCGTCGCGAAGAACGGTGTCGACGGCGTCTACACCGCCGACCCGCGCCAAGACCCCAGCGCCGAGCTGCTGCACTCGGTCACCTACCAGGACGCGCTCCAGCGTGGCCTCAAGGTCGTCGACTCGACCGCCTTCAGCCTCTGCATGGACAACGGCATGGACATGCGCGTGTTCGGCATGAGCCCAGAGGGCAACATCGCCCGCGCCATCCTCGGCGAGGACATCGGGACGCTCGTCACGTCGAGCCTCGACTAGTCGAGGGCCCCACCGAAACCGCCACCCCGCGACAATTTTCGTCAGTGCGCCGCGCCCTCGAGCGTGGCGTGCGCATCCGACCATCTCGGTAGGATGATGCAGAACGCCCTGGAAAGGACACCCCGTGATCAACGACGTGCTCACCGAGACCAAAGACAAGATGGCGAAGGCCGTCGACCACGCGAAGGAAGACTTCTCGACGGTGCGAACGGGGCGGGCGAACCCCCAGCTCTTCACGAAGATCCCCGTCGACTACTACGGCACCGCGACGCCGCTCGAGCAGCTCGCGTCGATCGCCGTCCCCGAAGCTCGTGTTCTCGTGATCACGCCCTACGACAAGTCGGCCCTCAAGGAGATCGAGAAGGCCATCGTGTCGCGGCCGAACCTCGGGGTCACGCCAAGCAACGACGGCAACCTCATTCGCGTGGTCATGCCGGAGCTCACGGCCGACCGCCGCAAGGAGTACGTCAAGCTCGTGCAGACGAAGGCGGAGGAGGCGCGCGTCGCCGTCCGCAACATCCGTCGCAAGGCGAAGACCGACCTCGAAGCGCTGAAGGACGAAGTGGGCGAGGACGACATCGCTCGCGGCGAGAAGGAACTCGAGACCTTCACGAAGGCGCACATCGATCGCATCGACGAGGCTTCCAAGCACAAGGAAGCCGAGCTCCTCGAGGTCTAGTCGCTCGTGTCCACGACTGGGAGTGACGGGGCAGACCCCGGCGAGCGCCTGGACCGCGAGGTCCGGGAGACAGAGGCGGAGTCCGAAGCGCGCGAGACGCCGAGCGCCTTCGGTCCCGCCGCCAGCGAGGGCGACGGCACACCAGCGGCCGGAGCCCCCGCGGCTGCTGACGATCTCCCGGTCATGGGCGACGGCGCTCCTGCGCCGCCCCTGACCCCGCTCCGCCCATCGCGGCTTGGTGACACCGGCACGAACATCCTTCACGACCTGGAATCGCGCGCGCAGCAGGCGCGGACCCAGGTGCGGGAGCAGCGCGACAAGCTGCGGGCACGCAACGACGCGATCAACGCCCGCAGTGGGCGCAACCTGTCCTTCGCGATCTTCTTCGGCGTCGTGCTCGGGGCGCTCCTCATCTCGAGCCTCATCTTCATCAAGCAGCTCTTCATCCCGTTCGCGGTCGCGATGGTCATCTTCGCGACGATCGAGCTCGCGAGCGCAATGCGCGGTGCCGGGCGCGACGTGCCACGCATTCCGCTAGTCGTCGCAGCCGTCGCCATCCAACCTGTTGCCTACTACTTCGACGTCGTCGGGCAGTGGCTCGCGCTGCTGATCGGCGTCTTCGTCGTGACCGTGTGGCGGCTCGTGGAAGCCTCGGTGTCCACCGATCGGCCACCGCGGAAGGCGGTCTGGGCCGACTTCCTGGCCGCCGCGCTCATCCTCATCTACGTCTCGTACCTCGGCTCGTTCACGGTGCTCCTCACCTCGCAGGAGGACGGCCAGTGGTGGGTGCTCGGCTTCCTCATCATCGTCGTGGCCGTGGACGTGGGTGCCTACGTCTTCGGCCTCAACTTCGGCAAGCACAAGCTCGCGCCGAAGATCAGCCCGGGCAAGACCTGGGAGGGGTTCGCAGGAGCCGGCCTCACGTCGATCGTCGTGGGCATCCTCGTCAGCATCTTCCTCCTCGACCAGGACTGGTGGTTCGGCCTGATCATGGGGCCCCTGCTGCTCATCACCGCCACGGCCGGCGACCTGACCGAGTCGATGATCAAGCGCGACCTCAAGATCAAGGACATGAGCTCCTGGCTGCCCGGGCACGGTGGGTTCTTCGACCGCATCGACTCGATCCTGCCGTCGGGAGCGATGGCCTTCGCGCTGTACTTCTGGAGCGCAGACTCGACGCTCTGGTGATGCCCCACCGGGGAGCCGTGCGACATGTTCGCTCGTGATGCGGCAGAATGGACCGCGTGAGCAGCACTTCATTCCCTCTGGCATCTCGTGGCACCCTCGGCTACGACGCCGAAGAGGTCGACCGTGCATTCCGCGTCGCCCGGCAGCGTTACGACAACTTCGACAACGGCACGCAGGGCAAGCGCCTCTCGACGAGCAGCATCCGCCACACGGCGTTCACGATGCGCAAGGGCGGGTACTCCGCCCCGCACGTCGATGCCGCGCTCGAGCGCCTCGAGGACGCCGTCGCCATCCGCGAACGCGACGAGCACATCGACCGGGTCGGCCGTGATGTCTTCCTGCGCGAGACGAAGACGACGGCCCGGGCGGTCCTCGCTCGGCTCCGTCGCGAAGACGGCGAGCGCTTCGATCGCGTCTCCGTCCTGCAGCGTGGATACGACGTCAAGGAGGTCGACGAGTTCTCCAGCAGGCTCGCTGACTTCCTGCGCGGTGGAACCGCCATGTCGCTCCGCGAGGTCCGCGGTGTCGCGTTCACGCCGAAGCGCCACGGCTACAAGGAGACGCAAGTCGACCTGCTCATCGACGCCGTCATCGACGTCATGCTCGCCATTCGTTAGGTACACCTGCCACCTCAGCTGAGCCTGAGCGTTGTCAAATCGTGACCTCCCCGTTACGATTGCGTGGTCCCCTCGGCCCATCGGTTGGAGCTCCATGCCGGAAACCACTGCAACTCGCGGAGAGCGTGCACGCCAGCGTCGCAAGACTCGCGCCAAGCGCCGCGCCGCGATCTTCGGCTCATCGGCGCTCGGCGTCGTCGCAGCCGGGGCCATCGCAGTGACCACCCTCACGGGTGCCGGGGCCACAGCCTCGGCCGACGCGTCGCTGAGCCCGAGCATCCAGGAGCTGTCGCAGGAGCAGGCGCAGGCGTACGCGGTCCTCGCCGTCTCGGGGGAGAGCTCGCAGGGGACCACCATCGACGACCGGGGCTCGAGCGTCAGCATCGACGTGGTGCCGACCGACCCTGCCTCGCTCAAGAAGATCACCGAGGAGATGGTCAAGACCCAGTACGGCTGGGGTGCCGACCAGATGTCCTGCCTCGACAAGCTGTGGATGAAGGAATCCGGCTGGAACTACCTGGCCGAGAACGCCGATTCCGGTGCGTACGGCATCCCGCAGTCGTGGCCCGCTGAGAAGCTCGCCACGATGGGCGCCGACTGGAAGACGAACCCGCTGACGCAGATCAAGTGGGGGATCGACTACATCGACCGAGCGTGGGGCACCCCGTGCGCCGCCTGGAACCAGCACAACGGCTCCTATTGACCTCGGACCCGCTGCCCACGACCGCAGCGTCACCTTCGGCTGAAGACCTCGCCACCACGAACCACCTGGGAGTACCCGCATGACCACCACCGCCATCCGCACCGGCTCGACGCGGGCCTCACGGCCCGCAGGCCTCCGCCGGCGTGCGGGAGCCCGCGTGATCGTTCCGACCCTGGCCGGAGTGGCGATCGCTGCTCTCGCGGTCACTGCGACCGTCCAGCTGGGGGTCCAGGGGCAGGGCGAGAGCGAAGTCGTCTCCGTCGCGTCCGTGGACGAGTTGACCGCCGCGGGTGCGCAGGGCTACGCCGTGAGCCTCGTCTCCGCAGTGGATGCGGTGCCGGCGGACACGAGCCGCACGAGTGACATCGCCAGCATCGTCGTGGTCACGCCGACGCCGACGCCGACGCCCGAGCCGGAGCCCGAGCCCGAGCCCGCCCCCTCGAACTCGAGCAAGAACTCCTCATCCGGGGGATCCTCGTACAAGGAGGCCGACGTCTCCTCGGACCCGAGCATCGACGCCACGCTGGCCCGCATCGCGCAGTGCGAGTCCGGTGGCAACCCTTCGATCAACACTGGGAACGGCTACTACGGCATGTACCAGTTCTCGCTTCCCACGTGGCAGTCCGTCGGCGGGACGGGCCTGCCCTCCGACGCATCGCTGGAAGAGCAGACAATGCGCGCCAAGATGCTGCAGGCGAAGGCCGGCTGGGGGCAGTGGAGCTGCTACTGACCGGGAGTCCGGTCAGACGTCCGGGGCGAATGGCTGCGGCAGTCGGCGGGCGACTGATGCCGTTTTCGTTGCCATTCCGTGACCATTCCGTTATCCTCGGGGAGTCCCTAGTTCCAACCCCGGGAGATCAATGACCACGTTGCAGCGCACAGGCTCGACGCGAGCAGCGCGTCCGACGGCCGCACGACGCTCACGGGCGAAGATCATCGTCCCCATCGCCGCGAGCACCGCTGTCGGTGCCCTTGCGCTCACGGCCATCCTGCAGGCGGGTGTCGCCGGCGGCGCCTCCCCAGCTCTTGCGATCGCGCCGAGCGTCGCGGACCTGACTGCCGCGGGGGCCCAGGGATACGAGGTCAGCCTGGTCTCCGCCGTCGAGGCGAGTGGCGAGGCAACGGTCGAAGATGAGGGCACTGCCGCCCCGACTGCGACTCCGCGAGACAACGATCTGGCCGGCATCGTCGTGACGACGCCGACCCCGACGCCGACCCCCACTCCGACACCGACCGAGAAGGAGTCGAGTTCCTCCTCCTCCTCGTCGTCGTCGAACAGCAGCCCCGACTACGTCGCGCCCGACCCGGGCACGTCGAAGGCGGTTGCCGCCGATGTCGTCGCGTCCATGGGCTGGGGTACCGGCGAGTTCGCCTGCCTCGAGAAGCTCTGGCAGCGCGAGTCCGGCTGGAACGCGGCGGCCGAGAACCCCTCGTCCGGCGCCTACGGCATCCCACAGTCGCTTCCCGGCAGCAAGATGGCCACGCACGGCTCTGACTGGCGCACGAACCCCGAGACGCAGATCCGCTGGGGCATCGACTACATCAAGGGCCGCTACGGCACTCCGTGCGGCGCGTGGGCGCACTCGGAAGCCAACAACTGGTACTGATCCACTTCTCCTCGAGCCCGCTGGGCTCAGCCACACGACGCCGCGTGACCTCAGGGTCACGCGGCGTCGTCTGTCAGCTCGGTTCCCACGAGCTTCCTAGAATGGTGGTCATGCCCCGCTCGAACCGATCCCGCCGTCCAAGCGGTGATCCGTCCCCGAGGACGAAGGGCGGTCGCGCGGCGAAGCGGCAGCAGGCCGCCGCCGACCGCGCTGGCGACCAGGCCGACGAGCTGGAGCGTCTCCGCGAGGGCTGGCGCCGCACGGAGGTGCGCCGCGGCGTCTCCTACACCGTGCAGCCGATCTCGGCGGTCCGGGCGGTCAAGGACTACGTGTGTCCTGGCTGCCCCAATGCCGTCGAGGCGGGAGTCGCGCACGTCGTCGTCTGGCGGGCCGAGGGCATCCTCGGAGACGAGCACGCCTTGGCGGCCCGCCGCCACTGGCACAACCACTGTTGGAGGATGGCATGACCGACGCATCGACGGCCGGAGAAGCTGGCGAGTCCATCGAGATCCGGAGCGGAACGGAGCTGCCAGCTCGCCGCGAGGAGATCGAGCTGCACACGAGCGACGGCCTGACCCTCGTCGGGGAGCTGGCGCTGCCCCTCCACCGTGAGCCGGTCGCGACACTGGTCACCCTGCACCCCCTGCCCACCGCTGGCGGGTTCATGGACTCGCACGTGCTGCGCAAGGCATCGCTGCGTCTGCCCGCGCAGGCGGACCTGGCTGTGCTTCGCTTCAACACGCGAGGCACGAGCTCTCCGCGAGGCACGAGCGACGGTGAGTTCGGTGACGGAGAGACCGAGCGCGCCGATGTCGAAGCCGCCATGGCGTTCGTCCGCGAACGCCGACTGCCGAACCCGTGGCTGGTCGGCTGGTCGTTCGGCACCGAGCTCGCGCTCAAGCACGGCCACGAGCACGCGGACGTCAAGGGCCTCATCCTGCTGTCCCCGCCCCTGCGGCGCACGAGCCAAGCCGAGCTCGACCGCTGGGCGGACGCGCGCATCCCGGTCGTCATGGTCGTGCCAGAGCACGACGACTTCCTCAAGCCCGACGAGGCGGCGCAGCGTATCGCGCACCTCCCGAACCTCGAGCTCGTGCCCGTCGACGACGGTCGGCACCTGTGGGTGGGGGAGAAGCAGACGAAGCGAGTGCTGACGGAGATCGTGCAGCGCACGAACCCGGCGGCGCTTCCGCTCAGCTCGTCGTGGCCGAGCGGCGAGTGATCCGCGTCACGATCCGGTGCATGAAGCCGAGCTTCACCTCGGTTGGAGCGTTCAGCACGAACGGATAGAGGTCGTTCTGGCCCATCGCTCTGCTCAAGCGGTTCAGGAGCAGCGAGACCTCGTGCCAGTCGGCGAGCACCCGCTCGATGGGCTCCTCCGTGTAGTCGAGGAGCGGGGTCGTCTCCGGCTGCAGCACCACGTTCGAGGCGGCGGCCGTCCAGAGCGATCCGAGGATGTGCAGGTAGTGCGCGAAGGTCTCGGCGAAGTCCTCCCAGGGGTGCATCGTCGCGTACTCGGAGATGTACGACGCCGACCAGCCCTCGGGGGCGCCCAGGCGGTAGTGGCGTTCGAGCGCCTCCCGGTAGCTCGCGCGCTCGTCCCCGAACAGCTCTCGGCACTCGTCGAGGAGCGTCTCGTCGTCGAGCAGGATCGACTGGTAGTAGTGGCCGATCTCGTGCCTGAAATGACCGAGGAGGGTACGGTACGGCTCGCCCAGACGCACTCTGAGCGCTTCGCGGTGCGCATCCAGGGTCTCGGCCAGGTCGATCGTGATGATGCCGTTCGCGTGGCCGATCGACACTCGCTGGCCTGAGCTCCGGCTCGAGAGCAGGTCGAACCCGAGACCCCCGTCACGTTCCGCGTAGCTCTCGATGGGGAGGCGCAGGTGCAGGCACTGCGCGAGCAGGCGCCGCCTGTCCGCGTTCGCCTCTGCGAGCTTCTCGAGCGCGAGGGTGTCGTCGGACTCAGGGCGCTTGCGAACGAGCCTGCAGGAGAGGCATGACGAGGTCGCGATGCCGTCCTCCACGAGCCAGTTGCACCGCCAGCTCCGGTTCCCGCATTCCCGCCACAGCCTGCCCTCGACGAGGACGGCTCCGCCGCTGACGTCGACGAAGACCTGCGTCTCGTCGTGGAAGGCGATCGGCGTCGCGCAGGCGTCGCACGACAGCGACTCGAGCATGACGAGCGACGCGCAACGGGGGCACTGGATGCTCTGCACGCCTCGAATCATAGGTGGAGAACGGGCCGTGCAACGCTCGGCCTGCGCCGCCGTGAGGCTAGCGCTCGTTCTGCGCCGGTATCCAGACTTCCTTGACGATGAGGAGGATGGCCGCCGCGATCGGGATCGCGACGAGAGCGCCGAGGAGCCCGAGGAGCGTGCCTCCCGTGAGGGCGGCGATGACGACGATGGCGCCGGGGACCTGCACGGCCGAGCTCATGATGCGAGGGCTGATGACGTAGGCCTCGACCTGCATGTAGACGACGTAGTAGATGGCGGCCATCCACCACACGCTGCTGTCGACGGGCATGAGCGCCAGCTGCAGCACGACGATGATGACCGACGCCGACAGCGTTCCCACGAGGGGGATGAGCGAGCCGAGGAAGGCGATGATCGCGAACACGGCGGGCATCGACGCGCCGATGATGGAGAGGAACGTGAAGGACAGGATCCCGTTTGCGAGGCCGAGCGCCAGCTGCCCGAGGACGAACTTCCCGACGGACGCCGTGATCTGCTCGGTCAGCTCGGCCGTGCGGGCCCGGCGGGAGGCCGGCAGGAGCTGGTAGAAGCCGCGCTTGATGCTGTTCATGCTCGAGACGAAGTAGAGCATGAGGATGAAGACGATGAGCACCCCGAAGAAGGCGTTCACGATGCCGAAGCCGACTTCGAGCACGCCACCGCCGATGGCGGCGAGGTTGTTGCGCAGCCACTCGAGCGCGTCGGTCACGAACTCCTGGGCCTGGAGATCCGGGAAGCGCTCGTCGACCCACTCGATGACGTTCGAGCCCGCGAGGTCGTTCACGATCGACGTGTAGCGCGCCGAGAGCTGCTCGACCTGGCTCGAGATGCTCGGGATGAGCGCCCACACGACAAGACCGAGGGCGAGCGCGGCTCCTCCCAGCGAGGAGATGATCGCCGCCCACCTGGGCCAGCGGTGGCGCTCCAGGAACGCGATGATCGGCTCGAAGCCGAGCGCCAGGAACAGTGCCGCACCGATGTAGGTGAGGATCGTGCTCAGCGAGGCGATCATGCCACCGAGGACAAGAGCTACGAGCACGCCGACCGTCGCGACGAAGCCCAGCCTGAACGGATTCTCGATGCGCATGCGGTGTTCCCCCTGATCGGATCCCGGCCGATGGCCGGGATCCGAGTCTAGACGCGCGGGAGGGGTCGAGATCGCACGCTGGGCCTACCGCTGGCGCGGACCTCCGCGCTTCTGGCTCGGGTTCTGTCCGCCGCCCTGGCCCGCGGCCTGAGCAGGGACCGGCTCGTCCTTCGAGGTGCTCTCGTCAGCGGGCTCGCTTGATGTCTCGGACGTCGCACTCACGTCGTCGGCTGCAGTCTCCTGCTCCTGCTGGGAGCCACCGCTCGAGAGCGCGAAGGCGTGCGCCTCGGCTGCGTCGGTGCCCGAAGCCGCCGCCTCGGTGTCGTCAGCGGCGGGCCGCTTCGTGATCTGCTCGTCGGCCTCGGGAAGGCTGAAGTCGGTACGCGAGAAGGCTCGCTTGAGCTGGTCGAGGTAGCTCTGCACCTGGTCGCGCTCCTCGCGGAGCTCCGAGAGGCGCTGCTCGGCGTTGTCGAGCAGGCTCTGCGTGTGCTGCTCGACCTCCGTGTTGCGCTCGCGCGCCTGCTTGTTGCTCGTCTCGAGCAGGTCGGCCGCCTTGCGCTCTGCCTGGTCCTGCGTCTCCTGCGCGCGGCGACGCGCATCCGCCATGATCTTTCCCGCTTCGCGCCGAACCTGCTCGCTGCGCTGGTTGAGGTCGGCGAGCTGCTCGGTCGCGTCGTCGATGAGCTTCTTCGCTGCTGCCTCCGCCTTGCGGCCAGCGGCCACGAGCTGCTGCTCGAACGCGTTGCGGCGCTTCGAGAGCTCGACATCGAGCTCCGTGCGCTTCGCGTTCATCTCCCGGACGGAACCCTCGCGGAGCGCGTCGAGCTCGCCCTTCGCTGCCTGGCGCTCCGCCTCCTGCTCGTGCTCCATCTGCGTGCGGCGAGCCGCGGCTTCGCGCTCGAAGTCGGCGCGCGCCTTCTCCATCTCCCGCTGCCGCTCGGCGAGGCGAGCGGCGGACTCGGCGATCTCGTTCTCCACGGCCTGACGCTTCGTGGCCAGCTCCTCGTCGACCGACGCGCGCAGCGCGCTGATCTCGAGATCGGTCGAGTGGCGCAGCTCGCGCAGCTCGGTCGTGACCTGGTCCTTGACCGTCTCGATCTCGCGCTCCTGGTTGGTGCGCGTGAGATCGGCTTCCTGCTTCGCGTTCTCCAGGAGGCTGTCGGCCTCCGAGCGGGAATCGCTCAGCACGCGCGAGGCGCGAACATCCGCCTCACGTGTCACCCGCTCCGCGTAGTCGTTGGCTTCCTGGTGGATGCGGGCCGCGTTCCGGTGCGCTTCGCTGAGGATCTTGTCGGCCTCGCGCTGCGCCTCGGCAGTGAGCTTCTGCGCCTGCTGCTCGGCCGTCGCGAGCGTGCCCGCGAGCTTCGTGCCGAGGCCGGAGTAGGTGGGATTGCCGACCTCGTTGAGCTCGGACTCGAGCTGCTTGATGCGGGTCCTCATCGCCGCGATCTCGCGGCTCGCACCGGAGTCCTGGTTGCCGGCCTGGGCGAGCTGCGTGCGCAGTGACCTGATGACCTCGTCGACTTCTTCGCGGTTGTAACCGCGCATCGCCGTGTTGAAGTTGATGTCGTCGAATGCCAAGGACGCCTCCGCGTGAGTCAGGGTGCAGGTGCGCGCCGACCGCCTGCGCACGTCCTGAAGTCTAGACGGCGGCTCCGAACAGCGCCCTGATGAGGCTCGGAATGGCGGAGACATCTCTCCGGAAATCGCAGCTTCTCGGGACGTGACCGCGGGCGCATTCACCGAATTCGGGGGCGAAACCGGCGTATTCCAGGGGAAGTGCGGGCACGGTGCGTTAGATTGAGGGGTCGAGAGTCTCCATGAACCTCATGGAAGACGACGGCACCCTCGCGAGAGGAGCACGTCGAGCGCACAAACGATGCACGGCGCAATCACTCGAGAAGGAGTCACTCAGTGAGATTCATCCTAGCCGCGATCGCATTCCTCGGAAGTGTCGCGCTGCTTGTCGTCGGCTGGCTGCAGGTCACGGAAGCGCGGGCGGCCGACACGGTCGTCGCGACGGGCACGCTGACCCAGGAGTCGCCGTTGCTGGTCATCCCCAGCGACACGCTCATCGAGCACGCTGGCACGCAATCCATCACGATCCGCGGCGACGGCCCCATTCGCGTCGCGATCGGGCGCCAGGCGGACATCGCAGGCTGGGTCGGAACGACGCAGCACGAGATCGTCACCCTCGACGACACGAGCGGAGCTCTCGTCTTCACGCCGGGCGAGGCTTCGGCGGATGAGACGACGGCCCCCAACATCCTCGGCAGCGACCTCTGGTTCCAGGAGTACGAGGGGGAGGGGCAGCTCGAGATGCAGCAGACGCTTCCCGTCGGCTTCGCCCTGCTCGTCCAGTCGGACGGGGAGGCCTCCGCGCCCAACGAGATCTCCATCTCCTGGCCGCTCGACGGACGCGCGCCCATGGCCGGTCCGCTCCTGCTCGGCGGCGGAGTCCTGCTGCTGATCTCCCTCGGCCTGCTGCTCTGGGCGCTGCTGAGCATGCGCCGCCGCTCGAAGCCGCAGCGACAGGCTCGCGAGGAGCTCGCCTCCGAGATCCCGGTCGTCGTGCCCGCCGCTGACGGCGGAACCGCGGCGACGCCGGCGTTCTCCTTCGAAGGCTCAACGCAGGTCGCGGACGACGGGCTCGATTCGTCCGAGGTCGATCCGATCGAGCAGTCGCAGAGCGTCGTGGCCGAATCGGTCCGGCTCTCCGAAGGCGACGCTCGATCCGTCGAGGCAGACCACGACAGCTTCAGGCCGGTCGAGGAGCCCAGCTGGGCGCCACCGGCCACCGTCGACGCGGCGGACCGGCAGCCCCAGGCTGCCGCCTTCCCTTCCTTCCGGGCCCCGAGCGCCGAGGCAGCAGCAGTCAGCCAGGCACCTGGCGCACCCGTTGCTCCGGCGGTCGACGACCCGTTCAGCTGGAGCGGCCAGGAGGAGGCATCGTCTCCGGATGCCGGCGACTCCCCGTCCGAGTCGGCAGCGCTTCCAGCGGACGATGACACGGACAAGGCGGACTCAGGCAAGTCGGACGACGACGACTCCACCGGTGGCGGGGAGCCTCCCGCTGGCGGAGCGCCCGGCCCTGACGCGACCGCACCATCCGGCGACGTGCCCGCTGCTGAGCCTCAGCAGTGGCGTCGACCCCGCGGTCGCGACCGGAGCCAGGCCCCGAAGCGACTCTTCAGGCTCATCCCAGTGCTGCTCGTCGGATCGATTGCGCTCTCCGGATGCTCCGCCGACTTCTGGCCAGAGCAGTTCGGCGGGTCGACGAGTGCGCCGACGACGCCGACGCCGACCTCCTCGATTGACCAGGCGCTCCTCACCGAGGGCGAGGCACTGCCCGCCGTGAACGCGCAGCAGCTCACGGAGATCCTCGACGACGCAGCCAAGCTCGCCCAGGAAGCGGATGCCGCCAACAAGCCGGATGGGCTGGCGCCGCGATTCACCCAGGCCGCCTACCAGGAGCGCGCAGCCGAGTACAAGGCGAAAGCCGCCGACAACGCGCTGCCCGGCCCCGTGGCCTTCCCGACCGGCGAGATCGTCTACGCCGTGCCGCAGGCCTCCGAGGCCTGGCCGAAGTCGATCTTCGTGGTCCGGGAAGCCGGCGGAGAGACGCCAACGGCACCGTTCGGCATGATGCTCACGCAGTCGACGGCCCGCGACGCCTACAAGGTGGCATCCATCGTGCAGCTCACCCCCGACGTGACCCTGCCCGAGGCGGCCCCCGTCGAGATCGGAGCCCCCGGTATCGACGGCCTCGCACAGCCGCTTGTCATCGCTCCTGAGGAACTCGCCGCGGCCTACGCCGACGTCATCAGCAACGGCGACGGCTCGCAGTTCGCCGCGCTCTTCTCTCCCGAGGGAGATTCCCTGCGCACCCAGATCGCCGATGCCAGGGCGACGGTCTCGGGCGAGATCGACGCGAACGCGGCGCGGATCGAATTCCAGACGCGGGCGAGCGACGATCCGCCCTTCGGCGTGCAGACGCTCGACGGGGGCGCGATCATCGCGGTCTCCATCGAGGAGGTCGAGAAGCTGAGCGCACGCACGCAGCTCGCGACGCTGAGCGTTCAGGGCCGCACCGCCGCTCTTGCCGGTGCCAGCTCCTCGTCACTCGGGTTCGAGACGCTCTACACCAACCAGCTCATGTTCTACGTGCCGTCTGAAGCGACAGGCGGCGCAGTCCAACTGCTCGGCTACGCCAACACCATGACCGGCGCACGCCAGCTCAACGCCAACGAGGTTACCTATGGCTGAAACCCCTCCACTCAACCCAGCGAGTCTCTACGGAGCCGTCGATCTCTCCTCGCTCGTCCAGCGCGCGAACACGCCGGCAGGTCAGGAGCCCGGCGCTCCGGCAGCCGGCGCTCCAGGACAGCCCACGCAGCCAGCAGCCGGAGAGCCGGTTGCGACGCTGCCGGACGTCGTGGTCGATGCCGACGAGCAGACGCTCGAGCAGTTCATGCAGCTCTCGCAGTTCCTGCCCGTCATCGTCGAGATGCACGCCGCCTGGTCGAGCGATGCGCAGGCCCTCTCGCCCGTGCTCGCGAACATCGTCCGCAGCGCTGAAGGACGCATCGTGCTCGTGCGGGTCGACCTGGATGCGCATCCGCAGCTCGGGCAGCAGCCGCAGGTCATCGCCATCATCGGCGGTCGGCCGCTGCAGCTCTTCTCCGGCAACCCGCCCCAGGAGCAGATCACGCAGATCGTCGGCGAGATCCTCCAGGTCGCTGCCCAGCAGGGGCTCACGGGCCACGTCGCGGTGGATGCGGCACCTGAGGCCGAGGCGGAGGCCCAGGCTGAGCCTGCCGCACCGCCGCTCCCGCCGCTGCACGCTGAAGCCTTCGAGGCGCTCGAGCGCGGAGACTATCCCGCAGCCATCGACGCCTACGAGCGCGCCCTCGCCGAGCGCCCCGCCGACGACGAGGCTCGCGCCGGCCTCGCCCAGGTGCAGCTCCTCGTCCGGCTTCAGGGCAAGACGCTCGAGGAGATCCGGCAGCGAGGCGCCGCCAACGCGGACGACCTCGATGCGCAGCTCGACGTCGCGGACCTCGACCTGTCGGGCGGGCATATCGATGACGCGTTCGACCGCCTGCTGACGCTGTTCCCGAAGCTCGACGCCGAGGGCAAGACGACGGTGCGCGAACGCCTCCTCGATCTGTTCCTCGTCGTGGGCGTGGCAGACCCCCGCGTGGGGGCTGCACGGGCACGGCTCACGAACCTGCTGTTCTGACCTGAGCTGGCGAGCAGAGCGAGGCCCGGATGCGATCAGATCGCATCCGGGCCTCGCTCCGTTGAGCCTGCGGGTCTCCTAGCCCTCGAACTTGAGCCAGACTGCCGCGAGCGGCGGGAGGGTGATGGCCGCCGACTGCGCGAAACCGTGGGACGCGACGTCCTCGGTCGTGACGGAACCGTAGTTGCCGGCCCCCGAACCCGCGTACGTCTCCGCGTCGGTGTTGAGCACCTCCGACCAGCGTCCGGCGTGTGGCAGGCCGAGGCGGTAGCCGCCGATGGCCTGGTTCGAGAAGTTGAAGATCATCGCGACGTCCGGAGTGCCGTCGAAACCACGGCGCGCGAATGCGAGGACGCTGTTCGCTGCGTCGTCGCCGCTGAGCCACACCATGCCGGACGAGTCGTCGTCGAGCTCCCAGAGCGCGCCCTCGTGCTTCGCGAGACGGTTGAGGTCTCCGACGAGACGCTGGACGCCCGCGTGGCCGGGGTTGTCGAGCTCCCACCAGTCGAGGCCGCGAGACTCGCTCCACTCGGTCTGCTGCGCGAACTCCTGCCCCATGAAGAGCAGCTGCTTGCCCGGGTGGCCCCACTGGTACGCCAGGAAGAGGCGCGTGCCGGCGAGCTTCTGCCACTCGTCGCCTGGCATCTTCGAGTACAGAGACCCCTTGCCGTGGACGACCTCGTCGTGGCTGATGGGAAGCAGGAACCGCTCGCTCCACGCGTACACGAACGAGAACGTCAGGTCTCCCTGGTGGTGGGAGCGGTAGATGGGGTCGCGCTCGACGTACCTGAGGCTGTCGTTCATCCAGCCCATGTTCCATTTGAGGCCGAAGCCGAGGCCGCCCCATTCGGTCGGCTTCGTGACGCCAGCCCAGCTCGTCGACTCCTCGGCGATCATGGCGATACCGGGGTAGAGCTTGTAGGCCGTCGCGTTGACCTCCTGCAGGAAGGCGATGGCCTCGAGATTCTCGCGCCCGCCGTGGATGTTCGGCACCCACTCCTCGCGCGAGTAGTCGAGGTAGAGGATGGAGGCGACGGCGTCGACGCGCAGCCCGTCGATGTGGAACTCCTCGAGCCAGTACAGCGCGTTGGCGACGAGGAAGTTGCGCACCTGGGAGTCACCGAAGTTGAAGACCTTCGTGCCCCAGTCGAGCTGCTCGCCGAGCCGAGGGTCGGCGTGCTCGTAGAGCGCCTGGCCGTCGAACTCGGCGAGGCCGAAGCTGTCCTTCGGGAAGTGGCCGGGCACCCAGTCCATGATGACGCCGTAGCCGGCCTGGTGGAGCCGGTCGATGAGGTAGCGCAGGTCGTCGGGCGAGCCGAGGCGGGAGGTCGGCGCGTAGTAGCCGGTGACCTGGTAGCCCCACGAGCCGCCGAAGGGGTGCTCCGAGAGCGGCATGAACTCCACGTGGGTGAACTCGAGGCCGTCGAGGTACTCGACGAGCTGGTCGGCCAGCTCGCGGTAGCCGAGTCCGGGACGCCAGGACATGGCGTGGAGCTCGTAGGTGGTCATGGGGCCCGTGTGCGGGTCCTTCTGCGCCCGGGACGTCATCCAGTCGCCGTCGCCCCACTCGTACGTGCTGGGGTTCGCGATGACCGACGCGGTCTGCGGCGGCTGCTCCGCGTGCAGCGCCAGGGGGTCTGCCTTCTCGACCCAGTCGCCGGAGGCGGTGCGGATCTGGAACTTGTAGGTCTCGTGCGGCGTGACGCCTGGCACGAAGAGCTCCCAGATGCCGAGTGCGTCGAGGCGGCGCAGGGCGTGCGCCCGGCCATCCCAGCCGTTGAACGAGCCGATGACGCGCACGGCCTGGGCGTGGGGTGCCCAGACGACGAACGAGGTGCCCCAGACGGCGGAGTGGGTGCCCCAGTGCTCGCGGTGGTGGGCGCCGAAGACATGCCAGAGGCGCTCGTGGCGCCCCTCGCCGAAGAGGAACTGGTCGACCTCGCCCACGACTGGGAGGAAGCGGTAGGGGTCGTCGACGATGTGCGGAACGCCGTCGCTGTAGACCGTCTCGATGCGGTAGTCGTCGAGGCCGTGCTCGTGCACGCCCTGCCAGATACCGTGGGCGAGATGCTGCAGCTCGACCCGCTCGCCGCTGGACTCGAGGATCGCGGTGACGCGCTCCGCGAGGGGGCGACGCGCTCGGATGAGCGTGCGGCCGTCTTCCTGCAGGTGCTGCCCGAGGATCGCGTGGGGGCCGGAGTGCGTGCCCTCGGCGACCGAGCGCAGCTCACCCTCGGGAACGCCGATCGGTGCGGGAGCGGCGGGCTTGAGTTCGTCGGTCATGGTGTTTCCGTTCTCGAGATCGTCCGGTCGCGCCGCCTGGCGCGACCGGACGACGGGTCAGAGTGCCGAGTGCCTGACGCGCAGGATGTGCGCGGGGAGGGTGGATGGGTCGAGGCGCACGTAGTTCGCGCCGCCCCAGACCCATTCGTGCCCGCTGAGGAGGTCTTCCACCCCGAACTCCGTGTCGGACGCGAACCCGAACTTCGTCTGGTCGATGTAGACGGTCGCCTCCTCGATACCGGAGTGGTTGAGGTTCACCGCGACGATCACCGTGTTGGAGACGCCGTCGGCGGCGTACTCGGCGGGCAGGTGCTTGGAGAAGACGAGCACGTTCTCGTTGTCGCTGAACTGCACCTCGAAGTTGCGCAGCTGCTGGAGCGCCGGGTTGGCGCGGCGCAGCTCGTTGAGCTTCGTCAGCAGCGGAGCGAGGGAGTAGCCGCTCGCTTCCTGGGCCGCCCAGTCGCGCTGCTTGAACTCGTACTTCTCGTTGTCGATGTTCTCTTCCGAGCCGGGGCGGGCCACGTTCTCGGCGAGCTCGAATCCGGCATAGACCCCCCACAGCGGGGAGGAGGTGGCGGCGACGATCGCTCGGATCTTCGCGGCGTTGCGCCCGCCCTTCTGGAGGTACTCGGTGAGGATGTCGGGCGTGTTGACGAAGAAGTTCGGGCGAAGGAAGTCGCTGGACTCCTTCGATACCTCGGTGAGGTACTCCTCGAGCTCCGTCTTCGTGTTGCGCCAGGTGAAGTAGGTATACGACTGCTGGAAGCCGGCCTTCGCGAGCGCGTGCATGATGGCGGGTCGGGTGAACGCCTCGGCGAGGAAGATGACCTCGGGGTGCTTGGCGTTGACCTCGTGGATCAGCCACTCCCAGAACTGCAGGGGCTTCGTGTGCGGGTTGTCGACGCGGAAGATCTTGACGCCGAGGTCGATCCAGTACTCGACCGTGTCGAGGACCTCCGCGTACAGGCCGTTGCGGTCGCCGTCGAAGTTGATCGGGTAGATGTCCTGGTACTTCTTCGGCGGGTTCTCGGCGTAGGCGATGCTGCCGTCTGGCAGCTGCGTGAACCAATCAGGATGCTCAGCTACCCACGGGTGGTCGGGGGTCGCCTGCAGGGCGAGGTCGAGGGCGAGCTCCATGCCGTTCTTCTCGACCTCGCTGACGAAGTACCGGAAGTCCTCGACGGTGCCCAGGTCGGGGTGGATGTCGCGGTGGCCGCCTTCTGCGGACCCGATCGCCCACGGGGAGCCCGGGTCTCCAGGCTCCGTCGTGAGGGAGTTGTTCGGCCCCTTGCGGTTGGTGTGCCCGATCGGGTGGATCGGCGGAACGTAGAGCACGTCGAAGTTCATGGCTGCGACCGCAGGCACTCGCTCGGCAGCGGTGCGGAACGTGCCGGAGGTCCAGCTGCCGTCCGCCGCCTGCCTGGCGCCCTCCGAGCGGGGGAAGAACTCGTACCAGGCCGCGTTTCCGGCCAGCGCGCGGTCGACCTGGATGCTGCGCTTGGCCGAGCGCGTCACGAGGGAGCGGACGGGGTGCGCCTCGACGACCTCGAGCACGTCTTCGGCGAGCAGCGAGGCGAGGCGGAAGGAAGCGGACCGGGAGGTGAAGCGCGACGCGGTCGCCGCGTCCCGCAGCACGGCACTCTGATGCGCGGTGAGCTCAGGATTGGTGGCCGCACGGTCGACGACCATCGCGCCGAGCTCGAGCATGACGTCGACATCGATGCCTGCGGGGATCTTGATCTCCGCGTTGTGCTGCCAGGTCGCGAAGTCGTCGTTCCAGGCTTCGACCCACCACTCGTGGGTGCCGGCGGCGGTGACCTGCGCCTCGGCGAGCCACGAGTCGGTGCCCTTCGGGCCAGGCTGCATGCGGATGCGCGTGGCCTCCGCGCCGGGCTCGGTGAGCACGAGCTCGACGCCGATGATGTCGTGTCCCTCGCGGAAGGCGACGCACGAGAAGGGCACGACATCGCCCACGTACCCCTTCGTCGGGAAGAGGTTGTCGACGAGCTGCGGCTGCAGGTCGAGGATGGGGATGCGGCCGATCACCGGGACGTAGCCGGAGCCCGGGAAGGCGTCGCCGGTCGGCGGGAGCGCCGTCGCGACGGCCGCGGCTGCGGCCGGCATCGCCGCTGGAGCCTTCGGCTTGCGCGCCCTTGGCGCCTTGGCCGAGGAGGGCTCGGGTGCTGCCGCTGCGCTCACTGGCGCGTCCTGCGCCGCTGGGGCAGGCTTCGGCGAGGTGCTCGCTCGCTTCGCGGCTGCCCGACGTGGGCGGCTCGGTGGAATCTGGTCGTCTGACGCTGGTGTCGTTGCCACATCCGAACGCTACCAACACCCACCCGCATCGGGGCTGTTCGCGTGTCACGGAATGCGAACGACCCCCACGCCGTGCGCTAGATGTGGTGGTGTCCCGGCTCGACGTCCACGGCGTAGACCTGCACGGAGGGTCCCTCGAGACCGGTGAGCTGACCTGGGATGAGCACGCGACTGGCGCTGAGCGCCTCGTCCGGGTGCTCGTGCGTCGAGTCCCAGAGGAGCCGGTACCCGGTGATCTCGTCGACGGCTGGCGCGCGGAGCGCCGCGTCGTCCTCGCTGCCGTGCACGACGAGCAGGAGCCGGTCGGTGAGCATCCGCACCCCGTCGACGAGCTCGGCGTCGCCCGTGAAGTCGGCATCGGCTTCCGGGATGTAGGCGTCCAGCAGCACCTGCAGGGTTCGCCCGCCCGGCCCCTGCCAGGAGCCGTCGCCCATGGGGTTGCCGAGCGCGTCGAACCACCGGCGCCTGGTGCCGTGCTCGCTGAGCGCGTGCCCGTGGTTGAAGCTGCTCGGACGCAGCACCTGGTGCTGCGCACGCAGCTCGATGAGCCTGCGCGTGTGCGCGAGCTGGGCGAGCTGGACCTCGCTCAGCTCCCAGGAGAACCAGGTGAGGGGCGAATCCTGGTTGTACGGATTGTTGTTGCCCTTCTGCGAGCGCGCGACCTCATCGCCGGCCGTCAGCATGGGCACACCTGCGCTCAGGAGCAGAGTGCCGAGGAGGTTGCGCATGGAGCGCCTGCGCAGCGCTTCGATGTCGTCGCGGTCGCTTGGCCCCTCGACGCCGAAGTTCCAGGAGCGGTTGTCGCCGGTCCCGTCGCGGCCGAGCTCGGCGTTCTGCAGGTTGTGCTTGACGTTGTAGGAGACGAGATCGCGAAGCGTGAAGCCGTCGTGGGCCGTCACGAAGTTGACGGAGGCCAGGGGCCCGCGGTCGTCGCTGAACATGTCGGACGAGCCGGCGAGCGAGGTGCTGAACGCGCCAGCACCCTCGGGATGCACGCCGGAGCTGCGCGCCTCGGCGATGTCCCTGACCCAGAACGAACGTGCGTGGTCGCGGAAGCTGTCGTTCCACTCCGACCAGTCCTCCGGGAAATTGCCCGTCTGCCAGCCGCCCATGCCGACGTCCCACGGCTCCGCGATGAGCTTCGTGTCGGCCAGGCGGTCGTCGCGGACGATCGCCTCGAGCAGGGGGTGATGCGTCTCGAAGGCATGGTGCGCATTCCGGCCGAGCGTCGCCGCCAGGTCGAAGCGGAAGCCGTCGATGCGGAACTCCTCCACCCAGTACCTGAGTGAGTCGAGGATGAGCTCGCGGACGATCGCCTCCGACGTGTCGAGCGAGTTGCCGCAGCCGGTCTGGTCGACCGGGTTGCCGTGCATGTCGTGCCGGTAGTACGTGGCGTTGTCGAGGCCGCGGAACATGGACGTCTCGTCGCCGCGCCCACCCTCGGAGGTATGGTTGTAGACGACGTCGAGGTACACCTCGATGCCGGCTGCGTGCAGGTGCTTGACCATGCCCTTGAACTCGCGCGCGATCGCGTGCGGGCCAGCCGCACGGGCGGCGGGGGAGGCGTAGTCGGCATGCGGGGCGAAGAATCCGAGCGTGTTGTAGCCCCAGTAGTTCGCCATGCCCTGGCGCCGCAGGAACGACTCGGACGCGAACGCGTGCACGGGAAGCAGCTCCACCGCCGTGACGCCGACCGATTGGAGGTAGGCGATCGTGTCCTCGTGCGCGAGGCCGGCGTAGCTGCCACGCAGGTCTTCCGGCATGTGCGGGGCGAGCTGCGTGAATCCCTTGACGTGCGCTTCGTAGACGACGACGTCGCGGAGGGGGAGGAGCGGTGCTCGCACCTGACCCCAGTCGAAGGGCTCGGACTCGACGACCTGGGCGGTCCAGACCGGGACGGCCGGGCTGCCGACGTTCGCGACCTGCCTGGCGTACGGCTCGACGAGCAGCCGATGCCTGTCGAAGGCGTTCGTTCCGCTCGACGGCCCGTCGGCGCGCACGGCGTACCGCTGCCCGTTCACGAGCTCGGCGCATTCTGCCTGCCAGACGCCGCCTGGCATGCTGGCCATCTCGATGGTCCGCGTGACCGTGCCGTCGGCGGCCACGAGGCACAGCGTCATCGAGGTCGCGTGCATCGAGAACACGCGGAGGCGCGCGATTCCCTGGCGGTGGGTCACGCCGAGGTCTGAGCGGGTCTGGGAATCGGGCATGAGGCCTAAACTGTTCGAATCGAGCGGCCGGGCGCCGTCCGGCGGCTTCCTGGTCACATGCATGCGTCCTGGTGCGCACAGATCGCGCAAGTCTATGTCGAGAGTGAGGCGAGGAGCGAAATGGCCGTTTACCTCGACCACGCCGCGACGACGCCGATGGTGCCGGAGGCGAGGGCTGCGCTGCTCGCGGGACTCGAGCTGACGGGGAATCCGTCGTCGATTCACGGCCACGGGCAGGCAGCGAAGCGGATGCTCGAGGGGGCGCGAGAGCGCGTCGCAGCCGCGCTCGGCGCGGACCCCATCGAGGTCGTGTTCACCTCTGGCGGCACCGAGGCCATCAACCTCGGCGTCAAGGGCCTCTACTGGTCGCGGCTGCGGCAGCGGCCGACCCGAACGCGCATCCTGGCGCCTCGAGGTGAGCACCATGCGACGGTGGATGCGCTCGAATGGCTCGCCGCGCACGAGGGAGCGGTCATCGACTGGCTGCCTGTCGATGCAGCAGGCCTCGTCGATCTCGAGGTCGCGGCAGCACGGATGCGCGAGCACGCCGACGAGATCGCCCTGGTCACGGTCATCCTCGCGAACAACGAGGTGGGATCCGTGCAGCCCGTGCGTGCGCTCGCCGAGCTCGCGAACGAGCAGGGGATTCCCGTGCACGTCGACGCCGTCGCGGCGTTCGGGCACATTCCCGTTTCCCTCCGCGATCTCGGCGTCGCGGCGCTCAGCGTCTCCGCGCACAAGATCGGCGGACCCGTCGCGATGGGGGCCCTCGCCCTCGCGCGCGCCCACACGGTCGAGGCGCTGATCCACGGGGGAGGGCAGCAGCGGGGTGTGCGCTCGGGCACGCAGGACGTACCGGCGGCGCTCGCCTTCGCGGCGGCCACCGATGCCGCGATGACGCGTATGGCTGCGGAGGGGGCGCGCCTCGACGGCCTCGCGCTGCGGCTCTCGGAGGGCCTCGACCGCATTCCGGGCGCGCAGCTTCGAGGGGCACCGCTGGACGGCGCGCTCGTCGATCGCGGCGTGGAGGTCAGGGCGCGGGTGCCCGGGAACGTCCACGTCACCTTCGACGGCTGCCAGGGCGACTCGCTGCTGTTCCTGCTCGACATGGCAGGGTTCTCCGTCTCGACGGGCTCGGCCTGCCAGGCCGGCATCGCGGAGCCCTCTCACGTGCTGCTCGGCATGGGCCTCGACGAGCGTGCGGCGCTCAGCGCGCTCCGCTTCACGCTGGGCGCCTCGACGTCAGCTGCGGACATCGACGCCCTCCTCGCAGTGCTGCCGCGGATCGTGGAGCAGGCGCGCACCGCCGGTTTCTCGGACCGCGCCGTCTAGTTTCGAGTCGTCTCCGCTGAGCAGGCCTCGGCTCTCGCCTCAGTGTCGGCGGATGCGCCTACGCTGACGCCATGACGATGCGAGGCGCTGGAGGCGGGCCCCCTGCCGGAGGCCGCGTGCGCGATGAGTCCGTGCTCCGCGCGGCGAACGAGCAGGCCCCACAGATCGACGACCTATGGCAGCGGGTCATCCGACTGTTCTCGCCGTACCGGCGGAAGATCGCCATCGCGCTGGCACTGGTGCTCGTCACCGCCGCCATCTCGGTGCTGCCTCCGCTGCTCACCGAGCAGGCGTTCGATGTCGGCCTCTTCCCGCCCGATGGAGCTGGGCCGAACATCGGCGAGCTGTGGAAGATCGTCGGGCTCATGGCGCTGCTGTGGGTCGCCTCGAGCGCGCTCGGGGTCGTGCAGACGTACTTCACGGCCAGCGTCGGCAACTCGGTCATGGGCGACCTCCGCGTGCGCCTCTTCGAGCACCTCCAGCGCATGGAGCTCGCGTTCTTCACGCGCACGAAGACCGGCGTCATCCAGTCCCGCCTGCAGAACGACGTCGGCGGCGTCGCATCCACGCTGCAGTCGATGATCACGAGCGTCGTCGGGAACATCGTCACCGTCCTCGCAGCCGTCGTCGCGATGGCGCTGCTCTCGTGGCAGCTCACGATCATCGCCTTCGTGCTCATGCCAGCGCTCGTCTGGGCGCAGCGTCGGGTCGGCCAGGTGCGTGCCCGGATCGCGACGAAGACGCAGGAGTCGCTCTCCGAGATGACGGCCATCACGCAGGAGTCGCTGAGCGTCTCCGGCATCCTGCTCGCGAAGTCGTTCGGCCGCGAGGAGGCCGAGGGTCAGCGGTATCGCGCTGAGAACCTCAAGCAGATCGGCCTCCAGGTCAAGCAGACCATGAGTGGCCAGAGCTTCTTCGCGTTCGTGTCGATCGTGTTCTCGCTCGTTCCCGCGGCCGTCTACATCGTCGCCGCGTACCTCATCACGGGTGGCGTCGATCTCACGGCCGGGGCGATCGTCGCCTTCACGACGGTGCAGACGAGACTCACGATGCCGCTCATCGGACTCATGCGCATCGGGCTCGAGGTGCAGACGTCGAAGGCGCTCTTCGCCCGCATCTTCGAGTACCTCGACCTGGCTCCCGCCATCACGCCGTCACCGTCGCCGACGCCCCTCGACGAGTCGAGGCTCGGCGAGGTGACGTTCGATCACGTGTCGTTCAGCTACCCGGACGCGGAGACCGACGCGGCCCCCACGCTCGACGATGTCTCGTTCACGGTCTGTCCCGGTGAGTTCGTCGCGTTCGTCGGGCCGAGCGGTGCCGGGAAGACCACCATCGGCTACCTGGTTCCGCGGCTCTACGAGGCGTCATCCGGAGCCGTGAGGTTCGCCGGCACCGACGTGCGGGACCTCGACCACGACGCGCTCATGGCCAACACGGGCATCGTGAGCCAGGAGAGCTACCTGTTCCATGCGTCGATCGCAGAGAATCTGCGCTTCGCGAAGCCCGAGGCGACGCAGGCGGAGATCGAGGATGCGTGCCGGCAGGCCAACATCCACGAGACCATCTCGAAGTTCCCCGACGGGTACGAGACGCTGGTGGGGGAGCGCGGGTATCGGCTCTCCGGCGGTGAGAAGCAGCGCGTCGCCATCGCTCGAGTTCTCCTCAAGGACCCGGCCGTCCTGGTCCTCGACGAGGCGACCAGCGCTCTGGACACACGGTCGGAGCGATTCGTGCAGCGTGCGCTGGACGCCGCATCGCGGGGGCGCACGGTGCTCGCCATCGCGCACCGCCTCTCGACGGTGAAGGACGCCGACGTGATCTGCGTCCTCGACGAGGGCCGCATCGTCGAGCGTGGCAGCCACGCAGAGCTCATGGCCGGCGGCGGGCTCTACGCCGCGCTCCACGAGGAGCAGCGCACCGACGTCGAGCCAGAGCTCGAATCCTGATTCAGCGGGCCAGCTGGATCTCGTCTTCGATCTTCCACTTGCCAGCAAGCGCGGGGGCGAGCGGGATGACGCCGAGGGTGAGCACGGCGAGGAGGCCAAGCGGGATCGACCAGTTGCCCGTCGCCGTGGCCAGCACGCCGACCGTGAACGGCGCGAGGGCAGCGAGGGCGTAGCCGACGAGCTGGACGAAGCCGCTCAGGATGGCCGACCCGCGCTGGCCCGATGCGCGAAGGCCGATGAGCGTGAGGCAGATGGGGAAGATCAGCTGCCCGAAGCCGATGAGCAGCACCCAGACGACGGGGGCTGCCGTCGGGGCCAGGATGAGGCCCAGGTAGCCGAGCGCGAAGCCGGCCGCCGCGGAGATGAGCGGCCACGTGGTGCCGAGGTGCTTGATGACAAGCGGGGTTGCCAGCGAGAGCGGGATGCCCATGGCCGCGAACAGCGAGAGGTAGCCGGCCGCGGCGACCGTGTCTGCCCCCGCCCGCTCCTGCAGGATCGTGGGGAGCCAGCCGAAGCAGCAGTACGCGTTCATCGACGAGATCGCGAAGGTCGTGGCGAGCGCCCATGCCCGCTTGGAACGCCAGATGGAGCGTGCGGGCCGTGCGGGCTTGCCGTTCGGCAGCGTCACGGCGCCCGTCGTCTCGGGCACGTGTCCGCGCGCCGCTCGCACCTGCGCGCGAACGAGGAGGATGAGCCACGGCACGGCTGCCGAGGCTGCCACGATGCCCCACATCGAGAGCGAGGTGCGCCAGCCGGAGGCCAGGGCGACGGGCGCCGCGAGCAGCGGAGGCAGCATCGTGCCGAGCGCGACGACGATCGCGTAGGTGGAGGTCATGACGGGGATGCGCGACCGGAAGTACGTGACGACGACCGGAGGCAGGAGGATGTTGCCGATGCCCATGCCGAGGAGGGCGATGCCGCTGCCGCCGAGGAGGGTGGGGACGTCGGGGGCCGCGCCTCGGAGCAGGTGGCCGGCGATGATGGCGGCCAGGGCGAGGACGATGAGCAGCTCGAGGCGCACGCGACGCAGCAGCCACGGGGTGACGAGGCCGGCGATCGCGAACGCGACGGGAGGCAGCATCGTGAGAAGCCCGGTGGTGGCGCCCTGGAGCGGGAGGTCGACGGAGATGAGATCGAAGATCGGCGAGGCGTTGGTGACGGCGGTCCTCAGGTTCAGTGCGAGGAGCACCAGCGCGAGGACGGCGAGTGCCGTCCAGAACCACGGGGACCGTGCGCTGCCTGAGGGGTTCGGAGCGGGGAGAGTCGACACGAGGTGCCACTGTACCCAGGACCTGCACAGGAAAGTTGCACTTGTGAAACTTTGCACTCATGCATATTCTTGAGTGGTGTCGAACCCAGCCCTCTCCCTCCGCGAACGCAACCGCATCGACTGCTGGCACGCCATCCACGATGCCGCTGCCGACCTCACGATCGAGCGGGGCCTCGACGAGACCACGATCGACGCGATCAGCGATCGCGCCGGCGTCTCACGCCGAACCTTCTTCAACTACTTCCCGAGCAAAGAGGATGCGGTGCTCGGCATGCAGGCACCGACCCTGCCCGACGGCGCCCTCGAGGACTTCCGCGCAAGCGCGGGTGACTCGTTCGGCCGCACGATGCGGCTCATGCTGGCCGTCCTTGATTCGGCGATCCCCGACCACGACGACTTCCCGCGGCGGCGCACGCTCGCCGACCAGAACCCAGTGCTCGAGGAGCGCCTCAGGCGCCACATCAGCGCGGCTGAGGACATCGTCCTCGCGATCCTGACCGAGCAGGACGGCGACAGCTCGACCGAGCCGCTGCCTGACGGCATCGAGTCCGCCAAGGCACTCCTGTCGCTCGCCGCCACCATCCTGCGCTTCACCAGCCGGAACGACCCCCACGGCATCCTGGTCGACCGGGAAGCCGCCATCAACCGCTCTATCGACGTATTCAGGAAAGCGATCTCAGAATCCCTATGACGACTCCCCCCAGCATCGATTCGCAGGCCCGCGCCGAGACCGGCACAGGAACCGGCGTGGGCGACGGCGCGCGCGCAGCGAGGCCCGCGGCTGGCGCGACCACCGGCACGTCCCACAAGCGGAGCATCGTTCCGCTCTTCCTCGGCCTGATGGTCACGATGCTCATGGCATCGCTCAACAACACGGTCCTCTCCAGCGCCATGCCGACCATCGTGGGGGAGCTCCACGGAGTCGAGCACATGAGCTGGGTCGTGACGTCGTTCATCCTGGCGTCGACCGTCATGATGCCGGTCTACGGCAACCTCTCCGACCTGTTCGGACGCAAGCCGCTGCTGCTCATCGCCATCGGGCTGTTCATCGCCGGCTCGGTGCTCGGCGGCCTGGCTCCCTCGATCGAGCTGCTCATCGGCGCGCGCATCGTCCAGGGGCTCGGCGGCGGTGGCCTCATGATCCTGTCGCAGGCCGCCATCGCCGACGTCGTCCCCGCGCGCGAGCGTGGCAAGTACATGGGGGTCATGGGCGCGGTCTTCGCCTTCTCCTCCGTGGCTGGCCCGCTGCTCGGTGGCTGGTTCACGGAAGGGCCGGGATGGCGCTGGGTGTTCTGGATCAACCTGCCGCTCGGTGCTCTTGCGCTGCTGGCGACGATCTTCCTCCTCCGTCTCCCCAAGCGCCCCGCGCAGGAACGCACTCGGATCGATGTCAGCGGCATGGCCCTCATCTCCCTCGCGACGACCGCGCTCGTGCTCGTCGGAACCTGGGGCGGGTCGCAGTACGCGTGGACATCGCCGACGATCCTGCTGCTCGCAGCGCTTGCCGTCGTCTCGGCCACGGCGTTCGTCTTCGTCGAGCGCGGTGCCGCCAATCCGATCATGCCGCTCGGCATGTTCCGCGACCGCAACTTCATCCTGACGACGATCGCCAGCCTCTCCACGGGCGTCATCATGTTCGGCACGCTCGGCTACATGCCGACCTACCTGCAGATGGTGACGGGGTCCGGACCAACGGTGTCCGGCCTGCTGATGACCCCCATGATGGGTGCGCTGCTGATCACATCGATCCTGAGCGGCCAGTACGTCTCGCGCACGGGGCGCTACAAGTGGGTGCCCATCGCGGGGTCCGCCGTGCTCGGTGCCGGGCTCCTGGTGCTCTCGTTCGTCACGGTCGACAGCCCGGTGTGGATGATCTGCGTCGCCCTCGGCATCATGGGGATCGGACTCGGCGGGAGCATGCAGCTGCTCACGCTCATCGTGCAGAACTCGTTCCCCGCTCGCATCGTGGGCACCGCGACGGCGGCCAACAACTACTTCCGCCAGGTCGGCGCGACGCTCGGCTCCGCGGTTGTGGGCTCGGTCTTCGCAGCGCGGCTGACGCAGATGGTGGCCGACCGTCTTCCGGACGGAGCAGCCGCCGAGGACGGCGCGAGCTCCTTCACGCCGGCGGCGATCGCTGAGCTGCCCGATCAGCTCAGGGCCATCATCGTCGGCTCGTACAACGAGGCGCTCATCCCGATCTTCCTCGCGCTTGTGCCCCTGACGGTCATCTCCATCATCGCGCTGTCCTTCCTGAAGGAGAAGCCGCTCGCGACCGGTGCTGAGCCGGCCACGACAACCTCGGCGACGCACATCGGCTGACCCCAACCTGTTCCGCACACGGGGCGGTGTCGGAGGCCCGACGTACACTTATCCGGTGAAAGTTCTAGCCGCCATGAGCGGCGGGGTCGATTCCGCCGTCGCAGCAGCCCGAGCCGTCGAGGCCGGGCACGAAGTCATCGGCGTGCACCTCGCGCTCTCCCGAATGCCAGGCACGCTTCGCACGGGGTCTCGAGGGTGCTGCACCATCGAGGACTCGATGGACGCCCGTCGTGCCGCCGACCTCCTCGGCATCCCGTTCTATGTGTGGGACTTCTCCGAGCGGTTCAAGCTCGACGTCGTCGATGACTTCATCGCGGAGTACAGCGCCGGCCGCACGCCGAACCCCTGCATGCGCTGCAACGAGAAGATCAAGTTCGCGGCGCTCCTCGAGAAGGCCATCGACCTCGGGTTCGATGCCGTGTGCACGGGGCACTACGCCACTCTCGCGACGGGCGAGGACGGACTCGTCGAACTGCACCGAGCGAGTGCTTGGGCGAAAGACCAGTCGTACGTGCTCGGCGTGCTCACCCAGCAGCAGCTCGAGCACTGCTACTTCCCGCTCGGAGACACGCCCTCCAAGGATCTCGTCCGCGCGGAGGCCGCCGAGCGCGGAATCAGCGTCGCGCAGAAGCCCGACTCGCACGACATCTGCTTCATCCCAGACGGCGACACTCGGGGATGGCTCGGTGACCGCATCGGCACAGCCACCGGCGAGGTCGTCGACAGCGCCGGGGCGAAGCTCGGCGAGCACGACGGAGCGACGGCGTACACCGTCGGCCAGCGCAAGGGGCTTCGGCTCGGCGTTCCAGCCCCGGACGGGAAGCCGCGGTTCGTGCTCGAGATCCGCCCGAAGACCAACGAGGTCGTCGTGGGGCCGAAGGAGGCGCTCAACATCGCGGAGATCGCCGGCCAGCGGATGAGCTGGACGGGCGCCGCGAAGACGGAGGCCGACGGCGCGTTCCGCTGTGACGTCCAGATCCGCGCCCACGCCGATCCGGTCCCCGCCACCGCGCGTGTGAGCGCGAGCGCCGCGAGCACGCGTGACGACGCCACCATCCCGGGCGTCGAATGGAGCGTGGTCGTCGACGAGCCGCTTGTCGGGGTCGCACCAGGCCAGACTGCCGTGGTCTACGTCGGCACGAGCGTGCTCGGCCAGTTCACGATCGACCGAACCGTGAGCGCCGTGCAGGAGAGCACCGCGCAAGATGGCGTTGCAGGCAGCGCAGACGGGCAGGAGGCGGCATGAGCAAGCAGGCTGAGGGCTCGGTCCTGAAAGACGGCGAGGCGATGGACATGCTCACCGACCGAGCGGAGCGCTGGGCGGCGAAGTACAAGAACCTCTCCGACTCGGAGCGCTGGCGCAGTGACTACGACGAGCACTTCGACGCGCCAGCCCTCCAGCTCGCGAAGCGCTGCACCCTGGAGGCGCGCCCGTTCGGAGTGAAGGACTGGATCCTCGCCTTCGTGCTCTGGTTCCTCATCGGCGGCACGGTGTTCCTCGCCTCGAACTTCCTCATGCAGCTCGAACCCACCTGGCAGATCGTGTTCGCCGTCTTCGCGGTGCTCATCGCCGTCGTCGGCATCGTGCAGAGCTACCTCGAGACGACCAGCGAGCGGCGCGCCGCCAAGCGCCTCGCGGGCAAGAAAGACTGGCTGCTCTCCGTGAGCCGCAAGGCAGCGATGGCGACTCTGAGCTCCCGTGCAGGAGCGACAGCGTGACGAGCTTCGAGGATGCACGGGAACGCGTCGCCGAGGTGCGGGAGCTCGTCGCCGAGTACCAGGCGGCGTACTACGAGCGCGACGCGCAGCTCGTCTCGGACGCCGAGTACGACACGCTCGTCCGCGAGCTCGACGAGCTGGAGCGCGAGCATCCCGAGCTGCAGTCGCAGGACTCCCCGACGCAGACGGTCGGCGGCGGCGTCGCTGACGGCCTGCGGCCCATCGAGCACGCGGAACGCATGCTCTCCCTCGACAACGTCTTCTCGATCGACGAGCTGCGCGAGTGGTGCGCCAAGACGGAGGCGGCCGCGGGCCGCCGAGTCGCCTGGCTCACGGAGCTGAAGATCGACGGCCTCGCCATCTCCCTGCGCTACGAGCACGGCAGGCTCGTCACCGCGGCAACCCGCGGTGACGGTCGCACGGGCGAGGAGGTCACGCAGAACGCGCTGCAGATCGACGGCATCCCCGAAGCGCTCTCGGGCGAGGGGCATCCGCCGATCGTCGAGGTTCGAGGCGAGGTCTTCATCCCGGTCGCCGCGTTCAAGCAGCTCAACGAGTTCCAGGCGTCGCTGCGCCCCCGAGCCGTCGACGAGTACCGGGCGAGGTGGGAAGCCCGGCCCGCCGCGACGCGCGGTGAGTTCGACGAACAGGCCGAGCTGGAGCGGGCCACGAAGCGATTCCCCGACTTCGCGAACCCGCGCAACGCGGCCAGCGGGGGCTTGCGGCAGCAGCTCGAGAAGAAGAGCGGCCTCGAACGCGAGGCCGGCGAGCTCCGACTCCACTCGCTGCGGATGTACGTCCACGGGATCGGCGCGTGGCCCTCACCACCGGTCGATTCGCAGAGCCAGGTCTACGAGCTCCTCGCCGGATGGGGCCTGCCCGTCACCCCGTACGCCAAGGTCGCCGAGGCGGTCGACGACGTCGTCGACTTCGTCGAGCACTACGGGGCCGAACGCCACTCCGTCGAGCACGAGCTGGACGGCATCGTCGTGAAGGTCGACGAGCTCGAGCTGCACGACGAGCTCGGCATGACCAGCCGCGCGCCGCGCTGGGCCATCGCCTACAAGTACCCGCCAGAAGAGGTGCACACGAAGCTCCTCGACATCGCAGCGAGCGTGGGACGCACCGGGCGCGTCACGCCCTTCGCGATCATGGCGCCCGTCAAGGTGGCGGGCAGCGTCGTGCGGATGGCGACCCTCCACAACCAGGACGTGGTGCGGGTCAAGGGCGTCAAGATCGGCGACACGGTCGTGCTGCGCAAGGCCGGGGACGTCATCCCGGAGGTGCTCGGACCGGTGCTCGAGCTGCGCGGAGACGACGTGCGCGACTTCGTCATGCCGAGCGATTGCCCGGAGTGCGGGACCCCGTTGCGTCCCATGAAGGAGGGCGACGTCGACCTGCGCTGCCCGAACGCCCGCTCGTGTCCTGCCCAGGTCCGAGGCCGAGTCGAGCACATCGGCTCGCGCGGGGGACTCGACATCGATGCGCTCGGCGAGGTGACCGCCGCAGCGCTGACCCAGCCGACGGTGCCCGAGCTGCCTCCGCTCGAGACCGAGGCTCGCCTCTTCGCGCTCACCCTCGAGGAGATCGTCCCCATCGAGGTCGTCGTCCGCGACTCCGAGACGGGAGAGCCCAGGACCGACGACGAGACGGGCGAGCTCATCCGCAGGGCTCCGTTCCAGAAGGTCTCGCTCGTCTACCCGCCGGGCTCCGAGGAGATGACGCCCGCCGAACGGCGCAAGGCCGGCATCAAGAAGGACTTCAGGCTCGTCGAGCCTTCAAAGCAGGCGACGACCCTCCTTGAGCAGCTCGAGGTCGCCAAGACGAAAGACCTCTGGCGTCAGCTCGTCTCGCTCAACATCCGCCACGTCGGCCCCGTTGCCGCGCGGGCACTCGCGGACTGGTTCGGTTCCCTCGAGGCGATCGAGGCGGCTCCGGCCGAGGAGCTCGCCCAGGTCGAGGGCGTCGGCCCGACCATCGCGGACGCGATCGTCGAGTGGCTCGCGGAAGACTGGCACCGTGACATCGTCGAGGCCTGGCGGGCTGCCGGAGTGCGCTTCGCCACGCCGGACCATCCGGGCCCCGGCGCGCGGACCAGCACCGAGGGGCCGCTCTCCGGCCTGAGCGTCGTGGCGACGGGAACCCTCGAGGGGTTCACGCGGGACGGCGCCAAGGAGGCGATCATCGCCGCCGGCGGGAAGGCCGCTGGCAGCGTGTCGAAGAAGACCGACTTCGTCGCGGCAGGGCCCGGAGCGGGCTCGAAGCTGACGAAGGCCGAGGAGCTCGGCATCCCCATCCTCGACGCAGACGGCTTCCGCCTGCTCCTCGAAGGCGGACCCAGTGCGGTCGAGCACCTGCGAGCCGACGCGGAATGAGAGCTCGGCGCGCACCGACGACAGGAAGCGGACTCCGAGGCGGCGGACCGGTCGCTCGGCTACAGTGTGCAGGCCGTGGCAATGGCTCGCCGCGGGGGAACGGGGAACCATGCTCAGCGTGAGCTTGCAAGATCTGGCGGACGACGCCGCCATCCTCCACTTCGACGCGCACGCGCAGCTCACGGAGCAGCTCGGCGACGCCGGATGGGACGTCGACCTCACCGCCCCGTCGATCACGTATCAGACCCAACCGGCCGCGACGGTGCTTCCGGTGCAGCTCATCGGCAGCGTCGCGCAGAGCGCCGGCACGTGGATGTGGGGCTGGAACAACGTCAACGGCTTCCCGGAGCAGGCCATCGAGCTTGCCGGCCGGGTGCGCTCGTTCGTGCTCGATGGTGGCCCAGAGCAGCTCTCCTCGTCGGTCGTGAAGACCGACGAGGCGTCTCCGCTGCACCTCGTCCTCGCGGCCAAGGCGCTGACGCGCTCGCGCGACAGCGTCGTCGTCGAAGCGGCGCCCGGCGTCCAGGTGCATCTCATGGTGCAGGCGGGGCCCGACGCGGCCACAACCGCAGAACGTGCGACCCGCGCCATCCTCGACGCCGTCGACGCGGGTGTCCTGAGCGACCACGTGCGTGCCCTGCACTCCTACGCGGCGCGGACGCACTCGCAGCTCCAGCGCACGGGAGCCGCCAGCTACGAGCTGGCGACCGGCGACGGACTGGTCGAGATCACACTCGACGACGCCCAGCAGGTGCTCGTGGTGCGCGTGGCGCCCGCCGCCGCGGTCCCGACCGGAGACGACAGCGCTCCCGAGGCCGCAGTCGAGCCTGCGCCCGTCTCGGAGCCCGCGCCGATTTCGGAGCCTGAGCCCACTACGGAACCCGACCCCGCTCGGGAGCCCGCGCCTCTCTCGGATCCCGCGCCCGCTCCTCATCCCGGTGTCGAGCACACCACCGCAGCGGACCCCCACCCGGCTCCCGAATCGGCCGCGGACACCGCCTCCTCTTCGCTGACCGCCCCATCGGCCACCCTCGACTCGCGCACCGAGGGCGAGCAGGGCCCAGAGGCCGAGCTTTCATCGGAGAGCCAAGCGCCGGCCGAGCTGCACGTCAGCCCCACCGCCTCCTCGACCGCCGCTCCGTCGGTGCATCCTCGAGAGGCGCCGTCGTTCGAGGCCCAGCAGCCCGCGCCCGTCCCGGTCGTGCCGCCGGCGGGGCTCCCGACTCCGCCTCCGCCCGTCGTGCCGGCTTCAGCTCCGTACGTGCCGATCCCGCAGCGCCGGGATCAGCCGAGCGCGGCGTCGGCGTCGCAGGCGCCAGCAGCATCCTCGGCTACTGCCCAGCAGCAGGCGCCGAGCGCGCCCTGGCAGCCCTTCGACGCCTCGCCCCGATGGGAGCGCACACCAGCATCCGCCGTCGCTCCTCCCAACGGCGGACCTCCGCCCGTGCCAGCACCTGCGCCTGGTGAGGGCGCGGCCCAGGGGTTCCTGCCGCCGCACCTGGCCAACCCACCGCAGGTCGCTCAGCCGACGCAGTTCGGGCAGCCGAGCAACCAGGGCCAGCCTCCTCGTCAGGGCTGGCCGCAGCCCGGCGCCCAGCCCGGGCCTGGCCAAGGCCAGGGAGCGTGGCAGCAACCTCAGCCGCAGCAGAATCCCGGACAGGCCTACCCGGCGGGGCAGTCATTCCCGGGCCAGCAGGCGCCGGGACGGCAGTTCCCCGGCCAGCAGGCGCCGGGGCAGCAGTTCCCAGGGCAGCAGTTCCCGGGTCAGCAGGTGCCGGGGCAGCAAAATCCGGGCCCCCAGGGTCAGGGCCAAGGGCAGCCTGGCCCGGCAGGCGGGTATCGGCCTCAGGCTCCATGGGGTGCAGCGCGCCCCGGACAGGGTCAGCAGCCAAGGCCGCAGGGCCAGCAGGGACAGCCGCCGCAGCAAGGGGGTTCCTGGCAGGGGCAGCAGCCGGCAGCCGGCAACGACTTCGGTCGCGCGCCGTCCCAGCAGCAGCGTGACCCACGCCAGGGACAGCCGCAGTATCCGGGCCAGCACAACCAGGGTCAGCAGTATCAGGGCCAGCCCAACCCGGGCCAGCCGTACCCGGGCACTCCCTACCCTGGCCCGGCCGGGGGCTTCGATCCCCGCCAGCAGGGCGCCCCGCAGCAGTTCCCGCCGACGCGCGGCGCGCAGCAGAACCCGCAGCCCGGCGGATGGAACGGCCAGCCTGCGCGCACGCAGCCCCAGCACGGCCAGCCGCCGTACCAGGGCCAGCCGCAATATCCGGGGCAACAGCCCGCCCAGCCGGGGCAACTGCCCTACCAGGGGCAGCCGCAGTACCCGGGGCAGCAGCCCGCTCAGCCGGGGCAGCCGCCCTACCGGGGGCAGCCGCAGTACCCGGGACAGCAGCCCGCCCAGCCGGGGCAGCCCGGATACGACCCCCGCTGGCAGGGCAATGGGCCATCGTCCCAGCCTCCCCAGCAGCAGCCACCACGCCAGTAGCCACGGATGGAGCACGGCCGCGTCAGCACGCGGCCTAGACTTGTCCAGCCCTGGCCGACTCACTATCGGAGACGAATGACCGACATCACTGCCGCCGACGTTGAGCACCTCGCTCAGCTCGCGCGCATCGACCTCGCCGAAGGCGAGATCGAGCGCGTCACCGGCGAACTCATCGAGATCCAGCACCTCATCCAGAAAGTGCAGGAGGTTGCGACGCCTGACGTCCAGGTGACGACCCACCCGATCGCCATGCACAACGTGACGCGAGCCGACGAGGTCGGCGAGCCGCTGGACCGCGACGCCGCACTCGCGGGTGCCCCGGACAGCGACGGAACTCGCTTCCGCGTGACCGCGATCCTGGGGGAAGAGCAGTGAGCACCGACATCACGCGCCTGAGCGCGACCGACCTCGCCGCGGCGATCGCCGACGGCAGCATCAGCTCCATCGAGGCCACCACCGCGCACCTCGAGCGCATCGAGGCAGTCGACGGAGACGTCCACGCCTTCCTCCACGTCGACGCCGACTCCGCACTCGCCGCAGCCGGACGCGTCGACGCGAAGCGCCAAGCGGGGGAGCAGCTCTCGCCGCTGGCCGGTGTCCCCGTCGCGGTCAAGGACAACATCGCGACCAAGGGCACCCCGACGACCGCCGGCTCGCGCATCCTCGAAGGGTGGGTGCCGCCGTACGACGCGACCGTTGTCGAGCGCCTCCGCGACAACGATCTCGTCATCATCGGCAAGACCAACCTCGACGAGTTCGCGATGGGGTCCTCCACGGAGCACTCCGCCTACGGGCCGACCCACAACCCGTGGGACCTCGAGCGCATCCCAGGCGGGTCCGGCGGCGGTTCCGCCGCTGCCGTCGCCGCCTACGAGGCGCCGCTCGCGCTCGGCACCGACACGGGCGGGTCCATCCGTCAGCCCGCATCCGTCACCGGAACCGTCGGCATGAAGCCCACCTACGGTGGCGTGAGCCGCTACGGCGCGCTTGCGCTCGGCTCGTCGCTCGACCAGATCGGGCCGGCAGCACGCGGCGTGCTCGACACCGCCGCACTGCACGACGTCCTCGCCGGTCACGACCGACGCGACTCCACCTCCCTCACGGGCGAGTGGCCGTCGTTCACACAGGCAGCCCTCGCGGGCCGTGCGGACGACTCCGTCCGTGGCCTGCGCATCGGCGTCCCCAAGCAGATCGCCGACGGAGCCGGCTTCGAGGCCGGCGTCACGCAGCGATTCCAGGAGGCGCTCGCAGCCCTCGAGGAACGCGGCGCGATCATCTCCTGGATCGAGACCCCGCACTTCGAGTACGCCGTGGCCGCGTACTACCTGATCATGCCAGCGGAGGCCTCCAGCAACCTCGCGCGTTACGACTCCGTGCGCTTCGGCCTGCGGGTCACCGACCCCTCGGGGACCACCGTCGAGCGGGTCATGTCCGCGACGCGCAGCAAGGGCTTCGGCGACGAAGCCAAGCGTCGCATCCTCCTCGGCACGTACGCGCTCTCCGCCGGCTACTACGACGCGTTCTACGGCTCGGCGCAGAAGGTGCGCACACTCGTGCAGCAGGACTTCGCCGCAGCGTTCGCCGAGGTCGACGTGCTCGCAGCGCCCACCTCGCCGACGACCGCCTACAAGCTCGGCGAGAAGGCGGAAGACCCGACGGCCATGTACCTGGCCGACCTCACGACGATCCCGGCGAACCTCGCCGGCGTCCCCGGCATCTCCGTTCCGGGCGGCCTCGCACCGGAGAACGGCCTTCCCGTCGGCATCCAGTTCATGGCAGCCGCCCGTGACGACGCGCGCCTCTACACGGTGGCCGCGGCACTCGAACAGACTCTCGAAGACCGCTGGGGTGGGCCCCTGCTCTCGCAGGCCCCCCAGCTGAAGGCAGGTGCACGCTGATGGCCAAGCCAGAGCTCATGGACTACGACCGCGCTCTCGAACTCTACGAGCCCGTCATCGGTCTCGAGGTGCACGTCGAACTCGGCACCAAGACCAAGATGTTCTCCGACACCCCGAACCACTCGGGCAACGAGGTCGGCGGAGAGCCCAACACCAACATCGGGCCCGTCGACCTCGGCCTCCCGGGCACCCTGCCCGTCGTCAACGAGCAGGCGGTCCGCTACTCGATCGCACTCGGGCTCGCCCTCGGCTGCGAGATCGCTGAGGTCTCGGGCTTCGCTCGAAAGAACTACTTCTACCCGGACAACCCGAAGAACTACCAGATCTCGCAGTACGACGACCCCATCGCGTTCGACGGCGAGGTCGAGGTGGAGCTGGAAGACGGCAGCGTGTTCCACGTGCCCATCGAGCGCGCCCACATGGAAGAGGATGCAGGGAAGCTGACCCACGTGGGCGGCTCCACCGGGCGAATCCAGGGCGCCGAGTACTCCCTGGTCGACTACAACCGCGCTGGCGTCCCACTCGTCGAGATCGTGACGCGGCCCATCTTCGGCGGCGAAGCGCAGACGCCGCATCTCGCAGCGGCCTACGTCTCGACGATCCGCGACATCGTGCGCGCCCTCGGCGTCTCCGAGGCCCGCATGGAACGTGGCAACCTCCGCTGTGACGCGAACGTCTCGCTGCGTCCGCGCGGTGAGGAGAAGCTCGGCACCCGCACGGAGACGAAGAACGTCAACTCCTTCCGGTCCATCGAGCGGGCCGTCCGCTACGAGATCCAGCGCCAGGCCGCGCTCCTCGCAGCAGGGGGCAGCATCACGCAGGAGACGCGCCACTGGCACGAGGACACGGGACGCACCTCGTCCGGTCGTCCGAAGTCGGATGCCGATGACTACCGGTACTTCCCGGAGCCCGACCTGATGCCGCTGCGCCCGAGCCGCGAGCTGGTCGAGGAGCTGCGCGCCACGCTGCCGGAGGCACCCGTCGCTCGCCGCCGCCGCCTCAAGGCGGAGTGGGGCTTCGCCGACCAGGAGTTCCAGGACATCGCCAACGCGGGCCTCCTCGACGTCGTCGACGCGACCGTCGCCGCCGGCGCCACGGCTGCCGGTGCGAAGAAGTGGTGGATGGGCGAGCTCTCGCGCATCGCCAACGACCGTGGCGTGCAGGCGACCGACCTCGCGACGCCGGCGCAGATCGCGGAGCTCGACGGGCTCATCACGGCGGGCACCGTCAACGATCGACTCGCGCGAGACGTGCTCGAGGGTGTGCTCGCAGGCGAGGGCTCACCCGCGGAGGTCGTCGAGTCACGCGGACTCGCCGTCGTCAGCGATGACGGTCCGCTCATCGAGGCCATCGACGCTGCCCTCGCGCAGCAGCCCGACGTGCTCGCCAAGATTCGCGACGGCAAGGTGCAGGCCGCAGGCGCGGTCATCGGCGCCGTCATGAAGGCGATGAGGGGCAAGGCGGACGCGGCACGCGTTCGCGAGCTCGTGTTGGAGCGCGCGCAGAACTCGTAGGACCCACGTCGTACACCGAGGAATTGTCGGGCACGACTGAGGTGCCTCTGTGGCTCTGGCGCTAGCGTCAGAGCCACAGAGCCTCGGTGAACGGAGCAGTGAGTCGTATGGGCAAGAAGTCGAACAAGAAGTCAGGCAAGAACACGCCGGTCGAGCGACCCGACGCCACCCAGGGCGGCCCTCGGGCGAAGGTCAAGAAGGAGCGCGTGCAGCCGCCAAAGACGGTGCTGCGGCCGGCTTCCCTCGGAGACGTGGCCGCGCCGTCAGCTGCGGATCCCGTCGCCGCGGCAGAGCCCAAGGGCAAGAAGCAGCACGCCGAGTCCGCCACGAAGACCACGTCGGCCAAGAAGGCCAAGTCGGACAAGAAGGCCAAGTCAGACGAGAAGGCTAAGTCGGACAAGAAGGCCAAGTCAGACGAGAAGGCCAAGTCTGACAAGAAGGCCAAGTCAGACGAAAAGTCGAGGTCGGGCAAGAAAGCCAAGTCGGACAAGAGGGCCAAGTCTGACAAGAAGAGCGAGACCGGCAATCCCGGCCGCGAAGCCAAGCAGGTCGGCAAGAGCTCCCTCGAGGAAGACTCGTCTGCCGAGAAGCCTCGCGCGTCAGCTCCGGACGACGGGCTCAGCACGCCAACGCAGCCAGGAGCGAGGAAGCCGGAGGCGAAGACGCCAGGCAGACCCGCTCCCGCAGCTGGCAAGCAGAAGCCGGGCAAGGCCGAACCGAGCGCGCGTGAGCGCACCGTCCGCGACGCGGCGCTGCTTTCCGACGAAGGCGACGAGGCGCACGGCTTCGCGCGTCTCATCCGCGCCATCCCCGGCATCGTCGCGCTTGTCGAGCAGCATGACACCTCCGTGCACCGTGCAGTCTTCGATACCTACGTGACCGCCGTCGTCGAGTTCGGCGTCGACGCGGCGGATCTCTCTCCCATCGACATCCGCACGGTGGCCCCCGATGCGCCGACGAAGGACGAGAGGCCCACCAGGTCGTCCGGCCGGAGCGGCTCCGGTGCCGCCAGCGTCGGGTCGGGGGTGGAGGCCAGCGCCAGACGCGCGCGCCGCCCCTCCGGGATCAACAGCGCCAAGGACCCGGAAGCCGTCTCGCCCTCGTCCGTGACCGGTGCGCCGGGGCGAGTCGAGGATGAAGCGGCAGGGCCAGGACGGGTGCGAAACCCAGGCTCGTCCGTGCGCGCGTCGACTCGAGTCCGTGCTGGTCAGGGGCGAGCGTCCGCTGCGGGGCGAGCCGGCGACTCAGCTTCAGACAGTCGCGGTGGGAGCACCAGCACTCCCATCGCATCCCGCACGAGGGCGGGTGCGCGCGGCGCCGCGTCGAGCCGATCTCGTGCCGCCTCGCAGGCGAAGCGCAGTCTCGAGGACCTCGCGTCCGACCTCAAGCCGACGAACAACGGGCAGCGCATCGCGATCGCGGTCGCCGCCATCCTCAGCGCCGATGGTGAGGTCACGGCCGCGGAGATCGCCAGCGCATTCGAGCGCATGACGTGGCGTGTCCCCGTCAACGTCGCCGCGTCGGTCCGGCAGGCAGCTCGAGCGGGTCTGGTCGAGCTCGAAGGCCCCACGGGGACCCGCCTGAGCGAAGACGGCGAACGGTACGTCGCAGGGGGCTGATCGCCTCCCGAGGCTGCGGCCCGCCCGTGCGTCGCAGGGGCGGGCCACCCGCTACTTTCCGGTCGTGTCGGAGGCTGACTCGGCCGCCGCTCCGCCATCCGCATCCGGAGCAACGCTGTCATCGGCTGGCGCAGCTGTCGCGTTGCGGTTCTGCTGGAGCGCATCCCGCACCTTCTTGCGCAGCACCTTGCCGATGAGCGACTTCGGGAGCTCCTCCCACACGACGTAGGAGCGAGGGACCTTGTGCTCCGAGAGTCGCTCGCGAACGAATGCGCGGGCCGCTCCCTCGTCGAACGTCGCCCCCTCGTCGAGCACCACCACTGCGGTGACCACCTCGGCACCCCCGCCGCGCTTGATGCCGACGACGGCAACCTCGGCGATACCAGGGATCTCGGTGACGACCCGCTCGACCTCGGAGGGCGAGACGTTGAAGCCGCCCGTGATGATGAGCTCCTTCTTGCGGTCGACGACCGTCACGAATCCATCCTCGTCCTGCACGACCAGATCACCGGAGCGCACCCAGCCGCCCTCGATGAGCACCTCAGCGGTCTCCTGGGGGCGGTTCCAGTAGCCCTGGAAGGTCTGCGGCCCCCGGATGAGCAGCTCGCCGACCTCGCCGAGCTCCACCTCCGTGCTCGGGTCGCTGGGGTCGGTGACCTTGATGTGCGTGGACGGGAAGGGGATGCCGATGGTGCCGGTCTTGCGCTTGTCGGTGAAGGGGTTCCCGAGCGCCACGGGGGAGGTCTCCGTGAGGCCGTAGCCCTCGACGAGCTGCCCGCCTGCGACAGCCTCCCACCGGTGCACGATGCCGTCGTTCAGCGTCATCGCGCCGGAGATCGCGTAGATGACGCCGGAGAGGTCGAGCTTGCCGTCCTTCGCGACGCGAGCGAGCCGGTCGTACATGGGCGGGACGGCCGGGATGAACGTCGCCGGCGACTTCTTTGACGCCTCGATGACGAGCTCGGGGTCGAACGTCGGGAAGAGCACGGCCTTCGCGCCGACGCTCACGGAGTAGATGACCGACAGCAGCACGCCGAACGCGTGGAACATCGGGAGGACGCCGTAGATGGTCTCGTTGCCTGCCGTGAACTCCGGCATCCACGCCGCGCCCTGACGGGCGTTGGACCACAGGTTGCGGTGCGTGAGCATGGCGCCCTTGGGGTTGCCGGTCGTCCCGCTCGTGTACTGCAGGCTCGCGAGATCCTCCGGTCCGGGCGTCGGGATGCTCGCGTCGAGGAGCTGCTGCTTCGCGAGCTTCTCGAACGGCACCGTCCCCGGAGCCTTGGCGCTGAGCTTGGCGCGCGACGCGCGTGCCTTGGCGATCGGCAGGCGCAGGAGCAGCTGCGTCTTGAGTGGCATGCCCTTCGTCACATCGACGGCGATGACGTGGCGGATGCCGAGGCTGTGGGGGAGGGACTGCACGGTCGGAGCGGCCTTGTCCCAGGCGATGACGATCTCGGCGCCGTGGTCTTCGAACTGAGTCCGGAGCTCGTCGCGCGTGTACAGCGGGTTGTGCTCCACGACGACGGCGCCGAGGCGCAGTACCGCGTAGAAGGCGACGACGTGCTGCGGCGCGTTCGGCATGATGAGCGCCACCCTGTCACCTCGCTTCACCCCGATGCGGCGGAGGCCCTGCGCGAACCGCAGCACCTGGTCCTGCAGCTCCGAGAAGGTCGTCTGGGCGCCGAAGAACTCGATCGCGGGCTTGTCCGGGAAGCGCTCGGCGATCTCCGCGAGCATGTCTGGGAGTGATCCTGTTGGGACTTCGATGTCCTTCGGGGTTCCGGGTGCGTAGAAGGCGGTCCAGGCGCGAGACTCGTTCAGCTGCATGCGCAGAGTCTATTCGCGCAGAGCGTCCAGCAGATGTCGGTGGGGCGACGCACAATGGATGCATGACCAGGAAAGACATGGGGGCGCGGCAGACGGGGGTGGCGTCCGACCGCGACGCATCCGCGAGCATCCTCCACGTCGACATGGACGCGTTCTTCGTGGCCGTCGAGCTGCTCGAGCGGCCCGATCTCGTCGGCAAGCCGGTGATCGTCGGCGGTACCCGGGAGCGGGGCGTGGTGTCGAGCGCCAGCTACGAGGCGCGGGCCAGGGGTGTCCGCAGCGCCATGCCGATGCATCAGGCGATCGCCCGCTGCCCGGAGGCGGTGGTGCTGCAGGGCAACATGGGCAAGTACCGTGACGCCTCGCAGCAGGTCATGGAGATCTTCCGCGAGTTCACGCCGCTCGTCGAGCCGCTCTCCATCGACGAGGCGTTCCTCGACGTGTCCGGCGCGAGTCTGCTGTTCGGCTCGCCGGGTGAGATCGCGGCGAGCCTTCGCGCGCGGGTGAAGGCGCAGACGGGGCTGACCTGCTCCGTGGGTGCCGCATCCACCAAGTTCGTGGCGAAGCTCGCGTCGGGAAAGTGCAAGCCGAACGGCATGCTCGTGATCCCACACGAGGAGACGATTCCGTTCCTGCATCACCTGCCCGTCGGCGCGCTCTGGGGCGTGGGAGAGAAGAGCGAGGCGAAGCTGCGCGGCATCGGCATCCACACGGTCTTCGATCTCGCGCACACGCCCGTCCCCGTCCTCGAGCGAGCGGTCGGCAAGGCGGGAGCCGCCAAGCTCAGTGCACTGGCGTGGGGCCGTGACGAGCGCGGCATCGAGTTGGCGCACCGCGAGAAGTCGATCAGCCACGAGCAGACCTTCTTCGACGACGTGAGCGACGTCGCCTTCCTCGAACGCGAGGTGCGGGCCCAGTCGGATGCGGTTGCCACCCGCCTGCGCCGTGCCGGTCTGCAGGCCCGGCAGGTCGGCATCAAGCTCCGATGGTCAGACTTCTCGACCATCACACGCTCGCACACGCTCGCCGAACCGAGCGACGTCGGACATTCGCTCTACCTCGAGGCGCGGGAGATGCTGCGCACGGCCCTCGTGCCGCCGAGACCTGTGCGCCTCATCGGGGTGCGGGCGGAACAGCTCGTGGAGGCAGGCAGCGTTGGCCAGCTCTCTCTCTTCGGCGCCGAGGAGGACGACGACTGGGAGGCCGCGGAGCGGACGGTCGACCAGGCGGTGGCGCGCTTCGGGAAGTTCGCGTTGCGCCCCGCCTCGCTGCTTGGTCGCGGCGAGCGGAGCGACGGAACGGTCGGACTCAGCGAGCGGGCCAACCGGAAGCAGGACGAGACACCCGACCGGCACTGAATCGGGTATCCGAGCACCGGGCAGGGGCAGCGCTTCTTCGCGTCAGGAGGCGGTCTTCGCTGCTTCGCGCGCCGCGATGCGCGCCTGCACCTCAGGGCGACGCAACGGTGGCACGGTCTTCGGCGGTTGGCGCCGTTCCGGGAGGTCCTCAAGGAGGTGCTCGGTGATGTGCGCGATCTCGCGGACCGCCTTCTCGAAGGCCTCGCGAGTGCGCACGGTCGGGTGCGTGATGCCGGAGACCTTGCGCACGTACTGGCGGGCGGCGGCTTCGATCTCGTTGTCGTTCGCGGCTGGTTCGAGCCCGCGCAGCTCTGTGATGTTCCTGCACATGCGCGACAGGGTACGCCGAGGCGCTGCGATGACTAGGAGAACATCGCCCGCCTCACCCCGGTTCCGCGCTGGGCCGCGGAGCGGCGTTCCCGCCGGACCCTCCGCGACGCCGGTCAGAAGCTAGCTGGCGCGAAGGACCGCGGCGCTCTCAGCCGGAAGGCGGAGCGGGACGGCGGACGCGCCCACCGGTGCGCCCGTGACGGTGCCGGTGGTCTGGCCGAGCGTTGCACGTGCATCGGTGGAGAAGAGCACCTCGGTGGCTCGGTCGACTCGAAGCTCCCGCTCGTCTGCCGAGAAGTTCACGGCGATGACGAGACCGCCTCGCGTGATGACCAGCGTGCCGTCTTCCTGCGACGCCTCGACGCTGCTCGCATCGATCCAGGGCGTCGTGATGTCCGCCTCCCGCCTGCGGAGTGCGATGAGCTCGCGGTAGGTCTCGAGGAGCTGGGCGTGCTCCGGCTTCTCGAGCTCGCTCCAGTCGAGCTTCGACCGCTCGAACGTCGCGACGTCCTGGGGGTTCGGAACGACGGCGGCGTCCCAGCCCATGCGGGCGAACTCGCCGATGCGCCCCTCGGTTGTCGCCTTCGCCAGCTCCGGCTCCGGGTGGGAGGAGAAGAACTGGAATGGGGCCGTGGCTCCCCACTCCTCGCCCATGAAGAGCATGGGCGTGAAGGGCGAGGTCAGCTCGAGCGTGGCCGCGATGGCCAGCTGGCCTGGGGAGAGCGTCGCCGTGAGGCGGTCGCCGATGGCTCGGTTGCCGATCTGGTCGTGATTCTGCGACGAGACGACGAGCCGCCAGGCGCGCGTGTGAGCCGGCAGGGGGCGACCGTGATGGCGACCTCGGAAGGTCGACAGCGTGCCGTCGTGGAAGAACCCCTTCTCGAGCACCTTCGCGAGGGCATCGAGACCCTCGAAGTCGGCGTAGTAGCCGCTGGTCTCCCCGGTCAGGTTGACGTGCACGGCGTGGTGGAAGTCGTCCGACCACTGGGCGTCGAGTCCGTAGCCGCCTGCCTCGTCCGACGTGATGAGGCGTGGGTTGTTGAGGTCGGACTCGGCGATGAGGGTCAGCGGGCGACCGACGTGCGCTTCGAGCTCGGCGACGTCCCGGGCCAGCTCCTCGAGGATGTGCACGGCGCGGTCGTCGATGAGGGCGTGGACCGCGTCGAGCCGGAGCCCGTCGACGTGGAAGTCGCGCAACCACATGGCCACGTTGGCGCGGATGAACGCGCGAACCTCGTCGGAGTTCTCCCCGTCGAGGTTGACGGTGTCGCCCCACGCCGTGGCGTGGTGATCGGAGAGGTAGGGCCCGAACTTGCCCAGGTAGTTGCCGGAGGGGCCGAGGTGGTTGTAGACGACGTCCTGGATGACGCCGATGCCGCGCTCGTGGCAGGCCTCGACGAAGCGCTGGTAGGCGGCCGGTCCGCCGTAGCCCTCATGGACGGCGAACCAGTCGACGCCGTCGTAGCCCCAGCCGTGGGTGCCGCTGAACGCGTTGACGGGCATGACCTCGACGAAATCGACCCCGAGCTGCTGCAGGTGGTCCAGGCGGTCGATCGCCGAGTCGAGCGTGCCCTCGGGTGTGAAGGTGCCGATGTGCACCTCGATGATGACGGACCCCGCGAGCGGGCGGCCGGTCCAGTCGGCGTCCACCCACGGGTGCCGGTCGGCGTCGAAGGTGCGCGAGAGGCCGTGCACGCCGTCCGGCTGCCACCGCGAGCGGGGGTCAGGGATGGGGGTCATGTCGCCATCGACGAGGTAGCCGTAGTCGTGCGTGTCCTCGTCGAGCTCGAGCGCCGCGTCCGGTACCCACCAGTCGCCGTCGGTGCGCCGCATCGGCAGCTCGGTGCCGTCGAGGTGCAGGGTCAGCGTCTCGGCGTGTGGTGCCCAGACATCGAAGCGGGAATCGCGCACGGGGAAAACTCCTTGGTGGGAAGCGAGATGGTGTGGATGCGGGTGCCGGCTAGGACCTGGCGAGCAGCGCCACGGGGTACTGCTGCAGGAGCGCGGCGAGCGGGACGTCCTTGCCGCCAGTGAAGACGGCGGCGGTGAGCTGGTCGATCCACTCGCCCTCGGGGAGGGGGATGGTCGTGCCGATCCATCCGCCGCCCTGCTCGAGGCCGATGGGGAGGCGCGTGCCGATCGTGATGGCACCGCCCCGCGAGAACGCGAGTGCATGCTCTGCCGCCGGCCCGTCGGCGGTGATGCCCTCGTACTCGGTGAAGAGCTCCGGTCGGCTGCGGCGCAGGCGCAGGCAGGCCGCGGTCACGAGCAGCTTCGCGGCACCGGAGTCGTCGATCGCGGGGACCGCCCCGTGCAGGATCGCGTCGAGCGCCGCAGTGCGCGACGAGTAGTCGACACTCTGCCGGTTGTCTGGGTCGACGAGGGTGCGCGTCCACAGCTCCGTGCCCTGGTAGACGTCGGGGATGCCCGGCATCGTGAGCTGCACGATCTTCGCGGTCAGCGAGTTCGACCAGCCCGCCTCCTGCGTCTCGGCGACGACGTTCTGGACGACGTTCGACGCGACGGGGTTGTCGAAGACGGCGTCGACGGCCGCGTGCAGCTGCCCCTCGAACGTCTCGTCCGGGTTGGTCCAGCTCGTGTGCAGGTCGGCCTCGCGCGCGGCCTTCTCGAGGTAGTCGGTGAGGCGCTCGCGGGATGCGGGCCACGCGCCGACGATCGCCTGCCAGGTGAGCTGCGCGAACGCGTTGTCGTCGATGGGGGCCACGTTCTGGAGCTCGGCGACGCTCTCCGCCCAGAACTCGGGGACCTCGCTGAGGGCGGTGATGCGTGCGCGAGTGTCCTCGCCGCGCTTCGTGTCGTGGGTCGACAGCGTGGTCATGGCGTCTGGCCAGTCACGGGCGCGTGCCGTCTGGAGCTCGTGGAACCGCTCCGGGGTGATGGAGAAGACGTTCGGGTCGCCGCCGACCTCGTTGAGGGAGGTGAGGCGTGCGTAGCGGTAGAACGAGCGGTCTTCGACGGCCTTCGCCATGATCATGCCGGTGGTCTGCTGCAGACGCAGCGCGGCCTCGGCTTCTGGCGCCTCGAGGAACGGCAGGACGCGGGCGATCGACGCCGCGAGATCCGGCCGCTGCTCGGTGGCGGCCTTGGCCGCATCGGCGAGGTGGTTCGCGCCCGTCGGAAGGTAGCTGCGGTACACGCTGAAGTGGGCGGCGATCTCGGCGACGGAGTCCTCGATGAGGTCGTCCTCGAGGCCCGTCGCGCGCAGTTCTCGCGCGATGCGGCGGATCTCGGCGTTCAGTGACACGTCGGCCACTGCGCGCTTCGCCTCGTGGATGAGCTGCTCCCAGTCGACCGGGTCGCCGTCTGCTCCCGCCGCGAGCTCGTCGAGCGGCTCCTCGGCGTCGGCGTCCACGAGCACCCGGTCGATCTGGCCGAGCGCGTCGTAGCCGGTCGTCCCTGCCGTGCGCCAGTCGGCGGGCAGCGCCTCGTCGCCCTCGAGGATCTTCTCGACGAGCACATACGCTCCGCGCGTTCGGTCGGCGAGGTGGCGCAGGTAGCCGCCCGGGTCGCGGAGTCCGTCCGGGTGGTCGATCCGGAGCCCGTCGACGAGGCGGTGACGCATCCAGTCGAGGATCTCCGCGTGAGCTTCCTCGAACACGTGCTCGTCTTCGACGCGGATGCCCGCGAGCGAGGTGATGGTGAAGAAGCGGCGGTAGTTGAGGCGGCTGTCGCCTTGGCGCCAGTGGATGAGCTGGTAGTGCTGGTTGTCGAGCACTTCCCGCACCGATGCGCCCTCGGGCGCCGAGCCTTCCGCGAGCGGGTACTCGGTGGAGTGGTAGCGCAGCACGCCGGCCTCGGTGTCGACGGTCACGTTGGCGATCGCGTCGCCCCGCTCCCTGGGCATGTCGTCGTCGCCCACCGTGGGGATGAGGAGCTTGCCGCCGCCCGCCTCCCAGTCGATGTCGAAGGACTCGGCGTGCGCGGCCTGCTGGCCGTGCTCGAGCACATCCCACCACCACGGGTTGTCGCGTGGTGTTCCGACTCCCATGTGGTTCGGGACGATGTCGACGAGCACGCCGAGGCCCAGCTCGCGGGCCTTCGCGGAGAACCGCTCGAGCCCCTCGCGCCCGCCACGTTCGTCGTCAACCTTCGAGGGGTCGACGACGTCGTAGCCGTGCGTGCTGCCTGGGGTCGCCTGGAGGATGGGCGAGAGGTACACCCATCCCACGCCGAGCCGCTCCAGGTAGGGCAGCTGCTCGGTCGCGGCGTCGAGGTCGAACTCCGACGTCAGTTGGAATCGGTACGTGCTGGATGGGATGCGCATCATGGTCTCCGTGGCGCGAGGTGCTTCTGAGGTGGCTCTGGCGGGGTCAGCTGCCGAGGGGCGGCCGCGTGATGATGGGGATGGGGGTGGTCATCGCGGCGACGGAGGCGGCGACCGAATGGTCTGGCTTCTCCTTGAGCTCGGCTTCGCGCAGCACGACGAGCGAGCGCGGCTCGAGTGGGATGGTTGCTCCCGGCTCGACGGCCTCGAGGTCGGTGTGCATGCCGGAGGTGTCGATGACGATGTCCCAGTGGGAGGTGATCTCGACGCTGGGGATGGTCGCCTCGACGACCGTCTCGCTGGCGTTGAAGTAGACCATGAAGCTCACATCGGTGATCTCCTCGCCCCGCTCGTCGCGTCCGGCGATGGCGTTGCCGTTGAGGAACATGCCCATCGACTTCACGAACTCGGCGTTCCAGTCTTCGGATGCCATCTGCGTGCCGTCGGTCGAGAGCCACACGATGTCGGGCAGCGCGGATCCCTCGGCGCGCTCCTCGACGCGGCCGTTGAAGAAGCGGCGTCGACGGAACGTCGGGTGGTCGGCGCGCAGCTGCGCGACGGCCCGCGTGAACTCGACGAGCGGCTCGTCGGCGTTCTCCCAGTGCACCCAGCTGATCTCGCTGTCCTGCGCGTACGTGTTGTTGTTGCCGTTCTGCGTGCGCCCCAGCTCGTCGCCGTGGAGGAGCATGGGCACGCCCTGGCTGAGCAGCATCGTCGCGATGATGTTCCGCTGCTGCCGGGCGCGCATGGCGTTGATCTCGGGGTCATCGGTCGGGCCTTCGACGCCGAGGTTGTAGGAGCGGTTGTGGCTCTCGCCGTCGTTCCCGTTCTCGCCGTTGGCGTCGTTGTGCTTCTCGTTGTAGGAGACGAGGTCTCTCAGCGTGAAGCCGTCGTGGGCCGTGACGAAGTTGATGGAGGCGAAGGGGCGGCGTCCGGAGTGCTCGTACAGGTCGGCGGATCCGGTGATGCGGCTCGCGAACTCGCCAAGCGTTGACGGCTCGCCTCGCCAGAAGTCGCGCACGGTGTCGCGGTACTTGCCGTTCCACTCTGTCCACTGCGGTGGGAAGTTGCCGACCTGGTAGCCGCCGGGGCCGACGTCCCACGGCTCGGCGATGAGCTTCACCTGCGAGACCACCGGGTCCTGCTGCACGAGGTCGAAGAAGGTGGACAGCTTGTCGACGTCGTGGAGCTCGCGGGCGAGGGTGGAGGCGAGGTCGAAGCGGAAGCCGTCGACGTGCATCTCGGTGACCCAGTAGCGCAGCGAGTCCATGATGAGCTGCAGCGAGTGCGGGTGGCGCATGTTGAGCGAGTTGCCGGTGCCCGTGTAGTCGGTGTAGTACCGCTTGTCGTCGTCCTCGAGCCGGTAGTAGGCGGCGTTGTCGATGCCGCGGAAGCTGAGGGTCGGGCCGAGGTGGTTGCCTTCTGCCGTGTGGTTGTAGACGACGTCGAGGATGACCTCGATGTTGTTGGCGTGCAGCGTGCGCACCATCGACTTGAACTCCTGCACCTGCTGGCCTGCCGTGCCCTGGGAGGCGTAGTCGGCGTGCGGGGCGAGGAACGAGATGGTGTTGTACCCCCAGTAGTTGCGGAGGCCCTTCTCGATGAGGGTGCTGTCCTGCACGAACTGGTGCACGGGCATGAGCTCGATGGCGGTGACGCCGAGCCGCTTGAGGTGCTCCACGATCGCGGGGTGCGCAATGCCGGCGTACGTGCCGCGGATCTCCTCTGGCACGTCCGGGTGCAGCTCGGTGAGCCCCTTGACGTGCGCCTCGTAGATGAGGGACTCGTTGTAGGGGATGCCCGGCTTCCGGTCGCCAGCCCAGTCGAAGTAGGGGTTGATGACAACGCCCTTCATCATGTGGGGCGCTGAGTCGAGGTCGTTGAACGAGTCGGGATCGCCGAAGTTGTAGCTGAAGAGCGACTGGTCCCAGTCGATCTCGCCCGTCGTCGCCTTCGCGTACGGGTCGAGGAGGAGCTTCGCCGGGTTGCAGCGGCTTCCGTTGACGGGGTCGTAGTCGCCGTGCATCCGGTAGCCGTACTGCTGGCCGGGCTGCACGTGAGGGAGGTAGGCATGCCAGACGTGCGCATCCTGCTCGTAGAGCCTCACCCGCTCCTCGTTGCCGTCGTCATCGAAGAGGCACAGCTCGACCTTGTGGGCGGCCTCGCTGAAGATCGCGAAGTTGGTGCCACTTCCATCGAACGTCGCTCCGAGGGGGTAGGCATTTCCGGGCCACGTTTTCATGCACGCTCCTATTGCTTCATCGAAGAACATCGCGTGTGGATGCAGGCACTAAAGCTACCAAAGGGTGGGAGCGCTCTCGCCCGCAAGCACACAGGACTTCTCCTGGTTGGCAGGCATGTCGACGACCTACGCTGGCCGCATGACGAACCTCACACAGAACCTCACGGACTCGGTCAAGAAGCTCGGCGTCACCCTCGCCTACGGCGAGAAGGTGGAACTCGGCAAGTCCACGATCCTTCCGGTCGCTCTCGTCTCGTACGGCTACGGCGGTGGTGAGAGCACTGAGGAGGGTCAGGAGAACTCGTCAGGCGGCGGTGGCGGCGGGATGGCCGTGCCGGTCGGCGCGTACGTGGATGACGAGTTCGGCACGAGCTTCCGGCCGAACATCATCACGCTGCTCGTCGTGTCGATTCCGCTGGTGTGGACGGTCGGGCACGCGCTCCCGCGTCTCATCAAGGCGCTCAAGAAGTAGCTCAGGCGCGGTACGGCCTATACTCGGGGGTGTTCACGGGAGTCCGGTAGTCCGGGCTGAGAGGAAGGCTCAAGCCTTCGACCGTCAAACCTGATCTGGGTAATGCCAGCGCAGGGAGGCACATCTCCGAGCAGGGTCGCCCACGGCTCTGCGCCCGTGCACTTTCACTCGAAAGGGCACACAGCATGACAACTTCCCCGACTCCATCTCCGACTGCGGCAGCGCAGGTCCCGGCTCAGGCGAAGGCGCCGAAGAGCCGCTTCCGCTGGCGTGTCATCGACATCGTCACGGCGGCCGTTCTCGGTGTCGCGACGGGCCTCATCTTCATCTTCTGGAACAGCGTCGGCTACCTGTGGTTCACGACGATGGACGCGTTGACGCCGGGCTTCGGTGGCATCGCGGTCGGCATCTGGCTGCTCGGTGGCGTGCTGGGCGGGCTCATCATCCGCAAGCCGGGGGCTGCGCTCTTCGTCGAGGTGCTCGCGGCGTGCGTGTCCATGCTGCTCGGCAGCCAGTGGTCGATCGAGACCGTCTACTCGGGTATCGCGCAGGGCCTCGGTGCTGAGCTCATCTTCGCGCTCTTCCTCTACAAGCGCTTCGGTCTGAGCGTCGCGATGCTCGCGGGCGCTGGTGCTGCCGTCGCCGCGTGGGTGCTCGAGCTGTTCCTCAGCGCGAACATCGAGAAGGGCCCTGAATTCCTGACGATCTACCTGGTCGCTGTCGTGGTCTCGGGTGCGGTGCTGGCGGGAGTCGTCGGCTGGCTGCTCACGCGAGCACTCGCCGCGACCGGCGCGCTGAACCGCTTCGCGGCGGGCAGAAGCGCGAAGCGAATCGGCTAGCGGTCGTGGGCGCGAGAGTCGAGGCGAGGGGGTGGGGCTGGCGCCACGCCGATCGGGCGAAGCTGGCGGTCAGCCAGCTCGACCTGACGATCGAGCCCGGAGAGGCCGTGCTGCTGCTCGGGCCGTCGGGGGCGGGCAAGTCCACGCTCCTGGCGGCTCTTGCCGGGGTGCTCGGCGACCACGAGGACGATGGCCAGGAGCTCGGCTCGCTGCTGGTCGACGGCAGGCATCCGACGGATGCGCGCGGCGCGGTGGGGCTGGTCCTGCAGGATCCGCAGGCGAACACGGTGCTCGCCCGAATCGGCGACGACGTCGCGTTCGGCTGCGAGAACCTCGGTGTGCCGCGCGCCGAGACCTGGGTTCGGGTGCGCGAGGCGCTCGACGCCGTCGGGCTGCGGATGCCGCTCGACCGCTCGACCGCGCAGCTGTCCGGCGGTGAGCGCCAGCGCCTCGCGATCGCGGGCGTGCTCGCGATGCGGCCGAACCTCATCCTGCTCGACGAGCCGACCGCGAACCTCGACCCGGCTGGTGTCGAGGAGGTTCGCGAGGCGGTTGTGCGTGCCGCCGAGGTCACCGGCGCGACGCTCATCATCATCGAGCATCGGGTGGATGTGTGGCGTTCGAGCGTCGACCGGGTCGTCGTGCTCGGCACCGAGCAGCACCTGCTCGCAGACGGTGCTCCTGACGTGATCCTGGAGGAGCAGCGGGAGTCGCTCCTCGCGGCGGGTGTGTGGATAGGCGGCCACGAACCCTCGGTTCCCCGGGGCGAGCGCGCCCCGGGGGAGGACCTGCTCGTCGCCGACGGCCTCGGGTTCGGGCGTGCCGACCATCCGCTGCACACGCAGTTCGGGGCGACGCTGCGGGCGGGGGAGTCGACGGTGGTGCTCGGTCCCAACGGCGCGGGCAAGACGACGCTGGCGCTGACGCTCGCTGGCCTGCTCAAGCCGGTCGCGGGCGACGTGCGTGCGAGCAGTGCCCTGCGTGAAGCTGGCGAAGACGCTGACAGTCGACGGGGTGGCTGGGCGCTCGGCAGGTTCCGCGCGGCGGGCCCGGTCGGCCCGCATCCGTCTGCCTGGCGTTCCCGTCAGCTGCTGACGAGGATCGGCACGGTCTTCCAGCAGCCCGAGCACCAGTTCGTCGCGGGCACGGTGCGGCGCGAGCTCGAGGTGGGACCGGATGCGGTGGGGCGCGGCAGACGCGAGACGAGCGAACGCGTCGACGAGCTGCTCGCGGCGCTGCGCCTCTCGCACCTCGCGGAAGCGCACCCCTTCACGCTCTCCGGCGGTGAGCAGCGTCGCCTGTCCGTCGCGACGGTGCTCGCGACGGCGCCTCGGGTGCTCATCTTCGACGAGCCCACCTTCGGGCAGGACCGCAGGACCTGGACGGAGCTCGTCACGATCATGTCTCGCCTCGTCTCCGAGGGGCACTCGCTGGTCTCCGTGACTCACGACGAGCAGCTCGTGCGCGTGCTCGGCGACCAGCGCATCCGCATCGAAGCCCACGACCGCAAGAACGAGAAGGTGCCAGCATGATCGGCAGCGGCGCGGGCGTCGCCTCGGCGGGTTCCCGCCCGGCCTGGTCGGCCCGGTCGCCCCAGGTCGACGCCGGCGGCGTGCCGCTCGAAGTGCTCCCCGTCGGCGGACGGTTCCTCGACCGCGTGAACCCGGTCACGCCGTTCCTGGCGGCGGTGCTGTACTCGATTCCCCTGCTGACGACGCTCGATGTCGTCTCGGCGGCCGTCGCGCTGACGCTCTCGCTCCTCGCCTTCGGCGTCGCCGGAGTGCGCCCCATGGAGGTCCTGCGATCGAGCTGGATCCTCCTCATCGCCGCCCCCGTCTCCGCCACGAGCATGCTGCTGTACGCCAAGCCCGGCGGGGCGAGCTACGGGCAGTTCCTCTACGCGAACATCACCGACAACTCCATCCAGCTCGCGATCGCCGTCGGCGTGCGCGTGCTCGCGATCGGCGTGCCGACGCTCGTCGCGTTGAGCCGCATCGACCCGACCCGCCTCGCCGACGGCCTCGCGCAGGTCGCGCACCTCCCGGCGAGGTTCGTGGTGTCGGCGCTCGCGGGCATCCGCCTCTTCGCCGTGTTCCGCGACGACTGGACGGCGATGAGCCAGGCGCGCCGCGCTCGCGGTCTCGGCGACTCGGGTGCCATCCGACGGTTCATGACGATGGCGTTCGCGCTGCTCGCTCTCGCGCTGCGACGGGCTGGGACACTGGCGACCGTCATGGAGGCTCGCGGCTTCGGCGCCGAGGACATCACGCGGACGTGGGCTCGCCCCTCACGTCTCGACTGGCGGGACCTCGTTCTCGTGCTTGCGGCAGTGGTCATCGCCGGCGCGGCTATCGGAGTGGCCGTCGCGGCGGGGTCGTACCGGCTCGTGGGCAGCGCGTGAGCGGGGTCGCGGCGCTGCTGGACCGCGTGCTCGCGGATGCCCGCGGCTCGCGCCCGGTCGTGATCATCGACGGCGGGTCGGGCTCGGGCAAGACGACGCTCGCGGGGGAGCTGCTGGCGGAGTTCCGGGCGCGCGGCTTCGAGAGCGCGCAGCTGGTGTCCCTCGACGACGCCTACCCGGGCTGGGGTGGCCTCGCTGCGGCCTCGCAGGCGGTGCATCGCGACATGCTCCGTCCCGAGCAGCCGGGGCTCCCGCACCGCCCCGGCTATGAGAGCTGGGACTGGGCGGCGGACGCGCCCGGTCCGTGGCGCGAGCTCGACGGCTCCGCGCCGCTCATCGTCGAGGGCTGCGGTTCGCTGTCGCACGAGAGCGCGCCCCTCGCGACGACGAGCGTGTGGATAGAACTCGACGAGGCCCACCGGAAGCCGCGGGCGCTCTCGCGTCCTGCAGACGTCGGCGTCTTCGAGGAGTTCTGGGAGATGTGGGCGGCTCAAGAGCGCGAGCACTGGCGACGCAATGCGCCGTTCCTGCTCGCCGACGTCATCATCGAGGCCGCGCCCGGCGCATGACGGGGTTTCGCGGCGTCGCGAGGCGCTGTCAGCGCGGGCCGGTGCCCGTCTGGTCTGAGCTCTGCCGGCGGCGAGCGCGCACGTAGCGCACGGTGAAGATCACGGCGATGACCAGCCCCACCAGCGCCGCGAGCAGCCAGGTGCCACCGACGATGAGGCCGTAGACGGCGTCGTCGTAGTCGATGCTGGTGCCGGGACCGGCGTCGAGGGAGAGGCCGGTGCCGATGCTGTCGGCGACCGGCCGCAGCAGGAGACCGGCGAGCGCGCCGACTCCCGTCGCGAGGGGGATCGCGAATGCCCACCCCCAGAGCACGGAGCCGAACGTCGGACCGGCCGCGCCCGCTGTGCGACGAGCGGCCTGGATGCTCCGCGCCCCGAGCAGGATCAGCACGACGAGGCCGGCACCTGCCGAGACGAACATCGCCCAGAACGCGAACGCGGAGAGCAGCGTCTGCCCGGTCTCGACGAGCGGTGGGATGGGCCCGACGGCGTCGACCGTGATGCTCGCGGCAGCAAGCGCCGAGAGCAGACCGGTCACGGCCATCCACAGTGCGAAGGCTGGTGCCGCCAGGACGAGGACGATTCCCCAGAGGAGGCGTCCTGGCCGGAGGGGCCCGCGGGCTGGTGGCGTCTGCTGCATCCGGGAAGCGTACCGGGGACGCGCGAATCGGGAGGCTCTACGCCCAGCCGAGCTCGTGGAGCTGCGCGTCGTCGATGCCGTAGAAGTGCGCGATCTCGTGCACGAGCGTCGTGTGCACCTCGTCGCGGAGGGTCTCCTCGTCGTCGCAGATCGACAGGAGCGGTTCGCGGAACAGCACGATGCGGTCGGGCAGCTCGCCGAAGCCGTACTGGCCGCGATCCGTGAGCGCGAACCCCTCGTAGACGCCGAGCAGGTCGAGCGAGCCGTCCTCTGGCCGGTCCTCGACGACGAAAATCACGTTGTCGAGGCCGTCGACCATCTCGTCCGGCAGCTCATCGAGCTCGTCGACGACCAGGGCCTCGAAGTTCTCCCGCGACATCTCCATCCGCTCATTGTGTCGCAGGGTGGCTGGACAGGGACCGGCGGCGAACCGAACTTGCACTGCGAGCGCAGTACAAGTTGTGCTAACTTCGCATCACAATATTTTGTCCGCACCGCGCGAGCGGCACCTTCGGAGGCATGAGTGATCGACCCAATTCTCAACTTCATCCGCAGCCTCTCTTCCGGGGTGCGGGAGTTCCTGCCGCTGGAGGTGGCCATCACCTTCGGCTTGGTCCTGTTCGCCGTCTCGTGGGTGAGGCCGCGCCGAATCGTCGCGCTCCCTGATTCGGGTTTCAGGCGGACGGTGCTGCTCTGGTGCGGGGTCGGTGGCTGCCTCCTCATCGTGGCCGTGGCGACGCTCACGAGCGCCCTCGCTACCGCTGGAGGAGGATCTGACGTCTCCGGATTCGATGGATGGTGGCGTCGGCCCGCTCCACTCGTCGCCGCGATCGTGGTGGTCGCAGTGGCCGGTCTGGCTCTGCGTTCGGTCCCGCTGACAGCTCCCGGCTCGAGGGCCCTCGCGCCTCGGAGACGCTGGAACGCCTTCGCTCCCGGTCTGTGGCTCTGGGTGGTGCGATTCTCAGCCGTGCTGATCGCCGTCACTGCGCTCTGGCAGATCCTGATCGCCGTCTCGGCACCGCCAGAGGGCCCGTTCTTCGGCGACGTGGCTCGCTACACCACGCTTCCCATCTACTCGCACTTCAACGGCAGCTTCGGATACCTAGCGGGTGCCGGCTGGCCCAACCACCTGGCCACGCTTGCCACGCTTCTTGCCGCGGCGGGTGTCTTGGTCTGGGTGCTGAAAGCAGACGCGAACCGCCCCGAAGCCCTTCCCGCAGCCACGCTCAAGACCCATCGCGATGCGACCGCGCGCGTGCTGACGCTCATCGTCCTCGCGGGACTGGTCACCACGTTGGGTGCTGTCTGGATGCACGTCGGCTCCACGAGCACGATGACGGTCGGTCTTGACGAGCGCTGGGTGTCAGCGGAGGTCTCCTACCCGCAGCTCTACATCGAGGGGGGCTTCAGCGCGCTGTCGTACCCGATGAACGTGACCGGGTATCTGCTCCAGGGGGTTGGGGTCGCGCTCGCGCTCAGGCTCGCGGTGGACACCGTGCGTGCTGCCGCGGCGCGGCCGGCCGCAGCCGCAGCGGGGGCATCGGTCTCGGCGGCCGCGCGTTGACCGCGTCAAAGTCTGCCGAGGATCTCGCGGAGCTGTTTCGGGGTGCTATTCGATCTGGCGTTCTCGGTGACGGCGAGAGGCTTCCCACGGTGCGGCAGACCGCACGCGACTTCGAGGTGGCGCAGGCAACGGCGGCAAAGGCGTATCGCTCGCTGGAGCGGGAAGGGCTCGTTGTCACTCGCACTGCGGCGGGGACGCGTGTGGCTCCCGGGGCATCCCGCGCGCCTCAGGCGGTGATCGAGCACATCCGTTCGCTGCTGGATGCGAGCCGTGAAGCCCGGGTGCCGCTCGATGACGTCGTTGCGATTCTCAGGACAGTCGCCGCTCAGGATCCAGGCAGCCACGACGGTTCGCGCGAACCCGAGTGATACCGCGGGCTACTCACCTCGACCCCCAGGTGAGTTCACGCGTCTCTAGACCTGCGCCGAGGCATGGTCGTAGGCGAGGGGGAGGAGCTCGCTTGCGACCACGCTGATCAGGCCGTCAGGCCCGGGCAGGATCACCCGAATGTCGGGGTAGTGGTCGGCGAGCACCTGGCGGTCACGCCCGCAGGGGCTCATCACCCCGCGGCCGTGGTTCGCGACGGCGACGATGTGCGTCAGCTCGAGGGCACCAGCAGCGCGGGCCGAGCCGAGCGCCACCAGCTCGGCGCAGGGCCCGCCCGTGAAATGGTGCAGGTTCACGCCGACGTGCACCCGGCCGTCCGCCGCGCGCACGGCAGCCCCTACCGTGTGGATGCCGTCCTCATCCGGCCCAGCATCCGTCGTCGCATCGATCGTCGACCGGGCGGCTTCGACGAGCTCGAGCTCGCCTTCCGAGACGGGCCGGGCGGATGCGAGTTCGAAAGCGGTCATGACGCGAGCCTACGAGGTGTCCTCGAGAGGGTCTCCTGGCTCGATACGCGCGCTCCTCGCTAGGGTGCCCCAGTGACTGATGCCGAATTCGCCCGCCCGCAGGAGTGGCGAGCTGCACACGCCGCCGCCATGGTCGGCTGGGACTTCTCCGCCCTGGACGGGCGCATGACCGCCGACGATCCCCACTGGGACTTCACTGCCGAGTGCCGTGCCGCGATGGCGACTGCCACGCGCATCGCCGACCTCGGCACGGGAGGTGGCGAGCGGCTCATCGAGCTCATCGGCGACCTCGGTGCCGTCGCCGAGTCCCTGGCCATCGCGGCAACCGAGGGGTGGGAGCCGAATATCGAGATCGCGAGGCGGAACCTGGCGCCGTTCGGTGTGGACGTGCACCGCTACGACTCCGAGGCGGGTGACTCCCTGCCGTTCGAAGATGCGTCGCTGGACCTCGTCGTGTGCCGCCACGAGTCCTTCGACGCCGGGGAAGTCGCCCGTGTGCTCGCGCCGGGCGGCCGGTTCCTGACCCAGCAGGTCGACGGACGGGAAGCGCACGAGCTCCGAGAGTGGTTCGGCGGGGACCCGCTGCACGACGACGTGACGCTGGCGAACGCGAGCAGCGAGGTGGCAGCCGCCGGGCTCCGCATCGAGCTCGCCGACGAGTGGACTGGGCGGATGACGTTCGCGGATGCTCGTGCGCTGGTCGAGTACATGGCCCTGGTGCCGTGGGATGTCCCAGGCTTCGAGGTCGACGCCAACATCAGCACGCTGCGTCGCCTCGACGCAGCGCGGCCGATCATCGTCACGCAGCGGCGGTTCCGACTGGCCGCAGTGCGCGACTGAGCTGCTCGACGCGCCAGAGCGTCCGCTCGCTGGCGTGGTGCGACGCGGCCCGCGAGAATGGGGCCATGATCGACGTCTTCGGGGAGGCCCTGACCCATGAGACGGTCGCGCAGTTCGCCTTCTGGGGCATGGTCCTCGGCGTCGGAATCGCGCTGCGCATCGTCCGATCGGTGCGGCCGCACCTGCTCAACCGCACGCGCTGGGGAGTGCTGGCCGCCGCCATTCTCCTGCTCCTCGTCGCTCTGAGCATCGTGAACCTGTCAGCCTCCGTCGTCCTCTCAGTGGTGTCGAGCTTCCTGCTCGTCGCCCTGGGGGCAGCCGGCGCCGGTGCCCTCGTCGCGCTCGCGGTCTTCTCCCTGCTCGAGTTCATCGCGCCCAAGCGGCGGCGCGACCTGGTTGCGGCTCCCGCGGGCGCTCCGCAGCGCTGACACCTCACGGGGGAGCGAGGCGACCTCTCCTGCATCCACGTCCTAGGATGCTCGCGTGTACGTCAAAGTGTGTGGCCTGGATTCTGTCGAGTCGGCGGCGGTTGCCGTCGAGAGCGGAGCCGACGCGGTCGGCATCGTGATGAGCCGCACGAGCCCGCGCAGGCGTCCTGCGGAGGAGGCCGCGAAGATCTTCGGTTCCGTTGCGGCGGGCGTCGATCGGGTGCTGGTCGTGCACGACATGTCGGCCACGGATGCCGCCGAGATCGCGGGAGCGGTCGGCGCGAACGTGCTGCAGCTGCACGGCTCCTACTCGGGCGATGAGGTTCGAGCTGCCGGCGCGATCTTCCCGCGGATCTGGCGAGCCACCTCGCTCGCCGACGACCCTGAGCTGCGCGTCGGGGCGTTCGGTGAGGAACTCCTGCTGCTGGATGCGCCGAGACCTGGGTCTGGCGAGCGCTGGGACCTCTCGGAGCTCGTCCGTCGTCGCCCCGAGGGGCACTGGCTGCTGGCAGGCGGCCTGCACCCGGGGAATGTGGCAGAGGCGATCCGCCAGGCAGGGCCCCGGGGCGTCGACGTGTCGAGCGGGGTCGAGTCGAGCCCGGGCGTCAAGGACCACGCCCGGATCCGCGCCTTCGTGGAGGCCGCGAAGCGCGCCGGCTGACCGCTCGTGGCCCCTCGGGCAGCTGTGCGAAATGTGCGACGAACGGGAACCCATCGCCGAATCCGGCGTGCCTGCGTCGTCTGAGCTCTGAAGCTGGTCAGGGACGCGGTGGGTCGACCTCCGCGAACTCCGCCTCCAGGTCGGCGCCCGCGGCGGTGAGGTGGTCGAGCACCGTGCGAACGGCGAAGCGCGCCTGACGGTCTGGACGGGCGATGGCGACGATGCTGCGCACGGACCGCACGCCGTCGAGCGGGCGCAGCACCACCCCCGTGCGCGGGCGAGTCGTGAAGCGCGGCAGCAGCGCGAGCCCCGTGCCGGTTGCGACGAGCGCTTCCACGAGTCGGTTGTCGCGGAGCCGCTGCACTCGATCCAGGTTGGTGCTCGTGGCGTTCTCGACGGCGATCAGGATGCTGTCGAACGGGTAGCCGACGGGCACACCCACCCAGGTGGTGCCGAGCAGATCGCCAGGGACGAGGTGGTCGAGGTGCGCCAGCGGATGCTCGGACGGCAGGGCGACGTCGATCGGCTCCCGGGCGAGGACTCGCGTGTGCAGGTGCTCTGCCCCGCGCGGGACGTCTCCCGTGAGGCTGTGCCCGATGACGATGTCGGCGTCGAGGGTTCGCGCTGCGTACTCGGACTCGGCGAGGTCGAAGTCGTCGAGGTCGAGGTGGATCGCCGACCCGGCCGTGCGGCGGAGCAGGCCGGGGACAAGCGCCTCGCTGGCGCTCGGGAGCGCGCCGATCGAGACGGTGCCGCTCGGCTCGCCGAGGCTCGCCTCGAGCTTCGCCTGCACCTCGGCGAGCGCCCGTCCCACGTCGTCGGCGCCGTCCGCGAGGATCCTCCCGGCCGCGGTGAGGCGCAGCCCTCGGGAGAACGGCTCGACGAGGCTCGCGCCGAGCTCCCGCTCTGCGGTCCTCAGCTGCTGCGACAGGGCGGAGGGGGTGCGGTGCGTGGCCTCGGCCACCGCGGCGAGCGTGCCCCGCAGCGACAACTCGCGGAGCAGCTCGAGGTGGCGGAATTCCATGTAGGGAGCCTACAGTTATCGGTCACGGATCATCACTGGTGCTTCAGGGTGAGCGCGCCGCACACTGATCCCGTGCCTCCTCGCCATGTCGCCCTCGCCTGCCTCGTCGCAGTCCTCTGGGGCGTGAACTTCCTCGCCATCCACGCCTCGCTCGAGCAGTTCCCGCCGTTCTTCCTCATCGCCCTGCGCTTCGGGCTGCTCGCGATCCCGACGATCCTGTTCATCCCGCGCCCCAACGTGAAGCTGCGGTGGCTCGTCGGGTACGGGCTCGGCTTCGGCACCCTGCAGTTCGTCGGGCTCTACCTCGGTATGGCCGCGGGCTTCCCCACGGGGCTCGCGTCGCTCGTGCTGCAGATGTCGGCGCCGTTCACCGTGCTGCTCGGCGCGATCTTCCTCCGCGAGAAGCTCACGACGCGGCGTGTCATCGGCATCGCGGTCGCGGTCGCCGGCCTGCTGCTGGTCGGCGTCGCCCGGGGAGGCGCCGGAAGCTGGTGGCCGTTTGTGCTCGTGGTGATCGGCGCGTTCGGCTGGGCCATCGGCAACATCTCGAGCCGACTCGCCGAACCGCCGAAGCCCCTGCACCTGACGATGTGGATGGCCGTGGTGCCTCCCCTCCCCATGCTCGCCGTCTCGCTGCTCGTGGAGGGGCCGGAACAGATCTGGGCGTCGCTCGCGACGGCGTGGACCGCCGCGGCGGTTCCCGCGTGGATTGGGCTCGTCTACACGATCGTGCTCGGCACGGTCCTCGGCTCCGGCATCTGGGTGTGGCTCATGAAGCGCCACCCGGCGGGTGTTGTCGCACCGTTCTCGATGCTCGTCCCCGTGGTCGGCATCTCGACAGCGTGGCTCGTGCTGGGGGAGCGGCCCGGCCCGCTCGAGCTCGTCGGCGGTGCGATCGTGCTCTTCGGGGTCCTCTGGGCGAGCCGCATGCCAGCCGCAGCGCTCGTGCCGGCCCCGGAGCCGGGCATCCCGGAGCCACCCGTCGCCGAATCGCCTCCCCTTGAGCTGCCTCGTCCCGAGTCGCCTATCCCCGACTCACCGAAACTCGAGGCCCCCGCGCCTCGCTAGAAGCACGCGGGAGGCGCAGATTCCCGGCACTGGGAACCTGCGCCTCTCGCGTGGATGCGGCCGGACTGTCTTCGCACAGACCCGGCCCAACGACGAAGGCCCCGAGTTCCCCGCACTTGAAAGTGCAGGGAACTCGGGGCCTTCCAACATGGGGTGAGTAACGGGGCTTGAACCCGCGGCCTCCTAGACCACAACCAGGCGCTCTACCAGCTGAGCTATACCCACCATGTCTGTCGCACGCGTGCTCTCGCTCGCCTGCGACTACGAGAGTCTATTACAGATTTTGGGCGAAGTCGTTCACCACTTCTGCTGCGACCTCTCGAAGCTCCTCGCTGGTCGGTCCGGGCTCGGGTACGAGCACCGCCTTGCGGTAGTACTTGAGCTCGCGGATCGACTCGAGGATGTCGGCCTTCGCGCGGTGGCCGCCGTCCTTGTCGGGGGAGTGGAAGTACACGCGGGGGAACCAGCGGCGCGACAGCTCCTTCAGGGTGGAGACGTCGACGTTGCGGTAGTGGAGGTGCTGGTCGACCTCCGGCATGTACTTCGCGAGGAACATGCGATCGGTGCCGATGGTGTTGCCCGCGAGCGGCGCCGTGTTGGGCACGGGGACGTGCTTCTTCAGGTACGCGAGCAGCTGCGCCGTCGCGGTCTCGAGGCTTGCGCCGTTGGGGATCTCCTCGATGAGCCCGGACGTGGTGTGCATCTGCGTCACGAACTCGCCCATGTTGGCCATGGCTGCGTCGCTCGCCGAGATCACGATCTCGAAGCCCTCGTCGAGGATGTTCAGGTTGCTGTCGGTGACAAAAGCGGCGACCTCGACCAGCTCGTCGATGGACGGGTCGAGGCCTGTCATCTCGCAGTCGATCCAGACGAGACGTTCCTGAGCAATAGGCATGAGGGACATCGTAGTGATTCCCCGGGTTTCGTGGCGGCCAGTGCACCCTTTCGTGGCCCGCTATGCTGGCTGGGATCGCGCCCCAGTAGCTCAGTGGATAGAGCAACGGCCTTCTAATCCGTCGGTCGCAGGTTCGAATCCTGCCTGGGGCACTCATTGTTGCCTGTCTCACCGGTCTCGAGGAGATCGAGTTCGGTGCGCTCGTAGCCGGAGCCGTGGGCTTCCTCCTCAGGCGCATCCGCCCCGAAGAGCTCGTGGCGGTGATCCTCGCCGTCGACCCCGGGGACGCCGTGGTGTCTCCACGCAGGGCCGTGCGGTTGTCGCTCGGACTCTCAGAAGAGGGAGTTGACGAGCACTCCGCCCACACCACCGGCGAGCATGGGGAGGAGTGCGGCGATACCGAGTGCCGCCGCCGTTGCCGCCGCCAGTCGGGGCTGTCCAGGCCGGAGGAAACCAATGACTCCGAGGACAGTTGCAACTATGGCGAGCACGATGACAGGCATCCGCAGCAGCGTGAAGATCTCTGCGACGTTGAAGGGCAGCTGGTAGGCAGCATCGGGGACGAAGGGTGTGAGACCCGCAGCGATTGTTTGAGCGACCACAAGCGCTACTGCCACCACGAGGGCCGCGCGTCCGATCGGATTCCGGGCTTGCGCGCTCGAGTCCTCGCGACGGCTGGAACTTGGGCCTGGCATCGAAACCGCTTCTTCGGTCATTTCGCAAGTATGGCAGGGCGGCGTTGTCGAAGGTGTCCATTGCAAGCTCATCCGCCGCTGGACGTCGATGGCGTTTCTTTGGATTCTCGACGCTGGGGAGGCCCTCGCTCGCGTTTGTCTCCTTGCGCGATCAAGCCGAGTCTGACAAAAATCTGCCGTTCGCACGATGCCTGTGGCGACCCGCAGAAGCGGTGCAAGTGTGAGAATGGGCGCGTCTCTTCCGGCCGACAGCTCCTTGGAAGGGCAGCCGACATAACCTGTCGGTCGCAGGTTCGAATACCAGGCACCCTTCTCCGCAGCTCCTCGGCCCGGCCGACCTCGATTCCGGAGGCACTCTCGTGAACGTCACCCAGCTCTCTCCCCAGCTCGTGCGCGGCGCCGCGGAACTCGAGCAGACCGACCGGGGCGTTCGGCCCCACCGGCTGCCCGAGGCCGTCCGGTCGCAGTTCCCGGATCCGCAGCTCCTCCTGGTGGAGGCTCAGCCCTCTGGTGTTCGCGTGGTCTTCGATACGGCAGCCGCGAGCGTCGCGCTCGAGCTGCACCCCACGAGATCCGCCTACGCCGGCATCGAACGTCCTCGCGGGCGCGTCGATGTCTTCGTCGACGGCACGCGGCTCGTCAGCGACGAGCTGACGGGCGGCGACGCCGTCGAGGTCGACCTGCAGACCGGGGCGACGTCGTTCCACACGGGCGCGACGCACACGACGACGATCTCGGGGCTCGCGACGGGCGAGGTGAAGCGAGTCGAGTTCTGGCTTCCGCACAACGAGTCGGTCGAGCTGGTCGAGCTGCGCTCGGACGCACCGCTTGAGCCGGTCACGTCGGCGGGCCCGTTGTGGCTGCACCACGGCAGCTCCATCAGCCACGGTTCGAATGCGTCCGCCCCGAGCGACATCTGGCCGGCCGTCGCGGCCCGCCGAGCTGGCGTCGAGCTCCTGAACCTCGGGCTCGGCGGCAGCGCGATGGTCGACCCGTTCCTGGCCCGCGTCCTGCGGGACACGCCCGCGGACTTCATCAGTGTGAAACTCGGCATCAACGTCGTGAACGTCGACGCGATGCGCATCCGGGCGTTCGTGCCCGCCGTCCACGGCTTCCTCGACACGATCCGGGACGGGCATCCAGACACCCCGATCGTGCTCATCTCGCCGGTCTTCTGCGGCATCCACGAGCACACGCCAGGCCCTGGCGCGCTCGACCCGGAATCGCTCGGGGCCGGACGCGTGAAGTTCCTGGCGACGGGCACCCCGGGGGATGAGTCGCAGGGGCGCCTCACCCTCAGCGTGATCAGGCGCGAGCTCGCCTCGCTCGCCGAACGCCGTGCTGCCGACCCGAAGCTGTACTTCCTCGAGGGCACCGAGCTCTACGGCGAAGCGGATGCGGAGCTGCTGCCGCTTCCCGACGACCTGCACCCTGGTCCCGAAGCTCACCAGCTCATGGGCGAGCGCTTCGCGGCGTACGCGTTCTCGCCCGGAGGACCGTTCCGGCCGTCGTCCTGAGCGCAGCAGACGCGTCTCCGGGCCGCGCCTGGCACGATGAAGCATGCCCTCTCGACTGCGGATGATCTTGGACGCGCTCACGCTCTCCGAACGCGATGCGCCGGTCCGGTCGCTGGTCGAGGCGTTCGGCGGCGCCCCTGCCTGGGTGTCCGAGGTGCTGGTGGGGGAGCCGGCCGTGCGGTCACGGCGGCTGCGGTTTGCCTCTGGTGGGGAGCTGATCCTGCAGGACGACGCGCTCGTCGCCGTGATCCTGCACACGGTGCCCACCGCCCACTCGCCATCGGCGATCGACCTGTCCGAGTGGCTCGAGGGCGCCCACAACGCGGCGACGCTCGACGACCTCAAGAAGGTCATCGCCGGACGCCGCCGCTTCGCCGGGCTCGGCACCCCCTACTTCGAGCTCGACGACGGATACGCGCGGGCGGAATTCCGCGACCGCCGCGGCTGGAATGACCCAGGCAACCTCGTTGCGCTCGTCTTCACACTCGAGCAGCCGGGCCTCGTCGTCCGCCCTGAAGACGATCTCTGCCCCAGCTGCAGCGGCCTCGTCGTGCGCGACCGGGCCGGCGCCTGTGACCTCGAGCGCACCATCGACGCGATCGCGGAGGCGCTCGCGGCCGGCCTCCTCCAGGAGAGCGCCAGCTGGGTGCGCCTGTCGGATCTTCGCCCCCTCCACGCCTCCGGCCTCATGGAGCGGGTCGAGAGTCAGCTGACCTGCCTCACGTGCCGCCGCATCCTCTGCGTCACGCTCGTTCGTGGCGGCACCCCGGTCGTCAGCCACCTCGCGTTCGACCAGGCGCGGCGGCACCGGCTCGGCGCGATCCCGCCGGTCGAGCAGTGGGGCGACGCGGCACGCATCGCGGAAGAACGAGACGCCATGCGCTACGTCGACCACGAGCCCGGGCGCTGGTTCCTCGTCGCGCAAGGCGAGCGGCTGTACCTCGACGCGAGGTACGTGGTGACGAACATGGTCGACGACTCCGCCCTGATCTGCCTCGATGAGGACGAGCTCGAGCAGTACCGCCTCGCGGGCCGCACGTACCTCAGTGAGCTCGCAGAGCGAATCCACAACGGGTCGCCCCACCGTGAGACCTCGCCCTACTTCTCCCGTGATCTCCGGCGAGGTCCGGAGGGTGCCGCCTATCGCGAGGCGGTGAGTCGGGCCATCGTCAATCACACGTGGCTGGCGGGGCTCCGCCAGCACGGCTAGCTCGCCGTGCCGTCGGCTGGGGTCTCAGAGCTTCGCCAGCACGGTTGGGATGAGGATCGGCGCGTTGATCAGGAAGTGGAGGAGCATCGTCGCGACGAGGTTGCGACGGATGAGGGTGAACGCGACGAGCGCCAGGGTGCCGACGAGCTGATGGAACAGCCAGCTCGGCCCGAAGAACACCACGTGGGGCGCGATGAAGATCACGAGGCTCACCGCCGCGCCGATCCACCGCGAGTGCAGGAGCGATCCGAGGCGCTCCTGCAGGTAGCCGCGGAAGGCCACCTCCTCCGTGACGGCGGCGGTGACGATGAGCAGCAGGACCCCGGCGATGCTCATGCTCGTGATCGTGGCGACACCGCTGTTCTCCTCCTGCGGGGCCACGAGGCTGGCGATCCAGGACCACGCCATGACGCCCCCGAAGGCGGAGAAGGCCCACTCGATGTCCTTGCTGGTGGGCTTCGTGATGAGCAGCGAGGCAAGCCCCCGACGCTCGCCCCAGAGCACGAGTGCGATCAGGAGGAGCGCCCCGAGCCATTTCCAGGCGTTGCTCGACGCGGGTCCCGCCATACCCAGTCGGAGGTCGATGCCTGCCAGTTCCGGAACCGGCGGGCCGTTGTAGACGACCCAGAACAGCAGGAGCCCCGCGAGGAAGATCCAGCCGTCACGCGTCCGCGGCTCGAACGTCGGCGTGCCGATGCCGCCGCGCGCGGCGTGCCTGTCGATTCGCTCCTCCGTCGTTTCGCTCATGCTCTAGAGTAAACACTCTAGAGTGAACGCTCTACATCGGTTTCGAGAAGGTGGCGGGAGGCAGCGGATGGCGGCACGCACCGGAGGAACGCGCACGGCGATGATCGAGGCCGGCTCTCAGCTCATCGCCGAGCTCGGCTACGCGGGGGCGACGACGGCACGGATCTGCGCACGCTCCGGTGTCTCGTCCGGGACCTTCTTCCATCACTTCCCGACGAAGCTGCACCTTCTGGTCGGCATCCTCGAGGCGGATGCAGCGCAGTCGCGCACCCGGTTCGCAGCGCTCGCGGAACGCGCCCCGGACGATCCGCGAGGTGCGCTGCTCGCCTGGCTCGACCTGCTGCTCGAGGAGGCGAGCGATCCGCACCTCGCCGGCTTCGTCGCCGGCCTGAGTGCAGCACCGAGCGACGAGCGCGTCGAGCAGCTGCTCGAGGAAGTCGCGTCGGGGCAGCAGGGTGCGCTCGAGGCGATCATCACGGCCGGGCAACGTGAGCGGCTGTGGCGCTCCGATATCACGGGTGACCGGCTCGCCCTGTGGGTCGGGGTGATCGCCGACGGAGTCCTGACGCGCAGCGTCGAGGACACGACCTTCGACGCATCGGGCGCAGCTGACGAGCTGCATGACCTGATCCGCCGCTACCTGGCGCCCTAGGCACGGTTCGGTCGCAATTCGTCGCGTGGCCGAGAAGCGTCCGGTGCTCTGGAAGAATGGCGAGCGTGACGAGCTTCGATGCCGCAGGTCTCCACGATTCCGCCAACACCGCGATCGACGCTGATCGTCGCGCCTCCGGTCACAGCCTGGAGCGAGATCCGGGCATGCCGACCAGCACCTGGCGCCTGCGTAGCGACGCATGGGAGTACCTTCGCTTCGCGATCAAGCGGCTCGAGTCGGGGCACGAGACGTCGAGCATTCTGGATGCAGACGGCGAGATCTCGCGAAACCTCCGCGCCCTCGAGACGCTCGAGCTGTACTGGGCGGGCTTCGGGCAGCGCTACGTCGCCGAGATCCGCGAGTCGCTCGACAAGGGCGAGTACTCGACGGCCCTCGAGCGCATCGGCCGGGTCGTGAGTCGGCTGCGGGGCACGAGCATCCCCGCCGACCACCGCGAGGACCGCCTCGACGAGGCGGAGCGTGCAGAGCTGCAGGACGACGCCGACCCGCGTCCTCGCTTCGAGGTGCTGCTCGTCGACGAGACGACCACCGCCGACCGGGACGCGCTGCGCGCCGACATCCTCAAGCTCCGCAGCGCCGCGGATGCGTTCGTGTACGACTACGTGATCGTGCCGTCCGCGGACGACGCCGTCGCGGCCGTGCTCACGAACCCGAACATCCTCGCCGTCATCATCCGCCCCGGCTTCAGCGACCGCAGCCAGCAGCGCCTCAGCCGCGACATGCGCGAGACCATCGACCTGGCCCACGTCGACTCGGCGGGGACCACGGCGACGTCGCGCTCGAGCCTCGCCTCGGTGCAGCGCGTGCTCGGGCTCGCCGACACGCTCAACACCCTCCGTCCCGAGCTCGACCTGTACCTCGTCGCGGGCGCGCACATCGAAGACCTCGCCGGCGTCCTCACGCGACGCTTCCGCCGCGTGTTCCTGCGCGAGGATCAGCTCGAGCTGCACCTGTCGTTGCTGCGGCGGGTTTCCCACCTCTACGACACCCCGTTCTTCACGGCGATCCAGGAACACGCCAGGCGCCCAGCCGGTGTGTTCCACGCCCTGCCGATCTCGCGCGGCGGGTCGGTGGTCACCTCGAAGTGGATCACGGACCTCGTCGACTTCTACGGCCTCAACCTCCTGCTCGCCGAGACGAGCGCCACCTCGGGCGGCCTCGACTCGCTGCTCGCCCCGGTCGGAGCGATCAAGAAGTCGCAGGAGCTCGCGGCCCGGGCCTTCGGGGCGAAGCACACGTTCTTCGTCACGAACGGCACCTCCACGGCCAACAAGATCGTCCACCAGGCGCTCGTCTCTCCCGGCGACATCGTGCTCGTCGACCGCAACTGCCACAAGTCGCACCACCACGCGCTCATGCTCACCGGGGCCCGCACGGCCTACCTCGAGGCCTATCCGCTCAACGAGTTCGCCTTCTACGGGGCGGTGCCCCTCGACCGCATAAAGCAGCTCCTCCTCGACTACCGCGCGGCGGGGCGCCTCGACGAGGTGCGCCTCGTGACGCTCACGAACTGCACTTTCGACGGCATCGTCTACGACCCGGAGCGGGTCATGGCGGAGTGCCTCGCCATCAAGCCTGACCTCGTGTTCCTCTGGGACGAAGCCTGGTTCGCGTTCGCCGCGTTCCACCCCATCACCCGCCGCCGCACGGCCATGGCGGCCGCGAAGCACCTCGAGGATCGCCTGGCCACCACCGCGCACGCGACCGCCTACCAGGAGCAGCGCGCTCGCCTCTTCGACCCTGAGACGGGCGAGCCTGCTGCCGACGAGGTGTGGCTCGCCGAGCGGCTCCTGCCTTCCCCGGATGCACGGATCCGGGTCTACGCCACGCAGTCGACCCACAAGACCCTCACCGCGCTGCGTCAGGGCTCGATGATCCACGTCTACGACAAGGACTGGTACCGAGAGGCGGAGGAGCCGTTCCACGAGGCGTACATGACGCACACCTCGACGTCGCCGAACTATCAGATCCTTGCCTCGCTCGATCTCGGGCGACGCCAGGTGGAGCTGGAGGGGTTCGAGCTCGTCCAGCGTCAGCTGGATCTGGCGACGAGCATCGCGCAGGCCATCGCGCGTCACCCGCTGCTGCGCCGCACCTTCCGTGTGCTGTCCGGCCACGATCTGATCCCGGCCGAGAATCGCGCCAGCACGAGACCCATGCCCCACCGAGACGGGTTCTCGACGATGTGGCAAGCGTGGGAGGAAGACGAGTTCGTCGTCGACCCGAGCCGGATCACGGTGGAGATCTCGCGCACGGGTGTCGATGGTGACACGTTCAAGCACGAGCACCTCATGGATCGCTACGGCATCCAGGTCAACAAGACGAGCCGCAACACCGTGCTGTTCATGACGAACATCGGCACCTCCCGCAGTTCCGTCGGCTACCTCATCGAGGTGCTCGTGAAGCTCGCGGAGCGCTTCGAGGAGGAGTCCCAGGCGCGGGAGATCGACGGCGAGCGCCCCGCGCCCGCGCCGATGCCGCCGCTGCCCGACTTCAGCGCATTCGCGCCGGAGTACGCCTCAGCCGACGGGCTCCCGGACGGCGACCTGCGGACCGCGTTCTTCCGGGGTCAGCGCCGGGCGAACATCGAGCACCTCAGCCACGCCCAGCTCGCCGAACGGGTCAAGGGCGGCGCCGCGCCGATCTCCGCGGGCTTCGTCACGCCCTACCCGCCAGGGTTCCCCGTGCTCGTGCCAGGGCAGCTCGTCACCGACGAGGTGCTCGACTTCATGGCCGTCCTCGATACGCGCGAGATCCACGGCTACGACCCGCTGCGCGGCTACCGGATCCTGCGCGAAGACTGATCTGCGCGCACCTCGGTCGGCGACTCTCAGCCGTCGCAGGATTCTGGATCTGAGCCTGGGAATACCTGCCAGGGGTATACGGTTACACACACCGTACATACCCCCAGGGGGCACTGCCCCGGCAAGGAGATCCAGGATGACCACCACCACATACCAGGTCACGGGCATGACCTGCGCCCACTGCGAGCGCGCCGTCACTCAGGAGGTCAGCGACCTCGCGGGCGTCGCGAGCGTCGACGTCTCGGCCGAGACCGGGCGCCTCGTCGTCGAGAGCGCAGAGCCCCTCGACGATGCGGCCGTGATCGCCGCCGTCGATGAGGCCGGCTACGCAGCGACCAGGGCCTGACGTGAACGTGCCGGTCAAGCTCAGCCTCTACGCCGCGCTCCTCGCGGCGGTCTTCGGCGCGGCCTTCTTCACGGCGCAGCTCGCCGTCGACGCGGGCCCGGCTGACGACTGGCGCCCACAGATCCATCAGACCCCAGACGAGCAGTCCGAAGCCCCCGAGCACGGAGAGGGAGAACGATGAACACGACGACCGACATCGAGCTCGAGATCGGCGGTATGACCTGCGCCTCCTGCGCGATGCGCATCGAGAAGAAGCTCAACAAGCTGGACGGCGTCACCGCATCCGTTAACTACGCGACCGAGAAGGCCCGCGTCAGCGCACCGGATGGGCTCGACCCGCAATCCCTCATCGACGAAGTCGAGAAGACGGGCTACACCGCCGCGCTGCCGACTCCGGAAGCGGCAGAACCGAGCCAGGGGTCTGCGGATGCTGATCCCGAGCTCGCGAGCCTGCGCCAGCGACTCATCGGCAGCATCGTCCTCTCCGTCCCCGTGATCCTGCTCGCCATGGTCCCCGCCTTCCAGTTCACGTACTGGCAGTGGGCCTCGCTCGCGCTCGCGGCGCCGGTCATCGTCTGGGGAGCCTGGCCCTTCCACAGGGCGGCCTGGATGAACCTCCGCCACGGCAGCGCGACGATGGATACGCTCATCTCGGTCGGCACGCTCGCCGCCTTCGCGTGGTCGCTCTACGCGCTCTTCCTCGGCACAGCGGGCGAGGCGGGCATGACGCACCCGTTCGAGTTCACCATCGCCCCCTCCGACGGCGCGGCCAACATCTACCTCGAGGTCGCAGCCGGCGTCACGATGTTCGTGCTCGCCGGTCGCTACTTCGAGAAGCGATCCAAGCGACAGGCCAGTGCGGCCCTCCGTGCTCTCCTCGAGCTCGGCGCGAAAGACGTCGCCGTCCTGCGTGGGGGAGCGGAGACCCGCATCGCGATCAGCGAGCTGCGCGTCGGCGACGAGTTCGTCGTGCGCCCCGGCGAGAAGATCGCCACAGACGGAGTCGTCACGGGTGGCCGCTCCGCCGTCGACGCCTCGATGCTCACCGGAGAGTCCGTCCCCGTCGAGGTCATCGAAGGCGACCGGGTCGTCGGTGCGACGATCAACGCGGGTGGGCGCCTCGTGGTTCGCGCGACGAAGGTCGGCGGCGATACCCAGCTCGCGCAGATGGCGAAGCTCGTCGAAGACGCCCAGACCGGCAAGGCCGAGGTCCAGCGACTCGCTGACCGCATCTCCGGCGTCTTCGTCCCCATCGTCATCGTCATCTCCGTCGCGACGCTCGGCGCCTGGCTCGGCGCCGGCTTCCCCGCCGCGGCTGCCTTCACCGCGGCCGTCGCCGTGCTCATCATCGCCTGCCCGTGCGCGCTCGGCCTCGCGACCCCCACGGCGCTGCTCGTCGGCACCGGACGCGGCGCGCAGCTCGGCATCCTCATCAAGGGTCCAGAGGTCCTCGAGTCCACGCGCCGAGTCGACACGATCGTGCTCGACAAGACCGGCACGGTCACGAGCGGCAAGATGGCCCTCGTCGGGGCATGGAGCGCGGATGGCGTCTCGAGAGGTGACCTCCTCAGGCTCGCGGGGGCGCTCGAATCCGCGTCGGAGCATCCCATCGCTCGCGCGCTCGCGATCGGGGCCGCAGCAGAGGTCGGCCCACTGCCCGCCGTCGACGCCTTCCAGAACCACGAGGGCACCGGAGTGCAGGGCATCGTCGATGGCCACCTCGTCGTCATCGGACGCGAGCAGCTGCTTGCCGACTGGGCCATAGAGCTGGGCGAGGAGCTGGCGACTCGCAAGCGCGAGGCCGAGGCCCTCGGGCAGACGACCGTCATCGTCGCCTGGGACGGCGAGGCGCGGGGAGTGCTCTCCGTGGCCGACACCATCAAGCCGACGAGCGAGCGTGCCATCGCCGAGCTGCGCCGCCTCGGGCTCGCCCCAGTGCTGCTGACCGGCGACAACTCCACCGTCGCGAAGCAGGTTGCGGCCGCAGTCGGCATCGATGAGGTCATCGCCGAGGTGCTGCCGCAGGAGAAGGTCGAGGTGATCCGCCGCCTGCAGGGTGAGGGGCGCGTCGTCGCGATGGTCGGAGACGGCGTCAACGACGCAGCGGCACTCGCCCAAGCCGACCTCGGTCTCGCCATGGGAACGGGATCGGACATCGCCATCGAGGCTGCCGACGTCACGCTCGTGCGCGACGACCTCCTCGCCGCGGTGGATGCGGTCCGCCTCTCCCGTCGCACGCTCGGCACCATCAAGGGCAACCTCTTCTGGGCGTTCGCCTACAACGTCGCGGCAATCCCGCTCGCGGCGCTCGGCATGCTCAACCCCATGCTCGCAGGCGCGGCCATGGCATTCTCGAGCGTGTTCGTCGTCGGCAACAGCCTTCGGCTTCGGGCCTTCCGAGGCCTCGAAGCTCCGACCGCCACCCCAGAGCACACACCACGAAAGGCAGCATCATGAGCGAGATCACCGAAGCGGGCGGCCACGCCCATCACGGCTACATCGAGGACAAGAGCAGGTACCTCACTCGACTCAAGCGCATCGAGGGGCAGGCGAGGGGCATCCACCGGATGGTCGACGAGGAGCAGTACTGCATCGACATCCTCACCCAGATCTCCGCGATCACCTCCGCCCTCGAGAACGTCGCGCTCGGCCTCATGGACGACCACCTGAAGCACTGCGTCGCCGACGCCGTGCGGCTCGGGGGAGCCGAAGGCGAGCAGAAGCTCAAGGAAGCATCCGATGCCATCGCCCGTCTCGTGCGCAGCTGAGCGGTCTCGCTCCGGGTCGCGGCGGCGACACTCTGGGTGCTTGCCCCTGAAAATGACTCCCCACCGAAACAGGCGCTCGCTAGGATCGGTCGCACCATGAGCGCACAACAGGAAATCATCACGGCCCTCGGCGTGAAGCCGGTCATCGATCCAGCGGCGGAGATCCGGGATCGAATCGCCTTCATGCGCGACTACCTGCTCGCAAGCGGCTCCAAGGGGCTCGTGCTCGGCATCAGCGGCGGCCAGGACTCGTCTCTGCTCGGCAAGCTCGCCCAGCTCGCCGTCGAGCAGGTCCGCGCGGAGGGTGGCGAGGCGACGTTCGTCGCGGTCCGCTTGCCGCACGGCATCCAGGCCGACGAAGACGACGCGCAGCTTGCGCTGGACTTCATTGAGCCGGACGAGCGCATCAGCTTCGACATCAAGCCAGCGACCGACGGTCTCCAGCATGCCTTCCTGCAGGCCATGGGCCGTGCCATCACCGATTTCAACAAGGGCAACTCCAAGGCCCGCCAGCGCATGGTCGCGCAGTACGCCATCGCGGGTGAGCGCGGCTTCCTCGTGCTGGGCACCGACCACGCGGCCGAAGCCGTCACGGGGTTCTTCACGAAGTACGGCGACGGCGGCACCGACCTCAATCCGCTCGCGGGGCTCACGAAGGGCCAGGGTCGCCAGCTGCTCGAAGAGCTCGGTGCTCCGGAGCGGCTGTACGTGAAGGCGCCCACCGCCGACCTGCTCGATGAGACCCCCGGTCAGACCGACGAGGCGAACCTCGGTCTCAGCTACACCCAGATCGACACCTACCTCACGGGTGGGGAGGTCGATGCTGAGACAGCAGCCCGCATCGAGGCCCTCTACCGGAAGACCGAGCACAAGCGGCAGCTGCCGGTGCTGCCCACCGATACCTGGTGGCGAGCCTGAGGATTCCCGGCCACGAAGCCTTCTCGGGGTGAGGGCGGCGCTGCTCAGAGGTAGCGGAACGCCTTCACCGCCTCGGGGAAGTCGGAGAACTCGTCGAGCGTGAGGAACGTGGTGGTCGTGCGGCTCATGCGGGTCGCGGCATACACCACGCCCGAGCCGCGCGGGTGCTCCTCGACGTAGCCGCGCACTGCTCCGTTGGACCCCGTGATGCGCCACCGCGCGGCGTGGACCTGAGTGGCGGTCAGCTCGGCGAAACGCTGGGTGAATGGTCCGGTGCGGGGCGCCAGAACGGGAGTTTGCGTGGGCTGGGTCAGCTGCGTCGTGAACATGAGGTCAGGCTAGGAGCGACCACCGACATTCTTCGTCCGGTGCCGTGTTCGCGCAGGGCTCAGCCAAGTTCTCGCGCACCGGCGTAGCCTGGCCGCATGACCGAATTCGTGCTTGCAGGTGGCTGCTTCTGGTGTCTCGATGCCGTGTACAGGAACGTCAAAGGCGTCAGCGATGTGATCTCCGGCTACACAGGTGGTGAGCACCCGAAGCCCGACTACGAGCTGGTGTGCACCGGCACGACCGGGCACGCCGAGGCGGTGCGCGTCGTCTTCGACGAGGACGTGGTGCCGGCTGATGTCATCCTCGACATCTTCTTCACACTCCACGACCCCCGCCAGCTCAACCGACAGGGGAACGACGTCGGCACCCAGTACCGCTCCGCGATGTACTACGCCGACGACGCCCAGCGGGAGCTCTTCGAAGCCGCGCGCGACCGTGCCGACGAGCTCTGGGGTGGCGGCATCGTCACCGAGATCTCGCCGCTCGGCCAGTACTTCGATGCCGAGGACTACCACCAGGACTTCTTCGCGAAGAACCCCGGCCAGGGCTACTGCAACTTCGTCGCCGTGCCCAAGGTCAACAAGGTGCGGTCGAAGTTCACGCAGTACATGCTCTGATCTCCCGGCACTCTGCCGACAGGGCGCCTGTGCACGCGATGCCGTGCACAGGCGCCTTTCCCATGGGCACGATCGTCTCCTCCCAGCTCGACACTGGTGCCACGATCCGGCGCGGAGCTCCCGGCACGAGCGCCGCGCCGGATCGCATCGCAGCCAGATCCAAGGGGGAGACATGCACGACCACATCACGCTCATCGGTAACCTCGGCAGCAAGCCGGAGCTCACGACGACGCCGAGCGGGCAGCTCGTCGTGAACTTCCGCATCGCCACCAACTCTCGTCGCCTGAACCGGGCGACGAACAGCTGGGAGGATGTCGACCCCAACTGGTACGACGTGGCCGCCTGGGGAGACCTCGCGACGCACGCGGAGAAGTCGCTCGAGAAGGGACAGCGGGTGATCGTCGTCGGCAAGCTCCGGATGCGCAGGTTCGACTCGCAGAACGGGCCTCGCACGAAGCACGAGGTGGTGGCGGATGCGCTCGGTCACGACCTCACGGCGGGCTCCTCGACGTTCGCGAAGCGTCTGCGCGTGCGCCAGGATGAGGGCGGCGCTGACCAGCGGCAGCGAGTCGGCGGGGCGCAGGGGCAGGGAGGAATGCAGGGGCACGGCGGAATGCAGGGTGAGGCCCCGCCGGAAGCAGATGAACCGGCGCCAGCACCCGACGAGGTGGAGTGGCACAAGCCGCCCGTCTCCGACGAGAGCGAGTACCAGCCGCCCTTCTGAGCGCCTGGCCACCTACACTGGTGACCGCCCCGTCCGAGAAAGGTCACGAATGCGCCGTTTCGCTCTCATCGCCCCAGTGGCTCTGGTGGCGGCGCTGGCGCTGGCGGGATGCTCGTCGCAGGAGGCGCAGCCCCCGGCCGAGACGACCGCGGCCGCCGAGGCGACGCAAGCGCCACCCGCGGCCTTCGTTCCCGGCGGAACGGCGAGCGACAACAAGCCGATCTTCGACGAGACGAACCTGCAGACGATCGCGAGCAATGGCTCAGCGAGCTCCGTCGAACTCGTCGACGGGCTCACCGCGACCGGCTTCGACAAGGCCGCCATGGAGGTCACGTTCGACCGCACGAACGTAGATCTCGAAGCCGACTACATCATCGTCTCCGTGAAGATCGGCGAGGAGTGCCTCGTCGGCCAGCGCGGCCCACGCGGCTACACCTCGGACATCGTCGCCCCCGTCAGCACGGGCAAATGCCTCATCGGACTCACACAGCCCATCACCTGGTAGCGGAGCGCCGCGCGCCGAGTGCCAACCAACTCCTAGACTGGAACCCATGGCCGAGTACATTTATCAGATGATCCGCGCCCGCAAGGCGGTCGGAGACAAGCTCATTCTCGACGACGTGACGATGTCGTTCCTCCCAGGTGCCAAGATCGGCATGGTCGGCCCCAATGGGGCCGGTAAGTCCACGATCCTCAAGATCATGGCTGGCCTCGACACCCCGTCGAACGGCGACGCGACCCTCAGCCCGGGCTTCACGGTCGGCATCCTCATGCAGGAGCCGGAGCTCGACGAGTCGAAGACGGTTCGCGAGAACGTCGAACTCGGCGTCGCCGAGACGAAGGCGAAGCTCGACCGCTTCAACGAGATCTCCGCGCTCATGGCGGAACCCGACGCCGACTTCGATGCGCTCATGGAAGAGATGGGCACCCTCCAGGAGTACATCGACCACGTCGATGCCTGGGACCTCGACTCGCAGCTCGAGCAGGCGATGGACGCCCTCCGCCTCCCACCGGGAGACGCCGACGTCAGCGTCCTGTCGGGTGGTGAGAAGCGCCGCGTCGCGCTCTGCAAGCTCCTGCTCGAGAAGCCCGACCTGCTGCTCCTCGACGAGCCCACGAACCACCTCGACGCCGAGAGCGTGCTCTGGCTCGAGCAGCACCTCCAGAAGTATCCAGGCGCAGTCATCGCCATCACGCACGACCGGTACTTCCTCGACCACGTCGCCCAGTGGATCGCCGAGATCGACCGCGGCCGCCTCCACGGCTACGAGGGCAACTACTCGAGCTACCTCGAGAAGAAGCAGGAGCGTCTCAAGGTCCAGGGCAAGAAGGACCAGAAGCTCGCGAAGCGCCTCGAAGAGGAGCTCGCCTGGGTGCGCACCAACGCCAAGGGCCGCCAGGCGAAGTCGAAGGCGCGCCTCGCCCGCTACGAGGAGATGGCTTCCGAGGCCGAGCGCACCAGGAAGCTCGACTTCGAGGAGATCCAGATCCCCGCAGGCCCCCGCCTCGGCAGCATCGTCCTCGAGGCGAACAAGCTGAAGAAGGGCTTCGGCGAGCGAGTTCTCATCGACGGGCTCAGCTTCTCGCTGCCCCGCAACGGCATCGTCGGCATCATCGGACCGAACGGTGTCGGCAAGACGACCCTCTTCAAGTCGATCGTCGGCTTCGAAGAGCTCGACGGTGGCGAGCTCAAGATCGGCGAGACCGTCAAGCTCTCCTACGTCGACCAGTCCCGCGGCGGCATCGACCCCGAGAAGAACGTGTGGGAGGTCGTCTCCGACGGCTTCGACTACATGCAGGTCGGGAACGTCGAGATCCCGTCACGGGCCTACGTCTCCACCTTCGGGTTCAAGGGACCAGACCAGCAGAAGAAGGCAGGCGTGCTCTCCGGTGGTGAGCGCAACCGCCTCAACCTGGCGCTCACCCTCAAGCAGGGCGGCAACCTGCTGCTGCTCGACGAGCCCACGAACGACCTCGACGTCGAAACGCTCTCGAGCCTTGAGAACGCGCTGCTCGAGTACCCCGGCTGCGCCGTGGTCATCACGCACGACCGGTGGTTCCTCGACCGCATCGCCACGCACATCCTCGCCTACGAGGGCACCGAGGAAGACCCGAGCCACTGGCACTGGTTCGAGGGCAACTTCGAGGGCTACGAGGAGAACAAGATCGAGCGCCTCGGCCCAGACGCGGCGAAGCCGTCGCGGATGACCTACCGCAAGCTCACGAGGGACTAGTCCCACCAAGAACCCCGGGGTCGCACAGTGCGACCCCGGGGTTTCCTCGTCCCACCCCGCCAGACGACGTCGGCTCGCGCCGGCGCCAAGCAGACACGAAGGACCACCGACTCCGATGCGCTTCCACGTTCCCACGCTCCTCCGCTGGAGCGACCTCGACGCCTACAACCACGTCAACAACTCGCGTGTGCTCACCCTCCTCGAGGAGGCCCGAGTCCGCGCGTTCTGGAACATCGGCGCATCCAACGACGACGAGCGCCCCCTCGCGATCATCGACGCGGCCGCGGAGGGTGGCGACACGCTCACCCTCATCGCCCGCAACGAGATCGAGTACCTCGCCCCGATCCCGTACTCCACGAAGCCCCTCGACGTGCAGCTGTGGATCTCCAAGATGGGCGCCGCCAGCGCGGAGGTCGACTACGAGATCTGGAGCCCCGAAGACGCACAGCCAGAGGGCGGCGAACGCACGAAGTACGTCATCGCGTCCTCGACGCTCGTGTTCATCGACGCGGCGACCCAGCGGCCGCGGCGCATCAACGACCGCGAACGCGACGCCTGGACCGCCTACCTCGACGAGCCCCTCACGTTCCGCGGCGGCCGCAGCAACGCCTGACCGGGCGCGGGGCGCTATTGGCCTTCCTGGCGCCCTGGCCCCCAGCGCTGCGGTTCAGCGGCGCTTGCGGCGAACCATGCCCTCCTGGGCCACCGTCGCGACGAGCGCGCCGTCACGCGAGAACAGCTGGCCTCGCGAGAGGCCACGCCCGCCGCGCGCGACCGGGGAGTCCTGCACATAGAGCAGCCACTCGTCAGCCCGCGCATCCCGATGCCACCACACGCCGTGGTCGAGACTCGCAGCTCGCAGCCCCGGCGTCGACCAGGTCAGGCCGTGCCCACGCATGATGGGCTCGAGGATCGAGTAGTCGCTTGCGTACGCGATCGCCGCGCGGTGCAGCAGCGGGTCGTCCGGCATGCGCTCCACCGCCTTGATCCACACCGCCTGCGCCGGCGTCTGATCGGCGGCGGGCTCGAGGTACACGGGCCCGTTGACGTGCCGCATCGTGAACGGCCGCTTCATCAGCCAGTACGCGGCGAGGGACTCCGGCGCCTCAGCGCCGAGCGTCGCCTTCACCGTCTCGAGGAGATCGGCCTCACTCGGGAGGTCATCCGGATCGGGGATGCCCTCCGGCATAGACACCTCGTGCTCGAACCCATCGTCCACGTCCTGGAACGACGCGATCATCGACCAGATCGGCTGCCCGCTCTGGAACGCGCTCACGGCGCGCGTCGTGAACGAGTTTCCGTCGTGGATGCGGTCGACGGCGAACGTGATCGGCAGCTTCACGTCGCCGGGACGCAGGAAGTAGCCGTGCATGGAATGCACGGGGCGCTCGCCCGACACGGTCCTGGCGGCCGCCACCAGCGACTGGGCCGCCACCTGGCCGCCGAACACGCGGCCGTGGGGCATCCATTGGCTCGGACCCGTGAAGATGTCGTCACGAGTGCGGGCACCCGTGTCGGTGAGGTCCAGCGTGTGCAGGAACGCTTCGAGCGGCGACAGCGCCTCCAGGGCGTCGAACGAGAGCGGCGCCGGCTGCTGCGGCGCGGGTGAGTGCGAGGGCGACTCGGGAACCAGATCTGCCATCTCAGCAGTCTAGGGACCCGCTGCCCCCGGAGAACTGAGTAGGTTAGAGGGCAATGTCTCCCGTTCTCCGCATCCCCGATCTGCACGCCGCACGCGACCTCGAATCGTTCCTCGGTCGAGCCGGTCGCATCGAGGACGGGGCCGTGCGCATCGTGCAGGCCGGCACGGTTGCGGCGTTCTGGGTTCCCATGCTGCGACCGCAGGGACTCCTCGACACTTCGCCGCTCGTGCTCGGCGTCCGCGCGCTGCGAGCCGAACTCGAGGGGGCGGCTGACGACGACGTCCACGCGGGAGCGTTCGATGTGACCGTCCCCCTGCGGGGCCTCCTCGATCGCCTTGCTCGCCGTCGGACGGCCGGCGGTGACGCCCCGTCAGGGGAGGCGGATGCGGCCGTCGGGTTCGACCTCGCCGTCCCGCCGGAGCGCCTCCGCGAATCGTGGGCGGGCATCGCGGCACCGACCGGAGGCTGGACCCAGGCCGGGGCGCTGTCGGCGGCCACGCTCATCGCCGCCGCAGACCAGGGCATCGCCGAAGTCGCCGATGCCGTGCCGGGCAACCTGGGCACCGCGCTGGTCGAGCGCGTGCGCACGGAGGTCTGGACGCGCGTGATCGACGAGCAGAGCGGCCTCACGAGCGGAGCCGCCTTCGCCGCCCTCAGCCTCGGCTTCCTGCGCTCGGGTGAAGAGACCCGCATCCTCACCGCCGGAGCCTGGCTCCGACTCGAGACCACGCAGGGCAACGTGCTCCTGCGATCCAGCTCGGCACGCTGAACGCTGCCGTCGCCCACTGAGCGAGTCGATCGCTCAGCACCGGCGCACCCTGTGCGCCGCACCCCCGGAGGAAACCCATGGACCGCAGCATCGAACGGCTCAAGAAGGACATCTTCGCGAGCAACGCGGGGGAACCGGAGTTCCATCAGGCAGTGACCGAGGTGCTCGACACGCTCGGTCCAGTGCTCGAGCGCCACCCCGAGTACTTCGAGCTCGCGGTCATCCGCCGGCTGAGCGAGCCGGAGCGGCAGATCATCTTCCGTGTGCCGTGGGTCGACGACAACGGGCACGTGCAGGTGAACCGCGGCTATCGCGTCGAGTTCAGCTCGGCGCTCGGCCCCTACAAGGGCGGCCTGCGCTTCCACCCGTCGGTGAACCTCGGGATCATCAAGTTCCTCGGCTTCGAGCAGATCTTCAAGAACGCGCTCACAGGCATGCCGATCGGCGGCGGGAAGGGCGGCGCCGACTTCGACCCGCGCGGGCGCAGCGACCGCGAGATCATGGCCTTCTGCCAGTCGTTCATGTCCGAGCTGTACCGGCACATCGGTGAGCACACGGATGTGCCTGCCGGCGACATCGGCGTGGGCGGGCGCGAGATCGGCTACCTGTTCGGTCAGTACAAGCGCCTCACCAACCGCTTCGAGGCCGGCGTGCTGACGGGCAAGGGCATGACGTGGGGCGGGTCGCTGGTCCGACCCGAGGCGACTGGCTATGGGACGGTGCTGTTCGCGCAGGAGATGCTCAAGACCAAGGGCGACGACCTCGACGGCAAGGAGGTCGCGGTCTCCGGTTCCGGCAACGTCGCGATCTTCGCGATGGAGAAGGCCGTGGCCCTCGGAGCGAAGGTGGTCTCGGCCAGCGACTCCTCCGGTGCGGTGTACGACCCTGACGGCATCGATGTCGAGGTGCTCAAGCAGCTGAAGCTCGTCGAGCGGAAGCGTGTCGGGGCGTACGTCGACCGGGTGGGCGGGCGAGCGGAGGCGCTGTCGAGCGCCGCCGCGATGTGGCACGTTCCCGTCGACATCGCGCTCCCGTGCGCGACGCAGAACGAGCTCGACGGGGATGCTGCCGCGGCGCTGGTCAAGAACGGCGTGCGGGTCGTCGCCGAGGGGGCGAACATGCCGTGCACGAAGGAGGCTGCTGACCGGTTCCGGGCGGAGGAGGGTGTCCTCTTCGGCCCGGGCAAGGCCGCCAACGCCGGCGGTGTCGCGACGAGTGCGCTCGAGATGCAGCAGAACGCGCAGCGCGACTCGTGGACGTTCGAGTACACCGAGGCGCGTCTCGCGGAGATCATGCGCGACATCCACACGCGCTGCAGCGAGACGGCGGAGGAGTACGGGAAGCCGGGCGACTACGTGATCGGCGCGAACATCGCCGGCTTCTCACGGGTCGTCGACGCGATGCTCGCGCAGGGCGTCGTCTAGCCGCGGCCGCGTCGGGCGACCACGGCCGTTGGGGCCGGGCTCAGGAGGCGGACTCGGCTCCGGGGCTCGGCTCGAAGGTGTTCACCATCGCGGTCGCCGCGCGGTCGAAGTAGTCGGCCATCTGCTGGCGGTGGATGGGGGAGAGGTCGAGCTGGTCCATGGCCCCGTGCATGTGCCGAAGCCAGTGCTCTCTCGCCTCCGGGTTGATGTGGAACGCGTTGTGGCGCATCCGGAGCCGCGGATGTCCGCGTTCTGCGCTGTACTCGCTCGGCCCGCCGAAGTACTGGGCGAGGAAGTGGCCGAGTCGCCAGGTCGCTCCCTCGAGGTCGTCCTGCGGGTACATGCGCCACATGAGCTCGTCGTCGCGCACCCCCTCGTAGAACGCGTGGGCCAGCTTGTCGAAGGCGGGCATGCCGCCGATCTCGTCGTAGAGCGTCGGCAGGGCAGAGCCCCCGCCCTCTGAGGCCCGGAGGTGGATGGGGTTGTTCGTCATCAGGCGGTTCCTCCGGCCGTCGGCTGGCCGTCAGCCCCATCGAGCACGATCGCCTTCAGGGACGGCAGGTTGATATCGGCCGACTTTAGCGCGTCCTGAGTGCGGGCCCGCAGCTCTCGCTCCACTTCCCAGCGCGTGCCAGGGCGGACGCGGATGGTGAGGCGCAGGACAACAGCGTCTGAGGAGATGGACTCCATGCCCCACATCTCGGGAGTGCCGATGAAGTAGTCCATCCAGTCCGGGTCTTCGGTGAGCTCCTTCGCCGCATGGAGCATGACCCGCTCGACGTGCGCGCGGGACGTCTCGTAGGGAACCGCGAGGTCGAACACGATGCGGTTCCAGCCCTGCGAGAAGCTGCCGACGCGCTGGATCTCGCCGTTGCGGACGAACCACAGCGTGCCCTCGACGTCGCGGATCTGCGTGATGCGCACGCCGACCTTCTCGACGACACCCGTCGCCTCGCCCATGTCGATGACATCGCCGACGCCGAGCTGATCCTCCATGACCATGAAGAGGCCGTTGAGGACATCGCCGACGATGCGCTGCGCGCCGAAACCGAGACCGGCACCGACGGCCGCGCTCAGTAGGGAGAGGGACGCGAGGATGCCCGGATCGATCTTCGCGATGATCATGACGATGAGGATGACCACGATGAGGACGTTGACGATGTTCGTCAGCACCGACCCGATCGTGCGCGTGCGCTGCACCGTCCTCACCGCTGCGAGCGGCGAGCGGACCGAGATGGCCTGCGTGTCCGTCACCCCGCGCTTCTTCTTGACGCCGCTCACGATCTGCTTCACCGAGCGGTCGATGAGCCGCAGCAGGATCCACCGGAACACGAACGCCCCGAGGATGTAGAAGACGATCGTGATGGGGATGTCGAAGGGGGCGAGCGCGGTCGTGAGGGAAGTCCAGAATTCTGCCATAGCGCCTCGAGTGTAGGCGGATGCGCCTATCCGTCTCGTGTGAGGCACGTCCGAGCTGCGTCGATACGGAATAGGCGGGCGCCTGCTCCGGTTGCCACACGTATGAGCCTGAACGTGAACGACATCGAAGTCACCACCATCGACGGCGAGGCCAAGAAGCTCGCCACCTACGAGCCGGTGAAGCTCGTGGTGAACGTCGCCTCGAAGTGCGGCCTCTCGGGGCAGTACGAGAAGCTCGAGGAGCTGCAGCGCCAGTACGGCGCGCAGGGCTTCACGGTGCTCGGATTCCCCAGCAACCAGTTCCTGCAGGAGTACTCCGACACCGACAAGATCAAGGAGTACTGCTCGCTCACGTGGGGCGTCAGCTTCCCCATGTTCGAGAAGGTCAAGGTCAACGGCCGGTCGCAGCACCCGCTCTACGCGGAGCTGACGAAGACTCCGGATGCGAACGGCAAGGCAGGCCGTGTGAGCTGGAACTTCGAGAAGTTCCTCATCGGACGCGACGGCAAGGTCACCCGCTTCCGCCCGACGACGGAGCCGGACGCTCCGGAGGTCGTCGCGGCGATCGAGGCGGCACTCGCCGAGTAGCGTTTCGGCCCGCAGCACACCGCCGGCTGCGACGCGACGAGGTCGCCTCCCAGGGGAGGCGACCTCGTCGCGTTGCCGTGCTTACTCTGGCTGCGCGTCGCGCTCCTGAGCCGCGAGGGCGCGCACCACTCCGGCGCGGCCTTCGATGATCATGCGGCGGAACGCGGGCGCCGCCCCCTCGTTGTTCGCGAGCCATTCGTCGGCGGCGTCCCGGACGCCTGCCGTCGCGAGGCCAGCGGGGAAGAAGCCCTCGATGAGGGTCTCCGCGATCTGGAAGCTCCGGTCCGCCCAGATCGTCGAGATGTGACCGAAGTAGCGGTCGACGAACGGTTCGAGGAGCGCCTCGTCGGCGACTCGGTCGAAGCCGGCGACGGTGGCGCGCACGATGGCGTTGGTCGCGTCCGAGCGATCCATGACGGATGCCCAGGCCGCTTCCTTGCCCTCGGCCGTCGGGATCGCTGCGCGGGCATGTGCCGCGCTGCGCTCGCCGTCCGCCGTGCGGTCGGATTCGAGCCTCGCCGCGATCTCGGACTCGCCGGCGCGGCCGCCCGCGACGAGCGCGTAGAGGAGCTCCCAGCCGAGGTCGGTGTCGATGTCGAGGCCCTCGAGCTTGAAGGTGCCGTCGAAGAGCGCGGCGACGGCGTCGAGCTGCGCGGGGGTCTCCGCGAGGGAGGCGAACGACTTCACGAAGCTGAACTGGGCGTCCGATCCCGCCTCGGCCTGCTTCGCCAGCTCGAAGAGCTCGTCGGTGACGACCTCGACGATCTCGGCGCGGTCTTCCGGCGCCGTGTAGAACTTGGCTGCGGAGATGAGCTGGCCGAGCACCGTGCGGCGAGTCGTCGACTCGGTCTCGGTGCCGATGACGCCGAGGACGGTGCGGATGAAGTCGCGTGCGCGCAGCTCCGCATCCCGGGTTGCGTCCCAGAGCGAGCTGACGACGAGGGAGCGGGACAGGGGGGCACGCAGCTTCGGGAGATGCTGCTGCACCGTGGCGACCGAGTGCTCGTCGAGACGGATCTTCGCGTAGGCGAGGTCGTCGTCGTTCACGATGATGAGGTCTGGGAGCGCACCGCCGACGAAGCTCGGCACCTCGGTCCGCGCCCCGTCGACGTCGAGCTCGAAGCGGTGGATGCGCACGAGCTCGTCGCCCTGCACGTTGTAGAGGCCGATCGCGAGGCGGTGCGGACGGATGGTGGGGTGCTCGGCGGTCGCCGTCTGCTCGATGGCGAACGACGCGAAGTTCCCCTGCTCGTCCAGCTCGTAGACGGGGCGGAGCGTGTTGACTCCGGCCGTCTCGAGCCACTTGGCGCTCCACTCGGTGAGGTCGCGGCCACTTGTGGTCTCGAGCTCCACGAGCAGGTCGCGCAGCTCCGTGTTGCCCCACGCGTGCTTCTGGAAGTACGCGTTGATGCCGGCGAAGAACGCGTCGCGGCCGACCCAGGCGAAGAGCTGCTTGAGGACCGATCCGCCCTTGGCGTAGGTGATGCCGTCGAAGTTGACCTGCACATCGTCGAGGTCGCGGATCTCCGCGACGATCGGGTGCGTGGAGGGCAGCTGGTCCTGCCGGTACGCCCACGACTTCTCGCTGGCGTTGAAGGTGACCCAGTTCTCGGTCCACTCGGTGGCCTCAGCGGTCGCGAGCGTCGAGATGAACTCCGCGAACGACTCGTTGAGCCAGAGGTCGTTCCACCACTTCATGGTGACGAGGTCGCCGAACCACATGTGGGCGAGCTCGTGGAGGATCGTGACGACGCGGCGCTCGCGCACCGCATCCGCGACCTTCGACCGGAACACGTAGGTCTCCGTGAACGTGACGCACCCGGCGTTCTCCATGGCGCCCGCGTTGAACTCGGGCACGAAGAGCTGGTCGTACTTCGTGAACGGGTACGGAACCCCGAAGGCCTTCTCGTAGTACTCGAAGCCCTGCTTCGTGGTGCGGAAGATGTTGTCGGCGTCGAGGTTCGGCGCGAGCGACGTGCGGCAGTACACGGCGAGCGGGATCGTGCGTCCGTCGATGGAGGTGAGCTCATCGCGCACGACCGTGTACGGGCCGGCCACGAGCGCCGTGATGTAGCTCGAGATGCGCGGCGTCGTCGCAAAGTGCCAGACGGCACGCTCGCCGTCGATGGGCTGAGGCGCCTGCGACGGCTCGTTGGAGATGACCTGCCACGCCGCGGGGGCCGTGACATGGAACGTGAAGTTCGCCTTCAGGTCCGGCTGCTCGAACACCGTGAACATGCGGCGGGAGTCGGGCACCTCGAACTGCGAGTAGAGGTACACCTCGCCGTCAGCGGGGTCGACGAAGCGGTGCAGGCCCTCGCCCGTGTTCATGTAGATCGCGTCCGCGTCGACCGTGAGCGTGTTGTGCTCGGCGAGGTTCGGCAGCTGGATGCGCACCCCGTCGTTCACGGCGGCGACGTCGAGCGCCTCGCCGTTGAGCACGACGCTGTGCACCTGGCGTGTGATGGCGTCGATGAAGGTGGACGAGCCGGGAACCGCCGAGAACGTGACCGTCGTGATCGAGCGGAACGTCTCAGGACCCGTCGTGAGGTCGAGTGCGACGTCGTAGTGCTCGACGCCGAGCACAACTCCTCGACGCTCGACCGACTCAGCGCGAGTCAGGTTCTCTCCGGGCATTCCAGCTCCTTTGGTGTGAGGGAGCCCGGAGGTTCCGGGCTTGCGGCGCGGCCAGCCTAGTCCTGCCGAGTAGGCTTATGCGTATGCCCGCACCGATCAAAGTAGATTTCTGGTTCGACCCGATCTGCCCATTCGCCTGGATGACCTCGCGATGGATCGACGAGGTCGCTCGCCATCGTGACCTCGACATCACCTGGCACATCATGAGCCTCGAGCTCCTCAACGAGGAGAAGGACATCCCGCAGTCGTACCGCGACATGCTGCAGGGAACCTCTCGCCTCGGCCGCGTCGTCGCCGGCGTCGAGCAGGACCTCGGCAACGAGAAGGTCAAGGCGCTCTACGACGCGCTCGGCACGCGCATCCACCCGGGTGGGCGCAAGGACCGCGACGAGGTGCTGCAGGAGGCGATCACCGAGCTGGAGATCCCCGAGTCGATCGTCGAGCGCGCCGACGCCGGCGAGTTCGACGAGCGCTACCGCGCGAGCCACCTCTCCGGCATGGAGCGTGTCGGTGACGAGGTCGGAACGCCGATCATCGCCATCGACGGCGTCGCCTTCTTCGGCCCCGTCGTGTCTCCTGCACCGAAGGGCGAGGAGGCGCTTCGCCTCTTCGACGGCGTCGTGATGGCCGCGTCGGTCGATGGCTTCTTCGAGCTCAAGCGCAGCCGCACCCGCGGACCGGTGTTCGACTGATGCGCATCCACGTGGCGACGGATCACGCTGGACTGGAGTTCTCGCAGCAGCTGCAGGAGCACCTGCGCGATCAGGGTCACGAGGTCGTCGACCACGGCCCGTCCGAGTACGACGCCCTCGACGACTACCCGTCGTTCTGCATCAACGCCGCGCAGGCTGTCGCCAACGACTGGGCCAACGGCTCGAAGTCGCTCGGCGTCGTCTTCGGCGGTTCCGGCAACGGCGAGCAGATCGCGGCCAACAAGGTCACGGGTGTGCGTGCGGCGCTGGCGTGGAGCGACGCCACGGCGCAGCTGGCGCGCGAGCACAACAACGCGAACGTGATCTCCATCGGCGCGAGGCAGCACGAGATCGTGGATGTGCTGCGGTTCATCGACATCTTCATCGCCGAGCCGTTCCCGGGAGAAGAGCGCCACCTGCGCCGTATCTCGCAGCTCGCCGAGTACGAGCAGACCGGCAAGATCGCCGGGAAGTCGGTGCTCGGCGCCGTCGGCACCGTCGTGCCGCCGATGGTGGAGTCTGAGACGCCGGCGGGGAATGCCTGAGGGTCACTCCGTCCACCGAATAGCCCGCCAGTTCACTGCGAACTATGCGGGGCGTGTCGTCTCGGCGTCCTCGCCGCAGGGGCGCTTCGTCGAGGGTGCTGCCGAGATCGACGGCCGCGAGATGGTCGAGACCTTCGCGGTCGGCAAGCACATGTTCTCGCGGTTCGAGGGCGGCGTCTGGTTGCGCGTGCACCTCGGCATCTACGGTGCCTGGGATTTCTCGGGTCAGGTCTCGACGACGCTCGGGCAGACCGGCGAGTACTCGCGCAAGCGTCCCGGCGTGACGATCGAGGACTCGCGGGGTGAGACCTCGCTCTCGAGCATCGGGGCCCCGAGGCGCGCGCGACTGAAGATGGCCGAGGCTGAGCGCGAGCAGGAACTCTCGCAGTGGCCGCCGGAGCCCGTCGGGGCCGTGCGGCTGCGGCTCCTCACCGCGGAGACGTGTGCCGACCTCCGTGGTCCGACCGCGTGCGAGCTGATGACGGGCGACGAGGTCGCTGCGCGCATCGAGAAGCTGGGGCCGGACCCGCTCGTCGACCGCGGTGCGAAGGCGGAGGCGCGCTTCCTCGAGCGTGCGCGGGGCAAGCGCACGCCCATCGGCATCGTGCTCATGGATCAGCAGATCGTGAGCGGCATCGGCAACGTGTACCGGGCCGAGATGCTCTACCGGGCGGGCATCAACCCGCACACGCCGACCTCGCAGCTCACCGACGAGCAGCTCGGGGAGCTGTGGCGCGATTGGACGAAGCTGCTCAAGATCGGCGTCGAGGTTGGCCAGATGATGACGATCGACGGGCTTCGCGGGAAGGCGAGGGCGGCGGCACTCGAGAACCGCGAGGACCGGCACTGGGTCTACGGCCGTGCCGGGGAGCCGTGCCGTGTCTGCGGAACTCCCATCGCCCTCGAGGAGATGCAGGCCCGCAAGCTCTACTGGTGCCCCGGCTGCCAGCTCTGACGTTCTTCGTGAGCTGACAGCCGGCGCGCTCACCTGAGCGAGCGGATGGACGCGGCGGCGCGTTTCGCGTCGCGCAGTCGCGCCTCGTACGTGGTCGCGATGACGACGAGCACCGTGCCCGCGAGTGCGAGCCACGCCCACCAGGGGACGACGCCGGCGACGACGGCGAGCTGCTGCCGGAACGCGGTGACCGCGTGGAGCGCGGTGATGATCGCGCCGAAGACGAGCGGCGCCTGGAGGCGACGCGTGGCTCCCCAGACGGTGACGCCGACCGCGCCGAGGCCGAGGGCGATGAGACGCCAGGGCGCCGGGTCGGCGAACTGCGCCAGGTAGCTCGGGACCAGCAGCAGGGCCAGGCCCGGGGTGAGCGCGGCCCAGCTGCGCAGCGCGGGGCGCTTGTCGAGGAAGAACAGGCCTCCCGCCAGCAGCGTGGCGCCGAGGGGTGCCGTCGCGAGCTCGAGCCAGGGGGCCGGGGCCTCCGTGGCCACGACGCCGATGATGGCGACGAGGGTGGCTGCGGAGAACGCGAGGACGGGGACGCGCAGCGAGGGCCGAGCGCCGGGGGCGGATTGCGCCGGCGCCAGAGCGGGGAGCAGCTCCGGGCGGACCAGGCTCGCCAGCGTGACGGCGCAGAGCACCAGGACCCAGGTGAGTGCGACCTGCTGGCCGTTCTCGACCTCGCGTCGCAGGACGCTCGGGAGGGCGGAGAGCACCAGCGCCGTGACGGCGAGGGGCACGAGCACCGTCGAGGCGAGCGCGGCGAGGCGCGGGTTCTCGAGCTGGTGCTGGCGCCGCCACAGCGCGCTCGCGAAGAGCAGCACGAAGCAGGCAGGCAGTACACCCCAGAGCGGCAGGGTGACCGGGGTCAGGGGGCCCTGCGCTGCGATGACCAGGGCGGGGCCGAGTACGGCGGCCGAGATCGACGAGCCGACGCCGAGCGCGTTGGCCGAGGCGCGCATCCGGGGTGCAACGGGCGCGACCGTGCAGACGACGACCAGCGCGAGGGTCAGGATGGCGAGTGCGAGCTCCGGCACCGAGAGCGACAGGATGCGGGCGCCGGGTTCGTCGAGGGGCTGCGCGACCGCGGCGATCGCGCCCGCACTGAGCCAGATGCCGGGTGCCGCTGCCAGCCACAGGAGGCTCTCGACGCTTGGCGGACGGGGCTCGTCGCCGAGACGGCCGCTCGCGGCAGTCGCGGTGCCGGCTGCGAAGAACACGAGGAACGCTCCGCCGAAAGCCACGAACAAGGAAGAGCCGTCCCAGTTCCCGAGCACCTCCCAGACCCACGCGAGCGCGAGCACCGGCACGCCGAGGTAGCGGAGGATCGCGTACGGCGAGCGCGCCCCGACGTGGAGGCTCGCGACGATGGCGGCGGCCGCGAGCAGGGCGACTGCGGTCGGAAGCGCGCTCCAATCGGCGAACCCTTCGACTCGGGCGCGTGAGGCTCCCGCCGCCAGGGGGACGCCGGCCAGCGCCGTCAGGAGGCCGAGCGCGCGCAGCGCGATCCCGTCTCCTCGGCGCGTTCCCTCGGGAGCCAGGAGCACACCGGCCAGGGCGGTGAGCGCTCCGATGACTCCGGCTGCTGCGGCGATCTGCACGGGGGAGAGGCTTTCGACTCCGATGGCCTGCACGTGGTCGACGAGCAGCCAGGTCGCGAGGACCGTGGTGGCGTAGCTGGCGAGTCTCACGAGCAGGTTCGGGGCGGAGAGCACTCGGGCGACCACGACGATGGCTGCCGCGACGAGGCCGACGAGGAGCACGGTGATGCCGGTCTGCTGCTGAATCCATGGGCTGCTCGGCCCGCTGGGTGTGCCGACCGCCACGGCGACACCGTGGGATGCGAGCGCTAGGAAGCCGACGAGGGCGAGTCCGGCGCGGCCGGCGGCGGTGACGAGGCGATCGGGCAGGACGGCTGCGAGGAGGCCCGCGAGCAGCGCCAGGCCGAGCAGCAGGATGGCGCTCTCGAACCGGGTGGTGAGCAGGAGCGCGATGACGACGGCGCCGCCGGTCGCTGCGAGGAGAGCGATGAGCAGCTTGCGGCGGGCGCTGGCTTCATCCGCAGCCCAGACGCGGCGCAGCAGGAGCCACGACACGGTGCCGACGAGCAGGACACAGGCCGTGAGCCACACGAGTGCCTCGACGCTCGTGATCAGGCCGGTGAGCACGCCGCGCGGGTTGAGGTCGCCGGTCAGGTTCGCTTGGACGTGGGCGAGCGCCGTGAGCACGGCCACGCCGGCGGCCGAGGCGCTCAGCGAGACGAGCAGCGGACGCGCGTGGGCCGGGACGCTGAGGATGCTCGCTGCAAGGGCGACCCCCAGGGCGACCACGATGCCGACGAGGAAGTACAGCAGAGTGCCCGTGGTCGTCTCGGCTGAGTTGATCGCGGGGACGACCGTCGAGAGCACGAGCCCGCCGGCGAGGACGAAGGCGGCCGCTCGTGCCGGCTCGCCAGCGCTCCGCGCCCGGCCGAACCACCAGAGCAGGAGTGCGGAGACGACAAGCGGGACTCCGGCGGGGAGATGGACGCCCTCGGAGCTCGTGATGCCGGGGGTGCCGGTGGCGACGACGTACCAGGCGGCGGTGAGGAGGCCCACGCCGATCCAGGCGATCGAGGCTCGTCCTCGCGCGCGGAACAGCCCTGCGGGGGAGATCGCGAGCAGCACCGGCACGGCGGCCGAGGTCGCGATCGTCGCCGCGAGGTACTGCGCCCCGGCGGACGACCCGAAGGCGCCGGTGAAGAACGGCGTGCTCACGAGGGAGACGAGCGCGACGGCGGTGGCTGCGAGCTCGGCGGAGAGGACCCTGCTTCCCTGAGCGCCGCGAAGTCGGGCCGCGAGGGTGCCACCGGCAGCCAGCGCGGCGGCGGCGACGCCGAGGGAGGCCACGACCGGCGGAAGGAACTGCGCCGTCACGAACGCCGTGACGAGCGCCCCGAGCGTTGCCCAGAGGGCTGGGGGCAGGACGGCGAGGAGCGGCACCACGGCGGGTGCATCCTCGTCCTGCCGGCGGCGCAGGGCGACGAGCACGAACGCGGCGCACAGCAGCGCGCCGAGCGCGGCGCAGCTCACCCAGAGGGCTCCGAGCGGCCAACCGGCGTCCGTCAGGAGGGCGCCGTCGTCGCTTCGCGCCGCGCTCGACCTGAGGAGCGCGAGCAGCACGAAGGAGGCGACGAAGGCGGGGAGGGCTGCCGCGGAGGCGAGCAGGATGCGCTCGGCGGCGGAGAGCCACGGTCGTGGGAGCAGCAGCGAGGCGGCGAGCAGGAGTGCGATGCCGAGGTAGGAGCACGTGATGGCGAGGTTCGTCCCCGATGGCTCCGGGGTCCTCCAGGCGTCCCGCACGAACGCGACGAGCAGGGGGACGGCGAGCAGCTGCGCGGCCGTGAGTGCGGTGAGGACGGGCCGGAGCGGCGAGGTGCGCCCGGCCGAGAACCGGAGGCCGAAGGTGAGCGCAGCGCCGACGACAAGCGCGCCGATCTCGACGGGTCGCACCGCGAGCCCCGCCGCCAGCAGCGCGAGGATCGCGACGCCGGCGACGCACTGGAGCACGATCCTGAGGGCAGTGGTCGGGACTGCGGCGGCAGGTGGGACCAGCCGCTCGCGGGCGAGCACGATCGCTCCCGCGACGGAGGCCGCGGCGATCAGCAGGTTCGCGATGGTGACGGCGGGCGCCCCAGGAGCGCTCGCGGCGGCGCACAGCGCGAGGAACGATCCCGCCGCCGTGAAGGCGGGGGTCAGCTGCCGGATCCGGCCGGGCACGAGCTGCAGCAGGCCTGCTGCCACGGCGAGCCCGAGCGCACCACCCGCGATGGCCCACCAGGTGCGGAGCTCGGCGCCCGAGAGCGCCCTTGCCATTCCGGCCTGGTCAGCGGCGGCGAAGGACAGCACGGAGTCGGCTGATACGACCGAGAGGCCGAGCGAGATCACCGGGACCGCAGCCGCTGCGAGCGTCGTGAAGCTCAGCGAAGTCACCGCGAGCTGCAACGCGGCGGACTGCGGGCGTGCTGTCGCGGCGAGTCGGGATCTGAGCACCTGGGCTGCGGCCAGCAGGATCGGGATGAGCGCAAGCGAGAGCGCGAGGCGCACGGCCCCGGTGAAGCTCAGGGGGACTGCCCCGAGCGAGAGCGCCGTCAGGATGCCGAAGGCGATGAGGAGGCTGCGTGCGGCGAGTGCTCCGCGTTCCTGGCTGACGAGCCAGGCCAGCAGGGCCGCCGAGGCAGCCGCGATGAGGAAGAGGAAGGCGTACCCGAGCCAGGGGTCGTTGCCAGTTGCCGCCGCCGCGCCGCAGAGCACGCCGCCGGCCAGGGCGACGACGCCTGTGACGGAGAGGATCCAGCGCTCGAGCGAGCGCGGAGTTGCACCGCTGAACGAGTCGGCGGCGGGTGGGCCCTGCGTCGCGGCCGAGACGGACGGCCTGACGCGCAGCAGAACGTGCAGCGCGGAGGCTGCACCGGCCAAGACGAGGGCGAGGACCAGGCGCTGCACGGGGGACAGGAACGTGGCGGTGGCTCCGGCCGCGGTGAGGGCGAGGGCGGGCAGCACGGTGAGACTCGCGGCAATGCCGGGGGCGCGCAGGTGCGAGAGGCGATGCCAGGCCTCGAAGGCCGCCGTCGCGACGAGGAGGCCGATGCCCCAGTAGAGCGTTCCCGGCACGTCGCCGGCACCGAGGAGACCCGTGGCCTGGACGGCCCACACGTCGAGGACGACCAGCACGACACCGAGCGCGCCGATCCCCTCCGCCGTGGCCGAGAGCCTCCGGCGCTTCAGGATGCTGGCGGTCGCGATGACCGCGAGCGTCACGCCGGCGGTGATGGCCGCCTTGACCTCGACGCCGAAGACGACCCAGGCGAAGGTGAGGAAGACGACCGCTGCGATGCTGAGGAGCCCGATGCCGAGCACGAGGAGCAGCAGCTGGACGCTCGAGCGACGGGGTCGGGGCGGCTGAGCTGGCGGGGTGGGCGGCAGGTGCTGGGCCGGTGGTGCCTGATACCCGGAGGGGGCGCGCTGCGTGGCCCAGGTCTCCGCCGGCTGCGGCGCCGGGTGCTGCGTCGTCTGTTGCGCCGGCGCGGGCACGTGCTGGCCGCGCTGCTGCGTGTTCTGCCCCTGCCCCTGTCCCTGCCGCGGAGCCGGAGCGGCATCCGCCCCGAGGTGCCCTGCGGCTCCTCCGAGGAGCCTCGCGTGGTCGGCCGCGAGCAGCGCGTCGCTTGCCTGGCTCCTGCCCCGCTCCTCCTCCCGGAGTCGTGTCTCCTCGGCTCGAGCCAGCTGGTCCTGTCGCGCCGCGCGGGCCTTCGCCTTGGCCTGCTCGTTCGCCGCGACGATGAACTCACCGCGGGCCAGGAGGGGGCCGCGCGCCTGCGCGCCGAGGTCGAGAAGATGGCTGATGACCGCCGAGTCGCGGGTGAAGCCGCAGGCGGGGCAGGACGGCCCTGGAGCGCCATAGGTCTCGAAGCACGAAGGGCATTTGCTCGGGTCGGTGAGATCGCCGAGCGTCTTCGGGAACCGTGGCCTCTGGGCTTGTCTGCCCATTCCTGCGTCAGTCACTCTGCGTCTACCCCCGGGGTTGTCTGGGCGTCAGCCTAGCGAGCGAGCCGCGAGGATGCCGTTCTCCGGACAAGAATGGGGAGGCGAAAGCGGGAGCAGGGGAGGACTGCCCGGCCAGATCAGCCGGGCAGTCGGGCCCGAGACGCGCTCAGGCGCCGACGAACGGGAGGCGCTTGCGCCAGTGGCTGATGGAGACGGCGATGCGAGACGACGTCTGCCCGTCCCACTCGACCGCGAGGCCGTTGCTGCGCATGGTCGTGGCCACGAGACGTCCGAGCTGCTGCTCCGCCTCCGCGCGCTCTTCCGCCGTCTGCGAGGGGCTGGCCGCGAACGTGCCGAACGCGAGGAGCAGCTCCGCGTCGTCACCGGCGAGGCGCTCCGCGTCCTGCTGGTGGAAGAAGACGTAGCCGACGTGCTTGCCGATGGTCCTCTCGGCCTCGATCTCGGCGTGCCCGCAATTCTGGCAGCAGGCGAAGTTCATGCGCGCGACGACGCCGGCCTGCTCGAGGTCGGCGAACGCGGCTCGGAGCTTCTCGTAGTCGCCTTCGCTGGCCCAGTCGCGCTGGCAGTCGGCGAGGTCGTCCCAGGTGGCGGTGACGATCCGCTCGATCTCATCGGGACGGACGGGCAGCGCCTCGTCCTCGGCGAACGAGCCAGCGGTCTCGAGGGCCTCGTCGAGGGAGACGAAGCCGGGTCGGATGAGTTCGACGGTCCGAGCGCGGAGGGTTTCCCGCGCGTTGTGAACGCCGTGCGGCTGGTGCTCGGCCTGGGGGGTGCTCGAGGCTGGGCGGAGGTACTTGAACAGATCCACGGCGGAGACTCTACGTCTCCACGGGTGGAACGTCCAACCGTGAGCTGTTCAGGGTCGCCTTCCCGCCGAGTCTGCTGGAGCTTTCCGGCGGGCTGGGGCGAGACTTGGCGCATGACTGAATGGAATGTGCGCCCTGTCACTGCGTCGGACGAGCAGGAATGGCGGGAGCTCTATCGCGGCTACCGAGCGTTCTACGGGGTTCCCGCCGACGAGGCCAAGATCGACACCGTCTGGTCGTGGCTGAGCGACGAGGCCCACGAGTCGCACGGCTTCGTCGCGGTCGACGCGGAGGGGCAGCTGGGTGGCATCGCGCATGTGCGTCGCTTCGCTCGACCGCTCTCCGCCACTACGGGGCTGTATCTCGACGACCTGTTCACCTCCCCGGCGGTCCGCGGCGGCGGCGCGGGCCGGGCCCTCCTGCTGCACCTCGGCGAGTACGCCGAGGATGCTGGCCTCAGCGTCGTGCGCTGGATCACGGCTGCGGACAACTCGACGGCTCGGCGCCTCTACGACTCGGTCGCGAAGCAGACGGCGTGGGTGACCTACGACATCGTGTCGTGACCCCGCGACGCTCGGTCGCTACGGCGTCTCTCGGCGTTCACCGAATCGCGAGAGACTGAGCCTCATCGAGCCGGAGCTCGACACTTCGACGAGGAAGGCCCCTCATGCCGACACACCTCAGCCGTCTGCAGCGCGATCGCGCGCCCCGGCCGACTCGCGACGAGCTCTACGCGGCGGGCAAGGCGCTCCGCAAGACGCAGCCGCACGTCGAGCACGCCATCTTCGTCCCTGGCGAGCGCGACCCCCGGGCGATCCTCGCCGAGCAGAACGAGGCGAGACTGCCAGAGCTCGTGGCGCTGCGCATGGGGCGCATGCTCGACAGTCCGTTCACGTTCTATCGCGGCACCGCCGCGATCATGGCGCACGACCTGTCCCAGGGGACGAGCACCGGCATCCAGGTGGTGGCGTGCGGCGATGCGCACCTCAGCAACTTCGGGCTGTTCGCCTCGCCGCAGCGCACGCTCGTGTTCGACCTCAACGACTTCGATGAAGCCGCGTCTGCGCCGTGGGAGTGGGATCTGAAGCGGCTCGTGGCGAGCGTGGTCGTCGGCGCCCGAGACCTCGGACTCACCGAGGAGCAGACGAGGAAGGCGGCGAGGAAGGCCGCGGCCGCCTACCGGGAGGGGATGCGCGAGATGGTGGGCCACTCGGCCCTCGACCGCTACTACCTGCGGCTCGACACCGACGTGGCGCATCCCTCGTTCAGGACGGAGGCACAGGACGTGCTCGCGAAGGCGACGAAGAGCGCCAGGAAGCGCACGTCGCAGAAGTTCGTCGACAAGCTCACGGAGCGGGCGGCCGACGGCACCAGGCTCATCGTCGAGAACCCGCCCGTTATGACGCACATCTCACCCGAGGCAGAGGCGCGCGTCGAGGAGCTCTTCGAGCGGTACCGTGCGACGGTCGGCACCGACGTGGCGTTCCTGCTCGGCAACTTCACGCTCACGGACGTCGCGCGGCGTGCTGTCGGGGTCGGCAGCGTCGGTACCCGGTGCTTCATCCTGATCCTGACGGGGCCAGGCGGGGAGGCGCTCGTGCTGCAGGTGAAGGAGGCGCCGCCGTCGGTGCTCGAGGCCTACGGCCACGTCGACCCGAGGAGGCTCCTCCAGGCACGATCTCGCCGCGAGTACGACGAACTCGGAGAGGGGTACCGGGTGGTGAGCTGCCAGCGCATCCTGCAGGCCGTTTCCGATCCGTTCCTCGGCTACCTGCGCTTCGAGGATGAGGACGGCGTCCCAAGGGACTTCTACGTGCGGCAGTTCAGGGACATGAAGGGCTCGGTCGACCTCGACCAGCTCACGCCGTCGGAGTTCTCGAAGTACGGGGAGGCGTGCGGCACGCTCCTCGCACGCGCCCACGCGCAGAGCCCCATCGCGCCGATGATCGCCGGGTACCTCGGCAAGAGCGGCTCGTTCGACGGCGCGATGGCCGAGTGGGCGATCGGCTACGCCGAGCAGTCCGCGCTCGACTACGCCGAGCTGCTCGCGGCGAGAGACCGCGGAGAGTTCGAGGCGGTCTCCGACCGCTGAGGTCTTGTGTGCGGCATCGCCTCGCTTCCTTGGCCGCCCGGGAGCCTAGGAGGCGCGGCGCTGCTGTGCGTCGGTGACCGCATCCGCCGACCCGAAGGCGCTCGGCGGTTCCGGCGCGAGCCAGCCGTGCTCGCGCAGCGCGGCCACGGCGGCCTCTCGCGCCGAGTACGGCACGATGCGGCCGTCGACCTCGACGTCGGCCCGGTGCCCGTGCCCGCCGACGAAGATCAGGTCTCCGGGCTCGGCCAGTGCGACGGCGTGGTCGATACCGGTCGCCGAGTCGGCGATCTCGTAGAGCTCCCGCTCGGGGAACTCGGCGCGGATCGTCTCGACAAGGGTGCGGCGGATGCTGTCTGGGTCTTCCGTTCGCGGGTTGTAGTCGGTGACGATGACGACGTCCGACTCCTCGCTCGCGGCGCGCGCCATCTCCGGGCGCTTTCCCTTGTCTCGGTCGCCGTCGGCACCGAAGATCATGAAGAGCCGGCCGGGGGTGAAGGGACGGAGGGCGTGCAGCACCGCGCGGAAGGACGCTGCCGTATGCCCGTAGTCGACGTAGACGCGCAGCTCCGACTCGCCGGAGACGAGGTCGAGGCGACCCGGGACAACGGGGTGGAGCCCGTCCGTGGCGCTCAGCGCCTCCCGAATCTGCTCGAGCGACGCGAGTCCGGTGCCGATGACGGAAACGATCGCGAGCGCGAGGTCGAGCGCCGTGAAGGTGCCGGGGAGGCCGATGCTGGAGGTGAGCTCCTCGCCGTTCGGGCCCCGCAGGGTGAAGTCGGTGCGTTCGAGGCCCTCGGCGTCGATGTGCAGCACCCAGTCGGCGTCGGCTGCGCCCTCCGCGGTGTCGCGTGCGACCGTCACGACGGGGATCAGCGACTCGGCCGCCGCGCGGCGCCCCCACTCGTCTTCGATCGCGATGACGCCGCGCTTCGCGTGCCTCGGCGTGAAGAGCACCAGCTTCGACGCGAAGTAGTTCTCCAGCGTGCCGTAGACATCGAGGTGGTCCTGCGAGAGGTTCGTGAAGATGGCGCTCTCGAAGGGCAGGCCGTCGACCCGCCCACCGTCGAGGCCGTGGGAGGAGACCTCGATCGCGGCCGCCTGCACGTCGTCCTCGGTCATGCGAGCGACGAGGCCGTGCAGGTAGTCGGACTCGGGCGTCGTGAGCCGACCGGAGAGGCGGGTCTCGAGCCGCGCGTCGCCCACGATGCGCTCGACGGTTCCCGAGAGCCCGGCCTTGATGCCGAGCGAGAGGAAGAGTGCGTGCAGGAGGTAGCTCGTGGTCGTCTTGCCGTTGGTGCCGGTCACCGCGAAGAGCTGGGGCGAGGCGATCTCGGTGCCGAAGACAGTCGAGGCGGCGACGCTCATGACCTCGCGCGGGTTCTCGACGACGATGGCGGGCAGGTCGAACTCGGCGGCCTTTGCTGCGCCGGCCTCGTCGGAGAGCACGGCAACCGCGCCGGCCCGGACGACCGCTGGCAGGAAGTCTGCGCCGTGCATCCGTGCCCCGGGAATCGCGACGTAGAGGTCACCCGGGCGGATGCGCCGGGAATCGCTCGAGACCCCGGTCACCGTGACGGCGTCGCTCGCGGGGGACACGATCCCGCCGGTCGCAGCCGCGATCGTGGCGAGGGGAACAGCGTGTGGGCTGTTGGGGCGTGCGAGATCTGACTGCAATGGTGTTCCTCTCGGAGGGCGCTGGGGCGCCGCGGGTGGCCTTCACTGCAACGCCTCGGCCGACGCCGGTGCGAGGGACCTCAGTCACGCCAGCGTGCAGATAACAAGAAGATAACGACGACGCATATGCGGGCCACATGACGAACGTGTGAGTCGTCTATGCGCGGCGCATGAGTCGACGAAAAAGACCCCCTCGAGAGGGGGTCTTGCCTGGCTCGAAGCTGCAGGAGGATGCTGGTCGGGGTGACAGGATTCGAACCTGCGACTTCCCGCTCCCAAAGCGGGCGCTCTACCAAGCTGAGCTACACCCCGGTGCCGATCGCGCGGCGAACCGGAGGTAATGTTACCGGACTCCCGGGGCTACGCAGACCACATCCACGGCCGCGACTCGCTGATGGACGGTGGAGTTCACGGACCTCGCCGAGATGGGGTAGCATTCTCTTCGTCCCGATTCGGGGCTGTAGCTTAGTGGTAAAGCCTCTGTCTTCCAAACAGATGATGCGAGTTCGATTCTCGTCAGCCCCTCCAGAGAAAAGCCCGGTCAAGCCAGAGATGGCTCGGCCGGGCTTCGTGCTTCCACGCCCCTCGGCTACCGCAGCAGCTCCCTGATGTCCTCAGCCGAGAGTTCGGTGCTGAACAGCTCGTCGTCGTCGATGACGGCGTTGAAGAGCTTCGACTTGCGATCTTTGAGCGCCATGACCTTCTCCTCGATCGTGCCCTCCGCGATCATCCGGTAGACCATGACGCGACGCTCCTGCCCGATGCGGTGCGTGCGGTCGATGGCCTGCTCCTCGCTCGCCGGGTTCCACCACGGGTCGAGCAGGAACACGTAATCGGCCTCCGTCAGGTTGAGGCCGAACCCGCCCGCCTTGAGGCTGATGAGGAACACGGGGGCCGTGCCCTCCTTGAAGGAGGCGATGACCTCTGCCCGCTTCGTCGTCGCGCCGTCCAGGTACACGTAGGGGATTCCCTCCGCGTCGAGGCGCTTGGCGACGAGTTTGAGGTACGAGGTGAACTGGCTGAAGACCAGCGCCCGGTGCCCCTCGGCGGCGACGTCCGTGAGGTGCTCCAGCAGCGCGTCCAGCTTGCTCGAGGGCACTGTACCCGGCGGCATGCCGTCGAGGCTCGCCTGGATGAGCGCGGGGTCGAGCGCAAGGAGGCGGAGCAGCGTGAGCGAGCGGAACACGATGAATCGGTTCTTGTCGAGGTCCTCGAGCAGCCCGAAGAGCTTCTGGCGTTCGCGTTGGAGGTAGAGGTCGTAGAGCTCGCGGTGCTCCTCGCTGAGCTCGATGAAGAGCGTCTGCTCCTGCTTCTCCGGCAGCTCGGGGGCGACACGCTCCTTCGTGCGTCGGAGCAGGAAGGGGCGGATGCGCGCTCGCAGTCTCGCGAGGCGCTTGGCTCGCACCTCGGCGCTCGCGGGCTCGCTCAGCCCGGCACCGACGCCATCGCTCACGCCGTGCCGCTTGCCTTCGATCGTGCGCACGTACTCTTCCCCGAACCGCCTCGCCGAGGGGAACAAGCCAGGGGCGGTGATCGCGAGGAGCGCGTGCAGCTCGGTCAGCGAGTTCTCGAGGGGCGTGCCCGTGATGGCGAGCTTGAACGGCACCTCGAGATTCCTCGCGCATTCGCTCACGAGCGAGCTCGCGTTCTTCACGAACTGGGCCTCGTCGAGGACGAGCCCCGACCATCCGGTGTCTTCGGCGACGCCGCGGTAGGCCTCGAAGTCGAGTCGGAAGAGGGCGTAGCTCGTGACGACGATGCTCGCCCCGTCGGCGACGTCCGCGACGCGGCGCCCTGAGCTGGCCTGGGTCGCGTCGATGATCCGGGTCGTGAGCTCGGGGGTGAACCTGGCGGCCTCCGACACCCAGTTCGACACGACCGATGTCGGTGCGACCACCAGCAGCGGCGCCGGCTCGCGCCCATCAGCAGCCTGCTCGCGTGCGTGCTGCACCAGGGCGAGGGTCTGCACGGTCTTCCCGAGGCCCATGTCGTCGGCGAGGATGCCGCCGAGCTTGTTCCGCCAGAGGAACGCGAGCCAGTTGAGGCCCTCCTGCTGGTACGGGCGCAGTGACGCGTGCAGCCCCCGGGGAGGTTCGATGGGCGAGGGGGTGTCCTCCCGCAGCTCGCGAAGCAGCTCGCGCCATTCGACGGCTGGCTCGGCTTCGTCGGCGAGGTCCTCGAAGTCGGACCAGAGGCTGGCGTGCCTTCGGCTGATCTGCAGTCGGTTCGGCTCCCACTCGTTCAGGCCCTGCGCTTCGCTGATGAGCTCGCGCAGCGGCTCGAACGCCGGGTGCTTGAGGGAGAGGTAGCTGCCGTCGATGAGCAGCAGTCTGGGCTTCCCGAGCGCGAGGGCCTTGAAGAGCTTCGTGAAGGGGATCACCTTGCCGTCGACGGTGACGGTGACCCCGAGGTCGAACCAGTCGTGCCGCTCGGTGGGCACGGTCGTGACGGTCAGGTTCGGGGCCCCGCGGAGCTCCCGGTAGGCGGGTGGCGTGCCGACGGTCTCGACGCGGATGCCCGAGAGCCGTTCCAGCAGCGGCAGGGTCTCGGCCGCGAAGCGCGCCGCCTCGATCTGCGAGAGGGTGACCCGAGCGGGCAGGGCTCCGGGGGAGTCGACGTCCTCCGGCATCCAGTCGCGCGGGAGCATGCCCTCCTCGAGCACGCTCGAGAGTGCGGGCGGTGCGGCGAGGGACCGAGGATTGGCCCATCGCCAGCGCAGCTCGATGCTGTGCCGGGGGCCGAACGTCGTGGTGAGGATGAGCTCGGGAGGTGTCGGCTCAGGGATGCGGACCGACGAGTCTGCGCTGCCCAGCCGCAGGTGCGCCGCGAGCTCTGGCAGGTGCGAGCGCTCGAATTCGTCGGCGTCGTCGCTCGGTACCGTGAACTCGGTCCTGCGGGCGCGTCCGGGATCGAGGAGGGCCAGCTGCTGGTGGGAGAGCCTCGTGTCGCTCTTGGCGAGGCGGATGCGGTCGGGCTCGTCGGCGTCGAAGGCGTAGAAGCCGTGGTCGCCGACCGGTCGGGCCGTCTCGAAGTCGGCGGGCGCATCCCCGATGGTGAGGAGTGGCGCCACGGTCAATCCGCCCGGGGTCCGTTTGGCGTCGAGTGTGAGGCTCGAGCCGGCTTCGAGCGTGATGCTGGCGCGCTTGCCCGTGCCGACGAAGGCGATGTCCAGGCTGATGGCCTCCTGGAGCATCGTCCACATCACGGGGCTCTGCGCCTCGTCGAGGAAGAGCCATTCGCTGTCCTGGCCCGGTTCTGGCGGGCGCGCGGCTCGGTGCACCGCGAAGAACTGCGCGAACCACGCCTGGTGCCGCGGGTCGAGGTCTCGACGCCCGCGCAGGTGCTGCAGCTTCGCCCAGGTGAGATCTCCTTTCACCCACTTGCCGCGAACCCCCTGCATCACGGGTCGTGCCCCGAGCCGGAGCTCGTCGAGCGCCGTGGCCGCGCCGTCGTCGCCCGTGAACGCGCGGCGGGACGTGGGGCCGTTCCAGCGGTACATGGTGCGCGGGATGAGTTCACGAACTTCGAACTGCAGGGCAAGCGGCACGACTCGCTCGGAGGCGTTGCCCTCCACCGGGGCGGCAGGCTGCTCGAGGAGTCGCCCGAGTGCGCTGCGCCAGGACGCCTGCGTGGGACTCTCGCTCGGATTGCTCACCGGTGCAGTCTACGAACCACCACCCCCACCGGTCTTGCTTCGGCGCTTCGTGCGGCGTAACGTACAACCAAATGGTTACACAACAGCTCGGCCAGGACGACGTCAGCCGCATCTTCCAGGCCCTGGCGGATACGACGAGGCGCGACATCCTCACGCGCGTGCTCCGCGAGGAGCAGTCCGTGACCACCCTCGCCGAGGCCTACGCCATGAGCTTCGCGGCCGTGCAGAAGCACGTCGCCGTGCTCACGAGGGCAGGCCTCACGGCGAAACGGCGGCGGGGAAGGGAGCAGCTGGTCCATGCCGACCGGGCGACGATCGCCCAGGCGACGCGGCTCCTCGAGTCCTACGAGCGGCTCTGGCGCGACCGAGCATCCCGCATCGACGCGCTCCTCGCCGACGACGACGAGGGCGCACCACCACCCCCGCGCGCCGACGCAGGCGAGCGGTGAACGAAGGAGAGAGCATCATGCCCGTCATCTCAACGCAGAAGGATCCGGATCAGCGCACGCTGACCGTCGTCACCGAGCACGCCGCGACCCCGGAGCGCGTCTGGCGGCTGTGGGAGGACCCCCGCCAGCTCGAGCGCTGGTGGGGCCCGCCGACCTGGCCGTCCACGGTCGACTCGTTCGAGTTCTCGCCTGGTGGCAGGGTCCTGTCGCACATGACGGGACCGGACGGCACGACGGCGGGGGAGTGGTGGGAGTTCGTCAGCATCGAACCGCACCACACGCTGTCGTTCGACAACGGGTTCGCGCACGACGACGGCTCACGCAACCTCGAGCTGCCCGTCATGCGCTGCACCGTCACGATCGAGGCTGCCGGCGACCTCACTCGCATGACCACCGTCTCCGTCTTCGCGTCTCCGGCCGACTTCGACAGCGTCATCGAGATGGGCATGGCGGAGGGCATGACGGAGGCCATGGGCCAGATCGACGCCGTCCTCGCCGGCTGAGAGTCGGCGTGCTCAGCACAGCGGCGCTCGTCGCGGCGGAAGGCCGCGACGAGCGCCGCGTGGGTGTCGGATCGGTCTCTGCCTACTTGTTGACCTTGCCGACGAGGTGCTCGCCGGCGGCGACGCGTTCCGCGTCGTCACTGCCGGGGATGACGTTGCCGCGCAGCGAGCGCCCGGCGGTCTCCTTGAAGGTCAGCACCGAGATCAGACCGATGAGTCCGGCACCCGCGAGGTAGAACCCCGGGATGAGGACGTTGCCGGTCTGATCGATGAGCCACGTGTTGGCCGAGGCCGCGGTTCCGCCGAAGATCGCCGTCGAGATGTTGTAGCCGATCGCGAAGCCCGAGTAGCGCACCGCGGTCGGGAACAGCGCGGGCAGCGTCGACGAGATGGTCGAGATGATCATGACGAGGAACAGGCCGAGGATGCCGAGGCCCGCGATCTGCGCGATGAGCGATCCGGTCTGGATGAGCATGACCGCCGGCACGGAGAAGACGGTGAAGCCGATGCTCGCGGCGATGAGCTGCGGCTTTCGGCCGATGCGGTCGGACAGCGCGCCGAACGGCACGATCACGGCCATCATGAGCAGCTGGATGACCACGAGCGAGAACGTCGATTCGGCGGTGCTCTGGTCGAGGGTCGTCGACAGGTACGTCGGCATGTAGGTCAGCACGAGGTAGAAGGCGACGTTGATGAGGATCACGAAGCCGAAGAGCTTCAGCACCTGCATCGGGTAGTTCTTCAGCAGCGACACGAGGGCGCCGATGGCGGTCTGCTTCTCGCCGGGCTCCTGGGCGTCGTCGACGAACGTCTCGGACTCGCTCAGGTGGCGGCGCATCCACAGGGCCACGAGGCCGAGGGGGAGCGTGAGCAGGAACGGCAGGCGCCACCAGCCCTCGAGCATCCCGTCGTCGCCGACGATGAAGGCGAGCGTGGTGCACAGGATGGCGGCGGCGCTTGCACCGGCGAGGGTGCCGAACTCGAGGAACGAGCCGAAGAAGCCGCGCTTGTCGTCAGGCGCGTGCTCCGACATGAAGATCGCCGCGCCGGCGTACTCGCCGCCCGCGGAGAAGCCCTGCAACATGCGGAGCAGGATGAGCAGGATGGGCGCTGCGAAGCCGATCGAGTCGAACGACGGGAGGAGGCCGATCGCCGCCGTCGAGAGGCTGATCATGATGATCGTGAAGACGAGCACCTTCTGGCGGCCGATGCGGTCGCCGAGCGGACCGAGCACGATGCCGCCGAGGGGGCGCACGAGGAACGAGACGGCGAAGGTCGCGAAGGTCAGGATGAGGGCGAGCGCGCCACCCTGGTCGTCGCTGAACGTGAAGAACAGCTGCGACACGTAGATTGCGAGGTAGCCGTAGATGCCGTAGTCGAACCACTCGATGGCGTTGCCGATCGCGGAACCGGCGACCGATCTCCGTGCCGTCTTGCGTTGGATTGGTGTGAGGTCGATCTCGCGGGTCAGGGGTGCAAGGGTGGCACCGGGGCCACCTCTGCTGGACTGATCAGAGGACATGGGGGTGCTCCTTGCTGAATTTTCCACACGGGTGATGTCCAAGCACAGCGCGCGTACCTGGGTGTTACCGGGACGCCTCCGCGAGACGTAGCGCTATCAACGCGTATGCGCGCGCGGCGACGAGCAGCTCGTCGGTGCGGACCCGCTCCTCAGGCTGGTGCGCCTGCGACTTCACGTCGCCCGGCCCGAGGATGATGACGGGGATCTCGTGGTGACGGGCGATGAAGCCGCCCTCGCAGGCCGCGCTCCACCCGCCGATGCTCGAGGAGCCGCCGGCGTCGGCGACAGCCTGCACCGCCGCGGCCGGCACCACGGAGTCGGGTGGTGTCAGGAACCCCGGCATGGCCATGTCGAGGTGGCCCGCGACGGTGATGCGCTCGGAGTTGAGCATCCCGCTCCCTGCGATGGCTGCGCGGATGCGCGTGAGCACGTCCTCGAGGATGCGCTCCGGTTCCTCGTCGGGGAGCACGCGTCGGTCGACGTAGAGCGTGCACTCCTCGGCGACGATCGACGTGCCGTGCCCGCCGGCGATCATGCCGACGTTCCAGCTGCCGGTTCCGATGAGACCTGGGACGGCGGCGCTCTGCTGCGCGATGCGCCTGGCGTCGTCCTCGATGGCCTGCACGGCGATGGCGGCCGCGGCGATGGCACTAGCCCCGTCGGCAGGGTTGCCGGCGTGCGCCGCCGCGCCGCGCAGCGTGATGATGAAGTTCGTGGCGCCTCGGCAGGCGACGACGGTGTCGAGGCCCGTGGGCTCGGCGACGATGCACGCCGAATATGGCGCGATCTCCTCGTCGTCGTTCACGGCGAGGGTGGTCGGAGCGTCGGCGATGTAGCGGAGAGCACCGGTCGCCGTGTCCTCCTCATCGACCGTGCAGAGGAGCGCGAGGCGGACCTCGGGTCGCTCGGCGTGCACCGCCGACATCGCCGCGACGACGGCCGCCAGGCCGCCCTTCATGTCGACGGCGCCGCGGCCGATGAGCATGCCATCGATGAGACGCGGCTCGAAGGGGTCGCCGAGCCAGCCCACGCCCGCTGGGACGACGTCGCTGTGCCCGAGGAAGAGGAGCGCTGGTCCGTCGCCACTTCCCAGCTCGGCGAGCAGATTGTGCCGCCCCGGGGCGACCTCGGTGAGCGTGACCTGAGCGCCCGCCCGCTCGCACAGCGACGTGAGGACCTCGACGGTCGCCGCTTCCGTCTCGCCAGGGTTCTCGCCGCGTGCCCTGATCAGCTCCGCCGTGTCGGCGACGATGCTCTCCAGGTCGAGCCGGGAGAGCGCCGACGCCTCCGTCTGGCTCACGCCGCTCATGCATCGCCCTTCACGATGAGCTCGCGGGGAGCGCGGGTGAGCACCTCGACGCCCGTCTCGGTGATGCGGATCGACTCGGAGACCTCGAAGCCGAAGCCTGTCATCCACATGCCGGCGATGAGGTGGAACGTCATGTTGGGCTTGAGCACGGTCTCCTCGCCGGAGCGGATGCTCACCGTGTGCTCGCCCCAGTCTGGCGGGTAGCCGATGCCGATCGAGTAGCCGAGTCGGGATGCCTTGGTGAGCCCCTGCTTCGCGAGCTGGGCGTCCCAGGCCGCGACGGCGGCATCAGGGGTCTGGCCGGGGCGGAGCAGCTCGAGGGCCGCCTCGAACCCGTCGAGGGTCGTCGCCGCGACCCGCTGCAGCTCCGCGCTCGGGGTCCCGAGGCTCACGGTTCGCGCGAGCGGAGCGTGATAGCGGCGGTGCGCGCCAGCGAGCTCGAGGGAGACCGCCTCCCCGGCGACGATCTCGGCGCTCGACCACGTGAGGTGCGGCGTATCCGCCCCTTCCCCGGCCAGCATCATCGGCACGATCGACGGGTAGTCGCCCTCAGACGCCCCGACGCCCGCGGCCTGCGCCGCCTGGATCTCCGCGGCGACGTCGCTCTGCCGTCTGCCGCCGCGCAGCGCGTTGATGCCGACCGCCATCGCGTTCGAGCTCACGGCTGCCGCGGTCCGCATGAGCGAGATCTCCGTCTCCGACTTCACGAGACGCACCCAGTTGACCAGCTCCCCGCTGTCGACGAGGTCCCACTCGGGGAGGCGGCGCTGCAACGTCAGGAACGAGCGGACCGAGAAGAAGTGCGCCTCCGACTCGTAGCCGACGCGCATCCGCCGATCTGCCTGGCCCCGCTCCCGCAGCTCGGTCGCCGCCCAGTCCATGGGGTGCACCTCCGCCCGGTGCACGAGGCTCTCGGGGTAGCCGGCGACCTGCTCGCTCGGCAGCCAGGTCGTGTGGTGCGCGCCATGCGCATCCATCGCCCGCATGACGAGGAGGAGCTCACCCTCGGCCGGCACGTAGAGGAACTGCGGCATGTAGAACGACCAGGCGTTGTAGCCGGTCAGGTAGTAGAGGTTCGCCGGGTCGGTGACGAGCAGCGCGTCGAGGCCGGCGTCGCTCATGCGGACCCGAGTGTTCGCGAGCCTGACGTCGAACTCCTCGCGGCTGAAGTCTGCTGGCTGCGACATCTCGCTCCCTCTCTTGCGGCGGTCCCGAGAATCTACTCGCTCGCGGAGCCGGTCGAGTGCATGTAGTTCAATGGATGCGCGATCACTGCCCCGTCCGTCGCCCCGAGGAGCTCACGTGCCAGACAACTCGACACCAGAAGATCCTGAGAAGGACGGCGAGGTCGACTACTCGCAGCGCGACTACCAGGCCCCATCCGGCTACCGCGCACCCGACTTCGTCTCGAAGTGGGCGGCGCAGGACAGCAGGGGCGACGAGCAGCGGCTGGAGGACGAGCGACGCGAGGCGGAGCGCGACGCCGAGGAGGCGGCCGAGGATCCCTACGCCGCTCCGCAGGAGCACACGCAGAGCTTCGACACCCCGCCTGGGCTGCCCGACCCGCCGCGCACGCTCGAAGAGCTCGATGAGGCCATCAAACGCGATGCCGCCTCCCAGACGCCGGGATTCGTCGTGCAGGGCGGCGCGTCTGGCGAGGAGTTCACGCAGTCGGCCGACGGGCAGCTGGACCGGCAGGAGCTGCTGCAGCGTGTCGCCACCGACAGCAGCGCGCTCCTCGGGAACCGAGCTCGCGACGTGCAGCGGGCGGCGTCGGCTGGCGGGTCGGGGAGTATCGCCAAGCGTCTCGGAGACCTCGCATCCGCACCACCGAGTCAGATCCCGGGAGCCCCGGCCGCGGCATCCGCCTCGACGGCCGGAGGCGGGGCGACGGGCACCGCGAAGAAGAAGGGCGGGGGCGCCTGGTTCGGGCTCATCGCCGCGATCCTGGCCCTCACGTTCGCGATCTCGGGGATCACGTTCATCGCCTGGGTGCTCGTCGTGGTCTCGCTCATCTCGAGCATCGGCCTCCTGCGCGCGGGTGGCGGGCGGCGGGCCGTCGGGGTCATCACCCTCCTCCTGACCGTCATCGCGCTCGTGATCCAGCTGATCGGGTCGACCGGCGGCTCGATCCGTGGCGCCGTGACCGAGCTGTCCGGCGGCACCGGCACCCTCGACCTCAACGGGACGGCAAGCGTCTCCGGCACCGGCAACGCGAGGTTCGACGTCGTCCTGCCGGACGGCGCCGACGACATCGGCCTGCTGCAGGTCGAGTTCGAGGGCGAGCAGCTGCGCATCTACGACGTCGACGCGGAGGGCGAGCAGATGGGCAGCTCCTCGATCAGCGCCTACTCCGACTACTCGGGCCTCGCCGTCATCAACGAATGGATGGACGACGAGTTCCGGGCCATCGACATCGAAGCGGAGGGGGAGTGGACCGTGACGCTCGTCTCGGTCGACACGCTCCCCTCGTTCGACGCCGAGTACTCGGGGACAGGCCAGGAAGTGCTCCTGTACGACGGCGTCGGGGGTGACGCGACCTTCACGTTCGAGCCCGACCAGAGCGTCACGATCGACACGTTCGGCGCAGACGGCTGGTACGAGAACATCAGCGAGGTGACGTCGCTCACGCGGCCGTTCGAGGCCGGCCCGACGATCATCCGCATCGAGCCGTACGAGGAGGAGACCACCTGGAGCATCAGCTTCGACGGTGCAGCGCCGTCGCCGTCGCCCACGCCGGCACCCTGACTCGCGGCGCTCAGTCCTGCCGGCGATACCGCAGCTCGGGGCGCCCGCGCTTGCCGTAGACCGGCTCGACCTGGGCGAGTCCCCGCGCGCAGAGGTGGTCGAGGTAGCGACGAGCCGTGACCCGGGAGAGGCCGCAGCGCTCGGCGACCTCGAGCGCCGACTGCCACTCGGGGTGCAGCTGCGACGCGACGAGCTTGATGGTCGGCTCCGACAGCCCCTTCGGGAGCGGGCGGCTGCGGCCAGGCGGCTGCGCCTGCGCACCCTGCCGGTCGCCGCCAGTTGCCTGTGCGCCCGCCCGGCGAGCGAGCATCCCGTCGATGTCCTGCTGCCGCAGCGGCAGGGTCTGGGCCGGCGAGGACGCCAGGGGCGGAGCGACGGTGCGGGTGTCGCGGTAGTTGGCGAGGCGCGCCTCGAAGTTCGCCTTCGAGAAGGGCTTCACGAGGTAGTCAGAGATGCTCGCCGTCGCCAGCTGAGCGACCGAGAGCCGGTCGTTGGCCGAGGAGATGATGATGGCGTCGAAGGAGTCCCCGAGGAGGTGGCGCAGGCGACGCAGTACCTCGACGCCGCTGAAGTCGGGCAGGTGCACATCGAGCAGCACGAGGTCGATGTCCGTGCTCGCGGCGACCTCGAGGGCTTCCTCTCCGGTTCCCGCGACCGCCACGACCTCGAAGCCGTCGACGCCCGCGAGCATCCGCTCGTGCAGGCGCCTGACGGCGGTCTCGTCGTCGACGATGAGGGTGCGGATCGTGGTCACTGGTCCATCCTCCCAGTGCTCGCCGCTTCCGAATCCGCGTCAGCCCGCGTGCTCGAGTTCGGAAGCGTCGCGACGAAGCGGGCCCCGCCGAGCTCGCTGTCCGAGATGACGAGCGCACCGCCGTGCGCCTCGGCGAGGCGGCGCACGAGCCCGAGGCCGACGCCGCGAGGGATCTCGAGGCCGTCCCTCGTCTCGGTGGTCTTCGTCGAGAAGCCAGCCTCCATGATCCGGTCGCGCAGCTCTGGAGCGATGCCCGGCCCGCTGTCGTCGACCTGGATCCGGAGCCCGCCAGCCTCCTCTTCGACGGCGACACGGACGACTCCCTGCTCGCCCTGCGCCTCGACGGCGTCGACGGCGTTGCGGACGAGGTTGCTGAGCGCGGTGGCGGCGTCGTCGCCGAAGGAGAGTTCCGTTCCCGCGCGGTCCTCGATCTCGACGTCGGCTTGCAGCTGCCCGCCGTGCTCGCAGAGACGCGCGCTCGCGGCGGCGAGGATGGCGCGGACACGCACCGGGGCGTCCGCGAGCGTCTCCTCGAGAGCGGGCGCCGCGGCGAGCGAATCGACGGGCGTGAGCGTGCGGATGTAGTCGAGCGCCTCCTCGCGCTCGTCGACCTCGATGAGGCCGAACAGCACATGCAGGCGGTTGGAGAACTCGTGCGTCTGCTCGCGCAGCGCGGACGCCAGACGGCGCTGCGTCTCGAACTCCTGCGCCGCGACGGTGAGCTGGTCGAACCGGCGGCCGAGGAGGAGGGAGACTCCCGCGGCGCAGGCGAGACCGAACAGGCCCGCGCCGACAACCCAGGGGACGACCTGCCAGATGCGTTCCTCGAGCTGCGCCGAGATGGAGGATTCGAGGATGCCGACCGAGGCGGTGCCGACGACGACGCCATCGCGCCAGACCGGTACCTTCGCGCGCAGGGTGGGGCCGACCGTGCCGACCTCGGTGCCGACGAAGGTCTCCCCGCCCAGCGCGATGCTGGGGTCGGTGGAGACGAGCTCACCCCGCCGCTCCGGCACGGGGTGCGTGATGCGGATGCCCGCATCGTCGGTGATGACCACGTAGTCGACGCCTGCCGACTCGGAGACGAGGTCCGCCAGCGGCTGCAGCGTCGCACCGGCATCCGGGGACCCGACGGCCTCGACGACGGCGGGCAGCTCGGCGAGGCTCATGGCGACGTCGAGCGCGCGCTCTCCGGTCTCCTCGCGGATCGAGGTGTGCTGCACCTGGAGGGCGACGAGCAGGGTCGTGAGCATGCAGATCGCCACGATGGAGAACTGCACGGCGACGAGCGTGATCACGCGCGGGCCGCGCAGTGCCGTCAGACCGCCGATCCGCGCTCTGTCCATCCCCGCACCCCCTCGTGTCCCGACTCTCAGCGACGGGCCCGCGTGTCCACAAAGACCACAAAGGCCAGAACCCGCCGACGGTCACCGCCGGTGCAATCGTAGACAGAAGCGCAGACCAGCGCGGCGACAGAGTCGTTGCCAACGGAAGGAATACTCCATTGAGTAGAACAAGACTCCCGAACAAGCTGCTCACCTCCCTCTTCGCCATCATCACGGTTGCCGTCCTCGGCTTCGCGGTCGTGGATGCGAGCAGCGCGGGTGCCGGAGCCTCGGCCAGGAGCAAGCTCACGATCATGGCACCGGCCGCCCCGGGCGGCGGCTGGGATGCCTTCGCACGCGAGGCGCAGCAGGCGATGCGGGCGAACGGCATCGTCAACAACGCCCAGGTCGTGAACGTGCCAGGCGCTGGTGGAACGATCGGCCTCAGCCAGCTCCTGCAGATGCAGGGCCGAGACGACCTGCTCATGGTGACGGGCGGCGTCATGGTCGGCGCGACGGTCCTCTCGAACACCGGGGAGTCCCTCGCGGACACCGTGCCCATCGCGCGCCTCGCCGACGACTACAACGCGCTCGTCGTGCCGGCCTCGTCGCCGTACACCACCCTCGAGGAGTTCGTCGAGGGCATGAAGGCGGACCCGGGCAAGCACTCGATCGCCGGCGGCTCGCTCGGCGGCATCGACCACCTGCTCAGCGGAATGCTGGGCAAGTCCATCGGCGTCGACCCCAAGGACGTCAACTACGTCGCCTACTCGGGCGGCGGCGAGGTGCTCTCCTCGCTCCTCTCCAGCACCACCGCGGCGGGCCTGTCCGGCTACAACGAGTTCAGGGACCAGATCGAAGCGGGCACCCTCAAGGCGCTCGCCATCTCGGCCCCGGAGCCCGTCGACGGCATCGACATCCCCACCTTCAAGCAGGAGGGCGTCGACGTCGCGATGGTCAACTGGCGCGGAGTGGTCGCCCCTCCCGGCATCGACGACGCGACGCGCGACGAGCTCATCGACATCGTGACCGAGCTCGAGAACAGCCCCGAATGGGCGGAAGCGCTCGACCGGAACAACTGGACGGACAGCTTCCAGCCCGGCACCGATTTCGAGGACTTCCTCGTCGGTGAGACAGATCAGGTCACCGCACTCGTGAAGGAGCTCGGACTATGAGCACGCTGCAGAATCGACGCGAGGCGCAGAGCCCGCGTGAGACGGACGGGCCCGGAACGGGCAGCATCTCCACTCAGGGCCGCTCGTGGTGGCACGGTCGCAGCGAGCTCGGCGTCGCCGCGTTCGTCTTCGTCCTGGCCTGCGTCTTCGCCATCGGCACGGCCACCATGGACGTGCCGGAGACGGCAGGAGTCCCCGGCCCGCAGTTCTTCCCGACCATCGTCGTCATCCTCCTGTTCATCGTCTCCATCGCGCTCGCGATCACGGTCATCCGCAAGCCGGCCCGTGACGACGAGGACGAGGCCGGGCAGATGCTGGAGATGTCGCCAGAGCTGCTCGAGGACATCGGGCAGATCGACACGACGTCCGAGATCCGAGTGGTCACGGCCGCGGCGGGCGAAGAGCGCAAGAAGCGCACGGGCACCGACTGGAAGACGCTCGGCATCGTCTTCGCCGCCCTCGCGGGAACAGCGCTGCTGCTCGAACCGCTCGGCTGGATCATCACCGCCGCCGTGCTGTTCTGGGTCGTCGCGTACGCCCTCGGCAGCAAGCGCCACCTCTTCGACATTGGAGTCGCGTTCCTCTTCTCGTCACTTGTGCAGCTGTCGTTCTCGGCGGGCCTCGGCCTCACGCTGCCGTCCGGAATCCTGAGCGGAGTCCTCCCATGGATCAGCTGACCCACCTCCTCGAGGGCTTCACGGTCGCCCTCACCCCCATCAACCTGCTGTGGCTGCTCATCGGCGCCGTGCTCGGCACCGCCGTCGGCGTCCTGCCCGGCCTCGGCTCCGCGATGGCCGTCGCCCTCCTCCTGCCCGTCACGTTCAGCCTCGACCCGACCGGCGCGTTCATCATGTTCGCGAGCATCTACTTCGGTGGGCTCTTCGGCGACTCGACGTCCGGCATCCTCCTCAACACCCCTGGCAACTCCTCGGCCATCGCCACGACGTTCGAGGGGCACAGGATGGCGAAGGACGGCCGGGCTGCCAAGGCGCTCGGCACGTCGGCGATCGGCGCGTTCATCGGCGGCACCATCGCGACGGCGCTCGTCGTGTTCTTCTCGCCGTTCCTCGTCCAGCTCGCCACCCAGTTCGGCCCCGCCGAGTACTTCGCGCTCGCGGCGTTCGCGTTCGTCGCGATCTCCTCGGTCGTCGCGGACTCCGTGATCCGCGGCCTCATCGCGCTCGGCATCGGCCTCGCGATCGCCCTGGTCGGCGTCGACGGCCCGTCTGGTGCGGCCCGCTTCACGATGGATCTGCCGCAGTTCTTCGACGGCATCTCGATCATCGTCGTGACCGTCGGACTGCTCGCGATCGGCGAGGTCCTGCACGTCGCCAGCCGCATCCACCGCGAGGGCGGGCTCACGAAGATCCCCGCGTCCGGTTCGCCCTACCTCAACCTGCGCGAGTTCAAGCAGGCGTTGCCCGCGTGGCTGCGCGGCACCGCCTACGGTGTGCCGTTCGGTGCGATCCCCGTCGGCGGGTCCGAGGTTCCGACGTTCCTCGCCTACGGCACGGAGAAGCGGCTCGCGAAGCGCCGCAACGACCCCGACTTCGGCACACGCGGCTCCATCCAGGGTGTCGCGGCGCCGGAAGCCGCCGGCAACGCGACGGCGGGCACCGCGATGGGCGCGCTCCTCGCGCTCGGGCTCCCGACCTCGGCCACGGCGGCCATGATGCTCGCCGCATTCCAGCAGTACGGGATGCAGCCGGGACCACTGCTCTTCGAGCGCAGCGGCGACCTCGTCTGGCCCCTGCTCGCGAGCCTCTTCGTGGGCCTCCTCATCCTGCTCATCATCAACCTGCCGTTCGCGGCGGTGTGGGCGAAGCTGCTGCTCATCCCGCGCCACTACCTGTACGCGGGGATCACGGGCTTCGCGATGCTGGGCGTGTACGCGATCGCCTCTTCGGCGGTCGACCTGTGGCTCGCGATCGCCATCGGCGTCTTCGGGTTCGTGATGCGCCGGTACGCGATCCCGCTCGCGCCGGTGCTCATCGCGGCCATCCTGGGACCCCTCGCGGAGACCGAGCTGCGGCGAGCGCTCGCCGTCAGCGAGGGCGACCTCGGCATCCTGGTCGACTCGCCCATCACGATCGCCATCTACGTGCTCATGGTCGGGGCGATCGTCATCAGCGCCGTCCAGCACCTGCGCACCCGCACCCGCGAGAAGCTGATCCTGAAGGCGAAGACGGAAGCCGTCGCCGTGCAGGCCGCAGAGCGCGAGGACGCGAAGTAGGCGCGCTTCCTCGGAGGACACGCCGCGACGGGCGGGTGGATGCGCGAAAGCGCGCCACCCGCCCGTCGCGCTGCCCCCGTCCCGCGTTTGCCAGCCTGCTTCTTGCTGACTTCTCGCGCGCGGACGAGGGCGCGCATTGTGCCTGCTCGCCCACGACGATCCTGATTGCCGGTAGAGTGCTGTCGTTTGTGGGTGCCGTAGGCTGTCCGCAGCCGCATCAGTGCGGCGATACGCCCATCTGGGTGGTGCGCGGCGTGCAGTCGCACCCCGCTCCACGCGCGAATCCGCGCAGTCACCCCACGTATCTCAGGAGATGCCCCACGTGAAGACCTCGGTCGAACAGATCAACCCGACCCGCGTCAAGCTGACGATCAACGTAGAACCGGCTGAACTCAAGCCATACGTCGACTCGGCCTACCGCACCATCGCAGAGCAGATCCAGGTCCCCGGCTTCCGCCGCGGCAAGGTTCCGACGCCGATCATCGACCAGCGCGTCGGTCGCGCCGCGGTCCTCGACCAGGCGATCTCCGACGGACTCGACGTCTTCTTCAACCAGGCCGTCTCGGAGTCGGACGTGCAGCCGCTCGGACGCCCGAAGGCCGACGTCATCGAGACGCCGAACGTCGCCGACTTCTCCGGCGACCTCGTCGTCGAGGTCGAGGTCGACTCGCGTCCGTCCATCGAGCTCCCGTCGTACGACGGCATCAAGGTCGAGGTCGAGGCTGCAGTCGTCGACGCGGCTGACGTCGATGAGGAGCTCGAAGAGCTCCGCAAGCGCTTCGGCACGCTCGTCACGGCAGACCGCCCGATCGAGGACGGCGACTTCGTGACGCTCGACCTCATCGCCACGGTCGACGGCGACAAGGTCGACGAAGCCGAGGGAATCTCCTACGAGCTCGGCTCCGGCCAGCTCCTCGAGGGGACCGACGAGGCGCTCCTCACGCTCACCGCAGGCGAAGAGACCACCTTCCGCTCCACGCTGCTCGGCGGCGAGCACGAGGGCAAGGAAGCGGAGATCACCGTCACGGTGCAGTCCGTCAAGGACCGCGAGCTGCCCGAGATCGACGACGAGTTCGCGCAGATCGCGAGCGAGTTCGACACCATCGACGAGCTCCGCGCAGACCTCGAGACGCAGGCCAAGAGCAAGAAGACGTTCGCTCAGGTCGACGCGGCCCGCGAGAAGATCGTCGAGCAGCTCCTCGAGCTCGTCGAGATCCCGCTCCCCGAGACGCTCATCAACGACGAGGTCACGCGCCACCTCGAGCAGGAGGGCCTCCAGCCCGACGACGAGCACGGCGTCGAGGTCCGCGCAAACGCCGAGAAGTCGTTCCGCCAGCAGGTGCTCCTCGACGAGGTCATCAAGGCTGAAGGCGTCGAGGTCGAGCAGGACGAGCTCACGCAGTTCCTCATCCAGTCCGCAGCCCAGTACGGCATGGCTCCGCAGGAGTTCATCGGCGTGCTGCAGGAGAACAACCAGCTCCCCGGCATGATCGGCGAGGTCGCACGCTCGAAGGCGATCCTCTTCGTCCTCGACAAGGCCGAGGTCGTTGACACCAACGGCGAAGCCGTCGACATCTCCGAGTTCACGGTCGCCGTGCAGCGCGCCAAGGACAAGGCAGCAGCAGCGGAGGCCGAGGAATCGGCTGACGCCGTCGAGTCCGACGAGGTCGCCGCCGACGAAGCGAAGGACGACGAGGCCAAGTAGCCTCCCGCCCACTTCGCGAAGCGCCGCCGGCATCACGCCGGCGGCGCTTCGTGCATCCCCTGCCCTTTGCCAGGCACCGTGTGCCGTGGGCGAACAGGCCAGCGCTGGCCTCGTGGCTCCACTAGATTCGGTGACGACCGTTAGGGAAATGGAGCGACCGTGGCTGATATTCAACTGCCGAACAGCGTCTTCGACAGGCTTTTGAAAGACCGCATCATCTGGCTCGGGTCCGAGGTGCGCGACGAGAACGCGAACGAGATCTGCGCCAAGATCCTGCTGCTTGCTGCAGAGGATCCTGAGCGAGACATCTACCTCTACATCAACTCGCCGGGTGGATCGATCACCGCCGGTATGGCGATCTTCGACACGATGGAGTTCGTGCCGAACGACATCGTGACCGTGGGAATCGGCATGGCGGCCTCGATGGGCCAGCTCCTGCTGACCGCAGGTGCGCCGGGCAAGCGCTACATCACGCCGAACGCGCGGGTGCTGCTGCACCAGCCGCACGGCGGATTCGGCGGCACGGCGAGCGACATCCAGACCCAGGCACAGCTGATCCTCGACATGAAGGCTCGCCTCGCGTCGATCACGGCGCAGCGCACGGGCAAGAGCCTCGAGCAGATCAACGAGGACGGCGACCGCGACCGCTGGTTCAACGCCGACGAGGCGCTGGCCTACGGGTTCGTCGACCACATCCGTTCCTCGGCAACCGAGGTCACGGGCGGCGGCGGCACCAAGCGCGACGCCGAGTCCACGTCCGAGTCGGCAGAGTAAGGAAAGCCAGAGCATATGAACACCCCATTTCTGACCGGCGGCTCGCCGGCAGGCGTCCAGACCCCGTCGTCGCGGTACATCCTGCCGACGTTCGAGGAGCGCACGGCCTACGGCTACAAGCGCCAGGACCCGTACGCGAAGCTCTTCGAGGACCGCATCATCTTCCTCGGCGTGCAGGTCGATGACGCGTCGGCGGACGACATCATGGCCCAGCTCCTCGTGCTCGAGAGCCAGGACCCGGACCGCGACATCACGCTGTACATCAACTCGCCCGGTGGCTCGTTCACGGCCATGACGGCGATCTACGACACCATGCAGTACATCCGCCCCGAGGTCTCCACCGTGTGCCTCGGCCAGGCGGCGTCGGCGGCTGCCGTGCTGCTCGCGGCCGGACAGCCAGGCAAGCGCCTGGCTCTGCCGAACGCTCGCGTGCTCATCCACCAGCCCTCCACCGGCGGTGCCGGCCAGGGGCAGGCATCGGACATCGAGATCCAGGCGCAGGAAGTGCTGCGGATGCGCACGTGGCTCGAAGAGGCGCTGGCGCGTCACTCCGGCACGTCGCTCGACAAGGTCAACCGCGACATCGAGCGCGACAAGATCCTGTCGGCCGCCGAGGCGCTCGAGTACGGCCTCATCGACCAGGTGCTCACGAGCCGCAAGGGCGCCGAGCCGGTCATCATCGACTAGTTCGATCCGACCGACTCGAACACGCTGCAATGTCCATGGCCGCGCCGGGGGAGTGCCCCTGGCGCGGCCATCCGGGCAATGTCGGTGGTTCGGGTTAGTCTTGGCAGACCGCGAAGGAGGTCCTCATGGCACGTATCGGTGAAAGCAGCGAGCTGCTGAAATGCTCGTTCTGCGCCAAGAGCCAGAAGCAGGTCAAGCAGCTCATCGCTGGTCCTGGTGTGTACATCTGCGACGAATGCGTCGAGCTGTGCAACGAGATCATCGAAGAGCGCATGGCCGATTCCGAGACCAGCGAGGTCAAGGACTTCGAGCTCCCGAAGCCGCGCGAGATCTTCGCGTTCCTCGAGGAGTACGTCATCGGTCAGGAGCCCGCGAAGAAGGCACTTGCCGTCGCGGTCTACAACCACTACAAGCGCGTCCGTGCGCTCGGCCAGATCACCTCGGCCGAAGACCGCGTCGACGAGGTGGAGATCTCGAAGAGCAACATCATGCTCATCGGCCCGACCGGGTGCGGGAAGACCTACCTGGCGCAGTCGCTCGCGAAGCGCCTCAACGTGCCGTTCGCGGTCGCTGACGCCACGGCGCTCACCGAGGCCGGCTACGTCGGCGAAGACGTCGAGAACATCCTCCTGAAGCTCCTCCAGGCAGCCGACTTCGATGTGAAGCGCGCCGAGACGGGCATCATCTACATCGACGAGATCGACAAGATCGCGCGCAAGGCGGAGAACCCGTCCATCACGCGCGACGTCTCCGGCGAGGGCGTGCAGCAGGCGCTGCTGAAGATCCTCGAGGGCACGGTCGCCTCGGTTCCGCCGCAGGGTGGCCGCAAGCACCCGCAGCAGGAGTTCATCCAGATCGACACCACCAACGTGCTGTTCATCGTTGCCGGGGCGTTCGCTGGGCTCGAGGAGATCGTCTCGCAGCGTGCTGGCAAGAAGGGCATCGGCTTCGGCGCCCCCTTGCACTCGAAGAACGACGACCGCGACCTCTACAGCGAGGTGCTGCCGGAAGACCTCCACAAGTTCGGGCTCATCCCGGAGTTCATCGGTCGTCTTCCCGTCATCACGACGGTGTCGCCGCTCGACCGTGGAGCACTCATCGACATCCTCACGCAGCCGCGCAACGCGCTCGTGAAGCAGTACCAGAAGATGTTCGAGCTCGACGGCGTCGAGCTCGTCTTCGACGAGGGTGCGCTCGAGGAGATCGCCGACCTCGCCGTGCTACGGCAGACGGGCGCTCGTGGCCTCCGCGCCATCCTCGAGGAGACGCTCGGGCCGGTCATGTTCGACGTTCCGTCCCTCGACGACGCCAGTCGCGTCGAGATCACTCGCGACGTCGTGCTCAAGAACGCGGCGCCGACGATCATCCCGCGGCCGGAGCTGCGCGCCGAGAAGTCGGCGTAACCGCCCCCGGTCGATCGAGGACGGATGCTCCTTGTGTCCTCACAGCGGAAGCCCCGCGTGCACGCGCACGCGGGGCTTCCGCTGTTCGCAGGGAACCGTGCTCCCGTGTCGCCCTCCATCTGATGAGTCACGTGGACTTCGCTGAGCTGCGACTCGGGAGCGCGCGGCTCCTCAGCGCGGACACGACGAGCCTGAGCGCTCGCCAGCGCCGGCAGGCGCTCGGGGTGCTCTCCGCGGATGACCGGAAGCGCCTCGCTCACCTGAACGATGCCCGCGCGGATGCCTTCCTCACCGGGCGGCTGCTCGTCAGCGCGGCCCTCGACGACCCCGCACCCCGCCTCGAGGCATCGTGTGGGCACTGCGGCTCCGCCGAGCACGGCAAGCCGCGCCTGCGCGAGCAGCCGATCCTCGTGAGCATCTCCTACACCGGCAGTGCCGTCTTCGTCGCACTCGCCGACAGCGACCGTGTCTCGGCCCTCGGTCTCGACGTCGAGGAGGTCTGCCTCGAGACGGGTGCCGGCGCCGTGGCAGAACTCGAACGCTGGACGGCCATCGAAGCGGTCCTCAAGGCCGACGGCCGTGGGCTCCGGGTCGACCCGAGCGAGGTGAAGCTCGACGAGAACGGCCTGGCGCGCATCAGGGGCGAGGATGCGCGCTACCGCATCCGCCGGACGCTCGTCGACGGTCGATTCGTGGTTGCCGTCGCTACGGCTACCGCTACCGCTACCGGCGAGTGACCTTCGCCGCAGGAGGCGGAGGAAGGTCGGGGAGCGTGAGCTGATAGAGCCAGGCGTCGAACAGCTCCTGGAGCGGAGCATCCGGCGCCAGCGACGCCGCATGCTCGAGGAACTCCGCCGTCGAGGCGACCGAGAAGCGCTTCACCTGAGTCCAGCTCGTGAGGATCTCGAAGAACGCAGAATCGCCGACCGTGAGCCGCAGGGCGTGCATGGTGAGCGCGCCGCGCTTGTACACGCGGTCGTCGAACATGTCCTCGGCGCCCGGATCTCCGAGCAGCAGGTCCTGGGGAAGCCTCGCCAGGGATGCCCGGGCGCCCCGAGCCAGACTGTCGGCGCTCGGTCCGCCGCTCGCCTCTGACCAGATCCACTCGGCGTAGCAGGCGAAGCCCTCGTTGAGCCAGATGTGCTGCCAGCCCGCGACGCCGACGCTGTTGCCGAACCACTGGTGCGCGAGCTCGTGCGCGACGAGGCGCTCCTGGCCGCGTGCGCCGTCGATCTGGTTGGCGCCGAAGATGGCCATGCCCTGTGCTTCGAGGGGGATCTCGAGGTCGTCGGCCGTGACGATGACGGCGTACGTGTCGAACGGGTAGGGACCGAACGTCAGCTCGAAGGTCGCCATCATCTTCGCGAGGTCGGCGAAGTCGGTGCCGACGCGTCGTGCGAGCGAAGGGGGGTAGTGGAGGTGGCCCGCCACTCCCGCGAGCTGCACGTCCTCGCGCTGGTAGCGGCCGATCTGGAGGGTCACGAGGTAGCTGGCAGTGGGGGCCGCTTCCTCGTACACCCAGGTCGTGAGCCCGCCTGAGGCGCGTCTCGAGCTCAGGGTCCCGGTGGCGACGACGTCGTAGTTGCTGTCGACGGCGACCTGGATGCGGTAGCTGGCCTTGTCGGCCGGGTGGTCGTTGCAGGGGAACCAGGTCGGGGCTCCCGTGGGCTGCGAGGCGACGATGATGCCGTCCTCCAGCTCCTCCCAGCCGATGACTCCCCAGCGGGAGCGGCGCGGCCGGGGCGCGCCCTCGTAGATGATCTCGACCGTGATGGCGTCGCCGGCCTCGACCCGCTTCGAGAGCGTGACCTTCAGCTTGCGGTCGCTCTGCTTGAAGCGGGCCTGCTTGTCGCCGCGCACGTTGACCTTGCTCGCGCGGAGCCCCACGAGGTCGAGGGAGAACGCGGTCAGGGGCACCGCCGTGCGGATGCTGAGCGTTGCCGTTCCCGAGAGGCGGTTGTTCTGCATCCGGTACTTGAGCGCCAGGTCGTAGTGCTCGACGCGAATGCTGACGTCGCCGCTCTGCGGCGTGTACGGGTTGCCTGGCAGCGGCTCTGCGCTCGTCGCGAGGATCATGAAGCCTTCGACTGGTAGGCGCGCAGCTTCAGGGCCCGCCAGGGGCCGATCGGGTTGCCGCTCCAGCGGCTGCCGACGGGCACCGACTCGCCTCGCATGACGAGCGATGCGGGCCCGACGGTGGCGTGAGCGCCGATGGTGGCGGCGGGGAGGATCACGCTGTGTGGTCCCAGCGTTGCGCCTGCTTCGAGGGTGACGGTGTCCATGCTCATTATTCGATCATGGAACAGGTGCGTCTGGACGACGCATCCCCGATTGACGGTGGCTCCGTCCCCGAGTGTGACGAGATCGGCCTCCGGCAGCCAGTACGAGTCGCACCAGACGCCCTTGCCGATCTTCGCTCCGAGCGAGCGCAGCCACATCGCGAGTGCCGGCGTTCCTGCAGCTCCGCGCGCGAACCAGGGCGCCGCGACCATCTCGACGAAGGTGTCGGCGACCTCGGTGCGCCACACGAAGCTCGACCAGAGGGGCTGCTCGGAGACGCGGATGCGCCCGACGATGACCCACTTGGCGATGGTCGAGATGAGGGCGGATGCTGCGGCCGCACCCAGGAGGACGAATCCGGAGAGCACGATGCTCCAGGCGACGCCGACGGCGGTCTCGATGGCTGCGAGCCCAAGGAGGACGCCGAGGCCCAGCCCGCAGGTGACGATGACGGGCACGATGCGGCACAGCTCCCAGAGGGCACGCGCGACACGCAGCGCCCTTGGCGGGTTGTACGTGCGCGTCTCGTCTCCGGCGACCGCGACACGGCGGAGGCGGACGGGCGGGGACCCGAGCCAGGATGAGCCGGGCTTGGCCTTCGCCGGTGCTGCGGAGAGGACGGCGACGAGGCCGTCGCGGGGGACGGAGTGCCCGGCGGCGGCCATCCCGGAGTTGCCGAGGAAGGCGCGCGCGCCGATGCGCGCGCGTTCGATGCGCATCCATCCGTTGTGCAGCTCGTAGGAGGCGACCATGGTGTCGTCGGCGAGGAACGCGCCGTCGTCGATCTGCGTCATGGAGGGGAGCAGGAGCACGGTCGAGGCCTCGACGTCGCGCCCGACCTTCGCGCCGAGCATCCGCAGCCAGACGGGGGTGAAGAGGCTCGCGTAGAACGGGAAGAGGGTGGTGCGGGCCGCGTCGAGGAGGCGCTCGATGCACCAGGCCTGCCAGGCGATCCTCGAGCGCACCGGGTGGGTGCCTTCCCTCAGGCCGATCGAGAGGAGGCGGACGAAGAGCACGACGAAGCCGGCGAAGGTGATGCCGGCCGCGATGACGGCGGGGGCCAGCCAGGCGAACGCGGAGAGGGTCGCCTCGCCGAGCGTCCCGGCCCCGCGCATCCCGGCGGCTATGACGACGCCGCCGACGGCGAACGCGAACAGGGGGAGCAGCGCGAGGGCGGCCGAGGCGATGGCGTAGACGACTGCCCAGCCGGCGGGCTGCGGTGGACGGTCCGCCGGCCAGTCGCTCGCGCGCACCTTGCCGACGCGCACGGCGGGGGAGCCTGCCCAGCTCTTGCCCGAGCGGACCCTGCCGAAGACCGCCGACCCCGGGGCGACTTCGGCGCCCTGCCCGATCTTGGTGCCGGGGGCGAGGGTGCTTCGGGCGCCGACGGTCGCCCCTGCGCCGATGCGGATGCCGCCGATGCGCACGAGGTTGCCGTCGATCCAGTAGCCGGTGAGGTCGACCTCCGGCTCGATGGCCGCGCCGTCTCCGAGCTGCAGCATGCCGGTGACGGGCGGCAGCGAGTGCAGGTCGACGTTGTTGCCGACCTTGGCGCCGAGGGCGCGAGCGTAATAGACGACCCACGGTGCGCCGGCGAGGCCGACGGCGTCGATCTGTGTGGCCACCTGCTCGGCGAGCCACAGGCGCATGTGCGTCGCGCCGCCGCGTCGGTAGTCGCCGGGTCTGAGCCGGAAGAGGAGGATGCGCGCGGCGGCGACCGAGATCGCCATCTTCCCGAACGGGGTCACGAAGACGATCAGCAGGACGACGATGAGCCAGAGCGGCGCATCCGGCAGCACCTCGAAGCCGGGGAGCAGCTGCAGGAGCGCGCTCGCCGCGAGCAGGTAGGTGACCCAGCGCGCGCCGGCCAGGATGTGCAGGGGCAGGCCGGCGACGATCTGCAGGATGCGCGCCGAGAGCGGCGTGGGGCCGGGCGTGCTGAACGAGGCGATGACGTCGTCCTCGTCGTCGAGCGCTTCGCTGATGGACTCGGTCATGGCGCCGAGGCGGGGGTGGTCGTAGACGTCGGCGACCGTGAACTCGGGCACACGCGAGCGCACTCGGGTGACGAGCTGGGCGGCCGAGAGGGATCCGCCGCCGAGGTCGAAGAAGTCGGCGTCCTCGCTGCCGACGGGCAGTCCGAGCACGGCCTGCCATTGCTCGGCGAGCCAGGCGACGTGCCCGTCGAGGTCGCCGGAGACATCATCGGCGCCCGGCAGCGGCCAGGGCAGGGCGTTCTTGTCGACCTTCCCTGAGGTGCGGGTCGGGAGGGAGTCGAGCTCCGCGAGGAGCGGGACGAGGGCCTTCGGGAGCCGCTCGCTGAGTTCTGCGCGCGCGAGCTGCCGTTCGTAGCCCGCGCCGGTGACGATGTAGCCGACGAGGATCGAAACGCCTGCGGAGGTCGTGCGGACGGCGACGGCCGAGCCGGTGACTCCGGTGACGGACTGGAGGGCTGCCTCCACCTCGCCGAGCTCGATGCGTCGTCCGCCGATCTTGACCTGGTCGTCGGCACGCCCGAGGAACACGAGGCCGGCTTCCTCGAATGTGACGAGGTCCCCCGAGCGGTAGGCGCGATCCCAGCCGAGGCTCTCCATCGGGGCGTACTTCTCGGCGTCCTTGGCGGGGTCGAGGTAGCGGGCGAGCCCGACGCCGCCGATGATCAGCTCGCCGGATTCGCCTTCCGCGACGCGCTTGCCGTCCGCGTCGACGACGGCGAGCTCCCAGCCGTCGAGTGGCAGGCCGATGCGGATGGGGGCGCTGCCGTCGAGGAGGGCGGCGCAGGCGACGACGGTGGCCTCGGTCGGTCCGTAGGTGTTCCAGACCTCCCGGCCTTCGCCGACGAGGCGCTGCGTGAGCTCCAGCGGGCAGGCTTCGCCGCCGAAGATGAGCAGTCTGACCTGTTCGATCGTCTCGCTGGGCCAGAGCGCCGCGAGGGTCGGCACGGTGGAGACGACCGAGATCTGGTGCCTGAGGAGCCAGGGGCCGAGGTCCTCGCCGGATCGCACGAGTGATCGCGGGGCTGGCACGAGGCAGGCGCCGTAGCGCCAGGCGAGCCACATCTCCTCGCAGGAGGCGTCGAAGGCGACGGAGAGGCCGGCGAGTACGCGGTCGCCCGGCCCGATGGGGTCGTGCTGCAGGAACAGCTTCGCCTCGGCATCGACGAACGCGGCAGCCGAGCGGTGGGAGACCGCGACGCCCTTGGGCACACCGGTCGAGCCCGAGGTGAAGATGACCCAGGTGTCGTCGTCGAGGTGGGGGCCCTCGAGGTCGGCGAGACTCGTGCTCTCCGGATGCGGTGCGCCTTCGTCGAAGAGGGGAACGGCCGCGTGGGCGCTCGGTTCGCCGTCGGCGGCCAGCACGAACTCGCCGTCGCCCTGGATGGTGCCTCGCACCTTGGCCTCGCCGAACACGAGCACGGCGCGCTCGTCGGGGTCGTCGACGTCGACGGGCACGTACGCGGCACCGGCTGCGATGACGGACAGGATCGCGATGTACAGCTCTCTGGTGCCCGAGACGAGGCGCACACCGACCTTGTCTCCTCGCCGCACTCCCGCATCCTGCAGCCGCTTCGCGGTCTGCGCGACGTAGGCGCTCAGGTCCTGGTAGCTGAGCGGGGCGTCGCCATCGTCGATCGCGATGGCGTCGGGATGCGCGGTGACGGTGGCCGTGAGCACGTCGATGAGCGTGCGGGGCGTGGGCGCTGCCGCGGATCGGTCCAGGGGGGATTGCACGGAGCAACGCTACCGGGCCAAGGTAACGCGATGGTTGCCGACGGGGCGCGTGTGATTCAGGGGTGGATTCGTGCCCGGATCGTCGTGCTCCATTGTCGAACCTGAAAATCTCCCGTAAGGTAACCCTTGCCTTACTTAGCGTTACCTAACCGGTTCCACCGGGTGGCGCCCAAGCGTAGGGCTTTCGGTACACGGCACTCGCCGCGCATCTGCGCGCGTGTCGGGGGGCCGTGACTTCTACTCAGGAGAACTCATGACAGCAGTGCAAGAACGGACGGCTGGTCGGTCGTCTGTGCTGGCTCGCGGTGGCGCGACACTCGCCGCGGCAGGCCTCATCGCGGCGGGCCTCGGCCTCGGCCTCGGCGCGGCACCAGCGTCAGCCGCGGAAGGCGACGCAACCGTCGAGAACGTCTCGTTCTCGTGGCAGCTCAACGACGAGACCGGCGGCGGCGCCTACTTCGGCGGCTGCAACTTCCTCGTCGCCGGTACGGCAGGCGACACGGGATCCTCCCGTCTCTGGACCGAAGCCGACGGCTTCTACAAGGCTGCGGAGGGCAACGTGACCATCACGAAGCCGAATGCAGCCGGCGAGCAGATCGCCCCCACCTGGGGCACCAAGTGCCAGAACGCGGCAGGCGCGGCCGTCTCCCCATCACCCGCTTCGACGACCAACAACCGGGTCAACTTCGCGGCGGGCGCTGGAACCGTCAACCCCGCAACCGACACCGGCACCATCTCGTGGGACGGCGACTTCACGATCGTCTTCTACGGCGGCCTGACGTACTGGACGGTCTCCGACCCAGTGCTCGACGTCGTGAACGGAGTCGGAACGCTCACGGGCACCGCCTCCGGATACGGCACGTCGATGGAGGACATGTCGCAGTGGGTCCCGATCGCACCAGAGACGATCGACCTCGCCACGTTCGACGGCGTCGACGTCACCGCGACGGGCATCGAGGTCTCGACGCCCGACTACCTGGGCGTCGAGGTCACCACGGCCGGATCGCCGCAGAACACCACGGCCGCGACGTGGGGCTCCTTCCCGCAGTCGCTCGTCGACTTCAACGCCAAGACGGGCCAGTCGTCGTACTGGTATTCCTCTGGTGGCGCGGCTGACCCGAAGAAGGTCGCGAAGGGCTTCTCCGCGAGCTACGCGGAGATCGCAGCACCTGAGGTTCCCGGCACGCCGGACGGCAACGTGGAGGTTGTCATCCCCGAAGCCGCAGTGACGCCGGTCGACCCCGAGACGGGTTCCTTCTCGTGGGCCTGGGCTGACCAGAACGGCGCCGACCTCGGCACCGCGGTCCAGACCGGTGACACCTTCGTCGCCAACGGCTCGATCAGCGACGTCGCGGTCACGGACACGCGTGCCGGCGGCACCGCGGCCTACGGCTGGACAGTCTCCGGCCAGTCCACGGACTTCAGCAACGGCACCGACTCGATCTCGGCTGCGAACCTCGGCTGGGCTCCTGAGCTCATCGCGGGCAACGCCGCGAACGTGACCGCTGGCTCGGCGGCGACGGGCCTCAACACGGCGCAGCTCCTCGCGACGTCGAACGCCGCCGCGAGCGCAACGCTCGGTGCGGACCTCACGCTGACGGTCCCCACCACAACGCAGCAGGGCGCGTACTCCGCCACGCTCACCATCTCGGCCATCTCCTAGGGGCCGAGGAGTGCGCGGGAGCCCACCAGGCTCCCGCGCACTCGCACCCAGCTGCACGAGCATCCGCCCTCGCAGCACCCCGCTCCTCCGCATCGCTCGCTCGCTCCGCCGCGGCCCCGCCGCGAGCGCCCCACGTAAGGGACCACATGGCTCTCCCCATCCGTCTCCGCACTCGCGCCACAGCATCCGTCGTTCTCGCGACCTCGCTGCTGGCGCTGCTGTCGTTCGTCGCGCCGACCGCGGCGCAGGCTGACACGACGCAGCCGCCCGCGTGGAGCATCGACACGGTCGACGGCGACCGGGGCTCTGGGCGACCCAACTTCACCTACGACGTCAACCCGGGCGACGTCATCGCCGACTCCATGACCGTGACCAACACCGGGACGGGCGCGCTCGAGCTCACGATCTACGCGGCCGACGCGTTCACGACCGCGACGGGCGCCGTCGACATCCTCGAGAACGGCGAGCCGTCGGTGGATGCGGGCACCTGGGTCGCCCCCGGCACAGGCTCGGTCTCCCTCGAACCGGGGGCGAGCATCGACGTGCCGTTCACCCTCACGGTGCCGGCGGATGCGACGCCCGGCGACCACTCCGCCGCGATCGTCGCCTCACTCCTTCCCGGCGACTCCACCGACCAGGTCAAGGTCGAGCGGCGCCTCGGGCTGCGCATCGACATGCGCGTGAGCGGAGAGCTCGCGCCCACCGCCGAGATCCGCAGCCTCGCGACCGACTGGGGTGCCGCTGGCGTCAACCCCTTCGGCGGCGGCACCACCACCGTCAGCTACGAGCTCGTGAACACCGGCAACGTGCGGCTCTCGTCGCTCGAGGATGTGCGCCTGAGCGGTATCGGCGGGGCCGCCGGAGTCGCGATGACCGGCGGCGAGATCCCCGAGCTGCTCCCCGGATCGGCGGTCACGATCACGCGCGAGATCACGACGGGCGCCATCGGTCCGCTCACCGGTGCTCTCACCGTGTACCTGCAGCCCGTCGGAGCCTTCACGGACGTGCCCGTCGCCGTCACGGCCGACCTCTCGGCGTTCGCTCTGCCCTGGTCGCTCGTCATCCTCGTCGTCCTGCTGCTGGTCGCCGCGGCTGGCATCGTCTTCTGGTTCTGGCGTCGCCGTCGGCTCGATCTCCTCATGGCCGGCTACGACTCCGAGGCGGCGCCGGCCGAGCGGCTCACCCCTCCCCGGGCTGGGGGCCCAGCGGGAGGCGCGGCGCTCGCGGTCATCGCCGGGATCGCCCTCACCCTGGCCACCGGCCTCTGGAGCCCGACGCCCGCCGTCGCGGAGCCGGCCCCCACCGCCCCGTCGGGCATCGTCGAGGTGACCATCCCGGCGCCGACGGTCGCGCCCACCCCGACGAGCACACCGACCGGCACGCCGACGAGCGCACCGACGAGCACCGCAGCGCCGACGACCGTTCCGAGCACCGGTCAGAGCATCGCGCCGGCGCTCAGCCCAGGAGCGAGCACCGGGATCGGGCCGGGAACCGGGGCGGCGGGCGGAGGCGCGGGACTCGCCAGCACCGGCACAGAGACGCTCGCGATCGCCCTCGGCGTCGGCGCCCTCGCGCTGACCGCTGGCATCATCCTGCTGCTCCGCCGCAGGGGGCGCGCCGGCTGAGCCGACCCGCCCGAGCATCCACGCGCATCCACGACCTGACCACACGACCGAGGAACCCATGCCACTGCCACGCACGCTCCGCCGCTTCCGCCGCTCGACGATCCGTCGCGCCGGCTGGGCAGCGCTCGCCGTGGTCGTCGTCTCGGTGCTCTGGGTCAACGGGTTCCACAACATCGGCACCGTAAACGGCGCAGGCAACGAGCAGTGCGTCTCGCAGCCCGTGCAGGCCGACCCCGTGGCCCCCGTGCTCCCGCAGGTCACCTCCGCGGAGCTGCCGGAGCCGCGCAGCATCGCCGGCCCGACCACCGCGTACACGCAGACCGCGGCGATCAACCCCGTCACCGACGCGGCCACCGCCGTGCAGCAGCTGCCGACGACGTTCACGAGCTCCGACGGCGCCACGACGACCGTGACCGACACGACGCGCATCCTCGCCATCAACCAGAACGGCGGCCTCGCCGCAGCCGTCATCGGCCTCGGCTTCGGCTGCAACCTCATCGGGCGCGACACCGCCACCGACATCACGAAGCTCATGCCCGGCAACGAGCAGCTGCCGCTCGTCACGCAGAACGGGCACGAGCTCAACGCCGAGTCGATCCTGCAGCTCGCCCCGACCGTGGTCGTGACCGACGCCTCCATCGGGCCGTACGACGTGCAACTGCAGCTGCGGCAGGCGGGCATCCCCGTCGTCATGGTGCCCATCGCCTACGAAGACGGCGTCGACGGCGTCGCCCCGCAGATCCAGTTCGTGGCGGATGCCCTCGGCGTGCCGGCGCTGGGGGAGAAGCTCTCCGAGCGCACCCAGGCCGAGATCGGCACGACCATCCAGCAGCTCGGCACGATGGCGCCCACCGACCCGGACAAGAAGCCACGAGTGGTGTTCCTCTACCTGCGCGGCAGCGTCTACTACTGGTTCGGCGCAGGGTCGGGCGCCGACTCGATCATCCAGAGCATCGGGGCGCGCGACGTCGCGACCGAGGTCGGCTTCGCCGGAATGTCGCCGACCAACGCGGAAGCGCTCGTGCGTGCCGCCCCCGACGTGATCATCGTCATGACCCTCGGCCTCGCCTCCGTCGGCGGCATCGACGAGGCCGTCCAGCTGCCCGGCATCGGGCAGACCCCAGCAGGAGCCAACAAGCGCATCGTCGACATGAGCGACTACGAGGTCATGAGCTTCGGCCCCCGCACCGCCTCCGTCCTCGCGGCACTCGGCACCGCGATCTACGCGCCCGACCTCGCCTACGTGCCAGAAGCGGACCCCGCCGCCAGCACCGGAACGGGCGAATGATGAGAGATGCACACGTGAGAACGGCAACACCGCCAGACACCAGCCCACCGGCCGCACCCCAGCAGCCCCAGCGCCGCCGCCTCCTCGAAGGGGCACAGGAGCGGCCACGGCGACGCGCCGAGCCGGTCGCCGAGCCGAAGGATGCGCCGCCCCGGACCAAGAAGGCGCGAGCGTCGCTGCTCGCAGCCGTGCTCACGATCCTCCTCATCGCGGGCTGCCTCGTGTCGGCGATGATCGGCCAGCTCTACATCCCTCCGCTCGAGGTGCTCGGCTTCCTCCTCAACCAGGTCGGCATCGACGCCCTGCCGGGCCCGAGCCACGAGTTCGGGGCTGCAGCGCTCGCGGAGGTGCGCTTCCCGCGACTCGTGCTCACCGTGCTCGTCGGCGCTGCGCTCGCCGTCGCCGGCGCGCTCATGCAGGGCATCTTCGGCAACCCGCTCGCCGAGCCAGGCTCGGTCGGGGTCTCGGCCGGTGCCGCAGTCGGTGCGAGCTTCTCGATCCTCTTCAGCCTCACGTTCCTCGGGCCATTCACGACGCCGACGTTCGCGTTCGTCGCCGGCCTCATCACCACGTTCGTCGTCTACTCGCTGTCCCGCTCAGGCCGGCGCACCGACGTCATCACGCTCATCCTCACGGGAGTCGCCGTCAACGCCGTCTGCGGTGCCCTCATCGCGTTCATCACCTTCAGCGCTCCCACGCAGGCGCGCGAGCAGATCGTGTTCTGGCAGATGGGCAGCATGAACGGCTCGCGCTGGGAGCAGGTCTGGCTCGTCGCGCCGCTCATCATCGTCGGGTGCATCCTCGCCATCGGCATCGGCCGCCAGCTCGACCTGCTGTCGCTTGGCGAGAAAGCGGCCCGCCACGTCGGCGTCAACGTCGAGCGCGTGCGGCTGCTGGTCATGATCTACGTCGCCCTCCTCGTCTCGGCCGCCGTCGCCTTCGCCGGCATCATCGCCTTCGTCGGGCTCGTCGTGCCGCACATCATCCGCATGATCATCGGCCCGTCCCACCGGGCGCTGCTGCTCTGCTCAGTGCTCGGCGGCGCGCTGCTGCTCACGATCGCCGACCTCGGCGCGAGGACCCTCGTCGAATACGCGGACCTCCCCATCGGCATGCTCACCTCGCTCATCGGCGGGCCGTTCTTCTTCTACCTCATCCGGCGCAGCCGGGCCAAGGGCGGTGCGTGGTCGTGATCGGATCCATCCTCAGGAACCCCATCCGCAAGCCGCGCGCCACAGCGCCAGGTGATGTGGTGCTCTCCGTGCGCGACGTGAGCGTCGACTTCGGCGAGCGCACCGTGCTCGAGGGGCTCGACCTCGACATCCGCGCCGGGGAGGTGCTCGCCCTCGTCGGCCCGAACGGTGCCGGCAAGTCGACGCTCATCAACGTCATCACGGCCGACGTGGATGCGCGCAGCGGCACCGTCGAGATCGACGGCCTCCCCAGCTACGCCTGGACCAACACCGAGCTCGCCATGCGCCGCGCGGTGCTCCTGCAACAGGTCGACATCGCCTTCCCGTTCTCGGTCGAGGAGGTCGTCGACATGGGCCGCGCGCCCTGGCAGCAGGTCAGCGAGCGCGACCGCGACGACCTCATCACGGCGGGCGCGATGCGGCGCACCGACATCGACCGCTTCGCCGATCGCCACTACCCGTCACTGTCCGGCGGCGAACGGGCGAGGGCCGCGCTCGCGCGAGTGCTCGCCCAGACCGCCTCGGTCATGCTCCTCGACGAGCCGACCGCCGCCATGGACATCAAGCATCAGGAGATGGTGCTCGACCTCGTGCGCAGCTACGCGAGCACCGGATGCGCCGTCGTCATCATCGTGCACAACCTCGACCTCGCCGCCGCCTACGCCGACCGCATCGCGCTCCTCAGTCGCGGCCGCATCGTCGCCGACGGGCCGCCCGCCGACGTGCTCACGGCTGAGCTCATCTCGCAGGTGTACGAGCATCCCGTGCACATCCTCGAAGACCCCTTCACCGGGTCGCCGATCGTCGTCCCCAGACGCACCCCCTCCCGACCCGCCCCCTCGACCCCCGCCGCAGAAGGGCAGAACGCATGACCGACATCACCCCAACGGCCAGCCGCTTCTCTCGGGCGCGCTTGGCCGCCTCGATCGTCGCGGCCCTCGCCCTCGCCCTCGGTGCCCTACTCGCCGGCGTCACCGCGTCGCCCGCACACGCCGCGGGCCAGGTGACCATCTCCGGACAGCCCGCGGCGGATGCGCAGAGCGAGATCCAGGTGTCGGGTTCCGGCTTCCAGTCGGTGCAGGGCGGGTTCGGCGGCATCTACGTGCTGTTCGGCTGGGTCGACGACCCGAACGGCGGCTCGTGGAAGCCGAGCGCCGGCGGCGTCACGGGGGAGGATTACCGGTACGTCTACGACGACGAGACGAACCCCGTCGGCTACCAGCTGTTCGCCGCCTTCCCGGGCGGGTCGACCTCCTACGCCGCGAACGGCGGTGAGGTCGCGGCCGACGGCACGTGGTCGGGGACGCTGCGCATCCCGGGCGCCGTCTTCCAGACGTACGACCGCGACCAGAACGCGACCTCGGTCGACTGCACCACCGTGCAGTGCGGCATCATCACGATCGGCGCGCACGGCGTGAAGAACACGAACAACGAGTCGTTCACGCCGCTCACCTTCGCCGGCGGTGCGGCAGCCGTCGCCCCTCAAGCCGAGGCCAGCGCCCAGCAGCCGCAGGCGGCGGCCCCCGCTGCTCCCGCCGAGCAGCCTGGCGACGCGGCACCCGTCGCGACCTCCGCCCCCGTCGGGACGACAACGCAGAGCACAGCCGCGTCGCAGGGCCTCGGCTCCGTCGGCGACGCGCTCGCCTGGCTCGTGGTGCTCGCGCCCGTGCTGCTGCTCGTCGGCCTCACGGTCGTCGCGCTCGCCGTCGGCATCGGCGCATACCTCGCCGCGAAGAGCCTCCTCCTCGGCGTCAACCCGGCCGCACTCGAGAAGGTGCGCGGGCAGCGGGAGCGCAAGGCGCTGCAGGAACGAGAGAAGCAGCGCAGGAAGACGGCGGCTGTCAGGCTCTCCCAGGAGCAGCGCGAGGCTCGCGCCCGGCGCAGGCTGGGCGCGGTCGGTGCCCAGCAAGCGCTCTCGCAGGTCCCCGCCGGCTCCGCGCCGCTCGAGAACGACAAGCTCGTCGACTTCTTCGCCATGGACGCTCCCTCACCGCGCCACCCGAGTCCGCTCGACGATGCCCGCGCCGATGCGAGCGGAGACGAGCGGGATGCGCCCACCCTCATCCTCTCGAGCGCAGCCGGACGGCGGGAGGACGCACGGTGACCTCAGCGACGCAGCACCTGGGCACCCCGCGCGGGCGCCGCCTGCCGGCCCCGGGGATCGGCACGCGCATCCTCGCCGGCATCGGCATCATGGGACTCCTCGCGGGAGTCGGGCTCCTGGCCGCGGACTCCGCCGAGGCGGCATCGACACCGGTCACGGGAGTCGGCCTCTCGTGGGCCATGAACGACGAAGCCGGCGGTGGCGCCTACTTCGGCGGGTGCAACTTCCTCTCCGCCGGAGCATCCGGCGACAACGGCAGCTCCGCGGTCTGGGCCGACGACCGCCTCTACTCGGCGAGCGACGGCAGCGTCACGATCACGAAGCCCGACGCCGCAGGCAACCAGGTGCCCGCCACGTGGGACTCCAGGTGCCTCGACGCAGGCGGGAGCAGAGTCGGCACGGGAGCCGGATCGACAAGCGCCAACCAGGTCAACCTCGCCGACGGCACCGGCACCGTCGACCTCGAAGCCGGCACGGCCAGCATCTCCTGGGACGGTGCCTTCACCGTGGTCTTCTACGGAGGCATGACGTACTGGTCGGTCGACGACCTCAGGCTCGACCTCACCGACGGCAGGGGCACGCTCACGGGCACCGCTGGCGGCTACGGCGCCGATATGAACGACCCGACGAAGTGGCAGAGACTCGACCCGCAGCGCGTCACGCTCGCCACGATCGACGCCACGCCGGCCCAGCTCACGGCATCCGGTGCCACCATCACCCCCGACTACCGGGGCGTGGATGCGGGCGCCGTCAGCACACCGCAGGCCCGCACGGGCGACGACTGGGGCTCCTGGCCGAAGGACTTCGTGGCGTTCCACGAAGCGAGCGGGCAGTCGAGCTACTGGTACTCCTCGGGCGGCATCGCCGACCCGAAGAAGGTCGCCGCGCCGCTCGAGCTGCGCTTCGACACCTCCCCGACGGCCACTCCCGCCTACGAGCGGGTGCCGCTCGGCTACGCCGAGGGCACCAAGGTGCGATTCGCCAACCTCGGCGAGGACATCTCCGGGGAGCCCGTGCTCCGCGCCGCGGACGGGAGCGAGCTGCAGCTGCTGCCGGGCACGACCGCGCAGATCACGGCCGGTGCCGGTCTTGGCACGTGGGACGTCGCGGAACTGCCCGAGGGTGCGCACGTGTTCACCCTCGCCGTGCGCAACGGTGCAGCAGAGGCCCCGATCTACCTCGGCGCCGGCCACCAGCTCCGCATCACCGTCGTACCGCCGCTCGGGACGACGACGCAGCCAGGAGTGACGGTCAGCGACATCCAGGCCAGCTCATTCACGACCACCATCACCTGGCCTGCCGACGGCGGAGGCCCCCCGACGGGGTACCAGGTGCAGCTCACGCAGGGCGGCACCGCCGTCGGCGCGATCCTGCAGGTTCCAGCGGATGGGACAGGCCGGGGAACGACGATCGTCCCCGGGCTCACCGCCGACACTGAGTACGCGATCACCGTGACCCCGTACCTCGCGACCCAGGCTGGTGCATCCGCGACGCAGCAGCTCAGCACCGGATCGCGCCCCGAACCCACCGTGCCGCCCGAGCAGACAACCACGCCCACGACGCCCCCGAGCACCGAGCCGACCACACCCACCGACGGCGACGGCGCATCCGCCGACGGCGCGACGTTCTACTGGGGCCTCAACAAGGAGGCAACAAGCGGCGCCTACGCCGGAGGATGCAACTTCCTCGCGGCAGGCGAGGCCGGAGACACGGGCTCATCGCGGGCCTGGAACGCGAGCGAGTACCGCTCCGCCGACGGCAACGTGACCATCATCAAGCCCAACGGCAACGGCTTCGAGCAGGCGAGCTGGGCGACGAAGTGCATCGACCGCACCGGCACCGCCGTCTCGACGGCACGGCTCGGCTCGCACACGGAATCCCAGGTGCGCATCACGGGCGGCGAGGCGACCCGCTCCGGGTCGGAGCTCACCGTGCAGTGGCGCGGCAGCTTCACCGTCGCCTTCTACGGCGGGCTCACCTACTGGACGGCAACCGACCCCGTGCTCAAGGTGGACGGGAACGGCAAGGGCACCATCACCTCGACCGCGTCCGGCTACGGGGCGTCGATGACGGATGCCTCGAAGTGGATGCCGCTGGCCGAGCGCACCATCACCCTCGCCAACCTGACCGGCGTCGACACCAGTGGCGATGTCATCACGACCACCCCCGACTACGTGGGCGTCTCGTACACCGGCACGGGCCAGTCGCAGGGAGTGGTCGGCGGGGGCGACTCGACCGCGACAGCACAGGCGGCACGCACGGCGCTGAACTCCAGCTACTGGGGCGCGTTCCCGTCGGACTTCGTCGACTTCCAGAAGGAGACCGGCCAGTTCTCGTACTGGTTCACCTCGAACGGCGCTCGCGACGCCTACAAGCCGACGATCCCGCTCACGGTGAGCCTCGCCGGCGACCACACGCCCACCGTGGGCGCGTACAGCCCGCCGGCCGCGCCGACGCTCACGCAGAACAACGCCTCGGGCGGGACGCGGGCTCCGAACGCGGCCGCACCCGCCCCCACCACGACGGCGCCTGCGGCCGGTGTCGCGACCGCCGGCGGGGGAGCCGCGCAGTCGGAGGCTGGCCCGGTCGCTACCGCGAGTGAGGCCTCGGGCCTGCAGATCGGGGAGATCACTGCGCCTATGGTGCTCGGCGGGGGAGCAGGCATGCTCGCCATCGCCGGTCTGAACTGGTCGATCTCGCTCCTCGTCCGACGAAGGCTCGGCCTCGACCCGAACCTCTTCGGGTAGGTGCGGCTTCCGACCCGTCGGAGCCGTCATCCGCTCGCCCAAAGCGGAGTTGTGGTCGTCAAAACGTGCTCGTAGCGACCACAACTCAGCTCTCGGCCTTGTGCTGAGATGCTCGCCACGTTTGCGGGGAGTCGAGATGTCCCGAGGGGGCGGACCTGTGGTCCGCTCGCCCAAAGTGGAGTTGTGGTCGTCAAAGTGCGCTCGTGGCGACCGCAACTCAGCTCCCGACCTTGTGCTGGGATGCGCGCCACGGTTGCGGGGAGTCGTGGCTTCCGACCCGTCGGAGCCGTCGTCCGCTCGCCCAAAGTGGAGTTGTGGGCGTCAAAGCGCGCTCGTAGCGACCACAACTCAGCTCTCGGCCTTGTGCTGGGATGCTCGCCACGGTTGCGGGGAGTCGAGATGTCCGGAGGGGTCCGAGCTGTGGTCCGCTCGCCCAAAGTGGAGTTGTGGTCGTCAAAGTGCGCTCGTAGCGACCACAACTCAGCTCTCGGCCTTGTGCTGGGACGCGCGCCACGTTTGCGGGGTTCGCCCGTGTCGTTTGTAGCTCTGCGCGCTGCTCTACTCGCTGCCTTGCTACCTCGACATAGTTGTGGCGGGATGCTGTTGCTCCGCTTCCCGACCTCACCTGGCCACAACTTTGCGCTCGTGTCGCTCGTGGGCGGCGCCGTCGAGTGCAGATGCAGGCGCGCAGGTCAGATTGCAGGCGCGCCGCGGGAGAAGATGCGGGGAGAGGCGCAAACACGGGTCCAGGTCCGGGTGCGGGTGCAAGCACGGGGGCAGGTGCGGGCGCAAGTGCGGATGCGGATGTGGGCGCAGGTACGGGTGCGGGCGCAAGTGCGGATGCGGGCGCAGATGCAGGGACAGCTGCGGGCGCGCGTGGCGCGTGGTGGGTGCGGGTAACAGGTGCAGGTCCAGGCTCAGGCGGCGGCGCAGGGTTGTGGCCCGGTGCTGTTGCCGCTTGCCCCGACCGCGTTTCGCCACAACTCTGCGCGCACTGGCCGGGTTAGGAGCCGCTCCCGCGAGGTGCTCGAGTCGGTGCGGAGGCCTGCGGGCACGCGAGAACGGCCCGCATCCGAGTGGACGCAGGCCGTTCGCACCTGCGCGTCTGCGCGTCTGCGCACCTGCGCGTCTGCGTCTGCGCGCGGTTGTCGCTAGAAGCGCGCGTCGAGCGCTTCGAAGATGCGCTCGTTGCAGGTGAAGCTCGCGTTGGCTTCGTCGAGGAGGCGCACGATGGCCGCTTCGTCGAAGGCGAGGTCGTCGAGCTGGGTGCGGTAGGCGCGCTTGAACGGCACGATCGCGGGGATCTCGGTGAATTCAAAGAACGTCGCCTCATCCGCGGGGAGCCCGTAGGTGCGGTCGAGCATGACGCGCATTGCCTGGCCACCGGAGAGGTCGCCGAGGTAGCGCGTGTAGTGGTGTGCGAGGTAGCGGGCCGGGTCGTCGGCGGATGCGGTGATGCGTTCCGCGTACTCGCGGGTGGCAGGGAGCTCACCGGGGAGCGGCTGCGTGAGCCGCGGAGCGAGCGCGTCCAGGTCGGCTGCGATCGAAGCGGCACGGTTCAGCTCAACGGCCGGGATGGCGCCGAGCTTGCCGCTCTCGCGCACGGGGACCGCCGCGCTCTCGAGTGCTTCGTACATGAAGCCGTACTGCTGCAGCAGCGCAGCCCAGGCGTCGATGCCGAGCTGGCCGCCCAGGAGGCGCTCGAGGAAGCGCGAGCGTTCGGCGCTTTCGTGGGCCTGCGAGGTGCGCTCGCGCAGGCGCGCGCTGATGGTCGTCGCGGTGTCGGTGACGATGGTCATGAGGGATCCCTTCGGGCGGGATCGGTGCGAGGGGATCGCACCGAAGACTGAATTCCCTCAGCTTAGGTGACCCTTACTTCTTCTGGGAATCCTCTGGGCGAAGATTTCACCCCATCGTTACACCCAGCTCGCAGCCACCTCCTCCGCACAGCGCTGCCCACGCGCTAATCCGGCGCGAGCGGCGGATGGTCGCAGCGAGAGGTCCATGGCGTTGGCCCCGAACAGGTGGTCGAGCTCAGCACCCGGGAAGATGGTCTCGACGGTGCTGCCGGTCGTGCGCAGCTCCTCGAGCTGCGCATCCAGCTGCAGGCCCCACTCGCGCGGTGTGAGGCTCTTCCCCGAGAACGGGGCAAGCACCAGGACACGGTCGAAGCCCATTGCGAGGTCGGCGTTCTCGTTTCGGCGGAAGCCGCCGTCGATGAGCCACCGATCGCCGACGCTGTACGGGAGGCCGCTCGATGTGCTCGCTGCGACGACGTCGACGAGGTCCGCACCGCTGTGCTGGTCGAACGTCACCGGGTCGCCGGTCGCGGCGTCGACGGCGGTGAGCAGCAGCTGCCTCGCAGGCCAGTCCAGCACTGGGAGGCGGGAGGCGACGATGCTGCGCCAGCGGTCCTGCCACGATCCGTCGGCAGCCGACAGCCGCTCGAGCGCGGATGCGCCGAGTCGTCGGCGCATGTCCGTCGCGTCCGCGGATCCGGCGATGAGCCGCTGCATCTGTTCGAGCTGGGCTGCGACCTGTTCGGATACTGCCCCCGGTGTGGGCGGGTGCCGGGGCCCGGACGGGAGGGGTCGCGCGGGCGCGGCGAGAATCGCCTCGAACAGGTCGGACGGTGTCGCCCCGGCGAGCTGAGCACCGGCGGTTGCCCCCGCCGAGGTGCCCACGACGAGGTCGGCGGACGCGACGTCGAGGCCCGCCGCGTCGAGGCCCGCGAGCACCCCGATGAGCCAGGCGTTGCCGGTTGAGCCGCCTCCGCCGAGCACAAGTGCGCGGCGGGGGCTGCGTGCGTCAGACGGCACGAGCAGGGGAGCGGAGGAGGAAGGGAGGTCCATGGGAGTTGCCTTTCACGGTGCGTGACGGGCGCTCCCAGCGCGACCTGCTTAGTCGCGAGTTCGTGAGCTGCGGGGAGCACCCACTGTTGGTCCTGCGTTCATGGGTGTCACCTCCTGGCTTCGAATCACGATGGAGAACACCCTACGCCTGGCGGGGCGGATCGCGAATCAACCGAGAGCCGAGAGCCTGGCTCAGGCCTCGTTGATGCTGGCCACGAAGGCACGGGGAAGGCGGAGCTCGACTGCCAGCAGGTCGACGCTGACCCCTTCCTCGACGAGCGCTCGCAACCCCACCGTCAGCTCCTCGCGGCGCTGCGCGGGCAGGGCGTGACCCGTCGCCGGGAGAAGTGACTGCAGGTGAGTCAGACGGATGCGCTGATCCCCGGTCAGCGACGCCTGCTCACGCTCGCCTGTGCTGAACCGGAACTCCCAGTCCGGGACCGACTCTGCAGGCACTTGGTTGCCGTCGCTGAGCATGCCGCCGAGGATACCGGGCCGAGGCGCGAGGCGGCCAGGGAGTGCCGTCGGAGCGGTTCGAGGTGGCCGGCGGACGGGTTGCCGTTGCTCGACGTACGCTCGATCAGATGGATGCCATGCGTGAACCACTTGAAGCTGCCCTCGAACGACTGGCGCCGGGCAACGGCGATCCGCTTGCGCGCGTCACGGCGACGCGCGACGCGGCCAGATGGCTCGAGGAAGTCGGCCTCGTGGATGCTGTCGAGCGCGCTCGCGCCGCCGGTTCGACGTGGGCGCAGATCGGAGCGGCGCTCGGCGTCACGGGGGCGACCGCGACCACGAGATTCGGCGGCACCCCGGAGGAACGCGAGGCCAGGGCGCGGCAGTCGCGCGAGCGTGCGGCGCAGCGAAACAAGATCGCATCCGAGGCGATCGGCGCCACACCTCGCGGGGAGCTGCCTGGCATGTCGGTCGCCGACGCTGCCGAGAAGCTCGACGTGCAATTGGGGACGTTCCGGCGTCGCATCCAGGTTGCGCGGGAGAAGAACAGCGCAGCCTTCGCGGCCGCGATCACGGTGGTGCAGCTCTCACCCAAGCGCGAGGTCATGCGCGTCGTTGACCTCGCAGCGGCCGCGCAGATCTAGATGGCGCCGGGATTTCACCACGTTGAGGTGTGGATCGCCGACCTTGACGCGGTACGCGCTGAATGGGCCTGGCTCCTGACTCAGGTGGGATGGACGCCGACAGCTGAATGGCCCGATGGACAGTCGTGGAGCGCCGGTTCCGCCTATCTGACGCTCACGACCTCGCCGAACATGAGCAACGCTGGACATGACCGACGTAGACCAGGCGTCAATCACCTCGCGTTTCGGGGCGGGTCAGCGTCGGTAGTTGACGCCTTGGTGCGGAGCGCCCCGGACAACGGGTGGCTGCCGCTCTACGCCGAGCGCTACCCGCACGCTGGTGGGGTGGACCACTACGCCGGCTGGCTGGAGAACTCGTCAGGGTTCAAGGTCGAGGTGGTCGCTGATGGAGGCGTCTCCCGCGTATAGGGACGCTCACCCCAGGTATTCGCCCGCCTCGTACCTGACGTGCTGGATGACGACAGCGGCGCTGATCTCGAGCGCGACGAGGACCGTGATGATGCCGAGCGACCACCACACTGACTTGTGGGTGCAGGCGGCGGTGATGGCGGCCGCCGAAAGGCTGAAGAACCAGACCAGGAAGTGAGCGACACCGGCTATCCACGTCGTGAGGATGGCCTCCTCGTAGTGTCCCTTGGGTGTGGTCCAGGTGTCGCTCGCGTTGGCTTCGGGGCCGTAGTGGAGGACCTCGCCGACGCTGAGCGCGAGGAAGACGCCGATGACGAGCGTCGCCGCCGCCGCGAACAGGATGATGACGGTTGCGATGCTCCACCCGAGGATCGGGCGCCAGGCCGAGGGGCGAACTGGGCGATGCTCGGCCGTGTGCCAGGTGGGCACGTCGTCGCTCATCGCACCGCGAGGTCGAGTAGAGGCCAGCCGACGGGAACCACGATGACGATGACCGAGAGCAGGACGAGCATCCCGAACGTGCGGCCGAAGGCGCGCGGACCGATGCTGGCGAAACTGACGGCGGCCCCGAGGTATGCGATCCAGGCGATGCCGAGGGCGAGGATCGCGAGGTCGGTCATGGACTTCGCCTCGCCGTAGTTCAGCGCGGCGGACGAGCGCGGATCCCGATCAGTCTCCATCGCGGCACCGTAGACGAGCATCTCCGCGATCCCTTGGCCGAGTGCGAGCGCCAAGAACCCGAGAACGAACACCCCCGATACGGCGAGGGCAATGGTCCTGGCTTCCCCGTGCGGCGCGCGTGCGCTTGCCGCTGCGCTTCCCGGCTCGGATTCCACCGTTGACATGGCACGAGCTTAGATCTCGTCTGCCCGGGACGCTGTGGCTCAGGGCAGCGATTCGCGGCCCTGCTGAGCGGATCGCCTCGCGTCGCGCATGCCGATCCGGCGGTTGTGCAGCGCTGCGACCCCGAGAGCTGGCACGAGCAGGATCACTCCCAGCAAGACGGCGGTCAGGAGGAATGTCAGGTCTGCGGCTCGCCCGAGCAGCTGTAGTCCACCAATGACGGCGAAGACCATGACCAGGCGGGGGAGGAACCACAGGCGCGGCAGCTTCGGCGGCCGGCCGAACAGCGGGATCCTCTGCCCCGGGTTGCTCCTGGACAGTCGGACGACGTCGACGGCGCACGCCGCCGATCCGATGGCCAGCAGCACGATGCCCCAGAAGAGTTCCATATGGCCCACACGAACACGTTGTTCTGGGTGACGCCTCACCGCGGCGGTGGGACTCGAGGACCTGGTCGCCCATGGAGGCGATGCGTCTAGGGTCTTGTTGTGTCGGTCATGATCTTCCTCACAGCGATGCTCTTCGTCGCCGCAGGCGTCATCGTCCTGGCGCTCGTGGCGAAGATCGGCACGAGCACCTCTCAGAGGCGAGGGAGCTCTGCCTCATAGAGGCTGCACGCCAGCTCGCGTGCACCGTCGGATGAGATGACGGTGGCATTCCGGACGTGCCGAAACCCTCGCTGTTCGTAGTACGACCGCAGCACGCGGTTCTCGGTCGCGCAGTCGAGTCGAAGGAGCGGAATGCTGCCAGCCGTCGCCTGCGACCGCGCCCAATCGAGGACGCTCTCGCCGAGACCGACGCCCCGGTGCGTCTGCGCGACCGCCAAACGGTGCACGTAGAGAGCCGTGCGCGCGGTGGTGCCCCAGATCGCGGTGTCGGAGTCGGAGAGGGTGACCGTCGCCACGGTGAGGTCCCCGTCCCTCACGACGAACAGGCGCCCGTGCGCCGCATCGGATTCCAGGAGCGACATCGGCACCTCGTCCTGCCACTGGTCGATGCCACGAGACGCCAACCAGGCACGCGCTTGGGCGATGAGATTCGCTACCGCGGCGACGTCAAGCTCGGACGCCGCTTCGACGCGAACGTGGTCTTCGATCATGATTCACCAACGTACGGCGCTGTTCGTGAGAGCCCTGGAAAGATGCTCGGCTTGTCCCGCACGAGCGAGCATCACTCCGGCTCGGCCCACAGGTTGAAGGTCAGGCGTTGTGACTACGCGGCGGTGTTGCGTGCCCATTCATCCTGTTCAGTCGGCCGGGACCGCTCCTCGCGTGCCGCGGTAGCTTCGCGAGCGACGTCGCGCAGCCACAGCGTCGAGTCGGGCGCCCACCCTGCGATCACGGATGCGAACTCCGTATCGACGCGCACGAGCTGCGTTGCCGAGGAGTAGTAGCCAAGGGCCGTGAGGTGCACGGCGTCCCAGTCCTGCGCGACGCGCTCCCAGTGCGGAATGACCCAGCGACCGTTCCGCCCAGTCGTCCGGAACCAGTCGTGGCGCCGCGACGCCGTCACCTCGGCCGGGTAGTCGCGGCAGAGCCTCGCCCAGTCGTCAGCCGACTCGATCTCCAGCACGGACCCAACGCCGCTGACCGGAATGAAGGTCGCCGCCGTCCAGCCGAAGGAGTCCTCCATGAGCTCGAGCGCCGCCTCCACGGTTCCTCGGGTTTCGAGGATTGTCTGTGGCACCGACCACCAGGTTCCCGACCAGCGCGCGTGCGGATCCAATGGGCGGTCTCGCGCTGCCCGTTGCTCCTCGTCGGCCAGCTCCCGCGTCCACGTCCGGAGGGCGGCTGCCGGGTCGGTGGGGAGCGGTGCGGCGTTCGCAGCCGAGTTCCAGTCCACCGCCCACTGCTTCTTTCCCCGTGGGGAGGCGAGGCCCGGAAGCGCTGCGGCGACGAGTTCAGCGATCGGGTGGAGTGCGGCCCGGACTTCGGGCAACGCCGCAACCTCGTCGTTGCCGTCTGGTTCCTGCCAGTAGCGGGCCGAGTTGAGTGACGCGCGCAGGGCTTCCGTCACGCCCTCGGGATCGACCGTTGCCAGGTCGACGCCGCTGAGGCACGCGGCCAACTCCTCAGCAGTGGGGATCGGATCGTCCGTGGGCATGGGCGCATGTCCGGTCAGGCTGTAGCGAACCCCCGGGTTGACGTCAACGTGGCGCGCGAGTGGGAACAGGGCTGAGCCGACCGCTGGGCTGGAGTGCACGGCGTACTCGAGGCACAGCCTGCGCCCGCGGGGGCCGAGGAGCAGACGGGCGGCGACATCGCGCGCGGCTCCCGAGCATCCCATGGCCGGGACATCCGGACCGGTCACCGAAGTGCTCCGATCGATCGCTCGGTCACTCGGAAGGGGTCGTGGTTGAAGAAGCCGTTCCTGGCGTCCAAGAGGAGTCGCTGTTGCTCAGCGACCACGAAGCTGGATTCCGCGCCCCCGATGCCGACCGCGCTTCTGGTTCCGTGGTACCTCGCACCGACGCCGACTCTGTGCGAGCCAGGCTCAACGGTGACCTCGGTCGGCTGTCCCCAACGGGCCGGGTGGTCGACGTCGTCGACGCGGACGACGGGAACCGCGAAGAGAAGGAGGAACCAGGCAATGATCCAGTGGCCTCGCGGAACGACAACGACCGACGAACTCATGCATCCACCGTATCGGTCGAGGAATGAAGCCCCACCGGTTATAGCGTTGCTGGTGCAGTAATCCTGAATGTGTCTCTTCGGGAGTGCGACTCGGGCTCGCGCAGGTCTATTCCTACTGCGGGGCAGTTTCGAGTTGCTGACGATTGACCCGCCGGTTGTGGGCCACCGCCACGAAGAACCCGGGCAGGACAGCGACGGCTGCGAGCACCGCAGCCATGAACATCGGCAGCTTGGTGGCCCTCATGACGGTCAGGACGCCGTAGACGGTGGCGAACCCCATGATCACGCGCGCCACGTACCAGGCTCGGGGGAGCACCGGCGGGCGGCCGATCCACGGGATCCGGTGCTCAGGGTTCACGACCGCGTGGCGCCAGTTGTCGACGACCGCTGCCGTGCCGCCGACCACGATCAACGCGATACCCCAGAAGAGCTCCATGCCGTCCAGCCGAACATGCCGTTCTGGACGTCGGCTCAGCGCAGTCCGAGCGGGAGACGGTACCCGGACATCAGTCGTGCCGAGGAACACCTCGTCATTCCTGACGACTGCGTCCCAAGGCCTCCAAAGCGTGCCGAAGTGGCCGCAAGATGGAGGGGCCGAAGCCCCTCCATCGCAGCTACTGCAGTCCGCGGCGCTTGAGCAGCGGCTCGATGGGGGCCGGGCCGCCGAGGAGGTCGCTGACCAGCGACATCGCCTCGCGGGAGCCACCAGGCTCGAGGATGCTGCGACGGAAGCGCTCGCCCGCAGCTCGCAGGCCGCCGTCGAGCTCCGCCTGCTCCGCGAACCAGTCGACCGTCGCCGCGTCGAGCACCTCGCTCCAGATGTAGCCGTAGTAGCCGGCGCTGTAGCCGCCGGCGAAGATGTGCTGGAAGTAGGGGAGCGTGTACCGCGGCGGCACGGCGGGAAGATCGAGCCCGTAGCGGCGCAGAACGGCTTGCTCGAATGCCTCGACGTCGGTCACCTCGGCCGCTTCCTCGGGCGACAGCGAGTGCCATTCGAGGTCGATGACCGACGCAGCCAGGTACTCGCTGGTGCCGAAGCCCTCGTTGAACGACGCCGAGTCGAGCAGGCGCTCGACGAGCTCCTCCGACAGCTGCTCACCCGTCTCGTGATGCTTCGCGTAGTTGCGCAGCACCTCGGGCCACAGCATCCACATCTCGTTCACCTGGCTCGGGAATTCGACGAAGTCGCGGGGCACATTCGTGCCACCGAGGCTCGGGTAGCCGACCAGCGCGAACAGGCCGTGCAGAGCGTGCCCGAACTCGTGGAAGAGCGTCTCCACCTCGTCGAACGTGAGCAGCGTCGGCGACCCCTCAGCGGGCTTCGGCACGTTCAACGTGTTGAGCACGACCGTCGGCTCACCGAGCAGGCGGTTCTGCTGAATGACCGAGTTCATCCACGCGCCACCCCGCTTCGAATCGCGCGTGTAGAGGTCGAGCGAGAACAGCCCGACCTCGGTGCCGTCCTCGTTGCCCACCTCGTACACGACCGCGTCCGCGTGGTGACCGCGCAGCTCGGGCCGCTCGGTGAACGTGACTCCGAAGAGGCGGTTCGCGGCGTAGAAGACGCCGTTCTCGAGCACCGCCTTCGCCTCGAAGAACGGGCGCATCTGCGACGTGTCGACGGCGTAGTCGCGGGCGCGCACCTTCTCGGTGTAGAACGCCCAGTCCCACGGCTCGAGCGCGAAGCTCGGCTCACCGGCCGCGGCCTGTTCGGCGTCGATGGTGGCCTGCAGCACGTCCTGCTCACGGCACGCGTTGGCGGCGGCGGGAGCCGAGAGCTGCTCGAGGCGCGCTCGGATCGCGGATGCGCTCCCTGCGGTCGACTTCGCCGCGGCGGCCTCAGCGTGGTTCTCGAAGCCGAGCAGACGTGCCCGCTCGGCGCGCACGCGCACCATCTCGAGCGCCGTGGCCCTCGTGTCGTGGTCGCCACCGCGGCTGCCGCGCGCGGACGACGCCTCGAACAGCTTGCGTCGCGTCTCGCGGTTCGTCAGCGTCGAGAGCAGCGGGTGGCCCGTGAAGAGCACCAGCGAGATCAAGTACTTGCCGGTGAGCCCGCGAGCCTCCGCGGCAGCGGATGCGGCCGAGATGGCACTCTCGTCGAGCCCCGCGAGCTCTTCCGCGGAGTCGACGACCAGGGCGAGCGCGTTGCTGTCGGCCTGCAGCTTCTGGTCGAACTGCACCTCGAGCTCCGACAGGCGGCCGTTGAGCTCACGCAGACGAGCCGAAGACGCATCGTCGAGGCCGGCACCCGCGAGGCTCGAGTTGCGGTGCAGCTTCTCGACCAGGAACGTCTGCTCGTCGGTGAGCCCTGCCTGCTCGCGGGTGTCGTACACCGACTGGATGCGCGCGAACAGTGCCCGGTTCAGCGTGATGGAGTCTTCGTGCGCCGTCAGCCGAGGCCCGATCTCCGCCTCGATCTTGTCGATGCCCGGGGTCGCGTCGCCGGAGCTGAGCGTGAAGAAGACGGCGGCCGTGCGCTCGAGGAGCTGGCCGGATCGCTCGAGGGCCTCGACCGTGTTCGCGAACGTCGCAGGCTCGGGGTTCGCCGTGATCGCCTGGACCTCCGCGAGCTGCTGCGCCATGCCAGCTTCGAACGCCGGGAGGAAGTGCTCTTCGCGCACCTCTCCGAAAGGCGGCAACTGGAAGGGAAGCGAGCTGGGGTTGGCGAACGGGTTCTCGGCGTCGAGCTGCACGGTCTGGGTCATGCTTCCAACCCTAGGCGCGACCACCGACACGGCACGCGCATCCGCTGTCCGCGCTCAGCGGACGCATCCGGTCGTGACCCCGTCCGCGAAACGCAGAGCTGAGTTGTGGTCGTTCTCACGCGATCGAGACGACCACAACTCAGCTTTGGGGACCGGGGACCGGGACGGGGAGCGGACCGGGGACGAGAGGGGATCGGGGCAGGCAGGCAGGCAGGGCCCGGCGGGGCGGAGAGGTCGAGCGGGCAGCAGGGCCGGGCGGGGCAGGGGGAGACGTCGTTCAGGCGCGGGGCGCTGGCTCCGGGAAGAGGTCGTCGTCATCTTCGTCTTCGTCGAACACGTCGTGCTCGGGGGAGTCGGCGACGCCGACACCAGCTCCGACCGGTTCCTCGGCGCCGCTCACCTGCACCGAGCCGTCAGCGCGGAGCGCGACCCGCGGCCCCTGTTCGAGCTCGGCGATGGGCCGCCCCTCGAGCCAGGTGAGCGTCCACCACAGCTTCGAGACATCGTCGACGGTCGGGGAGAGGAAGTGCTCCTGCGCGGAGCAGGCCTCGACGAACTCCGGGTACTTCTCGAGCGAGCGGGGCGGGTGGCTGCCCGCCCGCCACCGTTCGCCGATGAGCACGTCTAGCCCTCGTTCTGCTGGCGGGAGTCGACGGAGATCTCGAAGCGGACCTCGTCGCTGCGGCTGCCCATGCGCGCGGACTGCTGCAGGCCGACCTCGTCCTCGGCGTCGACCAGCCACGAGATGGCGTCGAAGCCGCGCTTCGCGGCCGCGGCGAACACCGCGCCGAGGAGCTCCTCGTTGACGGCCGCCCGGTTCGAGTCGGCGCCCGAGTACTTCGCCTCGATGTTCAGCACCGTGCGCGCACCGCGGATGTCGAGGCGCTCACGGAACAGCACGTAGCCGCGGGGCTCGCCCTCGACGAACGCGATCATGCCCTCGAGGTTGCCCGTCTTGCTGGCGACGTGGCGCCACACGCCGAGCGCGCGCCCGTCGTTCGAGCTCTCGCCCAGCGCATCCACGTGCTGCGCGAACAGCGGCTGCCAGACGAAGTAGTCGGTCGGGCCCATGGCCCTGACCTCGATGCTGGGACGCGCCGCGGCGCGGTCCCGCGTTCGCTTGCGGGGCTTGGCCTTTTCAGGAACTGTCATGCCGGCCCTGACTCCTCTTCTGTCACTGACGTCGCTGCTGCACTCAGACTTGGGGGGAACCCCCAGCCTACGACGACGCCTCGGTCTGCGGGACGACGAGCAGCTCGATATCCCGGACCTCGAGCGCCTCGGCGACCTCGAAGTCGAGTTGCTCGATGCGACCGACGTGGCGGAGATCCGCGGAAGCGAGGCGAAGCAGCGCCACCGACTCCTCGGGTGCCGCGATGACCGCACTCGCCACTGGCGTCTTCTGGGAAGCCTTCGCCGCGGTCTTCGCGCCGCGGATGCTCGTGAGGGCCGTGCTCGTCAGTGCGAGGAGCGCGCCGTCCTGGTCGCCGGCCGCCGCGAGGTCCGCCGACGTCGGCCAGGCCGCCGTGTGCAGCTCGGAGTCGTGCCACCACGACCACGACTCGGCGGTCGCGAAGGGGATGAACGGGGCGAAGAGGCGCTGGAGCACGTCGATTGCCGAGCGCATGGCGGTGACGGCCGAGGCCTGAGCCGCGGCGTCCTCGCCGGCGCCGTACGCGCGCTCCTTCACGAGCTCGAGGTAGTCGTCGCAGAACGTCCAGAAGAACGTCTCGGTGACTTCGAGCGCGCGAGCGTGGTTGTAGTCGGAGAACGCCTTCGTCGCCTCGCCGACGACGCGGTTCAGCTCGGCGAGCATCGAGCGGTCGAGCGGCTCCGTGACCTCGCCGACGTGGTCGCCGTAGCCCAGCACGAGCTTCGACGCGTTGAGCACCTTGATCGCGAGGCGGCGGCCGATCTTGATCTGCGTCGGGTTCTTCGGGTCGAACGCCGCGTCGGTGCCGAGGCGGCTGGAGGCCGCCCAGTAGCGGACGGCGTCGGAGCCGTGCGCCTGGAGCATGTCGGCGGGCGTGACGACGTTGCCCTTCGACTTCGACATCTTCTTGCGGTCGGGGTCGACGATGAAGCCGGAGATCGTGGCGTTCGACCAGGGGGCGACGCCGTGCTCGAGCTGCGCGCGCAGCACGGTCGAGAAGAGCCACGTGCGGATGATGTCCTGGCCCTGCGGGCGCAGGTCGTAGGGGAAGACGAGACCGAAGAGCTCCTCGTCGGACTCCCATCCGCCAGCGAGCTGCGGGGTGAGGGAGGAGGTCATCCAGGTGTCCATGACGTCGACCTCGCCGAGGAAGCCGCCAGCTTCGCCCCGCTGCGCCTCGGTGTAGCCGTTCGGGACGTCGGAGGACGGGTCGACGGGCAGCTGTGACGCATCCGGGGTGATGGGCGACTCGTACTGCACCTCGCCGTCGGCGTCGATGGGGTACCAGACGGGGATGGGCACGCCGAAGAAGCGCTGGCGCGAGATCAGCCAGTCGCCGGAGAGGCCCTCGACCCAGTTCTCGTAGCGCACGCGCATGAAGTCGGGCCAGAAGGAGATCTCGCGGCCGAGCTCGATGAGGTGGGCCTTGAGGTCGACGTCGGTCGCGCCGTTCTTCACGTACCACTGGCGGGTGGAGACGATCTCGAGCGGGCGGTCGCCCTTCTCGAAGAACTTCACGGGGTGCTGGATGGGCTTGGGGTCGCCGACCAGGTCGCCGGACGCCTGGAGAAGCTCGACGACGGCCTTCTTGGCGCTGAACACGGTCTTGCCGGCCAGCTCGGCGTACGCGGCCTTGCCCGCCTCGCTCGTGATGGCCTCTGGGGCGTCCGCGATGAGGCGGCCGTCCTTGCCGAGCACGGTGCGGTTCGGGAGCTTCAGCTCACGCCACCACACGACGTCGGTGACGTCGCCGAACGTGCAGATCATGGCGATTCCGCTGCCCTTGTCCTTCTGGGCGAGCGGATGCGCGAGCACGGGCACCTCGACACCGAACAGGGGCGTCGTGACGGTCGTGCCGAAGAACGGCTGGTAGCGCTCGTCGTCGGGGTGCGCGACCAGGGCCACACACGCCGGGAGGAGCTCGGGGCGCGTCGTCTCGATGAAGATCGGCTCGCCGCCCTCGCGGGCGAAGCCGATGCGGTGGTAGGCGCCCGGCTGCTCCCGGTCTTCGAGTTCGGCCTGCGCGACGGCCGTGCGGAAGGTGATGTCCCACAGCGTCGGCGCCTGGTCCTGGTAGGCCTCGCCGCGCTCGAGGTTGCGGAGGAACCCGAGCTGGCTCTTGCGGCGCGAGGAGTCGTCGATCGTGCGGTAGCTCTGCGTCCAGTCGACCGAGAGGCCGAGCTGGCGCCAGAGCTCCTCGAAGGCCTTCTCGTCCTCGATGGTGAGCTGCTCGCACAGTTCGATGAAGTTGCGGCGCGAGATGGGCTGCTGGTCGGCGGCCTTGATGCTCTTGCCGTCGCCACCCTCGTGCGGCGGCGTGAAGTCGGCCTCGTAGGGGAGCGACGGGTCGCAGCGCACGCCGTAGTAGTTCTGCACGCGTCGCTCGGTGGGGAGGCCGTTGTCGTCCCAGCCCATCGGGTAGAAGACGCGCTTGCCGCTCATGCGCTGGAAGCGCGCGACGACGTCGGTGTGCGTGTACGAGAAGACGTGGCCGACGTGGAGCGAGCCAGACGCCGTGGGGGGAGGCGTGTCGATCGAGTAGATGTCGCCTCGAGTCGCGCCTTCGCGGTTGAAGCGGTAGGTGCCGGAGTCCTCCCAGCGCTCACCCCACTTGACTTCGAGGCCCTCGAGGACGGGCTTGTCAGGAATGCCCTGAGTTGAGGAAGAAGAAGGAACTGAGGGCGAGCTGGACATGCACACTCCGTGTCGATGTTGGCGGCACCGAGTCTGGGGTGCCTGTTGTGAACCCGTCTAGGGTAGCGGCTCCAGGGGTGTCGCGGGTTGCCGGGCGGGTCGCGTGCGAGGGCAAGGAAAAGCCCCTCAGGGGCGCATCCTTGAGGGGCTCAGCTGCGAACACAGGGGTTCGAGCTGCCAGGAGTTGTGCGCCCCTCCGCGCCACGCGCGCGCGGAGGGGCACAGCTTGCGGCGAGTGGTCGGAGTCCCGCTCGCCGCCGTCTGTCAGGCCCCGATGGGGGCCTTGGTCTGGGTGGATGCGGCAGCCGCGTCCAGCGCACCGTGCACGGCGTCGAGCTCGGTGTAGAGCGCCGCGGGGACCTTCTCGCCGATGCTGTCGAAGTACTCGCGGGTCACGCCGACCTCCACGAGCCACGACTCGGGGTCGACCGTGAAGATCTCCTCGAGTGCGGCGGGCTCGAAGCCCTCGAGGCCCGAGATGTCGATGTCGCTCGTCACGGGCAGCTGGCCGATAGGGCTCTCCAGCGAATCGGCACGGTTCTCGAGTCGGTCGACGATCCACTTCACGGCGCGCACGTTCTCGCCGAAGCCGGGCCACAGGAACTTGCCGTCCTGGTCCTTGCGGAACCAGTTGACCTGGAAGATGCGGGGTGCCCTGTCGCCGAGGTCGGCGCCGATGTTCAGCCAGTGTCCCCAGTAGTCGGCCATGTGGTAGCCGGCGAAGGGCTGCATGGCGAAGGGGTCGCGGCGCAGGATGCCGACTGGGCCCTCTGCGGCCGCGGTCTGCTCGCTGGCGAGCGTCGCGCCGAGGAAGCAGCCGTGCTGCCAGTCCTTCGACTCGAAGACCAGCGGGACGTTGCTCGCACGGCGGCCGCCGAAGAGGATCGCGTCGACGGGCACGCCGTCGGGAGCCTCCCAGGCGGGGGAGAGGGTCGGGCACTGCGAGGCGCGCACCGTGAAGCGGGCGTTCGGATGCGCGGCCTTCGTTCCGGACTCGGGAGTCCAGTCGTTGCCCTGCCAGTCGATGAGGTGCGCTGGCGCCTCGTCGGTCATGCCCTCCCACCAGACGTCGCCGTCGTCGGTCAGCGCGACGTTCGTGAAGATCGTGTTCGTCGTGATGGTCTCCATCGCGACGGGGTTGGTGTCGTAGCCCGTGCCGGGTGCGACGCCGAAGAACCCGAACTCCGGGTTGATGGCGTTGAGTCGCCCGTCGGCCGCCTTGCGCATCCACACGATGTCGTCGCCGAGCGTCTCGACCTTCCAGCCATCGAGCTTGGGCTTCATCATCGCGAAGTTCGTCTTGCCGGTCGCGGAGGGGAATGCACCCGTGAGCGTGTAGGTCTTGCCCTCAGGGCTCGTGACCTGGATGAGGAGCATGTGCTCGGCCATCCAGCCCTCGTCGTGCCCCATGGCCGACGCGATGCGCAGCGCGAAGCACTTCTTGCCGAGGAGCGCGTTGCCGCCGTACCCGGAGCCGTAGGAGATGATCTCCCGCGTCTCGGGGAAGTGGGTGATGTACTTCGACTCGTTGTGCGGCCAGGCGACGTCGGGGCGGCTCGAGCCGTCCTCGAACTCGAGCGGGAAGCCGACGGTGTGCAGGGCCTTCACCCAGTCGCGTCCCGGCGTGAGGTGCTCGAGGGCGCCGTCGCCGGAGCGGGTCATGAGAGCCATCGACAGCACGACGTACGGGGAGTCCGTGATCTCGACGCCGTACTGCGTGATCGCCCCGCCGAGCGGGCCCATCGCGAAGGGAACGACGTACATGGGGCGGCCGCGCATGGAGCCGTCGAAGAGGCCGCTCAGCTCTGCCTTCATCTCGGCCGGCGCACGCCAGTTGTTCGTGGGGCCCGCGTCTTCCTCGTTCTCCGAGCAGATGTAGGTGCGGCTCTCGACGCGGGCGACATCGCCGGCGTCGGAGCGGGCGAGGTAAGAGCCGGGGCGGAGCTCTTCGTTGAGCTTGATGAGCGTGCCTGCTTCGACCATCTCGGCGGTGAGGGCGTCGATCTCGGACTGGGAGCCGTCGCACCAGACGATGCGGCTCGGCTTCGTCAGTGCGGCGATCTCGCGGACCCAGTCGTTGACTTCCGGGTTCGCTGCCCGCTGCGGGACGTCGAGGTGGTCATGTGCCTGTTCAGTCATTTCGATGCTGCTTTCACGGTTCTGCATGCGAGCTGTCTCCGTCTCGCATACGTGCATGGCGTCGTACACCCAGTGTTGACCTGCGCCGGACGCCCCGGGATGGAGATTGGCCGAGAAAAATGGCAAAATTTCACACATCAGCAATTCAGATGCCCGGAGGCACCCATGAGCGGACTCGGTCCTTTCCCCGCTGCGCAAAAATCGACAGCAACCACAGGGAAAGGCGGCGCAGTGGATTCCCTCCTGCTCGGGCGGCGCATCCGCTACTACCGCAAGGAGCGCTCGCTCACGCTCGAAGCGCTCGGCGAGAAGACCGGGCTGCTCGCCAGCCAGCTCTCGCTCATCGAGAACGGCAAGCGCGAGCCGAAGCTCTCCGTGCTGCAGCAGCTCGCCGAGGTGTTCGACGTCGACCTGAGCGAGATGCTCGCCAACACGCCGCCGGATGATCGCTCCCGCCTCGAGATCGAGCTCGAGCGCGCGCAGACCTCGACCGTCTACCAGGAGCTCGGGCTCCCGCGCATCCCCTCGACGAAGTCGCTCTCCGACGAGGTGCTGCGCGCCCTCACCGGCATGCACAGCGAGATCGTGCGCCGCCGGACCGAGGCGAGCGCGACGCCCGAGGAGGCGCGCCGCGCCAACACCGAGCTGCGGCTCGCGATGCGCGCCCACGACAACTACATGCCCGACCTCGACAAGCTCGCCGACGAGCTGCTCAGCAGGGTGGACCACACGCGCGGCGCCCTCATGCACCACTCGGTCGGCAAGATGGCCGACCACCTCGGGTTCCAGCTCATCTACGTCAACGACCTGCCCAGGTCCACGCGCTCCATCACCGACCTGGAGAACGGTCGCATCTACCTGCCGCCAGCCTCCATCCCCGGCGGGCACGGGCTGCGCGCGATGGCGCTGCAGGCGATGGCGCACCGGGTGCTCGGCCACCGCCGCCCCGAGGACTACGCCGACTTCCTGCGCCAGCGCCTCGAGATCAATTACTTCGCGGCGGCCTGCCTCATGCCGGAGGCGCGCTCGGTCGCGTTCCTCCGCGACGCGAAGGAGCGCCGCGACATGGCCGTCGAGGACTTCCGGGACGCGTTCGGCGTGACCCACGAAGCCGCCGCCCTGCGCATGACGAACCTGCTCACCTCGCACCTCGACATCAAGCTGCACTTCCTGCGCGTCGACGACAAGGGTTCCATCTCGAAGGCCTACGAGAACGACTCCCTCCCGCTCCCGCAGGACGTCACCGGCTCCGTCGAGGGCCAGTTCGTGTGCCGGAAGTTCTCGGCCGTGAGCGCCCTCGCCCGGACGAACCGGACCACGGAGACCTACCAGTACACCGACACCCCTGCCGGCACGTTCTGGTGCTCCACCCAGACCGGGCACGCCGACGCCGGCGAGTTCTCCATCACGATCGGCGTGCCGTTCGACGAGGCCCGCTGGTTCCGCGGGCGCGACACGAAGCAGCGTGCATCGTCGACCTGCCCGGACGGTGCGTGCTGCCGCACGCCGGGGGCTGAGCTCAGCGAGCGCTGGTCGGCGAAGGCCTGGCCGAGTGCCCGAGTGCACGCGCACGTGTTCTCGCCCCTCCCGACGGGCGACTTCCCCGGCGTCGACCAGCGCGAGGTGTTCGAGTTCCTCGAGCGCCACGACATCGACGCAGACACGGCGACCGCCGACGCGTAGCCGGGAGCCGGGCTGGGAGTCGGGACCCGGTGCTCAGTCAGCGCCGTCGGCGTCTGGAACCAGATCACCCGTGCGCGCGTCCCGCAGCTCCGCCCGCGTGAGCTGCCCGGCGTCCACCCGCACGGTCAGGTAGGTGACCCGCGGCTGTCGGCGACGGTCGGTGGGGGAGCCGGGATTGAGGAGGCGCAGCCCGGCGGGGGTGGTCGTGTCCCACGGGATGTGGCTGTGCCCGAAGACGAGCACGTCGGTGTCGGGGAAGAGCGTATCCATGCGGCGCTCCCGACCCGCCTTCTGCCCGGTCTCGTGGGTCATCGCGAAGCGGACGCCATCGAGTTCGACGCGGGCGACCTCCGGCAGGCGCTCTCGCAGTTCCGGGCCATCGTTGTTGCCCCACACGCCGACCATCCTGCGCGCCCGAGCCTGCAGCGCATCGAGCGTGTCGCTGTCGACCCAGTCACCGGCATGGAAGACCACGTCCGCGCGTTCGATCGCCCGCCAGAGCACCTCCGGGAGTGCCTGAGCGCGCTTCGGGAGGTGGGTGTCGGCGATGATCACGACGTCCAGAGTCATGCGTCCATGCTCGCAGCTGCGCCCGGATTCCTCCCTGTGCGGGCGGAGGGACATCTGGGGGAAAACCCCCGCTGAGGTGTGAGGGATGCTCCGTGTCGCGGCGAGGCGCGCGACCATAGCGTTGTGGACATGAAGAACAACGTCAAGCAGCTGAGTCTGACCTCGCTGCACCTCGCCGCCGGCGGCGTCATCGCGCCGCTCCTCCTCTCGCTCATGTTCGGTCTCCTCGGACTCGGCGTCGGACTGCTCTTCGTGCTGGGCGTCGGCGTCGTCGTCCTCGCTGGCCTCGCGTTCTCGTTCCGCGGCGTCTCCGCCTTCGAGCGGCGCCGGGTGGCGGCCCTCTACAACCGGCCGCTCGACGACGCCGGGATGCGCCGCTCGCGTCGCCGCGACGGCTGGCGGTTCGTGCTCACGCCCCTCGTGCAGTTCGCCGACGGGGCGAACTGGAAGGCGATGCTGCACCTCGTGATCGTCGCGGTGCTCGGAACGCTCTCCCTCGGCGCCCTGCAGCTCGGCGTCTCCGGCGTCTTCGCGCTCTTCTCGCCGCTGCAGAACCGGGAGACCCTGACCGTCTGGGGCATGGACTTCGCCGTCACCCCGTTCATCGGCCTGCTCATCGGCATCGGCATGCTGCTGATCGCCATCGCCCTCATCGTCGCGTTCGCCTACGTGCAGCGCGCGGCGTCCATCAGCCTCCTCTCCCGCGACCGGGAGCAGCAGCTCGAGGAGGAGGTGCGCGACGCGGGGCGTCGCCGCACCGTCGCTGTTCGAGGCGCCGCGACGGAGCGCGACCGCATCGAGCGTGACCTGCACGACAGCGTGCAGCCGAGGCTCGTCTCGATCGGCATGACGCTCGGCATGGCCAAGCAGAAGCTGAACTCGGATCCCGCCAGGGCTGCCGAACTCATCGACGAGGCGCACGCCTCGACGAAGGACGCCGTCACCGAGCTGCGGCAGCTGGCCCGTGGGTTCCAGCCCGCCGTGCTCACCGACCGTGGCCTCGATGCCGCGCTCTCGGGGCTCGCTGCCCGCTCGCACATCCCCGTCGTACTCGACGCGCAGCTCCCCGGACGCTGCTCGAAGGATGCGGAGGCCGCCGTCTACTTCGCGGTCGCCGAGTCGCTCGGCAACGCGGCGAAGCACTCCGGTGCGTCGGAGATCTCGGTGCAGGTCCGCATGCGCGGCTCGATGCTCTGGGCCCGCATCCAGGACGACGGACATGGAGGGGCACGTCTCGTCCCTGGCGGCGGACTCGACGGGGTGACCGACCGCATCGAAGCGGCAGGCGGCGCGATCATGATCTCGAGCCCGCCGGAAGGCCCGACGACGATCGAGGTGAGCGTGCCATGCGCATCCTGATCTGCGAAGACTCCGCGCTCCTGCGGGAGGGCATCGCCCGCCTGCTCGAGGACGCCGGCCACACCATGGTGGGCATCCTCGCCGACGACGGCAGGCTCGACCGGCTCGTCGCCGAGACCGACCCGGAGCTCGTCATCCTCGACGTCCGCCTGCCGCCAGGGTTCACCGACGAGGGCATCCGGGCCGCGCTCCGGCTCCGGGCCACCGACCCGAGCCTCGCCGTGCTGGTCCTCTCGCAGTACGTGGAGGAGCGGTACGCGTCGGAGCTCATCTCGAGTTCGAGGGGCGGGCTCGGCTACCTCCTCAAGGACCGGGTCGCCGACGTCGAGCAGTTCCTTGCCGGCGTCGACAGCGTCGCGGCCGGCGGCACGGTGCTCGACCCAGAGGTCGTCGCCCAGCTGCTCGCCAGGAAGACCAGGGATGCGCGTTTCGAGCGCCTCACGCCCCGCGAGTCCGAGGTGCTCGGGCTCATGGCCGAAGGTCGCTCCAACCACGCGATCGCCGAGGCGCTCCACGTCAGCTCGGGGAGCGTCGAGAAGCACATCTCGGCGGTCTTCCAGAAGCTCGAGCTCGACCAGGGCGACGGCGGCAACCGCAGGGTGCTCGCCGTGCTCGCCCACCTCGACGGGCAGGGGCATGCGCCCCGCCCGCAGCCACAGGCACACCTCGATGGACAGGGCCTCACGGCCCGCGCCACGAACGGAGAACTCCGATGACCACACCAACTCTCGAGCCCGACACCCGCCCAGACGCGGACGTCGACGGCATCAGCCCGAAGCGATTCGGGTGGATCACCATCACGGTCGCGATCATCGGCGGCATGGTCGTCGCCGGAACCGTGACCAGCGGATTCTTCGCCAACCTCCGCGACGTCCTGCGCGACGAGACCACGATCAGCCAGTCGATCGCCGGCGTCACCTCGCTGCGCGTCGACATCGACTCGGTCGGCATGGAGATCGAGTTCGGCGACGTCTCGCAGGCCGAGCTGCGTGTGCAGTCGAAGGGGTTCACGAAGGCCGACGCGTGGCAGCTCGTGACCGAGGGCGGCGAGCTCGTCGTCGAGCGGGTGGGCGGCAGCAGGAACGGCGGCGGGTTCGGCGAGGAGGAGCTCTCGCTGACCCTCCCGGAGAGCCTGGAGGACGGGAAGCTGGACGCGCAGGTCAACGTCACCTCGGGGGCCGCGACCATCGACGGCGACTTCGGGGACCTGGTCATCGAGACGAACTCGGGTGCGAGCGACTTCGAGGGGTCGGCTGCCAACCTGAGCCTCACGACGGGGTCTGGCGCTTCCAACATCGACGCCGAGGTGCCGGGGGATGTGACGCTCGCCGCCAGCTCGGGGGCCCTCAATGCCATCTTCGGGGGAGCGGCCCCGAAGAGCACCGACATCTCCATCGAGTCGGGCTTCGGAAGCGTCTCGCTGCCGGACGGCACCTACAAGCTCGAGACGGGCTTGAACGAGTCGGGGATGGCGAACGTCAATGTCCGGCAGTCGGACTCCGCCAAGAACACGCTCTCCGTGTCCGTCGGCTCGGGGTTCCTGACGGTCGAGTAGGCGGTACCGGCGGCGATGCGCCCGGTCGGCTCAGCGCACCTCGAGGCTCTTGTGGGCGTCGAGGAGCGCGCGGCTGGCCGGGTGCTTCGGCGTGGAGAACAGCTCGGACACGGATGCCGTCTCGACGATCTCGCCGTCGCTCATGACGGCGACCCGGTCGGCGAGCTGCGCGACGACGGCGAGGTCGTGCGAGATGAACACGCAGGCCAGGCCCAGCTCGTCGACGAGTCGTTCGAGGAGCGCGAGCACCTGCGCCTGCACGGTCACGTCGAGGGCTGAGACGGGCTCGTCGCACAGCAGCACCTCGGGTTCGGGGGCGAGCGCGCGGGCGATGGCGAGGCGCTGGCGCTGGCCACCGCTCAGGTGGAGCGGGCGGAGACCGGCGATCGAGCCGTCGAGCCCGACTCGCTCGAGCGCCGCGTCGATGGCGTCTCGCCGCGTCCGGACGGACGTCGAGCGCCCAGCGGTGAGCGCGTCGGCGAGGATCTCGCCGACCGTGCGCCGAGGGTCGAAGCTGGAGAGCGCATCCTGGGGTACGGAGCCGAGCTTGGCCCGGCGGGAGCGGCGCAGGCGCTCGGGGGCGGGGCTCCAGGCGACGCCGAGGAACGACACGGTGCCCGCGTCCGGCCGCTCCAAGCCGAGCGCGATGCGGGCCAGCGTCGACTTGCCGGAGCCCGAGCTGCCGACGATCCCGAGCGTCTCGCCGCGCGAGAGTGTGAAGGACGCCTCCCGCACGGCCTGGATGGGCGCGCTCCCCGCTCCCCGGAAGGCCTTCGAGACGCCGCGCACCTCCAGGAGCGGCCCAGGCGCATCCACCTCGGGCGTGGCCCTGAGCGAGTCGAGAGCCGCCTTCGGCTGCGCGGCGAGCAGCTGGCGAGTGACCCTGTGCTCGGGAGCGGTGAAGAGCCGCGCCGTCGGCGCTGTCTCGACGATGAGTCCTTCGCTCATGACGGCGACCCGGTCGGCGAGGCGCTGGACGACGCCCAGGTCGTGGGTGATGAAGAGCATCGTCATACCGTCGGCCTTGAGCGCGTCGAACAGCTCGATCAGCTGCGCCTGCACGGCCTGGTCGACGGAGCTCGTCGGCTCGTCGGCGATGAGCAGCTCGGGTTCCCCCGCCAGGGCGGCGGCGATGAGCACACGCTGTCGCTGGCCGCCGGAGAGCTGACCGCTGCGGCGGCGCGCGATCGACTCGGGATCCTCGAGTCCGGCCCGCCCGAGCAGTTCGAGGACGCGGCTGCGGCGCGCCTGGCGCCCGAGGTCGGTGTGCAGCCGCAGCGCGTCGTCGACCTCGCGCCAGACGGGGCGGAGCGGGTCGAGCGCGACCAGCGCATCCTGGTGCACGAGCCCGACGCGACCGCCGCGGATCGACCTCCAGTCGCCGTCGCCGCTCGCCAGTGGCAGGTCGACGCCGCCGAGGCTGAGCGTGCTGGCCTCCACTCGGGCGCCGTCGCCGCTCAGCCCGAGCAGCGCCCTGGCGGTCACCGACTTGCCGGAGCCCGACTCGCCGACGAGCGCGAGGCACTCGCCGCGTCGCACGTCGAAGGAGACTCCGCGCACCGCCTCGAAGTCGCCGAAGGAGATACGCAGCTCTTCTGCCCGCACGGTCAGCGCTTCCCGCTGGGGTACCGGGCGCGACGCGTCGCTCATCCTGCCTGCCTCGTGCGCTGCTGCATGATGCGACCGAGCATCGTCGCCGTGACGGCCGCGCCCACGATCGCGGTGCCAGGGAAGATGGTGAGCCACCAGCTGCCGGTCGGCAGGTAGAGGCGGCCTGCGGAGAGCATCGATCCCCATTCCGGGCTGGGTGGCGGTTCGCCGAGGCCCAGGTAGCTGAGCGCAGCCGCCCACACGATGGCCTGGCCGAGGCCGAGCGTGGCGAGCGAGAAGAGGGGCCAGGCGACGTTCGGCAGCAGCGTCCTCGTGAAGCTGTGCCAGCGCGACCTGCCGAGCACGAGGTCCGCCTCCATGTAGGCGCTCGCCCGCACGCGCAGCACCTGAGAGCGGATGAGGCGCGCGTAGCCAGGGGCAGTGGAGAGGCCGACCGCGATGGTCGTCGTGACGAGGCCAGGGCCCGCGAGCGTGATGAGCAGGAGCGCGAGGAGGATGCCTGGGAAGGCGAAGAAGACCTCGACGATCCTCGTCGTGCCGAAGTCGAGCCATCGGGGTCCGAGGCCCGCGGCGAGGCCGAGCACGGCGCCGAGGAGGAGCCCGATCACGGTTGCGAGGGCGCCGATCGTGAGCGACGACGAGGCGCCGTGCACGATGCGGGTGTAGACACCCCTGCCGGACTCGTCCGTGCCGAGCGGATGCGCGGGGACGGGAGGCGAGAACGCATCGGCGGGGTTCACGGCGAGCGGGTCGCCGGGGGCGAGGAGCTGCGGGAAGACCGCGGCGAGCAGGTAGATCGCCGCCACGGCGAGCCAGACGCCGAGCCAGAGCCCGCGCCGCGAGCGGGAGCCGGTGCGGGTGCGGCCGTCGCGCTGTCCCGTCGTGCCCGCACGAGCATCCCGAACCGCGGCCGCGTCGAGACTCATGCGGTCACGCCCGCTCGGTCGCGGGAGCGCGGATCGATGACCGGCTCGATCAGGTCGGTGAGGACGGTCACGAGCATGTAGGCGGCCGCGACGACGACGAGGACGCCGATCACGTAGGGCACGTCCCTCGCACCGACCGCGGCGAGCAGAGAGCGGCCGAGTCCTGGCCTCGCGAAGATCGTCTCGACGACCACTGCGCCGGACACGAGGGAGCCGAGAGCCCAGCCGCTGAGGCCGACTGCGGGGATCGCCGCGTGGCGCAGCACGTGCCGCCAGAAGATGCCGCTCGGCCCTTCGCCGCGCGCTCGCGCGGCCAGCACGAACGGCGACTCGAGGGCGTCGAGCATCTGCTCGCGCATGACCTGCCCCAGGTACCCGGCGAGGGGGAGCGCGAGGGTGACGCTCGGCAGGATGAGCCCGGAGAGTCCCGGACCCGAGACGGCGACGGGGAGCCCGAGCATTCCGGCGAAGATCAGCACGAGCACGGAGGCCAGCCAGAAGTGCGGCACCGCCGCCGCGACGACCTCGAGCGTCGATGCGATGCCCCACGCGATTCGGCTCCTCCCGGTCGACCACCAGGCCACGGTGAGCGCGATCGCCCAGGCGAGGAGGAGGGAGAGGCCGGCGAGGGCGAGCGTGCCGGGCAGCTGCTCGCCGATGAGCGATGCGACGCTCTCGCGCTGGGCGTAGCTGAAGCCGAGGTCTCCGGTCGCCGTGCGCCACAGCTGCGCGAGGTACTGGAGGAAGAGCGGCTGGTCGAGCCCGTTCTCGGCGCGGGCCTGCGCGACGGCCTCGGCGCTCGCGTTGGAGCCCGGCCCGCCGAGGATCGCGAGCACGGGGTCGCCAGGCACGGCGCGCACCGCGAAGAAGGTGACGGTGACGACGGCCCACAGCACGAACACCGCGCCGCCGAGACGCAGGAGGATGCGCGGAATCAGCGGCAGCAGGTGTGCCGCGCGAGATCGCGCATCCTTCGTCATCGCTCGATTGTCTCGTGCGCCGTACTCAGTCGTGGCCCAGCTACTCGATGGTGACGTTCACGAGCGAGGGCACGTTGACGTTCGGCTGGAGGCGGAAGCCGTGCACGTTGGCGCCGTAGGCGAACTGCACCGTCTGGTCGTAGAGCGGGATGACGGTGCCGCTGTCGATGATGAGCTGCTGGGCCTCGCCGTAGAGCCGCTCGCGCTCGGCGTCGTCACTGGTCTTCACGGCCGCGTCGAGCGCCTCGTCGAGAGCGGGCAGCGAGAGGCCGGTGTTGTTGGCGTGGTAGCCGCTCGGGGCGGGGGTGATGCTGTCGGTCGAGTAGACGATGCGGAGCACGTCGGCGGAGTTCTTCGAGTACGGCGCGACGATGGCATCGAACTCCCACGTGCCGCTGCGCTCGTACCAGGTCGAGAGGTCGAGCAGTTCGAGCTGCACATCGAAGCCCACCTCGGAGCTCGTCGCTCCGATCTGCTCGAGTACGGAGATCTCGGCCGGGATCGACTGGTTCGTGGAGACCGGGAATGCGACCTCGAGGCGCTCGCCGTTCTTCGTGCGGACGCCGTCGGCGTCGCGCTCGGTCCAGCCGGCCTCGTCGAGCAGCGTGGATGCGCGTGCCGCGTCGAACCCGAAGGAGTCGGGGTGCGAGGTCGCGAAGGGTGTTGCGCTCGAGAGCACGGAGGTCGACCGGTCGAGGGTTCCGAAGTAGAGCGACTCGACCGCAGCGTCGATGTCGGCGGAGGCGGCGAACGCCTCGCGCACCTTGGGGTCGTCGAAGGGTGCACGCGTGGTGTTGAGCTCGATGCGGGCCGTCACACCGGGGCGGGCGCCGATGAGCGTTTCCTCCGTGCCGTTCGCCTGGAACTGCGAGAGCGCATCCGGTTGCACGGAGTCGATGATGTCGACCTGGTCGGACTGGAGTGCGGCGAGGCGGGTGGCGGCGTCCGGGATGAACTTCCACTCGATGGTGCCGACCGTCGCTCCGGGCTGGCCCTCGCTCGTCACGCCGTCCTCCGGCGCTGACGTGTGGTTCTCGTTGCGAGTCAGCACGACCTGGGACTGCTTCTCCCACGACGCGACCTGGAAGGCGCCGGTGCCGATCGGGGCGAGGCAGTTCTCCTCGGTCCCGCGCTCGAGCCCGGCTGGGGACTCGATGGCCAGCCAGGTCTGTGCGAGCGACTCCAGGAGCGCGCTGTCCGGCTCGCTGAGGTCGAAGCGCACGGTGCGCGCGTCGACTGCGACCGCTTCGGAGACCTTCCCGAGGGCGAGGATGGCCGTCGAGGAGGCGGTCTCGGGGTTCTTGATGTGTTCGACGTTCGCCACGACGGCGTCCGCGTCGAACGGGGTGCCGTCGGTGAAGCTCACGCCTTCTTTGAGGGTGATCGTCCAGCTCAGCTGGTCGTCAGACGCTTCGGCTCCTGTTGCCAGCCATGGGATGATCTCCCCTGCGTCGTTCTTCGAGAAGAGCGACTCCAGGAACTGGTTCGCGAGGATCGCCTGGGGCCAGTTGCCGCCGACGTGCGGGTCGAGGCACGTGGGCTCAGCGTCTCCTGAGGCGTACCTGAGGGTTTGCGGCTGGTCCGACGAGGTCGCCTCGCTGGAGCATGCGGCAAGTGGCACGATGAGGGCTGCGGCGAGGGCGAGGAGCGCGATGGGCTTCGCCGCGCGGCGGGTGGCTGATGCTGGCACTCGGAGAGTGTAACTGCTTATTTGAACACCATGCAGAAATGAGAAGATGATGACGGAGCACGAGGAACGGGTCGCGCGTCGAGGCCGACCCTCCGCGTCGAGTCGCGAGACGCTCGAAGAGGCCGCCCTCGAGCTGTTCCTCGAGCAGGGCTACGAGCAGACGAGCGCGAGCGACATCGCCCGCCGTGCCGGCGTCGCGAGAAGCTCGTTCTTCAACTACTTCGCTGCCAAAGCCGACGTGCTGTGGGTCGGTCTCGACCCGCTCCTCGCCGAGGTTCCTCTCCGGCTCGAGGCCGCGGCGACCGAGCTCGTCGCGCGCGGCGTTCCGAAGAGGGGAGACGGTCTCGAGACGCTCCGGAAGGTGCTCCTCGAGATCGCCGACACGGTGCAGCCCGAGACCGTCCGCTGGGCGGGCTCGCTGCGCAGTGTGGCAGGCACGAGTGCAGACCTCGCCGCGACGGGCACGAAGCGCGCGCTCGCCCAGCAGTCGGCGCTCACGGACTTCCTCGCCCGAGCAGAGCCTGGGCTGGGCCGGTTGCGGCGAACCGTCTGCGCAGGCTCGATCATCTCGGCGACCATCGCCGCGACCGTGTTCTGGATCGAGGAGGGGCCGACCCGAGGCAGCTTCTCGAGCGTCGTGGACGAGGCGAGCGCCCCGATCTTCCTGGCGTACTCGGCCGCGTAAGCCTGCGGTGCTGAAGGCGTTCGGCCTCGAGACGCCCGCTGCAGTCTGGTGTCCTCTGATCTGGAGCTTGGTGGTTCGATTCTGTCTTCGAAGAACATCGATAAATTCCTGGTCAACAGGCCCCAAGTGAAGCTCTGAGTGCTAGGCTCGAGGTGATCCCGGGGGGAGGTCATCATGGTTCTTGGGCAGGCTGGCACGGGGCGCAACGAGGTGGCCTCCAGGCGGTCCTCGCCCGAGACCGCGACGGTCGACGCGCTCATCGCGGCCCCCGGCAACGCCCTGGTTTTGCTGGCGATGGAGATTCCCGTGGTGATCGCGGAGCTCGCGAGCCGTCGGCGCGCGCTGGACGCGGCGTTGGTCGAGATTGCGGGGGAGGTGCTTCGACGTGACGAGGAGGGCTCGGCGCGCGACGAGCTCGTCCGGAGCATGGGCTTCGCCAACCTCGCGGAGATGCTCCAGCAGCTTCTGGGGGTCCCCTGCGCCGAGGCCGGGTCGCTGGTTCGCGTTGCGGAGACCACCCGTGCCCCGATGAGTCTGACGGGCGAGCATCTCGGGCCGGCACATCCGGCCGTTGCGACGGCGCTTGCAGCCGCGCAGATCTCGCTCGCGCAGGCGTCCGCGATCGTGCAGGGATTGAAGCCCGTGAACGGCCGTGCCGAGCGAGCGCATCTCGACGCGGCTGAGGCAGAGCTTGTCGACTCGGCGCGGGGCGTGAACCCAGAAGATCTTGCCCCGGCAACTCCGGAACTGCTTCGGGTCCAGGCCGCGCAGTGGGTGGCGTTCCTCGACCCCGACGGCACGGAACCGCTCGCGGAGCGCGTTGCGCGCAAGCGGGGATTCTGGATGCGGGAGCGTTCGGATGGCACGGTCACGGGGCGATTCGTTGCGACTCCGGAGCAGGGGGAGCTGCTCCGGAAGGTGTGCGAGACGGTCACCTCGCCCCGCCGCAAGGTTGCCTTCGAAGATGCCCCGCCCATCGGGAGCGCTGGCGCTGACGGACGCGGTGCCGAGGGAATCGACGCGGCGGACGTGGACGTCTCGCATCCGGATGAGCAAATCCCCGACCGACGCACGCCAGCCCAGCAGCGCATGGACGCCGTGGAGTCGGTCTTCGCGCGATTCGCGGAAGCCCCGGACGCTCCCCGCGCGGGCGGAGAGGCGCCTACCGTGGTCATCACCACGACGGACGCTGGCCTGAAGGGAGAGGCCCAGCGCCCGCTCGACGTGCCGCACCTCGAGCGCACCGGAACGCCAGTGCCGCCGAGCCTGGTCGCGAAGACCCTCTGCGACGGGTTCGTGCAGGTGGCGCTCCTGGGTTCCAACGGAGAACCGTTGAGACTCGGCCGCCGTCAGCGGTTGTACAGTCGCGCGCAACGCAGAGCGCTCGCCTCCCGCGACGGGGGCTGCATCACGCCGGGCTGCTGGAAGCCGCCTGGCATGTGCGAAGCGCACCACACCACGCCGTGGGTTGAAGGCGGCGTCACGAACGTCGACGAGGGAGTGCTCCTCTGCAGCTTCCATCATCACCTGGCCCACAAGAACCAGCTCGAAATCGTGCGCGACCGGACGGGCAGGTGGCGAGCCCTCCGACCGGGCTGGGAGTATCGACTCTTCCGGCGCAGAACTCTGCGCGGCTCAGCACTGCAGGAGCCGCTTCACGGAAGCTGACTGCAGGTGAGACCGTCGCGCGGGACCGCAGTTCTCGCAAGGTTCCGGACAGCGCTGCTCGAGGGCCTTCCGGTTCCTCTAGCTCGTCTGCAGCTCGCAGTAAGCCGTCAGCGACGAGAGGGCCGACTCGACCTCGCCGAGCTGCGTCAGGATGCTCGCGGCGGCCGCGAAGCCACCCTCGCCGTTCGTGAGCTCCCCAGCTGTGGTCTGCAGCTCCGTCACCTCGGTGACGAGCGTGTCGACGTGCGTCTTGAGGTCGGGGTCCGTGACGCTCTGCTGCAGCGTCGTGAGGCTGGCGCCTACGGTCTCGAGCGTCGCGACAGCTCCGGGGATGTCACCGGGCACCTGGTCGGGGATGCCCTGGACGCTCGTGTTGATCGAATCGATCTCGGCCTGGACGTCCGCGCAGGTTCCGCCGCCCTCGGCCGTCGTGGCCTCGGTCGTCGTCGCAGCCGAGGGAGACGGAGCCGCAGTCTCCCCTCCGCCGAGCGCTGAGCATCCGGTGAGCGCGATGGTCGCGAAGATGCCGGTCGCTGCGAGCTTCGAGAGGTGAGAGGTGAGCATGCGCTGAGTGCCGTCCGTCGATGAATCCAGAAGAAGCGAGCGTACACAGCCTTCCCCTGAGCCTGGCCTGTCCGTTTCGCGCAGCTTGCCCGGGCGCGTACGATGTTGGCAGCATGACTGTGATCCGCCCATCAGCGGGGAGTCCCCGGAAGAACGGTGAGCGAGCCTCTCGAGGAACGCAGGCCAAGTAGAACCGGTCGGGAGGGCCCGTCACAGCCCGGAACGAGTGGCGAGCGCCGCCGGACGTCCTTCCTTCAACGGAAGGCAGATCCGGGGGAGCGCGCAATCGGGGTGGTACCGCGCCGGAAGGCGTCCCTGAAGCAGACCAAGCACATCCACTTACTGCCAGGAGTTCCACCGCATGAGCTACCCGAAGGCCTCGTTCGGACCAGCCGCCGATCCCGCCAGCTCGACAAGAGACAGCGTCGCCGCCTCGCCGTCGTTCCCGCGCCTCGAAGAGCGCGTGCTCGACTTCTGGCGCGAAGACGGCACCTTCCAGGCCTCCATCGACCAGCGCGAGGGCGCCGAGGAGTGGGTCTTCTACGACGGCCCTCCCTTCGCGAACGGGCTCCCGCACTACGGGCACCTCCTCACCGGGTACGCGAAGGACGTCTTCCCCCGCTACTTCACGATGCGCGGCCGCCAGGTGCACCGCCGCTTCGGCTGGGACACGCACGGCCTGCCCGCCGAGCTCGAGGCCATGCGCCAGCTCGGCATCCAGTCGAAGGCCGAGATCGAGGCCATGGGCATCGACACGTTCAACGACGCCGCCCGCGAGTCGGTGCTCAAGTACACGCGCGAGTGGCAGGAGTACGTCACCCGCCAGGCCCGCTGGGTCGACTTCGAGAACGACTACAAGACGCTCGACATCTCGTACATGGAGTCGGTGCTCTGGGCCTTCAAGAAGCTCTACGACGACGGGCTCGCCTACGAGGGCTTCCGCGTGCTCCCGTACTGCTGGAACGACGAGACGCCCCTCTCCAACCACGAACTGCGCATGGACGACGACGTCTACCAGATGCGTCAGGACCAGACCGTCACCGTCACCTTCCCGCTCGAGGGGGAGCGAGCGGATGCGCTCGGCCTCGCCGGCGTGAAGGCGCTCGCCTGGACGACGACCCCGTGGACGCTCCCGACCAACCTGGCGCTCGCGGTCGGCCCGGACATCGACTACGCCGTCGTGCCAGCTGGCCCGCTCGGCGCGGCAGACGGCACGGCGACGGGCGCTGGCTCCTTCCTGCTCGCCAGCGCACGCGTCGCGGCCCATGCCAAGGAGCTCGGCTACGAGAGCGCGGAGGACGCGGTCGACGCGACCAGCCGCAGCCTCACGGGCGCCGAGCTGGCCGGCGTCCGCTACCAGCGCCTGTGGGACTTCTACGCCGACACCGAGACCTACGGCACGCAGAACGCGTGGCAGTTCCTGCTCGGCGACTACGTCACCACGAGCGACGGCACCGGCATCGTGCACCAGGCGCCCGCCTACGGTGAGGACGACAAGGTGCTCAGCGACGCCGCCGGCATCCCAACGATCCTCTCCGTCGACGAGGGCGGCAAGTTCCTCTCCGCCGTCGAGCCCGTCGCCGGCCTGCAGGTCTTCGACGCCAACAAGCCGCTCACCCAGCTCCTGCGGGCCGACGGCCGGCTGTTCAAGCAGGCCAGCTACGAGCACTCCTACCCGCACTGCTGGCGCTGCCGCAAGCCCCTCATCTACAAGGCCGTCTCGAGCTGGTTCGTGCGCGTCACGCAGTTCCGCGACGAGCTCGTCGAACTCAACCAGCAGATCGACTGGGTGCCGGACAACGTCAAGGACGGCCAGTTCGGCAACTGGCTCGAAGGGGCCCGCGACTGGTCGATCAGCCGCAACCGGTACTGGGGCAGCCCCATCCCCGTGTGGAAGAGCGACAACCCCGACTACCCGCGCATCGACGTATACGGCTCGCTCGACGACATCGAGCGCGACTTCGGGGTGCGCCCGACCGACCTCCACCGCCCGTTCATCGACGAGCTCACGCGCCCGAACCCGGACGACCCGAGCGGTGCATCCACGATGCGGCGCATCCCCGATGTCCTCGACGTGTGGTTCGATTCCGGCTCCATGCCGTACGCGCAGGTGCACTACCCGTTCGAGAACCGCGAGTGGTTCGACTCGCACTCGCCCGCCGACTTCATCGTCGAGTACATCGGGCAGACGCGCGGCTGGTTCTACGTCATGCACGTGCTCTCGACGGCGCTCTTCCACCGCCCCGCGTTCAAGCGGGTCGTGAGCCACGGCATCGTGCTCGGCAACGACGGTCGCAAGATGTCGAAGAGCCTCCGCAACTACCCGGACGTGCAGGAGGTGTTCGACCGAGACGGGTCGGATGCCATGCGCTGGTTCCTCATGGCGAGCCCCGTGCTGCGCGGCGGGAACCTCATCGTGACCGAGGAGACGATCCGCGAGGGCGTCCGCCAGTTCCTCCTGCCGCTGTGGTCGACGTATTACTTCTTCACGACCTACGCGAACACCGCGGTCGGCTCGACCCAGGCGTACGAGGCGACGTTCCGCACCGACTCGAGCGATGTGCTCGATCAGTACATCCTCGCCAAGCTGGGCGTGCTCGTCACCGAGGTGCAGGCAGACCTCGAGGCACTCGACTCGACGACCGCCGCATCGCGCCTCCGCGACTTCGGGGACGTGCTCACCAACTGGTACGTGCGTCGCTCGCGCGACCGCTTCTGGCGAGGAGTGACCGACGACGCCACGAGCACCGAGGCGTTCGACACGCTCTACACCGTGCTCGAGACGCTCACGCGCGTCGCCGCGCCACTCACGCCGCTCATCTCCGAGACGGTGTGGCGCGGGCTCACGGGCGGCCGCAGCGTGCACCTCACCGACTGGCCGGACGCGTCGGCGTTCCCCAGCGATCAGGCGCTCGTCGACTCGATGGATGCGGTCCGCCGCGTCACGAGCTCGGCGCTGTCCCTGCGCAAGCAGGCCGGGCGCCGCGTGCGCCTCCCGCTCGCGAGCCTCACCGTCGTCGCGCCGAACACGGACGCGCTCGAGCCCTTCGCGAGCATCCTGCGTGACGAGCTCAACGTGAAGTCCGTGGAGTTCGAGCGCTTCGTCGCCGAGTCCGAGGCCAAGTACGGCATCGACCGCGTCCTGCAGGTCAACGCGCGCGCGGCTGGCCCGCGCCTCGGCAAGCAGGTGCAGCTGGCGATCAAGGCCTCGAAGTCCGGAGACTGGAGCGAGGTCGACGGCGTCGTCACGGCTGGCGGACTGCAGCTCGAGGCGGGTGAATACGAGGTCAAGCTCGTCACCGCAGGCGAGAGCGACGACCGAGCCATCACCCTGCTGCCGAGCGGCGGCATCCTCGTGCTCGACACGAACGTGAGTCCGGAGCTCGCCGCGGAGGGCCTCGCTCGCGATGTCGTGCGTGCGGTCCAGGACGCGCGCAAGGAGGCAGGACTCGAGGTCTCCGACCGCATCCGCCTCGCCCTGCGCGCCGACGACGCGTCGGTCGCCGCCATCGAGGCGCATCGGGAGCTCATCTCGGGGGAGACCCTCGCGGTGGAGTTCCAGGTCACCGGCGGACTCGCGTCGCCGGCTGACGACGAGGTGAGCGCGGACACGTATGGTGCCCTTGAGATCGACGTGGAGGTAGTGGCGTGAGCGAACGCGACCAGCAGGATTCCGGCGACTGGGAAGAGCAGTCCGGCGAATCGGACGTATCCGGCGACTTCGAGCTCGAGCCGAGGGACATCGCCGAGACGTTCACGCCGGCGCTCTCCGACGACGAGGACGAGGTCCTGACGGAGCGCGAGGAAGACGAGCGAACGCTCCTCGAGGGCACCGACTGGGTCAGCGAAGGCGAGCGTGTCTTCGACGAGCTCATGGAGCGCGTGGGGGAGGCGGCCCCCGAGCCGCGACTCCACGCGACGAGGCGCGCCGTCGAGCTCCTCGGAGACGTGCACACGGCGTACCCGGTCATCCACATCACGGGCACCAACGGCAAGAGCTCGACCGCGCGCATCATCGAGACCGTGCTGCGCGCCCACGGCCTGCGCACGGGCCTCCTCACGAGTCCGCACCTCGAGCGCATCAACGAGCGCATCGCCGTCGACGGAAGTCCCATCAGCGACGAACGACTCGTCGCGAACTGGGAGGACATCACGCCCTTCCTCTCGATCGTCGATGCGGAGCTCGAGGCGGCGGGAGAGCCGCGCCTCACGTTCTTCGAGGCCCTCACGGTGCTCGCCTACGCGTGCTTCGCCGACGCTCCCGTGGATGTCGCTGTGGTCGAGGTGGGCATGGGAGGCGAGTGGGACTCCACGAACGTCGCCGATGGCGAGGTCGCCGTCTTCACGCCCATCGCGCTCGACCACACGCAGCGACTCGGCAGGACGCTCTCGGAGATCGCGCGCACCAAGGCCGGCATCATCAAGCCCGCCGCGCGCGTCGTCACCGCAGAGCAGCAGCCCGAGGTCCTCGCGGAGATCACACGTGCCGCAGAGATGTCCGAGGCGCACATGTACGCCGAGCCAAAGGACTTCTCCGTCGTCAGCAACCAGCTGGCCGTCGGCGGACGCCTCGTGACGGTTCGCGGCGTCGCTGGCACGTACGAGGACCTCCTCCTGCCGCTGGACGGCGAGTACCAGGCGCACAACGGTGCCGTCGCGCTCGCTGCCGTCGAGGCGTTCTTCGGCGCGAACCGGAGCCTGCGCGATGAGCTCGTCGAGGCGGCGTTCGGCGAGGTGAAGTCGCCGGGTCGCCTCGAGCGCATCGGCATCACCCCGCCCATGCTCATCGACGCCGCCCACAACCCGCACGGCGCCGAGGCGCTCGCGAGGGCCGTGACCGAGTCGTTCGACTTCTCGCGCGTCGTCGTGGTGCTCGGAGTCCTGGCGGACAAGGACGCGGCCGGCATCGTCCGCGCCCTGCAGCCCATCGCGGAGCGCTTCGTCGTCACCCAATCCGACTCGGTGCGCGCCATCGACGCCGAGGAGCTCGGCGACATCGTGCGCGAGGTCACCGGCGGCGAGCCCGAGGTGCTCGAGCGAGCGGAGGATGCCATCGAGCGCGCCCGCGAGATCGCCCTCGATCTCCTCGCCGAGGGCGCAGATGATGGCAGGAACGCCGCCGTGCTCATCACGGGCTCCGTCACGCTCATCGGCACCGCGCTCACCCTCTCGCGCGACGAAGGCTGGGCGCAGGAGTCGTGAGTCGGCGCAACAGCGGCCGGCTGCCCCGTCAGCGCAGCATCCGCGAGGTCATCGGCTCCATCTTCCTGGGCTTCGAGCTCTTCGTCGTCTTCCTCGGCACGCTGCTCGTGTTCGGGATGCGCGTGCTCGAGCCCGTTCCGGCGTTTGCGCTCGGCCTCACCTTCGCCGTGCTCATCGTCGTGACGATCGGGCTGCTCAGGTACGAGTGGGGCATCTGGCTCGGGTGGGCCGTGCAGATCCTGCTCGTCGCCGCCGGTTTCCTCCACCCCGGTATGTTCGTGGTCGGGGCGCTGTTCCTCGCATCCTGGACGTACTTCATGTGGAAGGGCGGCCAGATCGACCGGCAGCGCGCTCCGATCATCGCCGAGTACAACCGTCGCCTCGCGGCGGGTGAGATCGGCGTCGACGGGATGCCCATCACGGAGCAGAACGACCCACCGAGCAGCTGACCAGCTGATCTGCACGCATTCACCGAACGACCTGGCCCCTCGCAGGGCCGACCACCACGACCAATGGAGGAATCATGGCAACCATCGAAGAGACGCTCGTCCTCGTCAAGCCGGACGGCGTTCAGCGCGGCCTCACGGGCGAAGTGCTTCGCCGCATCGAGACGAAGGGCTACTCGCTCGTCGACCTCCGCCTCGTCCACGCAGACCGTGCGCTCCTCTCGGAGCACTACGCGGAGCACGAGGGCAAGCCGTTCTACGAGGGCCTCCTCGAGTTCATGCAGTCGGGGCCGACCGTCGCGATCCGCGTCGCGGGCCACCGCGTCATCGAGGGCTTCCGATCGCTCGCCGGCACGACCGACCCCACGACTGCCGCGCCCGGCACGATCCGAGGCGACCTCGGTCGTGACTGGGATGCCGGCGTGCTCCTCAACATCGTGCACGGCTCCGACTCCGTCGAGTCCGCCGAGCGCGAGCTCGGCATCTGGTTCGCGGCCTGACCGACTCGAGAGGTGGACGACTCGGTCGGGCTTCGGCCGAGTCGTAGGCTTCGCGGTAGGCGGGCCGTCAGGTGCGAGAACATTGATTCGGGGGCGAGTTGCGAGATGAAGGCTGGGAGATCGTCGTCGACGGAGCACAGCGAGCGGCTCGACGAGCTGGCCTCGGCATGGCGGGCTGCGCTGCGCGAGGAGCTGCCGGCGGCCGTCCGGCTGCGTCAGGAGCTCCACGCCGACCCCCGGCTCTCCGGTGAGGAGAACGACACCGCTGCCCGCCTCGAGGCCGAGCTCGGCGACCGGGTCACGATGCACCGCATCGCCGACTCCGGGCGCATCGGGCGCCTCGGCCCCGCAACCGGGGGTGCCGTCGGGGTGCGTGCCGAGCTAGATGCGCTGCCGCTGACCGAGCTCACCGGGGTGCCGTTCGCCTCGTCGAACGGCGCGATGCACGCCTGCGGGCACGACGTCCACCAAGCGGCGCTCGTCGCCTTCATCCGGGCCGCGGACCACCTCGACCTCCCCGTCGGACTCGTGCCGATCCTGCAGCCACGGGAGGAGACCTACCCCTCGGGCGCGCATCAGATCGTGCAGGAGGGCGGCCTCGAGCGCTTCCAGGTCGAGCACGTCATCGGCGCGCACGTCCACCCGGGCGTCCCTCGAGGGGCGATCGCGATCGGCGGCGGCTACATCAACGCGGCTGCCGATGAGATCGAGATCTCGCTGCAGGGACGAGGCGGCCACGGCGCGTACCCGCACCAGGCGGCCGACCCTGTCGCTGCCGTCGCCCAGATCGCGCTCGGGCTCCCCGAGGTCGTCCGTCGCACGATCTCGCCCATGAACCCGGCGGTGATCAGCGTCGGGACGCTCTCTGCAGGCGAGGGCGCGGCGAACGTGCTGCCCTCGAGCGCCCGGCTGCTCGCGTCGATGCGCACGACGGCGCCGAAAGACCGCGAGCTCCTGTTCGCGGCCGTGCAGCACCTCGCGGTGCGCACTGCTGAGGCGTACGGCACAGAGGCGATCGTGCACATGCACCAGAACATGCCCGTCCTCATCAACGACACCCACCTCGCGTCCGATGCCGACGACTGGCTCGCGCGCCTCGGCGTCGACGGGGCGGAGCCCATGCGCTCGCTCGGCGGCGACGACTTCTCGTACTACTGCGACGAGGTCCCCTCGATCATGTGCTTCGCGGGCGTCGAGACGGCAGGTCTGCCTGGGCCCGGCGGCGCATACGCCCCGACACTCCACCACCCGCGCTTCCTTCCGACGGAGGATGCGGTCGGGCTCGTGGCGAGCGCGTTCCTCGCCGGGTACTGCGCGGCCGCCGAGCGCATCCTCGGCATCGCACACCACAGGCGGGTCCTGCCCTGACGGTGGGCGCACAGCCGAAATCGGGTCTGGATGCGGTGGCCGTGCGATACTGGAAAGGTCGACCGGGCAGAGTCCCACGGCACCCGAAGTTTTTCAGGCACGAGCCACGAGCAGAGCAACGCTCCGTCGCACGGGCCGCAGGCAGGATCGCCGCAACCGCGGCACACCACGTACAACCTTTCCGCCGAACGGGCGGAGACCATTTTCGATGAGGATGCATGGCATCTTCATCGCCCGGAGGGGTGGGCGCACGCTTTGCGCCACGCCGGAGTAGGAGCACACCAGAAATGGTGACCACAAACGAATCAGACCAGAACACCACCGATGAGCAGTTCGACGCAGAGGCGGGCCAGGAGTCCGCGACTGCGGCAGGGGTAGGCGCAGTGGAGCACGAGTCGACCGAGGAGTCCGCGTCGTCGGTCCCGTCCGTCATCTCCTCCACGACGCTCTTCTTCCTGCAGCCGGATCTGCCCCCGGTGCTGGATCGCAGCCCACGCGAAGACCGCGGCCGCGGTCGCCGTCAGGACGACGAGCCGTACGAGCGCCAGGAGCGCGGCGACCGGAACGATCGCTACGAAAGGCAGGATCGCAACGACCGCTCCGAGCGTGGCGAGCGTTCGGACCGTGGCGAGCGTGACCGCGCTGACCGCAACGACCGCGCTGACCGCGGCGACCGTTCGAGGGAGTCGTCGCGCGACGACCGCCGACAGGCCCCGGCAGAGCGCCAGCAGTCGACGACGCGTCGTCGTCAGTCCCGCGAGGAGCAGCCGGTCGAAGAGCCCGTGCTCATCACGGAGCCGCAGAAGATCAAGGGGTCCACGCGTCTCGAGGCGAAGCGTCAGCGCCGCCGCGAGGGCCGCGAGAGCGGGCGTCGCCGCCAGGTCATCACCGAGTCCGAGTTCCTCGCTCGTCGCGAGGCGGTCGACCGCGTGATGCTCGTCCGCGCCAAGGACGACCGCGTCCAGATCGGCGTGCTCGAGGACAAGGTGCTCGTCGAGCACTACGTCGCGCGTTCGCAGGAGTCGTCGCTCATCGGCAACGTGTACCTCGGTCGCGTGCAGAACGTGCTCCCGAGCATGGAGGCCGCCTTCATCGACATCGGGCGCGGCCGCAACGCCGTGCTCTACTCCGGTGAGGTCGACTGGGCTGCTGCGGAGGTCGGCGGCAAGTCGCGTCGCATCGAGAACGCCCTCAAGCCGGGCGACCGCGTGCTCGTCCAGGTCACGAAGGACCCGATCGGCCACAAGGGCGCCCGCCTCACGAGCCAGGTGTCGCTGCCTGGTCGCTACCTGGTCTACGTGCCGGGGAACTCCATGAACGGCATCTCCCGCAAGCTCCCGGACACGGAGCGCGCACGCCTCAAGAAGATCCTCAAAGAGACGCTGCCGGCAGGCGTCGGCGTCATCGTGCGCACGGCTGCCGAGGGCGCGACCCAGGATCAGCTCGAGCTCGACGTCAACCGACTCACCGCGCAGTGGGCCGACATCTCCTCGCGCATCGAGGCGGGACCCGCTCCGGCGCTCCTGCACTCCGAGCCCGACCTCCTCGTCAAGATCATCCGCGACGTCTTCAACGAGGACTTCCACAAGATCGTGATCCAGGGCAGCGAAGAGCTCGAGACCATCACGAACTACCTGCACCAGGTCGCCCCTGACCTCGTCGACCGCGTCGAGGCGTTCCAGGGCGGCGACGTCTTCGCCGAGTACCGCGCGACCGAGCACATCGAGAAGGCTCTGGACCGGAAGGTCTGGCTGCCGTCCGGCGGCTCGCTGGTGATCGACCGCACGGAGGCCATGACGGTCGTCGACGTCAACACGGGGAAGTTCGTCGGCTCCGGCGGCAACCTCGAGGAGACGGTCACCAAGAACAACCTGGAGGCGGCCGAAGAGGTCGTCCGCCAGCTGCGTCTTCGCGACATCGGCGGCATCATCGTCGTCGACTTCATCGACATGGTGCTCGAATCGAACCGCGACCTCGTCATGCGTCGCCTCATCGAATGCCTGAGCCGTGACCGCACGAAGCACCAGGTCGCAGAGGTGACGAGCCTCGGGCTCGTGCAGATGACCCGCAAGAAGCTCGGTCTCGGCCTGCTCGAGACGTTCAGCGAGCCGTGCGAGTCCTGCGCTGGCCGTGGTGTCATCGTCTTCCACGACCCGGTGCTCAAGCACCGTGGGGGAGCGCCTGACAGCAGCGCGAACGCGAAGAGCAGTCGCAAGGGCCGCGGTGGTCAGCAGCGTGAGCAGCAGGCTCCTCGTGCCGTCGCAGCTCCGGCCGCGACGTCGACGCACGGCATCACCGAGGAGGCGCGGGGCGCTCTCTCGAAGATCGCGGCGTCGACGCTCACCGGGCAGAAGCAGGGCGAGCCTTCGGAAGAGCAGCAGCCCGTCGTGCAGGCGAGCGCCCAGGCGCCGGTCGCCGACGAGCGTGGCGGCGACGAGCAGTCCGGGCAGCAGGGTGAGTCGCGTCGTTCGCGTCGCGGCCGCAGGCGCGCCAAGACGGATGCTCAGGCTCCGGCGACGTCGGAGGCTCCGGAGCAGGCGCCGAGCGAGCCGGTGACGCTCGACCGTAATGCGGTGCAGCAGTCGGATGGCGATGACCGGAAGGCGCGCGCCAGCGAGAACCTCTTCGACTTCGACTCGGCCCAGAGCGCCGAGCCGGCACAGACCAAGCGCGAGGCCGACCCGGCAGCGCTTCGTGAACTCGACTCGCTGCTGGATGCGCTGGTCACCCCAGAGGGTGAGCAGCAGCCGGCAGCGGGCGAAACGACCGAGGCCCCCGCCGCGGTCGAGGTGACGACGCCCGCCGCCGCCCCTGAGAAGGTTCAGGAAGCGCCGACGGCGTCTGCGCCGAAGGCAGCGCAACCGGCGACGGTTGAGCCGCCCAAGGGTGCTTCGGGGCGTCCGCGCCGCCGCCGCATCACGACGCCGCCGCTCTCTGCCGAGTAAGATGACAGAGTAGGGCGACCGGACGCGAAAGCGTCGAGTGGGTGGGTGCGCTTGCGCGCACCGACCCTGCCGGGTAAAGTGGTTCGCTGTTGCACGTTTGCATTCGTGCTGGCATTCCCTCGCCCGGTTGCAGGGCAGAGTCAGCTCGCCGCAGCGAGCAGGGCTTCCAGAGTTTGAAGACACAGCGTCCGACCTTGTCGGGCTCGGAGAAAAGGTACTGAAGTGGTATTCGCAGTTGTGCGCGCCGGTGGACGGCAGGAGAAGGTAGAGGTGGGCACTGTGCTCACCACGAACCGTGTTGTTGCCGACAAGAAGGGCAACGTCACGCTTCCGGCTGTGCTGCTCGTCGACGGTGAGACCATCACGAGTGACGCAGAGAAGCTCGCTAAGGTCACGGTGACTGCAGAGGTCCTCAACGACCTCCGCGGCCCGAAGATCGTCATCCAGAAGTACAAGAACAAGACCGGTTACAAGAAGCGTCAGGGCCACCGTCAGGAGCTCACGCGCATCAAGATCACCGACATCAAGTAAGTCGAGGAGCAGACTTCAATGGCACACAAAAAGGGAGCGAGCTCGACTCGCAACGGCCGTGACTCGAACGCTCAGCGCCTCGGCGTGAAGCGTTTCGCGGGCCAGACCGTCAGCGCGGGCGAGATCCTCGTCCGTCAGCGCGGCACGCACTTCCACCCCGGCGCCCTCGTGGGCCGCGGTGGCGACGACACGCTGTTCGCCCTCTCGGCAGGCATCGTCGAGTTCGGTGCGAAGGGCCGCCGCAAGGTGGTCAACATCGTCGCTGGCGAATAGCAGCAAGCACAGTCCCTGAATCCAGGGCGGTGTCAGGATGAGGGGCGGGCCACGGTCCGCCCCTCATCCGTATTTTCACGACTTATCGTTCTACAGGAGCTCTTCATGGCCACCTTCGTCGACCAGGTGACGCTGTATCTGCGCGCTGGAGAGGGTGGCAACGGCTGCGTCTCTGTCAAGCGCGAGAAGTTCAAGCCACTCGCCGGCCCCGACGGCGGTGATGGCGGCAACGGCGGCAGCATCACGTTCTACGCCGACCCGCAGGAGACGACGCTGCTGTCGTACCACCACAAGCCGCATCGCTCGAGCGACAAGGGCGGCTTCGGGATGGGCGATTGGCGCAACGGGTACACCGGTCAGCCGCTCGATCTGCCGGTTCCCATCGGAACGGTCGTCCGCGACGCGGACGGCGTCGAACTCGCTGACCTCTCCGAGCCCGGCATGCGCTACGTCGCTGCCGAAGGCGGACAGGGCGGTCTCGGCAACGCGTCGCTCGCCAACACGAAGCGCAAGGCGCCTGGCTTCGCTCTGCTCGGCACGCCAGGCGAGGAGCTGCAGGTGCAGCTCGAGCTCAAGATCGTCGCGGATGTGGCCTTCGTCGGCTACCCGTCTGCTGGCAAGTCGAGCCTCATCGCGGCGATGTCCGCGGCCAAGCCGAAGATCGCCGACTACCCCTTCACCACGCTCCACCCGAACCTCGGCGTCGTGCAGGCGGCCCAGTACCGCTACACGGTCGCCGACGTTCCCGGCCTCATCGAGGGCGCGAGCGAGGGCAAGGGCCTCGGCCTCGACTTCCTGCGGCACGTCGAGCGGTGCTCCGCGCTGCTGCACGTGCTCGACTGCGGAACGCTCGACCCGGGCCGCGACCCGATCAGCGACCTCGATGTCATCCTCGAGGAGCTCGGCAACTACCCGGTGCCGGAGGGGCAGACGCCGCTCCTGGAGCGTCCGCAGTTCGTCGCGCTCAACAAGATCGACCTGCACGATGGGCGTGAGCTCGCCGAATTCGTGCGCCCCGAGCTGGAGGAGCGCGGCTACCGTGTCTTCGAGATCTCGACGGTGAGCCACGAGGGCCTCAAGGAGCTCTCCTTCGCGCTCGGCGAGCTCATCGACCGTGACAGGGAGGCCAAGCTCGCCGAGCTGGCCATCAAGCCGCGCATCGTGCTGCGTCCGCGCCCCGTCGACGAGAAGCCGTTCGAGATCCGCGTCGAAGGCGGAACGCACGGAAACACCTACCGGATCCTCGGTGAGAAGCCGCAGCGTTGGGTTGCGCAGACGGACTTCGCGAACGACGAGGCCATCGGCTACCTCGCGGACCGCCTCAACAAGATCGGTGTCGAGGAAGCCCTCTTCAAGGCCGGTGCAGTCGCCGGTTCCGCCGTCATCATCGGGCCTGGCGCGCAGGGCATCGTCTTCGACTGGGAGCCGACGCTCACGAGCGCGGCAGAGCTCACGGTCTCGCCGCGTGGCACGGACAGTCGCCTCGAGGAGAACAGCCGCACCACCACGCGTGAGCGGCGCGAGGGCTACTACGAGCGCATGGACGGCAAGGCCGCGGCGCGTGCCGAACTCGAGCGCGAGCGCGAGGGCGGCGTGTGGAAGGTCGACGAGTGACCCCGCGAACATTGGTAGGGTGGGACGCATGATCGAGCTGATTCCCGCTGCGCTTGCTGATGCCGTGCTGGCCCAATCCGTGCTGGCCGAAGAAGGGCACCACATCGTCAACGAGCTGGTGATGCCCCCGATCATGTTCGGTGTCGTCACGCTCGTCGCCTTCGTTGCCCTCATCGTCGTCACGTACGCGTTCCGCAACACGTGGCACAGCAACCCGGTCGACTCCAAGGTCGTTCCCTACGAGCCGTTCAACCACGCTGGCGTCATCGAGGCCGGCTCGGAGCACTCGAAGCACTAGCGCGGAGACGCGCCCGCCTTATGCCTCACACCGTCGAGCCTTCCCCCGTTCCCGAGCGCCGCAGAGTCGGCGTCATGGGTGGAACCTTCGACCCGATCCACCACGGGCACCTCGTGGCGGCGAGCGAGGCGGCGGCGCACTTCGATCTCGATGAGGTGCTCTTCGTGCCGACAGGAAAGCCGTCGCACAAGTCGCACGTCACCCCGGTCGAGCACCGCTACCTGATGACGGTCATCGCGACGGCCTCGAACCCCCGGTTCAAGGTGAGTCGTGTCGACGTCGACCGCGACGGCCCCACGTACACGATCGACACCCTGCGCGACGTCCAGCGACTCCGCCCGGATGCAGACCTGTACTTCATCACGGGTGCGGATGCCATCGCGCAGATCCTTGGGTGGAAGAACTCGCTCGAGCTGTTCGAACTCGCCCAGTTCGTCGCGGTCTCGCGACCGGGGCACGAGATGCGCACCGACGGCATCCCCGCCGACAAGGTGACGGCGCTCAAGATCCCAGCCCTGGCGATCTCCTCGACGGACATCAGGGCGAGGGCCTACGAGGAGAAGCCGGTCTGGTACCTGGTGCCAGACGGTGTCGTGCAGTACATGGCCAAGCACAGGCTGTACACGGCAGAAGAGATTGATGCCATATGAGTGACGCCCCACTGACTCGCCGCGAGCTTCGCGAGCTCGAACGTCGCCGCGAGAAGGGCGAGCAGCCCGAGCTCCCGACGATGGCGCCGACGGTCTCCGTGGAGGCTGAGGCGGGATCCGAAGAAGCCGCTCCTGTCGTTCCAGCCGCTCCGGCCCCTCGTGCTGAAACGGCGCAGCCGGCGCAGCTCGCATCCGGCGTCGCGCTCGAGGCTCCGCTCCAGATCGACGGCCTCTCACCGACGCCGATCGACGTGCCGGCGACGCTCGAGTCCACTGAGGCTTCTGAGACCCCGGACGTCGCTGAGGTCGAGGAGGTCGCTGAGGCCCCCGAGTTGCCCGGCGACTCGTTCAATCGGAGCCCGGCGGCCGTCGAGCAGGAGGCTCAGGAGGACGGCACGAGCGGCGACTACTTCCGACGCCTCGTCATGGCCAGCCACTCCACGGACGAGACGCCGACGGGCATGATCGTCATGCCGGAGATGAGCTCGCCCGATATCACCGGCGCCCTCAGCGGCGCGGGTGATCTCATGATCACGGGCAAGATGCAGGTCTCCCGCGAGCTCTCCAACTTCGGCACGCTGACGACGGGGCTCGACTCGCCGGAGATCGACCACGCTGACGAGGGCGACGAGCAGCTGCACTCGAGGGCCGTCGAGGAGCACAGTCCGGTCGCGGCCAGCCGCGCGGTGCGCGAGCCTGGAATGCCGCTCGCACCCCGCCGTGGGCACGGCGTGCGGCTGTCGATCTGGGCGGTCGTGAGTGGCCTCGCCGTCGCTGTGGCTGGCGTTGTCGCAGTGATCCTGGGTATTGTTCAGGGTTGGTTCTGATCAGCTGGCGAGCGCATCGCCTCTCGGACACCACGTTGAGCTCATCTGGGCTCTCAATGAAAGGGACCGAATGACCGCGAGTACGCGAGCAATCGAACTGGCAGACATCGCAGCGAAGGCTGCCGACAAGAGACTCGGCTTCGACATCGTCGCCCTGGATGTCTCGAACAACATGCCGCTCACGGACATCTTCCTTCTCGTCTCCGGTCGCAACGAGCGCATGGTGCTCTCCATCGCCGATGAGATCGAAGACGCGATGCGCGACATCGGGCAGCGCACGCTGCGCCGAGAGGGCCGTCGCGAGGGTCGCTGGGTGCTCCTCGACTTCAACGACATCGTCGTGCATGTCTTCCACGAGGAGGAGCGCACGTTCTACGGGCTCGAGCGCCTGTGGAACGACGCACCCGTCGTGAAGCTCGATCTCGGCGAGGGCGACGCAGCCGCCGAGCAGCCGAACCAGGCCGAGCAGAGCTGAGCGGCGTGACGCCCCGCAGGTCGAAGGGCGGATGGGTCTGGCTCATCCTCACCGGCTTGCTCGCGGGCTTCCTCTCTGGGCTCTTCGGGGTCGGCGGGGGCATCCTCATCGTGCCCGCACTCGTCTATCTGGTGCGGCTCGACACCCGCTTGGCCGCTGGCACCTCGCTGCTCGCCATCCTGCCGTCGGCGATCGTCGGGGTGGTGACGTACGCGGTCGGCGGCAACGTCGACCTGCTCCTGGCGGGGCTCCTGGCCATCGGCGCGATCGCGGGTGCCCCGCTCGGGTCATGGCTGCTGGAGAAGATCTCGAAGCGCACGCTGCAGTGGGCGTTCATCGCGTTCATCGGCGTCGTCATCGTCTCGCTCTTCCTCGTCGTGCCGTCGAGGGACGCCGCAGTGCACATCGATCTGCTCGGCGGCGCGCTGCTGGTGTTCCTGGGCCTCTGCACGGGCGTGCTGTCCGGCCTGCTCGGCATCGGCGGGGGAGTCGTGGTCGTGCCGATGCTGGTCGTGCTCTTCGGCTCGAGCGACCTGCTCGCGAAGGGCAGCTCCCTGCTCATGATGATTCCGACGGCGCTGTCCGGCACGATCAGCAACCTGCGACGCAAGAACGTGGATGTGGGTGCCGGCCTCGCGGTCGGTGGCGCCGCCTGCCTCACGACGAGCCTCGGGGGCTTGAGCGCCGCCGCCATCTCGCCGTCGCTCGCGAATCTGCTCTTCGCGGCCTTCCTCGTCGTGATCGCCGTGCGCATGGGTGTGGATGCCTGGCCCCGTCGCACCGCTCGGTAGCGACACGCGCTGGCCGCCTCGATTTGGTGCGTCCCAGCTTCTGAGCTATTATTTTCGAGTTCCCGGAAACGGGTGCGGGTCTGTGGCGCAGCTGGTAGCGCACCTGCATGGCATGCAGGGGGTCAGGGGTTCGAATCCCCTCAGATCCACCACGAAGCCCCGGTCAGCTGAAGCTGACCGGGGCTTTTTCGTCTGAGCTGCCGCTCGGTTCCCCGCGCGATGCGGGAGGATGTCCGCATGGCGAGACGCATCATGGGCGACACTGCACGGGCCAACTGGAGCGCGCTCATCGCGGTGCCGTTCGCAGCGGCCTTCTACCTGTTCGTGGCGAGACGCCTCGGCGTCGAGATCGGCGACACGGTTCGCTACCTCGTGAGCATCTTCATCGTGTTCTGGCCGCTGTTCGGAACGGTGTACCTGGTCTGGACGCACCTCGCCTATCGCAACGCGGACGCGGTGCAGCTGCGGGTCGCCTCGAGGCGAGAGCGCATCACGAAGCGCCGCTGGTGGCATCGGCTCGTCGGTTACGGGGGAGCGACGGACTGGACGATGGCGGGCGCCATGGTCGCGGTCGCCCTCACGGTCGCTATCGCGCAGGAACCCGCCTTCCGCGACCAGACCATCTTCGTGGTGCTCGGGCTCGCCACGGTCGCGGCCTCGTGGGCGCTCATGGTCTACGCGTTCGCGTTGGAGTACCTCCGCCTCGACGCGGTCCCTGATGCTGAGGCGGGACATGGGGGAGCGGACGAGCGCGAGCGGGATGCCGCGCGCCGGTCGCAGATCGTGTTCCCGTTCGAGGAGGAGCCTCGCTTCGGCGACTACCTGACGCTCGCGGTCCTGATGTCGACGATGGCGGCGACGGCGTCGGCTGAGATCACGTCGCGCCGCGGCTGGCGCATCGCTCGGACCAACGTGGTGCTGGCGTTCGCGTTCAACTCGGTCATCGTCGCCATGATGGTCTCGGTGCTCTTCGGCGGGCTCACGACCTAGCGGGGAGGTCAACGTGGGGAGGCCAACGCGGGAGGCTCAGCGCACGACGCGGAAGCCCTCGGTTCCCTTTGGGGTCCGCTCGGAGACGCGAGATGCGGTGACTTCGGCATACGGGGGCCCTTTGCTCATCCACGCGAGGAGCGCATCCACCTGGTGCTCCTCTCCTTCGAGCTCGGCTTCGACCCGGCCGTCGTGGAGGTTGCGGACCCAGCCGCTCACACCCAGCCGCTGCGCCTCCTGCGCCGTGGTGAAGCGGTAGCCGACACCCTGGACAGTACCGGCCACGATGACGTTGACTCTCCGCATAGCCACATTGTGCTTTCCACGCCTGGAATCCGGGAAGATGCCGGCCCGTGTGGGGTGAGAAGCACAGCCTTTTCCCATCTGGTGGGCTCGGCCCATCTGGTGGGCTCGGGGAGCTTCCGCGGTCAGGTCAGGTGCGAGAGCTCGCCCACGTCGTAGCCGGTGTCCGGGAGGCAGCCGAGCTCGGTCAGCAGCTCGGGCATGCTCCAGAGCCGTACCTCCTGGGGGCGGGTGGTGGCGATCGATGCCTCCGCGCTGCCGCCGATCGCGAGTTGGCGCACACTCACGGAAGACGGACCAGATGCGGGACTCGGCGCACCGTGGACGATGCGCCAGGAGGGGTGCCCATCGAGCGGATGCTCCTCGACGCGCAGCGAGGACGGCTCGTCTCGGAGGCCACGGCCGGAGACCTTCAGCGCGGCCTCCTTCGCCGTCCAGAGGGCGATGCGAGCGGCGACGCCCACCCGCTGCGTCGACGCGGGCATCCGGAGCCGCTCTGCTGGGTGCAGGGCGTACGCGTCGAACTCGGACCACAGCTGTGTCGGCACGGTCTCGATGTCCACGCCGATCGCGTCCGCCGGGTCGGCGATCGCGACGAGCACCCGGCCGTTCGTCGTCGAGGAGCTGAGCGAGAGGTCGCTGCTCGTCGGCTGCCCGTGGCGCCCGCCGCAGTCTGCGCAGCGGCGGGCGATGTCGAGCTCGCCGGCCAGCTCGAGCGGGACCCCGCGGCCCCAGGCCGCCAGCAGCCGGAGGGCGGCGCGCCCCGCCAGCGTGCGGCGGCGCAGCTCCTCGGTGCTCCGAGCGCCGGCGGCGGCGAGGTCGTCGGTGCTCGCGCACTGCGACGCGGCGTCGAGGACCTCGTCGATGCCAGCGGCGAGCACGGCGATCATCGGCGGCTGATGCGGCGGTACTGCCACACGGCGATCGGCGCGAAGATCGCGATGATCGCGACGCTGCACAGGAACGCGTACAGGACGGCGTTCTCGGCGGGCCATCCTCCGGCAGCCGTGAAGCCGCTCGGGGCCGCGTTGCCGAAGAGCTCCCTGACGGCGCTTGCGACCGCCGTGACCGGGTTCCACTCCGCGAACGCGCGAAGGGGGCCGGGGAGCATGTCCGCTGAGACGAAGGCACCGGAGATGAAGCAGACGGGGAACAGCCACAGGAGGCCGAGGCTCTGCGCGACCTCGACGCTCTTCGCGGTGAGCGCGATGGTCGCGCCGATCCAGGAGGTCGAGAAGGCGAAGAGCAGCAGCAGCGCGAAGGCGGCGAGCACTTCGAGCGGGCCGGATTCGACGCGCCAGCCGATCGCGAGTCCGCACGTCAGGATCACGGCGATGGAGATGATGCTCGTGACGAGATCGGAGCTCGTCCGTCCGAGGATGACGCCGACGCGCGACATGGGGAGCGTGCGGAGCCGATCGATGAGGCCGGACTGCAGGTCCTTCGCGAGGTAGACGGCGGTGAACGATGAGTTGAAGGTCAGGGTCTGGGCGAGAATGCCGCCGATCAGGAACTGCCGGTAGTCGGCGCCGCCCAACGCGCCGCCGAAGACGAAGGCGAGGATGAGGACGAAGATGATGGGCTGCGCGATGCCGGTCACGAGGGCGCCAGGCGTGCGCTGCACGTTGAGCACGTTCCTGCGGGCGACGATGCTGCCGTCGCGGAAGGCCGCGGTGATTGCGCTCATGCGGTGACCGCCTCTCGCTCGTCGTTGGTGTGCAGCTCGGCGGACGCGTCGTCGGGTCGCTGCCCCGTGATCTGGAGGAAGACCTCGTCGAGGGTCGGCTGCCGCAGCGCCGCCTCGATCGTGCCGATCCCGGCCTCCGAGAGGCCGGCGAGCACGGCCGCGATATCACGGCTGCCGTTCGGTGCCTTGGCGGTGATGCGCACGGCGCGGTCGTCGAGGGACGCCTCGCGTCCGATCGCGGCGACGATCTGGAGGGCCCTGTGGCCGTCCTCCGCCCGCTCGAGCACAAGATCGATCGCGGCTCCTCCTGCCCGCGCCTTGAGGGCCGACGCGGTGCCCTCTGCCACGATCCGGCCCGAGTCGATGACCGAGATGGCATCGGCCAGCTGGTCGGCCTCCTCCAGGTACTGGGTTGTCAGGAGCACCGTCGTGCCTGCCGTCGCGAGCGTCTGGATCGCATCCCAGGTATCGCGACGCCCGCGCGGGTCGAGTCCCGTCGTCGGCTCGTCGAGGATCACGACGGGCGGCCTGGCGACGATGGCGCCGGCAAGGTCGAGGCGGCGGCGCATGCCGCCCGAGTAGTCGCCCGCGCGCTTCTTGGGGTGCAGGTCGTCGAGGCGGAAGTCGCGGAGCAGCTCGTTCGCGCGTGCCTTCGCGTCTCGGCGCCGCATGCCGTAGAGCTGGCCGACCATCGTCAGGTTCTCGACTCCGGTGAGCTTCTCGTCGACGGCCGCGTACTGGCCGGAGACGCCGATGCTGCGGCGCACGTCCTGAGCCTCGCGCCGGACGGAGTGGCCGGCGACCTGCACGTCGCCGGCATCCGGGTCGAGGAGGGTCGTGACGACTCGGACGGTGGTGGTCTTGCCCGCCCCGTTCGGGCCGAGGAGTGCGTGGACGGAGCCTGCTGGGATCTCGAGGTCGACGCCGTCGAGCGCGGTGAAGTCGCCGAAGCGCTTCCTGAGCCCGCGGATCGAGATCACGAGACCGCCAGGTCGCGCTCGCGGACGGGCGTGATGTCTCGCCAGTTCTCGGTCACGTAGTCGAGGCAGGCCTGCTTGGGGGCTGGGCCGTAGACGACGACCCAGCCTGCGGGCACGTCGGCGAAGTCGGGCCAGAGGGAGTGCTGCTGCAGCTCGTTGACGAGGACTCGGAACTCTGCGGAGATGTCATCGAACGGATTGGTCATGATGTTCCCTTCTCTGTTCACGCGGGGGTTCGTGAGTGAGGTGGCGCGAATGGTTCTCCAGGTGCTTCGGAGCAGGCTCGCTATCGGTTGGCAAGCTGTGCATGTGAATCGGACATGAGCGTGTCGAGCACTGGGGCGATCACGCGGAGGGAGGCGTCGTCGAGCAGCGCCGAGTGGCGAGCCTGGACTCCGCTCGAGGTGACCCGACCCGTGGCGTGCGCCGCCCAGGCCTGTGGGGCTGGCCGGTCTGCCGGCACGTCGACGCGCGCCTCGAACACGTGCAGCCCGCCCTCGAAGGTGGGGATCGGGGTCGTGTCGAGGAGCGCCCCGACGCGGAGGAAGCCGCGCACCATGCGGTCGATGCTCCGTGCAGGGATGTCCGCGAGGGGGTTGCCCGCCTCTGCCAGGACTGCGCGCACCGCTTCGGCGTCGAGCTCGCCTGCCGGGGCCGCCACCTCGTTGGCGTCGAGGAACGCGCGCCACATGCGGTCGCCGCCGTCGACTCCGGCGACGGAAGAATGCTCCGTCGGGTAGGCGTCGATGATGGCGAGGAGCTCGACCTCGTCGCCGCCTCGCTGGAGGTGGGCGGCGAGGTGGTGCGCCAGGCGTCCGCCGAAGGACCACCCGACGATCCGATACGGGCCCTCGGGCTGCACGCTCCTCATGGCCTTCACGTACGCGTCGAGCAGCTCCTCGAGCGAGCTGTGCTCGAATTCGTGATCGACATCGGGCGCGATGCCGGGCAGCTGCAGTCCGTAGAGCGGCCGGCTGCCCTCGAGGTGCGCGAGAAGCCCCGCGAACTTCCAGGAGATTCCGCTCGCTGGGTGGACCGCGAAGAGCGGCTCCTGGCCGGCGGTGGAGCCGTCCGCGTCGCGCGCTTGGCGCAGCGGCAGGATCATCCGGAGGCTCTCCGCGATGTCGCCGCCACCGTCGCTTGCGAGGGCGGCGAGGCCCTCGACCGACGGCGCCTGGAAGATGGCTTGCACGGGCAGCTCGGTGCCGAGCGCGTCGTTGATGGCCCGGATGGTCGGCTGCGCGACGAACGAGTGGCCTCCGAGCGCGAAGAACGAGTCGTCGGCGCGGACGTCGTCGACGCCGAGCGTCTCGGCGAAGGCCGCTGCCACGGCCAGCTCAGCGCGTGTGCTCGGGGCGCGCCCGGTGCCTCCGCTCGCCTGCTGTTCCGGGAGGGCGTCTCGGTCGAGCTTGCCGTTCGGGGTGAGCGGGATGCGCGCGATGACCCTGATGCCGACCGGATGCATGTAGTCGGGCACCCGTCCGCGAACGGCCGCGAGCACCTGATCGGCCAGCTGTTCCCGCGCCGTGTCGTCCGACTCGGCGGGCAGCTCGCTCGGCACGATCCAGGCGCCGAGCACGGTCTGTCCGGCCGACTCGACGGGAAGGACCACGGCACTGGCGACGCCGGGCTGCTCGGAGATGACGCGGGTCAGCTCCTCGGGTTCCACGCGGTGTCCGCGGATCTTGAGCTGCGCATCGGTGCGGCCGAGCGAGACGACGCGGCTGGGCTCGTCAGGCATCGCGTCCCGCACGACCACGAGGTCGCCGGTGCGGTACATGCGGCTGCCGTCGCGGGCGAAGGGGTCGGCGACGAAGCGCTCGGCGGTGGCTGCTGAGCGGCCCGTGTAGCCGTCGGCGAGCTGGCGCCCGGAGAGCCAGAGCTCGCCGATGCTGCCAGCTGGTGCCGGTCGGAGGCGGGCATCGAGCACGTGGCCGACGACGTCCCGAGTCGTGGATCCGAGCGTGGGCTCCTTCGTGTCCTCGATGCTGGCGAGCATCGAGTCGACGCCGACCTCGGTCGGGCCGTACAGGTTCCAGGCACGGGTGCTGGTCCGGCGACGCAGCCAGGTCCAGAGCTCGCCGCTGATCGCTTCGCCGCCGAGGAGGAGCGTGAAGCTGTCCGCGGCTGAGAGGGAGTCGAGCCAGTGCTCGAGGCCCGTCTGCGCGGTGAGCGCCTCGACGTAGCTCGGCGTCGTCTCCCATGCCCTGATCTGCCGGTCGGCGAACAGCTGGACGAGCGCCTCCGGGTCGCGGCGCACGTCGTCTGCGATGACGTGCAGCTCGTGGCCGCTCGCGAGCCACAGGATGGGGTCCATGGCCGCGTCGAAGCCGACGCCGGTGGTGTGCGCGACGCGGATGCGGCGCTCGGCGGCGTCCGGCAGCAGGGTCGAGCGGTGGCTGCGCAGGAGGCTCGCGAGAGCGCGGTGGGGCACCTGGACTCCCTTGGGGACCCCGGTCGTTCCCGAGGTGAAGATGAGGTAGGCGGGGGCGTCGAGCTGCGCGGTGCGCACCTCGGAGCCGCCGGTCTTGCCCGCCTCGCCGCCGGCGCCGGCGCCTTCGGCGAGGATCTCGTCGAGTCCTCCGTCGATGACCAGCGCGGGACGGGCCGCATCGAGCATCGCGTCGACGCGCTCGTTCGGGTACTCGGGGTCGATGGGCATCGCGACGGCACCGGCCCGCCAGATTCCGAGGAGAGCGGCGACGGTGTCGATCGACCGTGGCAGGCGGTAGGCGACGACGCCGCCCCGTTTCACGCCGCTGCGACGCAGCGCAAGGGAGACCTGCTCGGTCCGCTCGGCGAGGGTCCGGAAATCGACCGCACCGTCCGGGGCGACGACGGCCGGTGCGTCCGGGGTGCGCTCTGCCGCGGCGTCGAAGGCCTCGAGCACGGAGCGGAGGTCCGCGTCCGCAGCCGCGTCGCCGTCGGGCCGCCAGGCAGGCAGCCGTTCCGGGGTGCCAGGGATGGTGATCGACGCGAGCGGTGCATCCGGGGTCTCGGTCGCGACCGTGAGGAAGGCGAGGAGTCGCTCGACGAGGCCGTTGGCCGCTGCCTCGCTGAACAGCGCGGAGTTGTACTCGAGCACTCCTGGCACGTCGGAGCCGGCCTCGGCCGGGCGCAGCGTGAAGGACAGGTCGAACTTCGCGCCTCCCGTGCTCTCCGGGGCCACGGGCGAGACGTCGACGCCGGGGAGCGCAAGCGGCAGATCGCTCTGCTCTTCCACGGCCAGCATCGTCTGGAACAGGGGGTGGCGTCCGAGCACGCGTTCCGGCGCGACGGCCTCGACGATGCGCTCGAACGGCACCTGCTCGTGGTCGATGCCGAAGAGCGCTGACGCTCGTGCGGCCTCGACGGCGCCTGCCAGGGTGGTGTCGTCTCCGAGCTGGATCCTGAGGGGCAGCGTGTTGACGAAGAACCCGATCAGGTCACTCAGGTCAGCATCCTGGCGCCCCGCCGACGGGGCCCCGATCACGAGGTCCGTGCCCGAGCCCGTGCGCATGAGGAAGCCGGCGAGCGCGCCGACCCAGCCGTGGAAGCCGCTCGCGGACGTGCCGGCGGCGACGGAGCCGAGACCGGTGGCGACGTTCGCGGGGACCGTGAAGGCCAGCTGGCGCGCCGGCTGGGCGCTCCCGGCTTCGCGGGCGCCGTCTGCGCTGAGCTCCAGCACCGACGGCGCACCGTCGAGGAAGTCGGTCCAGGCGGTGAGCTCGCGTGCTTCGCGTGCCTCGTCCTCGTGCGCCGTGAGCAGGCGCGCGAAGTCGGCGAACTGGGCAGGCAGCGGGCGCCGGAGTGCTGCGGAGCCGCTCCTTCGCGCCGTGTACGCGGTTGCGAGATCGTGGGCGAGGGGGGCCAGCGAGGCTCCGTCGGTCGCGATGTGGTGGATCACGAGCTGGAGCAGCCAGGATCCGTCGCCCTGCTCGGAGAGTCCCGCGCGGAAGGGCAGGTCGCGAGTGAGGTCGAAGCCGGCGGAGGCGTCGACCGGCTCGCTCTGGAGCAGGCCGGAGACCGGGGCGTGGATGCGCTGCACGGGTGCCCCGTCGGCCTCCGGGTAGCTCGTGCGCAGCACCTCGTGGCGGGCGACGAGGTCGTCGAGCGCGCCGACGAGCGCCTCCCGGTCCAGTTCGCCGTCGAGCCGAGCGCTGAGGACGACGTTGTAGTCGCCGGAGCTCGGCGCGAGTCGGTTGAGGAACCAGAGGCGGGCCTGACCGGGGGAGAGCGGGAGCGGCTGTCCGGCCACGCGGGGGTTCGCTGCCGTCCACTCTCGAAGCGGCGGGCGCGTGCTGGAGACCACCATGTGGGCGTCCTCGGTGCGCTCGCCGGTGCGGCCGAGCAGCGCCAGCAGGCCAGCAGGCGTGGGGGCGTCGAAGATCGCGCGGAGCGCCGGTGCGGTGCCGAAGCGGGTGCGCAGCTCCCCGGCAAGCGCGACGGCGAGCAGGGAGTGCCCGCCGAGGCGGAAGAAGTCGTCGTCCAGTCCGACCTCGTCGAGGCCGATGACGGCGGCGAACGCCGCGCAGATGGCGCGCTCGTCCTCGGTCTGCGGGCGCCGCGAACCCGCGGCGGACTCGGGCGCGGGCAGCGCTGCGAGGTCGACCTTCCCGTTCGGAGTCAGGGGCAGACGCTCGAGCACGGTGACGCTCGATGGCACCATGTAGTCGGGCAGTGCGGCACGGGCGTGGGCGGTGACGGTCCGGGCATCGGCGGTCCCGGCGACCCAGGCGACCAGCCGCGCGCTGTCCTGTCCGGCAGGCGCGTGGATGGTCGCGACTGCGGCATCCACGCCAGCCGTGCGCTCGAGGCTGCGTTCGACATCCCCGAGCTCGATGCGGTAGCCGCGCAGCTTGATCTGGTCGTCGTCGCGGCGGAGGAACTCGAGCTCGCCCGATCCGTGGCGGCGGACGATGTCGCCGGTGCGGTAGAGGCGGGTGCCGTTGCCGGAAGGGTCGGCGATGAAGGCGGTCGCGGTCTCGGCGGCTCGCCCGCGGTAGCCGTGCGCCTCCGAGGCGCCGGCGAGGTGCAGCTCTCCCGGCACTCCGTCCGGCACATCCCTGAGGAATGCGTCGAGCACTCGCGCGGTCACGTTCGCGACGGGGCGGCCGATCCGCACGTGTCCTGGTTCGCTGATGCGGGTGACGACGGAGTCGACGGCGAACTCGCTCGGGCCGTAGAGGTTCCACGCCTCGACGCCGACCGCGGCGAGGAGGGAATCCCAGAGCTCTCGCGAGACGGCCTCGCCGCCGAGCGCGATGAGCAGGGGCGTCTCCCGGTGCGCGGCCCGGTCGAGGAGTCCCGTGCTGATGAGCTGTCGGACGTAGGAGGGCGTGGTCTCGAGCACGTCGATCGCGGCGTCGTCGACGCGCTGCACGAGCTCGTCGGCGCTTCGTCGCGTGCCGTCCGTGGCCATCACGAGCGTTGACCCGGCGGCGAGCCAGAGGATCGGGTCCCAGGCGGCGTCGAAGCCGAGGCCGGCGACGTGGAGGACACGCGGGGCTCGCCCGTCCAGGCGCGAGCGCAGCGGGGCGATCATGGCGTCCTCGTGCTGCGCCTGGACGTTGGCGAGCGCGGAGTGCGGGACCTGCACGCCCTTGGGAGTGCCGGTCGTGCCCGAGGTGAACACGAGGTAGGCGGGCTGCTCGGGGCGGGGGAGCTCTGGCAGGCTCGTGTCCTCGGCGCTCTCCCCGAGCGCGACGAGCGCGGCGGGGGAGGCTGCCGGAGTGCCGGAGTCAGCGGCGAGGGCGGCGAGGCGGTCCGCATCGCTCGCGACGAGCAGCGCGGGCGTGCTCGCCTCGAGGATCTGCGCGATGCGCGCGTCCGGGTAGTCGATGTCGATGGGAACGGCGATCGCTCCGCTGCGGAGCGCGGCGAGCACGAGCGTCACCGCGTCGACCGATCGCGGAAGCGCGACGGCGACGCGATCGCCGGGACGCACGCCGGAGGCGACGAGCCCCAGGGCCGCGGCGTCGACGCGGGCTCCGAGCTCGGCGAACGAGAGGTGTTCGTGCTCGTCCTCGAGCGCAGAGGCCTGGGGTGCGCGGCGGATGCTGGCCGCGAGCACGTCGAGGACGGTCCCTTCGACGGTCAGCGAGCGGCCACGGGCCTGCGTGTCGATGCGGTGCCGCGTCGCGGCGTCGACGGCGGGGATCTCCGAGAGGGGGCGCTCGACCGACTCGACCATGGCGGCGAGCATCCGGTCGACCGTGTCGCGCATGCGCTCGATCGTCGATTCGTCGAAGAGGGCGAGGTCGTAGGCGAGCGCGGCCTCGAGCGGCCCCTCGTCGCCAGCGGGCGTCGAGAAGTCGAGCATGAGGTCGGTCTTCACGCCCGCCGTCGTCACTTGGCCAGGGACGGTGACCTCGACGTCGCCGAGGTCGAGCCGCGCTGGTTCTGTGTTCTGCAGCGTCAGGAGCACCTGGAAGACGGGGTGGCGATCGGCGACGCGAGCGGGGCGGACGGCGTCGACGACAGCATCGAAGGGCACGCCCTGGTGCGCGTAGGCGTCGGTGTTCCCCGCCCGGACCCGCTCGATGAGCTCCTCCAGGGTCGGGTTGCCGACGAGCGAGGTGCGCAGTGCGACCGTGTTGACGAAGAAGCCCACGAGCCGCTCGAGCTTGGGGTCGACGCGGCCCGCGACAGGTGTGCCGAGGACGATGTCGGTGCCAGCGCCGTGCTGCCCGAGCGCGGCTGCGACCGCGGCGTGGAGGACGATGAAGAGGCTCGTGCGGTGCTCCGAGGCGACGCGGCGCAGCGCGAGGTGGCGTTCGGCGTCGAGCTCGAAGGCGAGGTGCCCGATGTCGCTCGGCCGGCTCCCGCGCTCGCGGTCTCGCGGCAGGTCGATCTCGTCCGGTGCGCCCGCGAGCGCCCGGCGCCAGAAGTCGAGCTGAGTGCTCATGGCGCTCGTGGAGTCCTCCTCCGAGCCGAGCGACTCCCGCTGCCACAGGGTGTAGTCGGCGTAGGAGACGGGCAGCGCGGGGGACGGGGCGGCGCTCGAGCCGGCGGACTCGGGAGCCGTGCGCGCCGTGTAGGCGGCGGAGAGGTCGGCGGCGAAGGGCGCGAGCGACCAGCCATCCGAGGCGATGTGGTGCATGGTCGCGACGAGCACGTGCGAGGTCGCGGAGCGGCGCAGGAGCACAGCGCGCAGGGGAACCTCGACGGTCACGTCGAAGGGGCGCAGCGATTCCTGCCTGACGATCTCGTCGACGCGGTCCGCGGGGACCTCGACGGCCGTGAAGGAGGGGGCGCCCTCGTCGATCGGGAGGATGCGCTGGCGCGGCTCCCCATCGATGTACGGGAAGACGGTGCGCAGCGGCTCGTGGCGCTCCGCGACGTCCCGGAACGCCCAGCGGAGGGCGGCAACGTCGAGCTCGCCGTCCAGGTGCAGAACGACGGGGATGTTGTAGGCGCTCGAGCCTGGCTCGAGGCTGTTCAGGAACCACAGGCGACGCTGGGCGAGTGAGACGGGGAGCTCGTCCGTGTGGGGTGTCGGAACGAGCGGGAGCGTCCGAGCGGCGTCGGCATCCTCGGCATCGAGCGAGGCGAGGCCTGCGACCGTGGGCCGCTCGAACACGTCGCGCACGGTGACCTGGCGTTCGAGGCGCTCGGAGAGCTTCGAGGCGAGCTTCGTGGCGAGCAGCGAGTGCCCTCCCGCGGCGAAGAAGTCCTCGTCGACGCCGATCGAGGTGATGCCGAGCACGTCGGCGAAGGCCTCGGCCGTGACGCGCTCCGCGCGGGTGCGGGGCTGCTGCACGGGGTCGCTCGGCGCCTGGTCCGGTGCGGGAAGTGCGCGCCGGTCGAGCTTCCCGTTCGGCGTCATCGGCAGCTCGCTGAGCGCGAGCACGCTGCTCGGAACCATGTAGCCCGGCAGCTCGGTCGCGAGGGAGGCCCTGGTGCGGGCGGCCAGGTCCGTGATCTCGCTGTCACCGGTCACGTAGCCGACGAGGCGGGCGGATGCGCCTTCGCCGACCACGATCGCGGCGGCGGCCGAGACGCCGGGCTGCCGACGCAGCGCGGCCTCCACCTCGGCGAGCTCGACTCGGTAGCCGCGGATCTTGATCTGCTCGTCGATGCGGCCCAGGAAGCGGAGCGAGCCGCTGCGGCGGCGACGCACGACGTCTCCGGTGCGGTACATGCGCGTCCCGTCGCCGGCGAAGGGGTCGGCGAGGAAGCGCTCGGCGCTGAGGCCTGGCTGCCCGACGTAGCCGGAGGCGACGTTCGCGCCGGCAAGGTACAGCTCGCCGATCGCGCCGTCGGGAACGGGCGTGAGCGATGCATCCAGGAGGTAGTGGCGCGTGTTGCGCACGGAGGTGCCGATGTGCGGCTCGGAGCCGCTCTCGATCGGCGCGATGAGGCTGTCGACGGTCGTCTCCGTCGGCCCGTAGAGGTTGAGGGCGCGGACGTCCGGCTGGGCCGCCAGGACATCCCAGAGCGCGGGTCCGACGGCTTCCCCGCCGAGCGCGATCTCGGTCGGGTAGCGGTCCTGGTCGAACAGCCCGCCGGCGATCAGCGCCTCGGCGAACGACGGGGTCGTCTCGATCGCGTCGATCCCGTGCTCGGCGAAGTACGCGGCGAGCCGCTGGGGGTCACGGCGGACGTCGTCGTCGATCATGTGCAGCTCGTGGCCGGCGAAGAGCCAGAGCAGCGGGTCCCAGGCGGCGTCGAACGAGAGGCCAGCCGTGTGCGCGACCCGCGCCGGCCTACCGAGGCGCTCGGCTGCCGGGTCGAAGATCTCTGCCCGGTGGTGCTCGAAGAGGTTCCGGAGGGCGAGGCGGTCGACGCCGACGCCCTTGGGGCGGCCGGTGCTGCCCGAGGTGAACACGACGTAGGCCAGCTCGGAGGGAGCCACCGTCGGAAGGCCGCTGAGGTCCGCCGTCTTCCGACGCCAGGCGACCGACGTGTCGGCGTCGATCGGGAGGGTCGCGACCCGCCACTGCGCTCCCGCCGCCAGGTCGCGCTGCTCCTGCGCCTTGCTCGTGAGCAGGAGCGCTGGCTGTGCGTCTTCGATCATGTTGCCGACTCGGTCGATGGGGTACTCGGGGTCGAGGGGGACGTACACGCCGCCGGCCTTGAGCACCGCGAGCACCAGTACGGGGAGGTGTCGGCTGCGCTCGATGCGCACGGCGACCGTGCGCCCCGCACCGACGCCCTCGCCAACGAGGTGGTGGGCGAGCCTCGTCGAGAGTGCGTCCAGTTCAGCGAAGGTGAGCGTGCCGTCTGCGGCGACGACCGCCGTCTCCGCGTCTCGGACCGCTGCGACCTTCGAGAAGGCACGCAGCACGGACTCCTGGCCGATCGGGACATCGTCGCCTGAGCCCTGCTCGAGGAGCCCCGCGATCTCGTCGGCGCGCACGACGTTGGCGTCGGTGACGGTGGTGGTCGCCGGCTCGTCGAGGACCTGCGAGAGCAGCTCGAGCATCCGCCAGGCGTGCTCGCGCAGGACGTCGCTCGTGTACAGCTCCGCGTCGCCCTCGAGCTGGAGCGTCGGCGCGGCGGCCTCGCTCGTGAGCCCCGAGATGACGACGGACAGGTCATGCACCGGTCCCGTCGACAGGATGTTCACGGTGCCGCGAGCGCGGCCGAAGACCAGCTCGTCGATGACCGGGAGGAGATTGACGGAAGGGCCCGCGAGCGCGTGCGTCTGGGCCACCTCCTCGACTCGGAACTGCTGGTGGGCGACGGCGCCGCGGACCGCGTCACCGGCATTGGCGATGACCTCGGAGAGGCTGAGCCCCGCGGAGACGTCGACGCGCAGGGGGAGGATGCTCGAGAGCATCGAGGGGGTCGTCTTCGCGACCTTGCCGCGCCGCGCTGTGACCGGGAGGCCGAGGGAGACCCGCGCCTGTCCGGTCATCTTCGACAGGTACAGGGCCACGAGGCCCACGGCCGTCTTCGGCAGGTCGCGGCCCAGCGCTCGCAGACGAGCCGCGTCGGCCTCCGGGATGCTCGTCGAGACGCGCACGACGCGCTTGGCGGCGCGTCCGGTCGTGCCCTCGAGGCCCGTGACGACGCTGTCGTCGGCGAGCTGGGCGCGCCAGTAGTCGGCATCCGCCTCGTGCTTCTCCGACGACGCGTACTCGTCGAGATGCTCGTGGAGCTCGTGCAGGCCGGGCAAGGGAGACGCGCTCCTCGCGGCGAGGTGCGCGATGGGCCCGGACAGGAGCGTGCCGAGCACGCCGCGAGGGGCGCTCTTCTCGAGCCGGGTGTACGCGCCGGCGAGGTAGCGCAGGCCGACGACGGCCGAGTAGCCGTCGAGGAGCACGTGGTGGACGCGCTGGAACAGGAGCCAGCGCTCCTCGGCGACGCGGTACAGCGTCGTGCCGAGCAGGTCGCCGCCGGTCATCGACCGGGGCGTCTCCAGCTCGAGGTCCATGCGCTCGCGGGCGACCCGGACCGCCTCCTCCTCGCCGAGGCGACGGAGATCGGACGCCGTGAGGAGGTCGGCCGTCGGGGAGGGGCGCTCGAGCACGGCGTACGGCCCGTCGCCGTCCTCGGCCAGGACGAGGCTCATCGCGTCGAGGTCGGCAACCGTCTTCGTGAACGCGATCCGCAGCAGCCCCTCATCGACCTGGCCACGGAGATCGAGGTACTGCCCGATCTGGTAGCTGGGGTTCTCGGGGTCGAGCTGCTGGGCATACCAGATGCCCAGCTGCGCTGCCGTGAGGGGAAGGCGATCTGGGGAACCCGCGGTGGTCTGCTGGTTCGTCTCGATGCGGCGGCTGGTCTCGGTCACTGTGCGCTCCTCATAGAGGTGCCGAGGTCTCCCTCGGCACCTGATGTCCTGCTCGGCGTGCGGCGCTGGCCGCTGGGCTGCCTCCTTCGGACGGAGGCGGACCCGCTACTGGAACTGGCCGATCTGGAGAGAGTTGAGGAGACCGCCGAGGTCGATGAGCGGGCCGTCGATCAGGGGGCCGTTGATGAGGGCACCGCCGGCCAGCGTCGACACGGAGCTCGAAGCCGACGCGGGTGCGAGCTCGGCGGCGCTCGCGGGAGCGGCCGTCAGGGCGACGGCGCCGAGGGAGAGGGCTGCGGCCGTGGAGAGGCTGGCGATGGTCCGAGTCGTCGTCTTCTTCATGTGTTGCTCCTCAATTCGCTGTGTCCGGGGTTGGTCACGGGGGTCGTTCGGAGCGCATCTGGCGGCGGTTTGGCAACAATCCCGCGTCTCTCGGGCATTTCACAGCTAGCCTGAACCCGTGTTCGACTGGCTCATAGCGCTCCCCCCACTTCTTGTCGTCCTCCTCGTGGCGGTCATCGTCACGCTCGAGAGCCTCGGCCTGCCCCTCCCGGGCGAGAGCGTGCTCATCGCAGCCGTGCTCATGAGCGTCGCGGGCACGGGTGTCGACCCCTGGCTGCTCGCCGCCGCCGCGGCCGTCGGCGCCATCGTCGGCGACTCGATCGGCTACTACATCGGCAAGCGCTGGGGCGCACGCCTGCTGCGCTACCTCTCGCAGCGGTACCCGAAGTACTTCGGCGTCGCGCGCATCAACGCGGCGGTCGGTCTCATGCAGAAGTGGGGTGCGTACGCGGTCTTCTTCGGACGCTTCATCGCGCTCCTCCGAGTCTTCGCCGGCCCGCTCGCCGGTGCCATGGCCATGCCGTACGGGCGCTTCCTGCTCGCGAACGCGCTCGGCGGTATCGCCTGGGCCACGGGCGTCACCGCCATCACCGTCGCGCTCGGGAAGAGCGCCCTCGCACTCATCCACGCCTTCGGCTGGGCCGCGCTCGCGGTCGCCGCGGTCCTGGTCATCGTCCTCGTCGCGATCGTCGTCTATCGAGCCCGGCGCCGACCAGAGGGTGCGGAGGCGACGAGCGAGACCGAGCAGGAGCTCGACCTCCTCATCCCCGCGGCGAAGGACGCGCAGGACTCCACCCCGGGAGACGCCGCCGCTCGCGACGCCCTTGCCGCAGCCGTGCGCCCGATCGTCACCTTCGCTCGCCGGGCCCCATTCACGACCGCGCTCTCGCTCGTCATCATCGCCATCGGCATCGCGACGGGGGCCATGTGGCACCTCTCACGGGCGCAGCCCTGGTACGGCGATGTCGCCTTCGGCATCCCGCCGCTGGAGGCCGGCATGTGGTGGACCCCCATCACCGGATCGCTGCTCGGCGGCGGCGCCTGGCACTACGCGCTCCTCATCGTGCAGCTGCTCATCGTCGGCGGCGTCTTCGAGTTCCGCTTCGGCTGGAAGCGCACCGCACTCGTGTTCCTCGGCGGCCAGACCCTCGCGGTGCTCGGCACCCTCGCCATCGTCGCGGCGCTCGCCCCGACCGGCTGGGAGTGGGCGACGCGCCTCGCCGACGACCTCGACGTCGGCGCATCCGGCGGCATCGCCGCCCTCACCGCGGCGCTGGTCTGGGTGCTGCGTCCGCCGTGGCGCCTTCGACTCGGGCTCGCGCTCGGGGCGCTCGTCTCCCTGCGCCTCCTCTACGTCGGCGACCTCGCCGACATCGAGCACTTCCTGCCGGTCACCGTCATCTTCACGATCTACGCCGTGCAGCGCCATCGCAAGACGGGCCTCGCGACGAGCACGCGCGAAGACCGGCTGATCGCGTTCACGGCCCTGATCGCGCTCGGGACGGCCCAGGTCGTCGCCGCGTTCTTCTCGCTCGACGGCCCGCTCGGCAAGACGGACGCGGAGACGGAGACGTGGGTGGGCGTCGCCATCGACGTCGTCGTCATCCTCCTCGTCGCCAACGGGATCAGGCGGGGCCAGCGCTTCGCCTGGGTCGTCGCGGTGGCGCTCGGCGTCTTCAACCTCCTGGAGCTCGCCCTCATCGTCGTCGTGGTCGCGACCTCCGGCAGCCTCGACGAGGGCCTCACCATGAACTTCGCCGGCTCCCTGCTCTGGGTGCTCGTCGTGGTCTTCCTCATCGTCGCCCGCCGCTCGTTCGCGGTCCGCGTGCGGCCGTCGAAGAACTCCCTCTCAGGCGAGCGCCGAGGAACGGTCGAGGAGGCTCGCGAGATCCTCCCGAGGGTCGGCGGCAGCACGATCTCGTGGATGACGCTCTGGCCGCGCAACCACTACCTGCTGAGTGCGAAGAAGGACGGCTACATCGCCTACCAGGAGTACTCGGGCGTCGCCCTCGCGCTCGGCGACCCGGTCGCGCCGAAGGAAGAGCTCAGCGACCTCATCCACGACTTCGCCTCTCGGGCCGAGCTGGCCGGGCACACGCCCGCCTTCTTCTCGGCGACCCGCGCGACGGTGGATGCGGCCCCCGCGAGCTGGCAGCGCGTGCAGGTCGCGGAGGACACGATCATCGACCTCCCCGGGCTCGAGCTCAAGGGCAAGCCGTGGCAGCCGGTGCGCTCGGCCGTGAACCGTGCAGAGCGCGAGGGCATCCGCTTCAAGATGACGACCCTCGCCGAGGAGCCATGGGCGGTGCTCGCGCAGGTGCGCGCGATCTCGGAGGACTGGGTCGGCGACAAGGGACTGCCGGAGATGGGCTTCACGCTCGGCGGCGTCGATGAGGCCCTCGACCCGGCCGTGCGCCTCGGCATCGCGATCGACGACGACGGCAGCGTGCACGGCGTCACGTCGTGGCTGCCGGTGTACGGACAGGATGGCGCGGTCCGCGGCTGGACGCTCGACCTCATGCGTCGACGTGACGGCGGCTTCAAGCCCGTCATGGAGTTCCTCATCATCTCGTCGGCCCTCGCCTTCCGGGACGAGGGTGCCGCCTTCGCCTCGCTCTCCGGAGCGCCGCTCGCGGGGTCGGGGCAGGCGGAGGCGACGGCGCTCGACCAGGTGCTGAGCCAGGTCTCCGAGCTCCTGGAGCCGCTCTACGGCTTCTCCTCGCTGCACAGCTTCAAGACGAAGTTCAATCCGCGATACGAGCCCATGTACCTGCTCTACCGCGACGAGGCCGACCTCCCGCGCATCGGCATCGGCCTGACGCGCGCCTACCTCCCGACGGCGACGACGGGTCAGCTCATCAGGGCGGGTCTCGGCGCGGGCAAGTAGCGTCTCGCGTCCTTCGCGCCGAGCCGGGCCGCGTCGGCGAGCCACTCCTCGCGACGCCGCTCGGTCGAGGTCTTGACGGGGGAGTAGCGGGTGACCGCGATGGGCCCGAGGCCGACGAAGCCGAGCACGTGGGTCTTGAGCTGCCTGATCGGCGTGTTGCCGGTCAGGCGCAGGTAGATGCCTGGGCTGTCCGCGGTGAGGATGATGCGCGCGCTGCGTCCCTTGAGCAGGCCCTTCGGCAGCGGGCCGGAGGCGTCGTAGGCCATGCGCGGCAGGAGCAGCCGGTCGAAGAACCCCTGCAGGAGTGACGGGACCGAGCCCCACCAGACCGGGGTGACGATCACGATGCGTGCGGCGTCCTGGATCGCGCTCCAGGCTTGCTGCAGATCGGGCTCGAGCTCCTGGCGCCTGGTGTAGCCGCGTCGGAGATTCTGATCGAAGACGAGGTCGCGGACGGCGAGGACCTGAGCGTCGCCGTGGGCGTCGGCATAGCGCGCGGCGAGGGCCGCGCAGAGCGAGTCGGGGTTGGGGTGGCCGTCGATGACGAGGGTGTGCATTCGGGCTCCAGAGCCTTGAAGTGGACAGTGTCAAGATAGGACGACAGTCAGCTTAGCTATGATGTTGCTCATGTCAAGATCGGATGCGCCGTACCACCACGGCAACCTCGGCCCGGTCCTCGAGGCCGCAGGCATGGAGCTGCTCGCGCAGAAGTCGCACGCCACGATGAGCCTCCGGGAGCTGGCCCGCGAGGCGGGTGTCAGCCACAACGCGCCGTACCACCACTTCGGAGACAAGGCCGGGCTCTTCAAGCGCCTCGGCGAGGTGAGCATGCAGCACCTCGTGCACGCGGTCAGCTCGGCGGATGCTCCCGGGGTCGCCCCACAGGAGCGTGCCCTCGCGCTCACCGTCGCCTACGTCGAGTTCGCCGTCGAGCATCCACATGCCTTCACGCTCATCTACGACCCGGAGGTCTGCATCCCGGGGGCGCCGAGTGCCACGATGGCGCCACTCATCCAGGAGCTCGAGGGGCTGCTCGGGAATGCGGCCGCCGGCCTCGACCCGGAGGCGAGCCCCGCCAGGATCGAGGCACGTGCCGCGGCGCTCTGGGCAACCGTGCAGGGCCTGTCCCACCTCGTGATCGCGGGCCACCTCACGCTCGCCCAGGTCCAGCCAGCGCTCGCCGAGTCGCTTCGACGCTAGGCGGTCATGCAGAACCCGGATGTGACTCAGGAGTTATGCCAGCGACGCGACGACGGCGGCGATCCTGCGTTCGCGAGTCGCGTCGGCCTTCGCTGACTCGACTTTGGTGATCTGGGCCTTCCTGGCGCTCGGTGAGAGGGCATCGAAACGCGCCAGCGCGCCCGCGTCGTCGAGCGCCTCGGCGAGGTCCGCGGGCACCTCCGTGGTGCGCGGCTCGGTGTCGAGCTCGATGACGACGGTGATCGGGTCACCACCCTGTATGCCCGTCTCCTTGCGCTTCTCTGCGCTGAACGAGATGAGGAAGCGCCCGCCCATGACCGCGACAGTGCTCCGGTACGTGTAGCCGTTGACGGTCACGACGACGGCCGGCTTCTTTCCTGCGCCGAGCCGCTCGATGACCTCCACCGGCACCTCGATGCCCGTGTTCCTCCCCATGAGGCTCATGGTCGTCGTGAATTCCATGCCGAGATTGTTTCACGGTATTCCCTGCCGGGATGCCTCGAAATGTCGGCGGCCTGTGCCACGATCGGATGGTGTGACGAGGCCCGTCGTCCATAGGAGAGAAAGGGACGACCATGGCCGTCATCCTCAACCCGTACATCCACCTCCTCGACAACGCGCGCGACGCGCTCGAGTACTACAGGGAGGTGTTCGGGGGCGAGCTCGTGCTCAGCACGTTCGGCGACTCCGGCATGCCGATGGACCCCTCCGAGTCGGAGAAGATCATGCACGGCCAGCTGACGACTGCCAGCGGGTTCACGATCATGGCCTCCGACACGCCCTCCTTCATCGAGCCCAACCCCGGACGAACGGTCGAGATCTCGCTCAGCGGCGACGCCGCCGAGGAGCTTCGCGGATACTGGGACAAGCTGGCCGACGGCGGCGAGATCGAGCAGCCGCTCGTGCAGGCGCCGTGGGGAGACACCTTCGGAATGCTGGTCGACCGTTTCGGGGTCGCATGGATGGTCAACATCCTGGGAAGCTGACGAGTGCCCGAAATGCGTTCGGCCTGGCTGCGCCGTACACTTGACGCCGACCTACTGCGAGGTGAGTGACCCTGGTGCCATCGAGTTTCGACGTGACGTCGCTTGCTTCTCTCGACACTTCCGCGTTGCCGCGAATCGGACGAGCCGTTGGGCGCGGAAGCGCGCACGCCAAGCTCATCCTGTTCGGCGAGCACGTCGTCGTCTACGGGAAGCCGGCCGTCGCGCTTCCGCTGCGTGCCATGCGCATGCGAGCGACCGCCTGGCGCGAGGGCACTGAGCCGCGCTTCGAGTCCGACCACTACACGGGGCCGCTCGCGGCAGCTCCGGAGATCGTGGAGGCTCCGAGGAAGGCCATCGAGGAGACGCTGCGCGCGATCGGGGGCGAGCTCGCGGGACTCACGGTCGCGGTTCGCGGCAACATCCCGCTCGGACGAGGACTCGGGTCGAGTGCCGCTGCGGCCGGCGCGATCGTCGACGCCGTCTCCCGCCTGCACAACGTGACGCTCTCCGGTGGTGAGCACTTCGCGCTTGTCCAGCTGGCCGAGCAGGTGGCGCACGGCAAGCCGAGCGGGCTCGATGCGCTCGCAACGACCATCCCGTCGCCCATCCGCTTCCAGAACGCGAGCGCCGTGCCCGTGCCGGTCGCCCTCGACGCCTGCTTCGTGATCGCCGACACCGGTGTGCACGGATCCACGCGCCAGGCTGTCGACGACGTGCGCACCTCGCTCGAACGCGACCACGACGCCACGATGTCGATCATCGACGCCCTCGGGGACCTCTCCGACCTGGCCATCACCGACCTCGAGACCAACGAGGCACGCTCGCTCGGCTCCCGGATGTCGGAGGCGCACGTGCTGCTCTCCAGTCTCGGCGTGAGCCACCCAGCCCTCGACGAGCTGGTCGAGGCTGCGACCGGCGCTGGCGCGTTCGGCGCGAAGCTCACGGGAGGCGGGCTCGGCGGGTGCATCGTCGCCGTCGTCGATCGGGGAAACGCAGCGGTCGTCGCGGCTGCGCTGCAGAGCGCTGGTGCGATCCAGACCTGGAGCGTCACCAGCACTGGCACGCCGCTGTGACCGCGACCGCCGTCGCCTACCCGAACATCGCGCTCATCAAGTACTGGGGGAAGCGCGATGAGGCGCTCATCATCCCGCAGACCTCGAGCCTGTCGCTGACGCTCGCGGTCTACCCGACGACGACGACCGTCTCGCTCCTGGGGGAGGGCCAGTCCCACGAGATCCTCCAGGACGGCACGGCTATGCCGGAGGCCGCGGCCGCCAAGGTCGCGCGCTTCCTGGACCACGTCGGCGAACTCGCCGGCAGCGTGCGGTCAGCGCGGGTCGAGACGAGCAACGCGGGACCGACGGGCGCTGGTCTCGCATCCTCCGCCTCCGGCTTCGCCGCGCTCGCAGCGGCAGCATCGTCGGCGTACGGCCTCGACCTGTCGCCGAGGGAGCTGTCGCGGCTCGCACGGCGCGGCTCTGGCTCGGCCTCACGCTCGATCTTCGGCGGCTTCGCCGTCTGGAACGCGGGCACCGACGACCTCAGCTCGTACGCCGAGCCGGTCGACGATGCGCACATCGACGCCGCCATGGTGCTCGGCATCGTCAACGCGGGGGCGAAGTCGATCTCGAGCAGGGAGGCCATGCGCCGGACCGTCGAGACCTCCCCATACAACGCGCCATGGGTCGAGACGAACCCAGGCGAGCTGGCGCTCATGCGCGATGCGCTCCGCCGTGGCGACTTCACGGAGGTCGGCGAGATCTCCGAGCGAAACGCCCTCCGCATGCACGCGGCCATGCTCGGGGCCGTGCCCCCGGTCCGCTACCTCACGGCGGGCAGCATGGCGCTGCTCGATGCCGTCGCCGCCCTCCGACGCGGTGGCCTCGAGGCCTACGCGACCATGGACGCCGGGCCGAACGTGAAGACGCTGTGCAGGGCCTCCGAGGCCCCGGCTGTGCGTGACGCGCTCGCATCCGCGGCCCCCGGCACCGAGTTCGTGATCGCCCCGGCCGGTCCGGGTGTGGCGGTCACGAACGCCGACGCACAGGCAGACGCCGCCCCCGGAGTGGTGCGGTGATCGTCGCCGAGGCACCGGGCAAGCTCTTCGTCAACGGCGAATACGCGGTCGTCGAACCGGGCAGGCACGCCGTGATCGTCGGCGTGTCGAGACTCATCCGAGCGAGCCTGCGGGCTGCCTCGGCCGACGAGGGCAGCACCGTCAGCTCGCACCAGTTCGGCGCGCAGCCGGTCCCCGTGAACATCGACGGCGACCTCGTCTCGATCGATGCCCCCGGGGCGGACCTCGTCCGGGAGTGCATCCGAGTGCTGGTCCAGCTGGCGCACGAGCGTGGCATCGAGCCGCAGCCCTTCGCGCTCGACATCGAGAGCGAGCTCGACGACGTCAGCGGTCGCAAGTTCGGCCTCGGCTCGAGCGGCGCGGTCGCCGTCGTCACCGTCCGCGCCGTGGCGGAGCACTTCGGCATCAACGTCGGCGACGACGCGGTGTACCGCCTCGCGAGCCTCGCCACGATCGAGCTGCGCCCCGCCGCATCGTGCGCCGACATCGCGACGAGCACACTCGGCGGGTGGGTGCACTATGCCTCACCGGATCGCCTCGCCGCTCGCGAGCTCCGACGCCGCAGCGGGGTCGAGGCGAGCCTGGTCGAGGCCTGGCCCGGACTCGTCCTCGAGACGCTTCCGTCCCCGAGCTCCGTCGTCCTGCACGTGGGGTGGACCTCGGCGCCGGCTTCGACCGCCGAGCTCGTCAGCACCCTGCACGCCGGAGATTGGCGATCGACCGAGCAGTACGCGGCCTTCCTGACGGAAAGCGACCGCATAACGGCCGCGCTCGTCGCCGCCGTGCGTGCCGAGCGCAGCGAGCTGGCCCTCGCGGCCATCCGCGACGCCGAGGCCAACCTCGAGGCGCTGGACGAGCTGAGCGGCATCGGCATCCGCACCGAGGCGCTCTCGGCGCTCATCGCGGCAGCACGCTCGGTCGGGATCCCCGCGAAGACCTCCGGGGCCGGTGGCGGAGACTGCGGCATTGCCCTGGCACCCGCCCACAACGAGGAGCTCGATGCCGCGTGGCGCGCCGCCGGCATCGAGGTCCTGGATCTGCACGTCGTACCGCACCGTCGAGTTGGAGTTCGAGAACATGGCTAACCGCAAGGACGAGCACGTCGACCTGGCACTCGCGCAGCGTCCCGGCATCGTCCGGAACGACTTCGACGATGTCCGCTTCATCCATCACGCGCTCGGCGGGGTCGACCGGGCGACCGTCTCGACGGCCGTGCAGGTGGCTGGCGCGAGCTGGCCGGTGCCGTTCTACCTCAACGGGATGACGGGCGGCAGCGAGCGCACGGGCATCATCAACGGCGACCTGGCGCGCGCAGCTCGCGAGACCGGGATCGCGATGGCCGCTGGCTCGCTCTCCGCCTACCTCAAGGACGCATCGACGGCCGCCAGCTTCCGCGTCATCCGTGACGAGAACCCCACCGGCTTCGTCATGGCGAACGTCAACGCGACCGTGTCGCCGGATGACGCTCAGCGCGCCGTCGACCTGCTCGAGGCGAACGCGCTGCAGATCCACATCAACTCGGTGCAGGAGACGGTCATGCCGGAAGGCGACCGGGACTTCGCCGCGTGGCCCGCCGCGATCGAGTCGATCGTGCAGCGTGTGAGCGTGCCGGTCATCGTGAAGGAGGTCGGCTTCGGACTCAGCGCGAGCACCCTGGAGCGGCTGGCCCAGCTCGGCGTGCAGTACGCCGATGTGAGCGGGCGCGGCGGCACTGACTTCGCCAGGATCGAGAACTCCCGGCGCCGCCTCGGCGACTACGCGTCCCTCGTGGGCTGGGGCCAGTCGACGCCGGAGGCGCTCATCGAGGCTGACTCGAGCACTGCCGCTCTGCCGGTCCTCCTGGCGTCGGGGGGAGTGCGCACGCCCCTCGACGTGCTCCGCGCTCTCGCGCTGGGCGCGCGGGCGGTTGGGGTCTCCGGGCACTTCCTCGAGGTGCTCGTCGAGCACGGGGTCGAGACGCTCATCGAGCACATCCGCTCCTGGCAGGAACAGCTCACATCGCTCCAGACGATGCTCGGCGCCGTCACCCCTGGCGCGCTCAGCCAGCAGGAGCTGGTCCTCCACGGCGCCCTCCTCGACTTCTGCACCTCCCGCGGCATCGACCCGGCCACCGTCTCGCGTGCACGCGGGCGGGGCATTCTCCCATCGAAAGGACAGCGATGAGCACCGAGCTCCTCGACCACGCACCAGTTCCGCTCAAGTGGGTCGGTCCGGTTCGCGTGACCGGCAACGTCATGGAGGGTGAGCAGCTCGTGCCGCTCGCGACCTACGAGCAGCCCCTGTGGCCGTCGGTCGGCCGTGGTGCCAAGATGTCGATGCTGGTGCCCGACGGCATCAAGGCGACGCTCATCGATGAGCGCATGAGCCGCTCGGTGCTCTTCGAGGCAGACGACGCCGGCGTCGCGCTCAAGGCGCTCCGCGAGATCGAGGCGCACATGCACCTGCTGCAGGAGGTGGTCGCGACCAGCAGCCGATTCGCGCGCCTCATCGACCTGCACGCGCAGATCGCCGGCAACCTGCTCTTCCTGCGCTTCGAGCTCACGACCGGGGATGCTTCCGGCCACAACATGGTGACGCTCGCCTCTGAGCGACTCATGGACTTCATCCTGCGTCGCTGGCCCGAGCTTCGCTACGAGTCCATCTCTGGCAACTTCTGCTCAGACAAGAAGGCGACTGCCGTCAACGGCATCCTGGGCCGGGGCAAGAACGTCGTCACCGAGCTGGTGCTCCCGCGCCGCACCGTCGAGCGGTGGCTGCGATCGACCCCTGAGAAGATCGCCCAGCTCAACGTCCGCAAGAACCTCATCGGCACGATGCTCGCCGGCGGTCTCCGGACGGGCAACGCGCACTACGCGAACATGCTCCTCGGATTCTTCCTCGCGACCGGCCAGGATGCGGCGAACATCGTCGAGGGCTCGCAGGGCATCACCCATGCGGAGGTGCGCGACGGCGACCTGTACTTCTCCTGCACGCTGCCCAATCTGATCGTCGGCAGCGTCGGAAACGGCAAGGGTCTCGACTTCATCGAGGCGAACCTCGCCCGACTCGGCTGCAAGGAAGAGCGAGAGCCCGGAGCGAACGCTCGGAGACTGGCCGTACTGTGTGCGGCAACCGTTCTCTGCGGCGAGCTCTCCCTCATGGCCGCCCAGACGAACCAAGGCGAGCTCATGGCCTCGCACATCAAGCTGGAACGCGCCGCGAACTGAGCGACGCTCGGAGACGATCGAAGACTATGACTACACCAATCGGCATCCACGACCTCGCGTTCGCGACGGGGTCACGCGTGCTCGACCTCTCGGTCATCGCCGAGCGGCTCGGGACCGAACTCGAGAAGTACACGATCGGCATCGGCCAGGAGCGGATGAGCATCACCGCGGCCGACGAGGACGTCGTCACGATGGGTGCGGCCGCGGCCAAGCAGATCATCGACCGGCACGGCGTCGAGGGCATCAGGACGGTGCTCTTCGCGACGGAGACCGGCATCGACCAGTCGAAGGCCGCCGGTGTGTACGTGCACCAGCTGCTGGACCTTCCGGCGACCTGCCGCGTCGTCGAGCTCAAGCAGGCCTGCTATTCGGCGACCGCCGCGCTGCAGTTCGCCACCGCCCTGGTCGCCCGTGATCCCCGTCAGCGGGTGCTCGTCATCGCCAGCGACGTCGCGCGCTACGAGCTCGGCTCGAGCGGGGAGCCCACGCAGGGCGCGGGGGCTGTCGCGATGCTCGTCGCTGCGGACCCGGACCTGGTGGTCATCGAGCCAGGCTCCGGAGTCTTCACGAGCGACATCATGGACTTCTGGCGGCCGAACGGGCGAGTCACCGCGCTCGTCGATGGAAAATACTCCATTCGCGCCTACCTGCAGGCCGTCGAGAACGCCTGGAGCGATTACGCGGCCCAGGGTGGATTCCCGATCAGCGAATTTAGCCGCTTCTGCTATCACCAGCCGTTCACCAAGATGGCGTCGAAAGCGCACCGTCACCTCATCAAGACCGCGGGTGGCGATCTCGACGCCGGGGTGCTCGACGCGCAGATCGCATCGACGCTGAAATACAACAGAATCATAGGAAATACCTACACCGCATCGATCTATCTGGCGCTCCTCAGCCTCTTGGACAGCGATGAGGACCTCGAGGCAGCGAAGATCGGGTTCCTCAGCTATGGCTCCGGAAGTGTCGCGGAGTTCTTCGCGGGGACGGTGCAGCCCGGATATCGACAGCATTTGCGTGCCGAGGAGAATCGGGCGGTTCTCGAGGCGCGAGTCCCCATCGACGCCGCGGAATACCTCGTGTGGCATGAGCGACGCGACCCGAGTGGACTTGGCGAGTTCGCGCTCCCCAACGAGACGCCCGGTCCATTCCGACTGGCGGGATTCACGGATCTCAAGCGGGAGTACACCTCTACGCAGTGATTCCACTGGCCGACGGCGTTAGCATTCGGGTATGAGCGAGAACATCACCGTCGGAGTCGCCGGAAACCAGCCTGGAATCGTCGCCACGCGATGGGCGGCCGCGCGAGCCTCTCGCGGTCGGAAACGTCTGAAGCTCGTGCACATCGTCGATCCGAGGATCGCGGGGGCCGGAAACCCAGACCTCCTCATCGAAGCGGAGAGCGCTGCGGCTCGCATCCTCCAGGAGGCCGCGGAGGCGGCGCTTGCCGTGGACGCGGCGCTCGAGGTCGAGACGGCCGTCATGACCGGAGCCATCATCGAGACCCTCACGGAGCTGTCCAAGACGTCCAGCCTCCTTGTGGTCGGCAGCAACCGGGGGGAGTCCTCAGGGCGGGCGAGTGGCACGCACAGCGTGCGCGTGGCCGCAGCCAGCGAATCTCCGGTCGCCGTGATCCCCGACGTCGATCTCTCGGGCCGGCGCGGGGTGGTGGTCGGGGTCGACGGCTCCGACCTCTCGGAGCACGCTCTTGCCGTGGCGGCTGAGGAGGCGAGCCTGAGCGGAGAGCCCCTCATTCCGGTGCACGCCTGGCACGCCCCGAACGTCTACGGCGGCGGCGTCATCGTGACCGGCGACTTCTTCGATGAGCTCCGCCTCTCGGCGGAGGAGACGCTCTCACTGGCCCTCGCCGGGCTACGGGGGCGCTACCCGGATCTCGAGATCACGCCGGTGGTCGTGGAGGGCATCCCGGACATGGCGATCATAGATGCCGCCCATTCGGCGTCGCTCGTGGTCGTCGGCAGTCGTGGACGCGGCACCTTCGCTCGTCTCCTGCTGGGTTCCGTGAGCCACGGGGTCCTCGCGCACCTCGAGACGCCGACCATCGTCGCCAAGTAGGGCGTCTCGCTGCCGCGTTTCCCGAGCGTCTTCATGGGGAAGAAGTCGTGAATGCGGCGGGTGAGTGACGAAAGGAGGGCCGGACGGCATTCGCCGTCTGGCCCTCTTCTCTGCGTGCGGTCCGTTCCGGGTTGCCCCTGCGGCCGCTCAGTCCCGCAGCTTAGGAGTTCGCCGCTTCGAAGTCCTCGATGATCGAGCCGGGAATGCGGCCTCGGTCGGAGATCTTGTGTCCTTCAGCGCGAGCCCAGGCACGAATTGCCGCGAGGTCGCGCTTCGGACGGCTGGAGCTGGAACCCGTCGACTTGTTCTTGCGGGTCTTCGCTACCGTGCGGGCCGCCGACACGTAGTCAGCGAGCGCGTCGCGCAGCTTCTTGGCGTTCGCGTCCGAGAGATCGATTTCGTAGTCGGTTCCGTCGAGGGCGAATTGGACGGTCTCGCCTTCGCCTTCGGCGAGTGAACTCGAGTCGATGTCGTCGACGAGCTGATAGATGACTTTCCGAGCCATGTGGATCCCCTTCGTTTAATGCAGAGCGAATACATGCTAGATGATTATCCGGTGATTTGAATCCAGGTTCGTCCAGAAGGCCGAAGTCGGTGCCGAATTCCCCGAACACTAGGTGACGACACGACGAGGTCACGCACAGCCGAAGGGATTTCGGTTGCCGATCCCGCGGCCCGCCGGAATGCCACTCGGACGCTCGGGAGCGAATGACGGCACCTCAGAGCGGACTGGTGGCTGGTGCGGGCAGGATACGATTTCGACAGCTATGAATGTTCTTCAGGGATTCGCGGTCATCGCCGTCATCGTCACGGTGGGCGTGTTCCTGGCACGCAGTGGCGTGCTCGGGCAGACCGGGCAGACCGGCCTCTCGAAGCTCGCGTTCAACGTGGCGACGCCGGCGCTGCTCTTCACGCTCATGGCAGACGCGCACCTCGAGGTCCTCTACTCGAGCCAGTTCGTCGTGACCGCGATCGCGATGACTGCCGTGGCACTCGTGTACGGCGCCATCGGCGCGCTGCGCAAGTGGGGGCTCGGCACGACGACCTCAGGTGCGATGGCGGCAAGCTACGTCAATGCCGGCAACCTCGGCATCCCCATCGCCGTGTATGTCCTCGGTGATGCGACGCTGGTCGCTCCGGTGATGCTCGGACAGCAGCTCATCATGGGTCCCATCTTCATGACCCTGCTCGATATCGCCTCGCGGGCCGAGGACGCGCCGAGGCTCCGCTGGTGGCAGATCGTGCTGCGTCCGTTCCGGAACCCCATCGTCATCGGTGCGCTCGCCGGCATCGTCGTGAGCGCATCCGGCATCACCATCCCGCCCTTCCTGCTCGATCCGCTCGAGCTGCTGGGGGGCATGAGCGTTCCTGCCATGCTGCTCGCGTTCGGCATGTCCCTGTGGGGCAACGCGATCCCCTTCCGGGAGCCAGAGCGGGCTCCTGCGATCGTGGCCACCGTGCTCAAGGTATTCGTGCATCCGGCGCTCGCCTGGCTCATCGGGGCGTGGCTCTTCGGCCTCGATGGGGCGGCTCTGCTCATCGTGGTCGTCACCGCGGCCCTGCCCTCCGCGCAGAACGTCTTCACCTACGCCAGCAACTACGGGGTGGGAATGAGGGTCGCGCGCGAAGCGATCCTGGCGTCGACGTTCCTGTCTGTTCCGGTCATCTTCGTCGTCTCGCTGCTGCTCTCGAAGTAACGAGAGCAGATTGACGCTGGCGCTTCGAATTCGAGGCGGGCTAGCGTGGGGGCATGGAGCTCTGGCGCGGGGAACTGCGATGGCCGATCAAGTCGTCCTTCGTCGAGTACGTGCGTCGCTCCGGCGGCAAGGTGCTGCTCGAGGGTGGCGCGTTCGTCGACGACGAGGAGTTCGCCTACCCGCGCGGAGCCACCGACTCGGCGTGGCTGGCCGGCGACGCCCCCATGGGCAGCGCCTCCTTCACCGGAGCCGTTCGCCTCACCGGGCACGGCGGCATGCTCGACGTCAGCTTCCGGAACCCGCAGCTCGTCTTCGAGGGTGAGGACGCGAGGCTCGTCGTGCAGGGTGAGGGCGGCGAGCTCATCGACTTCGCCAGCTGCGAGATCGGGACTCCGCTCGTGCGCGACGACGTCGCCGAGTGGCTCGGGGTGCGGGTGATCCTCACTCCGGAGGGCTCGAGGGTCTTCAACGGCATGTACCGCCCGTACTCGGAGATGGACTCCCTGAACTTCACGCTCGCCCTGGGTAGGGCGCAATCCCCGCGGGAGGAGCCCGCCTAGCGGGTCGCGTCGGGTGCCTGTGCCGGTGCCTGCGTGAGGTCGGGCAGGATGCCAGCTTCGGTCAGCTGCTTGGCGAGTCCCGCGCCGTCCGGAGCGTAGACCCACGGAATGGGCGCGTTCTTGCGCCAGTGCGCACTGGCCGCGCGTCCACCCGCCAGCACTGCCTCGCTGGTGGACAGCTGACGGATGGCGATCGCGAGCACGCGATCTGGGTGGCGGCTCGTGAACTCGCCGTAGATCTGCTCGTCATGCTGTCCGTCGTCGCCGACGAGGATCCACTTGATGTCCGGGAACTCCCGCGCGAGGCGGTCGAGGTTGGAGACCTTGTGCTCGAGCCCGGAGCGGAAGATGCGATCCGGGGTTGGCCCCCAGTCGGTGAGCAGGAGCGGACCGGCGGGGTAGAGGTTTCGCCCGAGGAAGCGCGCGAGCGTCGGGGCGACGTTCCAGGGGCCCGTCGACAGGTAGACGACGGGGGTCTCGCTGCGCCCGAATGAGGTCAGGATGCGCTCGGAGAGCACGCTCATGCCCGGGGTCGGTGTGCGCGCGTGCACGTCGAGGACGAAGGTGTTCCAGGCTGCGAGCATCGGACGAGGCAGCGCCGTCACCATGACGGTGTCGTCGATGTCGGAGAGCAGCCCGACGCGCTGCTCGTCGGCGACGATGAAGACAGGCGCGGTGCTCGTCTGGCGGTCGAAGCTCTCGAACGTGATGGTGTTCCACCCGGGCTTGAGGTTCGCGGGCAGGTTGATGTCCACGATGCCGCCGCGGTCGGCTTTGACCGAGTGTCGAACGCCGTCGATGATGACGGTCGCGGGGACGTTGCCTGCGGAGACGCGCGCGAAGCTCCGCCATCCGCGGACGACCGATTCGCGGCGCTTGCGCCTGAGCAGCCTGGAGAGGCTGAATCGGCGCCGGTTGCCTGGAGGCGCCATGTGGACCCGCGCGAGGGCGCGAACCCAGGACGTTGTCCCGTACCCGGTATAGGGCTCGAGGACCGTGAGGTAGCCGCGCTTGCGGACGAGCTTCACGCGCACGAGGCGCACTCGGTCCTCGATGCGGAAGGCGTTGTCGATCACGGCCCTGACGGGCTTGAGGCTCAGAAGCCAGCGCTCGAGCGGGGACTGGGCGTCGGAGGTCGGCGTCACCCGCTCATCCTCGCACGCCCGCGGTCTCGGCGTCTGAGCCGTCGTGGCCCGTCGGGGCGTCGGAGGCGGCTGATGCATCGGCAGCCTGCGCGTTCGCTTCGTCGAGATCGCGGTTCATGACCTTGCCGACGGCGCGCTTGACCAGCCACATGATCAGGAGGAACACGACGATGACGCCGACGAAGAGGTAGCCAGCCCAATGCAGTGACGACGAGAGCTCGCGGAAGCTCGCGGAGGCTCCGGCTGCGGCGCTCACGTAGGCCGTCGACCAGATGACGCAGGCGGGGATGGTCCAGGCGAGGAAGCGGCGGTAGCGCATGCCGCCCATCCCTGCCGTCAGCGGCACGAGTGAGTGGAGCACGGGCAGGAAGCGGGAGATGAGGACTGCGGGGCCGCCGCGACGCTGGATGAGGAGTTCCGCACGCTGCCATCGTTCGTCGCCGAGCCACCGGCCGACGCGTGACGCTCGGATCCTCGGGCCGAACGTGCGACCGAGCCAGAACCCGAAGGATTCGCCGAGCAGCGCGCCCACGATGGAGGCTGCGATCGTCAGGACCCAGGGGAGCGGTGCGTCGATGCCGGTGCTCAGGGCGAGCAGGACCGTCTCGCCGGGCACGATGAGGCCGATGAGCACGCTCGTCTCGAGCAGGATCGCGACGCCGACCAGCACGATCCGCCACACCGGAGGCACGGACTCGATGTACTGGAGGGCGGTCTCGATCAGCTCGTTCATGCTCTGCTCCCCGCATCCATGTCGCAGACTCTAGGGCCCGAACTTTGGCATCCCTGGAGATTCCCCTCCGTTATCATTTCGTTACATCCACTACAATATGTAGAAGTACCTGATCCGAAGGCGAAAATAGCAGAACTTAGGGTGTCCTATTCGACACGATGTAGTAGTCGGGGCGGCGTAGCATTGGGCCAGGAGTCGCGCTGCGATCCCGGGGCATCACGCCCAACCTCAGACGCATCAGGAGGCACTGTGGACGCCCTGCTGGATCCACTCATACTCGCGCGGTGGCAGTTCGGTGTCACGACCATCTACCACTTCCTCTTCGTGCCCGTCACTCTTGGGCTGGTCCTCGCCATCGCCATCTGGCAGACGGCCTGGGTCCGCACGGGCAAGGTCACCTACCTTCGCCTCACGAAGCTCTTCGGCAAGATGTTCCTGATCAACTTCGCCATGGGCGTCGTGACCGGCATCGTGCAGGAGTTCCAGTTCGGCATGAACTGGTCCGACTACTCGCGCTTCGTCGGCGACGTCTTCGGTGCGCCGCTCGCGTTCGAGGGGCTCGTCGCCTTCTTCCTCGAGGCCACGTTCATCGGCCTGTGGATCTTCGGCTGGGACAAGCTGCCGCCGAAGCTGCACCTCGCGACCATCTGGCTCACGATGATCGGCACGTGGACCTCCGCCTACTTCATCCTCGCCGCCAACGCGTTCATGCAGAACCCGGTCGGCTACGAGATGAACGAGGCCAACGGGCGAGCTGAGCTCGTCGACTTCGGCGCGGTGCTCACCAACCCCGTCGCGATGGCGGCGCTGCCGCACACGATCTTCGCCTCCCTCATGGTGGGCGCGGCGATCATCATCGCGACCGCCGCCTGGCACCTGAAGCGCGACCAGAACCACGACGTCATGCAGCCAGCGCTGAAGTTCGGCCTCTGGTTCATGCTCGTCGGCGGCGTCGGCACGATGCTCAGCGGCGACCAGCTGGGCCTCGCCATGGTCGAGGCCCAGCCCATGAAGATGGCCGCGGCCGAGGCGCTCTACACGACCGCGACCGGCGCAGACGCCTCCTTCTCGATCTTCACGTGGGGCACCCCGGACGGCTCGTCCGAGCTGTTCTCCATCCGCATCCCCTACCTCCTCTCCTTCCTGTCGACGCACACCTTCGACGGCACCGTCGAGGGCATCAACGACCTGCAGGCCCAGTACACGGCGCTCTACGGCCCTGGCGACTACGCCCCGGTCATCTGGGTCACCTACTGGGCGTTCCGCTGGATGATGGGCTTCGGCATGGCCTCCATCGCGGTCGCCGTCGCCGGTCTCTGGGTCACGCGCAAGAAGGCGAAGAACCCGCCGAAGAAGTGGATGTGGAACCTCGCGATCCTCACGGTGCTGTTCCCGACGCTCGGCATCACGGTCGGCTGGATCTTCACCGAGATGGGCCGCCAGCCGTGGCTGGTCTTCGGCCTCCTCAAGACGGAGGCGGGCGTCTCGCCCAACGTGAGCGGACTCAGCGTGCTCATCTCGCTCGTCGCCTTCACGCTCGTCTACGCGATCCTCGCCGTCGTCGAGGTCAAGCTGCTGCTGAAGGCCGCGCAGGAAGACCCGCCGAGTTTCGATTCCAACGCAGATGGCACCGTCGATGACGTTGCCGCCGTCAAGGTGAAAGCGAGCGTCTACTGATGGATCTGCAAGTCCTCTGGTTCTGGATCGTCGCTTTCTTCTTCGTCGGCTACTTCGTGCTCGACGGCTTCGACTTCGGCGTCGGCATCGCCCTCCCGTTCATCGGCAAGGACGACACCGACCGACGCGTGCTCATCAACACGATCGGCCCCATCTGGGACCTCAACGAGACCTGGGTCATCGTGGCCGGAGCGGCACTCTTCGCGTCCTTCCCGGAGTGGTACGCGACGATCTTCTCCGGCTTCTACCTGCCGCTGCTGCTCATCCTGCTCGCGCTCATCGTGCGCGGCGTCTCGTTCGAGTACCGCCACCAGGGCAAGGGCGTGGAATGGACGAGGTGGTTCGACTGGATGATCTTCGTCGGCTCGGCCGTCCCGGCCCTCCTCTGGGGTGTCGCGTTCGCGAACATCACGCAGGGCCTCGCTCTCGACGAGAACTTCAACTACATCGGCTCGTTCTTCGACCTGCTGAACCCGTACGCCCTGCTTGGCGGGCTCACGACGCTCACGCTGTTCTTCTACCATGGGCTGGTGTTCATCACTCGGAAGACGGAAGGTGACATCCGCGACCGTGCACGATCCCTCGCGCTGAAGGTCGGCGTCGTCGTCGCGGTGCTCGCGATCGCCTTCCTCGGCTGGACCGTCGTCGCGCACTTCTCGGTCGCAGGTCTTGCCCTCGCGCTCGTCGCCGTCCTCGCGTTCGTCGGCTCCTACATCAGCACGCTGCTGGGGCGTGACGGCATCGCCTTCGCGCTCGGCGCGCTGACCGTGGCCGCAGCGGTGCTGACGCTCTTCGCCTCGCTCTTCCCGAACCTGCTGCCCAACACGCTCGACCCCTCCAACCCGCTGACGATCACCAACGGCTCGTCCAGCGACTACACGCTCGGCATCATGAGCTGGGCGGCGCTCATCATCGTCCCGTTCGTCCTCGGCTACCAGGCTTGGACCTTCTGGGTCTTCCGCAAGCGCATCAGCAGGAAGACGATCACGGGAGACGCACACGAGGAGCCAGCGGTCGTCGCCGCCTGACCCGTGAAACCCCTCGACCCCCGCCTCCTGAGCCACGCCGCGTCGGCACGAAGCTTCTTCGTGCTCGGCGCGGCGCTCGGCGCAGTCCAGACCGCCTCCATCATCGGCTTCGCCTGGCTCGTCACGCACCTCATCGTGTCCGCGATCGCTGGCGAGCGCGTCGTGGAGCTGCTGCCGTGGTTCGGCGCCCTGCTCGTCGTGATCGCCGTCAGAAGCGCGGCGACCTGGGGTATGGAGGCCATCTCGGCGCGCGCGGCCGCGAAGGTGAAGAGCGAGCTGCGCTCCAAGCTGCTCGCGTCCATCGCGAAGCTCGGCCCTGCCTGGCTCACGGGCACCTCCAGCTCCCGGCTCACGACGCTTGCCGGCCCAGGCCTCGGCGCCCTCGACACGTACTTCGCCAAGTACCTCCCGCAGCTCATCCTGACGGCGATCGCCGCCCCCGTGCTGATCGTCGTGATGGCGCTCTGGGACCTCCCATCCGCCATCACGGTCATCATCACGCTGCCCCTCATCCCCGTCTTCATGATCCTCATCGGCTGGGCGACCGAGAAGGTCCAGAAGCGGCAGTGGACTGCGCTGTCGACGCTCGCGACCGGGTTCCTCGAGGTCGTGGAAGGGCTGTCGACGCTCAAGATCTTCGGCCGTGCGGAACGCCAGCCGGCGCGCATCCGCGAGGTCACCGACGGCTATCGGGTCGCGACCATGAAGGTCCTCCGGCTCTCCTTCATGTCCGGCTTCGCGCTCGAGCTGCTGGCGAGCCTGTCCGTCGCCCTCATCGCCGTCACGATTGGCATCCAGCTCATCAACCGCGACATGACGCTCGAGGTCGGGCTCTTCGTGCTGCTGCTCGCTCCCGAGGTGTACCTGCCGCTGCGCCAGGTCGGAGCTCAGTTCCATGCGGCCGCGGACGGCGTCGCCGCCTCCGACGACGTGTTTTCGATCATCGAGGAAGCCGAGAGGGCGGCTACGCCGAGCGATGCGCGCGCTGCTGCTGCAGCAGGTGCAGATGGCCCGATCAGCGCAGGCCTCCAGCACCGAGGCCTCGCCTTCACCGGCATCACCGTCGGCTACGAGGGACGCACGGTCCTCCGCGACTACAGCCTCGTCGTGACTCCGGGCGAGGTGACGGCCATCGTCGGCCCCTCAGGCGCCGGCAAGTCGACGCTGCTCGGCGTCGCGCGCGGCACCGTGGGCGCCTCGGGTGTCGTGACCATCGACGGCGAGCAGCTCACGGGCGATCGCCGCAGGGCCGCGATCGCCTGGATGGGCCAGTCGGCCTCGCTGATCGAGGGGACCGTCGCCGAGAACGTGGCGCTCGGCCAGCCGGATGCAGGGCCAGACGAGGTCCGTGCGGCCCTCGCCGATGCCGGCCTCGAGTTCCTCGACGGCGACCGGATGCTCGGGGTCGCGGGCGCGGGTCTGTCCGGTGGGCAGTCCCAGCGCGTCGCGCTCGCGCGGACGCTCCTGCGCGCCCGCCGACTCGACTGCCCCGTCGTGCTCTTCGACGAGCCGAGCTCGGCGCTCGACGCCGACACGGAGCAGCGCATCGCTGCCGCCTTCCGGAGCCTGGCACAGGAAGGACGGGCCGTGCTCGTCGTCAGCCACCGGCGCGCGCTCGTCGCCTCCGCCGACTCGGTGCACACCATCGAACGACTCGAGACGGTGGCGAACGCATGACCGGGAACCGGCAACGCGTCTCCGACGACGAGCGGCGGATCCTCCGTCTTGCGATGCCCTCCGCTCGGCGCCTGTGGCCTTCGATCGCCATCGGCCTGCTCAGCGCGATCTGCGCCGTGGCGCTCCTCGCGACGAGTGCCTACCTGCTGACCCGGGCGTCGGAGATCATCCACATCCTGCTCCTGGGCATCGCCATCGTCGGCGTGCGTGCCTTCGCCATCGGGCGAGCGGCCTTCCGCTACGTCGAGCGGCTGCTCGGCCACGACGCGTCCTTCCGGCAGCTCGCCGAGCTGCGCGTCGGCGTGCTCGAACGTCTCATCCCGCTGGCTCCCGCTGGCCTCGCCACACACCGCCGTGGAGACCTGCTGACACGACTCGTGAGCGACGTCGACGAGCTGCAGTTCCTGCCCCTGCGCGTCGCGCAGCCGCTCATCATCGCGGGCCTCACGTCGACGCTCGCCGTCATCGGCATCTGGCTCGTGAGCGCCCCGGCAGCACTCGTGCTCGCGATCTGCCTCGTGCTCGCGGGGATCGTCGCGACCACCACCAACCTCGCGATCTCGGGGCGCGCCGACCGCGAAGCCGCGCCGCTCCGGGCGGCCCTCAACGACCGCATCTACGAGACCGTCTCCAATTTCGAGACGCTCGAGGCTTACGGGGCGCTCGACGCGAAGCTCGCCGAGGTGGATGCCGCGGACGCGAGACTCCGCGACGCGCTCGTCTCCCGGGCACGGGGGAGCGGCGCCGTCGCCGGACTCGTCATGCTCTTCTCCGGACTCGCGACGGCGGGTGCGCTTGCCGTCGGCATCGACCCCACCGTCGACGGCACGCTGCTCGCGCCGATGCTGACCCTCATCGCGCTCGTGCCGATGGCGCTTTTCGAGATCTTCGCGCAGGTGCCGCAGGCGGTCGCCGCCTGGCGCCAGGTCAGGGCCAGCACCGCCAGAGTCGCCGATGTGGCACCGGCGTCAGCGCCGAGGGAGCTCCCGGATGCTCAGCCGCTGCCCGCCCCTCGCGCCGACCCGAGCCTGCCGGTGACGCTGACCCTGGAAGACGTCTCGGCAGCGTGGCCAGGTGCGCCCGAGCCCGCGATCAGCTCCGTCTCGCTCGAGCTGGCTCCCGGCGATCGGCTGCTGGTCGAGGGCGAGTCCGGCGCAGGCAAGACGACGCTCGCCAACGTGCTCGTGCGGTTCCTCGACTACGAGGGCTCGTACCGAGTCAACGGCGTGGAGGCGAAGGCGTACGCGCCCGCGCAGGTGCGGTCCGTCGTCGGCCTCATCGAGCAACGGCCCCACATCTTCGACGAGAGCATCAGGCAGAACCTGCTCTTCGCCAAGCCGGAGGCCGACGACGAGGAGCTCAGCGCCGTCCTCGAACGAGTCGGCCTCGGCGAATGGCTCGACGAGCGGGGTGGGCTGGAGGCGCGCGTCGGCGAGCACGGCGCGCTCGTCTCCGGCGGTCAGGCGCAGCGCATCGCGCTCGCCCGCGGCCTCCTGGCCGACTTCCCGGTGCTCATCCTCGACGAGCCGACGGCCAACGTCGACCCGGGTCTCGCCGACAGGCTCGTCGCCGAGCTGCTTGCTGCATCCGGTGACCAGCGCTCCGTCGTGATCATCTCGCACACCCCGCTCGACCCCGCCCTCGTCACACGCGCGCTTCGGCTCGTCGGCGAGTAGTCTTGGTCGTTGGTGTCCGACGCGAGGAGCCCCGCGCTTCGCGACGACGCCAGACGACCGCGACGAGAACCACCCTCCGTGCAGCAACCGGCAACGCGAAAGAAGAAATCTGTGACCGAAGCGACAGGCGCTGAGCCCCAGGAATACGACTTCAAGGCTCTCGAGGCGAAGTGGTCGGCTGAGTGGGACAAGCTGCAGCCCTTCGCGACGAACCTCCAGGGTGACGATCGCCCGCGCAAGTACGTCCTCGACATGTTCCCGTACCCGTCGGGCGACCTGCACATGGGTCACGCCGAGCAGTACGCACTCGGCGATGCGGTCGCTCGCTACTGGCGCCACCAGGGCTTCAACGTCCTGCACCCCATCGGCTGGGACTCCTTCGGGCTGCCGGCCGAGAACGCCGCCATCAAGAACGGTGGCGACCCCAAGGACTGGACGTACGAGAACATCGCGCAGCAGCGCGCGTCGATGAAGCGCTACGCGGCGTCCTTCGACTGGGACCGCGTCATCCACACCTCTGACCCCGAGTACTACCGCTGGAACCAGTGGCTGTTCCTGCAGATGTACGAGCGAGGTCTCGCGTACCGCAAGTACTCCGACGTGAACTGGTGCCCCAACGACCAGACGGTGCTCGCCAACGAGCAGGTCATCGACGGGCACTGCGAGCGCTGCGACGCGATCGTCGTGAAGAAGAAGCTCAACCAGTGGTACTTCAAGATCACCGACTATGCAGACCGGCTCATCGACGACCTCAACCAGCTCGAGGGGCACTGGCCGCAGAAGGTCATCACGATGCAGCGCAACTGGATCGGGCGCTCGCTCGGCGCTGACGTCGACTTCGTCGTCGAGGGGCGGGATGAGCCCGTCACCGTGTTCACGACGCGCCCCGACACGCTCTACGGCGCGACGTTCATGGTCGTGGCCCCCGATTCCGACCTCGCGTCCGAGCTCGCCGAAGGCGCAGACGACGAGGTTCGCGAGCGCTTCGCGAAGTACCTCGCCGACACCCGCGCGCTCGACTCCATCGACCGCCAGTCGAGCGACCGCCCCAAGACCGGCGTCGACCTCGGTCGCTTCGCCATCAACCCCCTGAGCGGCGAGCGCCTGCCCATCTGGGCCGCCGACTACGTGCTCGCCGACTACGGCACGGGCGCGATCATGGCGGTGCCCGCACACGACCAGCGCGACCTCGACTTCGCACGCGCGTTCGACCTGCCCGTCAAGGTGGTCGTCGACGTCACGCAGGCCGTCACGGGTGTCATCCCGATCATCCCCGAAGACGGGTCGATGCCGGAGTTCGAAGACCTCCACCCCGCCAAGACCGGGGAGGCGCTGTCCGGCGACGGACGCCTCACCAACTCGGGACCGCTGGACGGGCTCTCGAAGCGCTCGGGCATCCAGGCTGCCATCGAGCTCCTCGACGAGCGTGGCACGGGCCGGGCCGCGAAGAACTACCGACTCCGCGACTGGCTCATCTCCCGCCAGCGCTACTGGGGAACGCCCATCCCGATCCTCCACGGCGAGGACGGCAAGGAGGTTCCCGTGCCGCTGGACCAGCTGCCCGTGCGCCTCCCCGAGGCCGAAGGGCTCGACCTGCGCCCGAAGGGAGCCTCGCCCCTCGGCGGCGCGACCGACTGGGTGAACACGGTCGACCCGGAGACGGGCGAGCCGATGCTGCGCGACACCGACACGATGGACACGTTCGTCGACAGCTCCTGGTACTTCCTCCGCTTCCTCTCGCCGAACAACGAGCTCGCCGCGTTCGACGAGAAGACGGCCGCGAGCTGGGCGCCCGTCGACCAGTATGTGGGCGGCGTCGAGCACGCCATCCTGCACCTCCTCTACGCGCGCTTCATCACGAAGGTGCTCTACGACCTCGGGCACGTCGACTTCACGGAACCCTTCTCGGCACTGCTCAACCAGGGCATGGTCGTCATGGACGGCAAGAAGATGTCGAAGTCCAAGGGCAACGTCGTGAGCCTCTCGGCCGAGCTCGACCAGTACGGCGTCGACGCCGTGCGCCTGACGATGCTCTTCGCGAGCCCGCCGGAAGACGACGTCGACTGGGCGGATGTCTCCGTCGCAGGCTCCGGCAAGTTCCTGGCGCGCGCCTGGCGCATCTCCGGCGAGGTCACGAGCCCCGTCGGCGTCGACTTCGGCGAGGGCGACCGTGGTCTGCGCCGCGAGACGCACCGCTTCCTCGCCGACATCCCGCAGCTGGCCTCCGGCTTCAAGTTCAACGTCGTGATCGCGCGCCTCATGGAGCTCACCAACGCGACGCGCAAGGCCATCGACTCGGGTGCTGGCCCGGCTGACCCCGCCGTGCGCGAGGCCGCCGAGGCCATCGCGGTTGTGCTGGACATGTACGCGCCGCACGCGGCCGAGGACATGTGGGAGCGACTCGGCCACGAGGGCAGCATCTCGCACGTCAAGTGGCCGACCGCGGCTCGCTCGCTGCTCACGCAGGACCAGGTGACGGCGGTCGTCCAGATCAACGGCAAGGTGCGGCACCGCCTCGATGTGCCCCCGACGATCGACGAGGCGTCGCTCGAGCAGCTCGCCATCTCTTCGCCGAAGGTGCAGGCCGCCATCGACGGCCGCGAGATCGTCAAGATCATCGTGCGGGCCCCGAAGCTCGTGAACATCGCGGTCAAGGGCTAGCAGCAGCCAGTCGCCCAAAGCCTGGCGCCAGACGCGCCCCCGCTCAGCCGAGCGAGGGCGCGTCTGCGTCTGCGCGTTTACCGGTCTACCGCCTTCTCGCGGTGGCTTTCCTCGCAGGCGCTTTCCTCGAGGTGGCTTTGCTCGAGGTGGCTTTGCTCGAGGTGGCTTCGCTCGAGGTGGCTTCTTTCCTCTGATCGGCTTCTTCTCCCGTTTCGGGATGGCTTTCGCACTTCGGGATGGGTTGCAACCCATCCCGAAGTGCGAAAGCCATCCCGAGACTTGCGATCGACGGCTTCCGCAGCGTGGTCGGTTGAAGGGCGTCGGGCGCTCGCGGCCCACTCTGCAGTCACCTGCCCTGTGCGAGAGTCGCCCTCCACAGGAGGGGACTTCGCGGGCCAGCGGATGCGCGCGCCGTCGTAGCGTCCGAGGGTGTCCGAATCCGAGCTGGCCGACCTCTTCGAGCGTCCGCCCCGACCGCGTCTGCGGATCGGGGTCGGCGCTGCGGTCGTGCTTGTCCTCGTCGTGCTCGCCGGGGCGATCACGCTCGCGGCTCTGCGTCCCACACCGAGTCTCGGTGCCCTCGGGGAGGTGTCGCCGACCGAGAGCCTCCAGCTGAGCGCAACGGAACCGCCTGCCGGCGTACCGAGCTCCGAGGGGTCGACGCTGCTGGTCCACGTCGTCGGGGCCGTCACGAGTCCCGGGGTCTACGAGGTGCCGTCGACGGCCAGGGTGGTCGACGGGATCGCCGCGGCGGGTGGTCTTGCCGACGACGCCGACCCGTCGCTCCTCAACATGGCTCGAACGCTCGTCGACGGCGAGCAGCTGCGGGTTCCGCGGATCGGCGAGGCTCCCTCCGAGCCCGTCGGAGGGGAAGCGGCGCCGGCCGGTGCCGGGGGTGCGGCCGGCGGTGGCCTCGTGAACCTGAACACGGCGTCTGCGGTCGAGCTCGAAGAGCTGCCGAGGATCGGACCGGCCATGTCGTCGCGCATCATCGACCACCGTGAGCAGAACGGCGGATTCGGTGCTGTGGAGGAGCTCAAGGAGGTCGCCGGCATCGGGGACGCCACCTACGAGGGGCTCGTCGACCTGGTGACCGTGTGACGACTCGGAAAGATCGTGCCGTTCAGGTGGGGAATCTGGGAGCGCTGGCCGAGCGGCTCGATGGTCGAGACGCGCGTCTCGTGCCGGCGGCGGCCGGCGCCTGGGTCATGGCCTGGATCTGCGTCACGCATCCCTCCCTCGCCTGGGTGTGCGGCATCGGTCTGGCACTGCTCGCGATCGTGCTCCTGGCCGCGGCGCGTCTGCGGCCAGCGCTCGCGACGTTCGCCGTTGTCGCGGCCGTCATGGCGCTGCTCGCGGTGAGCGCAGGCGCTCAGCATCCCGTGAGGTCTCCCGAGGCGCTTCGCGCGGGCGCCGTGGAGGGGCTTCGGGTGCAGGCGACGGGCACCCTCACGACCCTCGTCGGGGAGGGTGCCGTCGCTGCTCCTGGCGACGACCGTGGGCGCTGGTCCGGCGCGCAGTTGCAGGAGCCGTCCCACTTCGAGGTGCGCCTCGATTCGTTCGAGGTCGATGGGAGAAGCGGAGGCAGTGGCGCCTCGCTGCTCGCGTTCGGCCAGCTGAGCGTGCCGACGTCGGCGGGGGAGCGGCTCCCAGCCATCGGCTCACGGGTCGAGCTCGAGGGGGTCCTCGGGCCCGCGGAGGCGGGCGACAGCGTCGCCGCTCTGGTCTTCCTCGATGCTCCGGCGCACGTCGTCGCCGCGCCTGGCGGGCTGCTCGAGGTCACCGCAGCAGCGCGAGACCGGTTCGTCGACGCGGCGCGAGCCCTCCCCGGTCTCGGCGCGCAGCTGCTCCCGGGGCTGTCCGTCGGCGACACGCGCCTGGTCGGGGCCGAGTTGGACGAGCGGATGAAGACGGCCGCGCTCACGCACCTCACGGCCGTCTCGGGGTCGAACTGCGCGGTCGTGGTCGCCGCGACCCTGGTCCTCGCTCGCCTCTGCGGGTTGCGGCGAGGAGTGCGTCTCGCGCTCGCAGCAGCGGTTCTCGCCGTGTTCGTGGCGCTCGTCACCCCGGAGGGCAGCGTCATCCGGGCGAGCATCATGGCCATGGTCGTCCTGGTGCTCGAAGCCACTCCGCGTCGGTCGACAGGTCTTGCGCTCGTCGCCCTCGCCACGGTGGTCGTGCTCGTCGCCGACCCCTGGCGGAGCCGAGACTACGGCTTCGCGCTCTCGGTGCTCGCGACGGTCGGGCTGCTGACGCTCGCGAACCCGATCGGCGATCGCCTCGCACGCGTCATGCCACGGCCCGTCGCGCTCATGCTCGCCGTGCCCGCCTCGGCGCAGCTCGCGTGTCAACCGGTGCTGCTGCTCCTGACCCCGGAACTGCCGCTCTACGGCATTCTCGCGAACGTGCTGGCCGCCCCAGCAGCGCCCGTGGCGACGCTCGCCGGGCTGGTCGGCTGCCTGCTCTTGTGGGCCGCTCCCTGGCTCGGCCAGGCGCTTCTGTGGGTCGCCTGGCTGCCCGCGCAGTGGATCGGACTCGTGGCGATGGCGGTCAGTGACTGGCCCGGGGCGCTGCTGCCGTGGCCTGGCGGACTCCCGGGGGCGCTGCTCTGTCTCGCCGTCGTCGTCGCGCTCATCGTCCTGCTCCACTGCTGGAGAGCGTGGCTGGCGCTCCTGCTCTGCGTCGCCCTGGTGGCGTATGTCGGCACGGTCATCGGGCAGGCGGTCCACCTCAGCAGAAGCATCCCAAGTGCATGGCGCTATGCGGCGTGCGACATCGGGCAGGGGGATGCGCTGCTCGTCACCACGTGGAGCGGCTCGGCGCTCATCGACACCGGTGCGGAGCCCGACGCGCTGCTGGCCTGCCTCGAGACGCTCGGCGTCGACGAGCTGCGTCTGCTCGTGCTCACGCACTTTGACCTGGACCACACCGGGGCGGCGACGGCGTTGCTCGAGTCCGGCGTCGGCGTCGGGTCGCTTGTCGTCCCCGATACTGCCGAGGCGCGAGCGGAGCCGCTCGTCGACGAGCTGCGGGTGGCCGGCGCCCAGGTGCACTACGCCGCCAGTGGCGACTCCTGGACGCTCGGCGACCTCGCATGGAGCGTCCTGTGGCCGAAGCGCGGGAGCGGCGGGGAACCGGCGAGTGGCGGTGGCAACGAGGGGAGTCTCGTGACGCTGCTCGAACCGACGACGTCCTGCGTGACGGTCTGCCTGTCGCTCGCCGCCCTCGCCGACCTGGGAGAGGAGGCGCAGCGCGGCTTGCTGCGCGAGCACCCGCACCCGCGGGCCGACATCGTCAAGATGGCGCACCACGGCTCGCGCGACCAGAGCGCGCAGCTCTACGAAGAGCTCTCCTCGTCGATCGGACTCGTCTCGGTGGGAGCAGACAACGGCTACGGCCACCCGACGGACGCGGCCCTCGGGATGCTCACCGCGGCAGGCACGCGGCCGCTGCGCACCGACGAGCTCGGCACCATCGTCATCGGCGAGGGAGGTCACGGAGGTTCGGACCCTCCCGCGGTAGCGGGAGTCGCCACGGCCCCGCGAGCCCGCAGGCGACCTGTGTCGTCGCGCGCACTCAGGGCGCGGTCAGGGGGATCCTCGCCGCCCACAACCGACGCGTCGAATCCTCCTAGCCCGGTTCGACAGATCGGGGTCTCGGTCGCACGGCCAGATGCGCGTCGTTACCATTGAGCTATGGCACAGGCGAAGCGGGCGAGCACCCCCAAGAGGGCGATTCCCGTCCTCACCCACCGGGAGGTGCGGCCTGCTGGCATCGTGCTGGTGAGCGGCCCGGAGGACTACTTCGCCGAGACCGCGATCACACGGCTCCGCGATGTGCTCCGCGCAGAGTCACCTGACCTCGAGATCACGGAGATCGAAGCCTCCGGCTACGCAGGCGGGCACCTCACGACCCTCGTCAGCCCATCGCTGTTCTTCGAACCGCGCCTGGTCATCATCCGAGGCGTGCAGCAGTGCACGGACGCACTCATCGCCGACGTGGTCGCCTACACGAAGATGCCCGTCGAAGGCGCGACGCTCGTGCTCCGGCACGGCGGGGGAGTGCGCGGGAAGAAGCTCCTGGATGCCGTGCGGGGCGCGAAGGATGTCGCCGTCGAGATCGACTGCCAGAAGCCCAAGCCGAGCGAGCTCGTGGACGTCGTCGTCGCCGAGGTGCGCAACGCTGGCCGACGCATCGAGCCGCAGGCTGCCTCGCTGCTTGTTGCCGCATTCAACACCGACCTCGCTGAGCTCATCGGCGCTGCTCGCCAGCTGCTGACCGTCACGAGTGACACCATCACCGACGAGCACGTCGACAAGTACTTCGGCGGCCGCGTCGAGACGACCGGGTTCAAGATCGCGGACGCCGCACTCGCTGGGCGAGTCCGCGACGCGCTGGCGCTGGTGCGCCACGGCTTCTCGACCGGACTGCACCCGGTGCCCATCGTCTCGGCCGTCGCCTCGAAGCTGCGCATCATGGCGAAGGTGCAGGGACTCAGCGGCTCGGACGCGCAGATCGCCAGCCGCGCAGGCGCGTCGCCGTGGCAGGTCGGCCAGGCTCGCCGCGAGCTCCGCGATTGGGACGACGCATCCCTCGGACGCGCGATCACGCTGGTCGCTGAGACCGACCACGCCGTCAAGGGGGCGGGGAGAGACCCGCAGTTCGCCGTCGAGCGGATGCTGCGCTGCATCGCCCTGCGCGACGTCTGACCGCAGCCGCGCACCCGGGCCAACTTCCGTGATGGAACGGCGCCAGCGGGTCACCATCGTCGCTTGGAGCGCTTCTGATCACGCAAGTTGGTCAGGTGGTCTGGTGGTGGCCGGGATGCTCCGTCGCCTGAAGGCGGGCCGCCGATGCACTGACGCTAGAGCTTGGCCGCGACCCGCAGCACCGTGCCCCAGGTGCGCACCGTGGCCGGCCCGCTCGACGTGTCCGAGCTCTTCGGGCGGCCGAGGCGCTGCAGCACCGGGCTCTCGATCTGCCCGTTCGGGCAGGACACGTACAGCTCGCGTCCGCGCGCGACCCACCGATCATCCTTGAGGTCGACGCCCTCGAGCAGCGCCTCGACACGTTCCAGCGGCGGCTCGGCGCAGAACACGACGACGAAGCGGCTCGGGTGGGGATCGAACTGGCGGAACGGATCGTGTTCGACGACCGCCCGCCATTCGTCGGCGTCGCGGACGAGCGTGGGCACGTCGAGGTCGAAGGCGGCCGCGATCTCGGTGCGGAGCCGCGTCTCGAGCTCGGTGTTCGTGACCGCTGCCGGAGCGTCGAGCAGCACGTTGCCGGTCTGCAGGACCGTCGCGATGCTGGTGTGCCCGGCGGCCTCGAGGGCATGCCTGAGCTCGGCCATCGGCAGCTTTCGATGCTGGCCGAGGTTGATGCTCTGCAGGAGCGCGATACGACGAATCGACCCCCGCACCTCGGAAGAGGATGCGGGGGTCGATGTCGGCATGACAGGAGGCTTAGAGCGCTGCGACCGTCTTGGCGATGGCCGACTTGCGGTTCGCTGCCTGGTTCTTGTGGATGACGCCCTTGGAGACGGCCTTGTCGAGCTTCTTGGCAGCGAAGGTGAGCGCGAGCTCAGCCTGCTCCTTGTTGCCCTCGGAGACAGCCGAGCGAACGCGACGGATAGCCGTGCGGAGTTCGCTCTTGTAGGCGCGGTTGCGCTCGGTCGCCTTGCGGTTGGTGCCGATGCGCTTGATCTGCGACTTGATATTTGCCACGTTGCTTCTTTCTTACAGGAAGGTGTACTGGAACGGTGCCGCACGGAAGAGGGCCGTGCCGCCAATCCGCGCCGAGTGGGCGACGCGTAAGCCAAACAGAAACTCTACCAGGCTTCAGGCGACGTCGGTACCTGAATCGGCGATGGTGATCTCGAGCTCGGCTGGAGCATCCGTTTTCGTGCCGAACACGACGGTCCCCGTGGCGACCTTGTCGATGAAGAACCGGTCGTGGCTGACGACGATGACGGCGCCGGGGAAGTGCACGAGCGCGCGCTCCATGACCTGCGTGCTCGGCAGGTCGAGGTGGTTCGTCGGCTCGTCGAGCACCAGCACGGATGCGCCCGACAGCAGGCACTGCGCCATCGCGACTCGCGCCCGCTGGCCACCCGAGAGGGTGCCGATGCGGGACTTCAGCTCGGCCTCGCTGAAGCGGAACATGCTGAGGAACCGGGCGACGGACTTCTTCGTCGCCCGCAGCGCGATGCTGTCCGGCATGGCGTTCACCGAGTGCGACACCGTGTCGGACTCGTCGAGCTCCGCGAGCACCTGGTTGTACGAGACGACCTTCACGCCGTTCGGCCAGTCGACCCGGCCGACGTCGCCGGACTCCTCGCCCGTGAGGACGCGCAGGAGCGTCGACTTGCCGCTGCCGTTGGGCCCGATGACGGCGATGCGGTCGCCGCGGTGCACCTCGAAGGTCACGTCGTCGAAGAGGGTCCGGTCGCCGTAGCTCTTGCCGAGGCCCGAGACGCGGGCGAGCACATCCTTGACGTGCAGCGAGCCGTAGATCTCGGTCACGATCTCGTCGACGGGCCGCGGCGCTCGCTTCTTCTTGATGCTCGAGAGGCGCTTGCCGAGTCCCTTGCCGCCAGCCTTCGCTGCTTCGCGGCGGTCGGAGATGCCCTCCGCCTCGAAGGCGAGCAGCTCGGCCTCGTGGACGAACTGCGCCTGCAGGGTCTTGAGCCGGAACTGCTTCTGGATGACGTACTCGCCGAAGTCGCCCGGGTATTCGTGCAGGTGCAGGTTCTCGACCTCGAGGATGCGCGTGACCACCGCGTCCAGGAACGTGCGGTCGTGCGACACGATGATCGCGGCGCCGCGGAACGAGCGGAACCAGGTCTCGAGCCACTCGACGCCTGCGACGTCGAGGAAGTTGGTGGGCTCGTCGAGGAGCAGCACGTCGGGCTGCTCGAGCAGGAGCTTGGCGAGCGCCGCGCGGTTGCGCCAGCCGCCGGAGAGCTTCTCGATGGGGCTCGTGCGGTGTGCCTCGTTGAAGCCGAGCTTCGTGAGGGCGGTGTCGATGTGGCGCTTGTAGTCCCAGCCGTCCGCGCGGTCCATCTCCTCGAAGAGCTCGGATTGGCGCAGGATGAGGCGGTCGAGCGTATCGGCGTCTGGCTCGGCGGCGATGGCGGCGTCGATCTCGGCGAGCTCCGCCTCCATGTCGTGCACGTGCGAGAAGAGCGTCTCCAGCGTCTCGAGGATCGTCGACGAGCCGTCCAGCTCGGAGAACTGCGAGAAGTAGCCGATGCGCACGCCGTCATCGATCGAGACGGTGCCCGTGTCGGGCGAGACCTGCTCGAGGATGAGTTTCAGCAGCGTCGACTTCCCTGAGCCGTTCTGCCCGATGAGCCCGACTCGATCCCCCCGGTCGAGGGTGAGGAAGATCTCCTTGAGCACGGGGGAGGGGCCGAAGCCGACCTCGACGTCGTTGAGGCGGATGAGACTCATGCGGTGGTGCCTTCCTGGGCCGTTCTCTGGCGGTGCGCACGCTGGCTGCGCGCTGAAGCGCCGGGCGATGAGCGCTGGGTGCGCGGCTCATGGGAGAATAGGCGACACCATGTCACCACGCGCCTCCACTCCGCTCGAGCCGGCTCAGACCGACCCCGCCCGGATCCGCAATTTCTGCATCATCGCCCACATCGACCACGGCAAGTCCACCCTGGCCGACAGGATGCTGCAGCTCACGGGCTCCGTCGACGACCGCGCCATGCGTGCACAGTACCTCGACCGCATGGACATCGAGCGGGAGCGCGGCATCACGATCAAGAGCCAGGCGGTCCGCATGCCGTGGGCCGTCGAGGGCGACACGTTCGCGCTCAATATGATCGACACGCCCGGCCACGTCGACTTCTCCTACGAGGTCTCCCGCTCGCTCGCGGCCTGCGAAGGAGCCATCCTGCTGGTGGATGCGGCGCAGGGCATCGAGGCCCAGACGCTCGCGAACCTGTACCTGGCGATGGAGAACGACCTCGAGATCATCCCGGTCCTGAACAAGATCGACCTGCCTGCTGCCGACCCCGATCGCTTCGCCGCGGAGATCGCGAACCTCATCGGCGGCGACCCCGACGACGTGCTGCGCGTGAGTGGCAAGACCGGCATGGGAGTCGAGGAGCTGCTCGACCGTGTCGTCGAGCGCATCCCAGCGCCGGTCGGTGTGGCGGATGCCCCCGCTCGCGCGATGATCTTCGACTCGGTCTACGACGCCTACCGCGGCGTCGTCACGTATGTCCGCGTCGTCGACGGCGAGCTCAAGGCGCGCGACAAGATCAAGATGATGTCGACCGGTTCCACGCACGAGATGCTCGAGATCGGCGTCTCGTCGCCAGAGCCCACCGTTGCCAAGGGCCTCGGCGTCGGCGAGGTCGGCTACCTCATCACGGGCGTGAAGGACGTGCGTCTCTCGAAGGTGGGCGACACCGTGACGGGCAGCACGCGTCCATCCGACGACCCGCTTCCCGGCTACACGGAGCCGAAGCCGATGGTCTTCTCCGGCCTGTACCCGATCGACGCGGGCGACTACCCCGAGCTTCGCGAGGCGCTGGACAAGCTCAAGCTCTCGGATGCGGCGCTCAACTACGAGCCCGAGACATCGGTGGCGCTCGGCTTCGGGTTCCGCGTCGGATTCCTCGGCCTCCTCCACCTGGAGATCGTCACCGAGCGCCTCATGCGCGAGTTCGATCTCGACCTCATCACGACCGCGCCCTCGGTCGTCTACGAGGTCAAGACGGAGGACAAGCAGCTCCACACCGTCACGAACCCCAGCGAGTACCCCGAGGGCAAGATCCTCGAGGTTCGCGAGCCGATGATGCGCGCTGCGATCCTCGCTCCGAAGGACTACGTGGGCAAGATCATGGAGCTGTGCGAGGGCAAGCGCGGAGCGCTCATCAGCATGGACTACCTCAGCGAGGAGCGCGTCGAGCTGCGCTACTCGATGCCGCTCGGCGAGATCGTTTTCGACTTCTTCGACCAGCTCAAGAGCCGGACGCAGGGGTACGCGTCCCTCGACTACGAGCCGATGGGGGACCAGGTCGCCGACCTCGTGAAGGTCGACATCCTGCTGCAGGGCGAGCGCGTGGACGCGTTCAGTGCCGTCATCCACAAGGACAAGGCGTACGCCTACGGGCTGCTGATGACCGAGCGCCTCCGGAAGCTCATCCCGCGCCAGCAGTTCGAGGTGCCCATCCAGGCCGCCATCGGCGCCCGAATCATCGCCCGCGAGACGATCCGCGCCATCCGCAAGGACGTGCTCGCGAAGTGCTACGGCGGCGACATCTCCCGCAAGCGCAAGCTCCTGGAGAAGCAGAAGGCCGGCAAGAAGCGCATGAAGATGGTCGGACGCGTGGAAGTGCCGCAGGAAGCCTTCATCGCGGCGCTCAGCGGCGATGTAGAGAAGAAGAAATAGCAAGCTCGACACCAAGACCCAGTCTTTACCTAGTGGAAGTAGCCTGAGAGACGTGATGGAACAGGACAACCCTTTCGGCCAGGTGCTCGTTGCACTCGTGACTCCGATGACGCACGACGGCGAAGTCGATTGGGCGGGAGTCGAGAAGCACATCGACGACGTCATCTCGGCCGGCGCTGACGGCATCGTCGTCACCGGCACGACCGGTGAGACGTCGACGCTCACGGACGCCGAGAAGCTCAAGCTCGTCGTCGTGGGCAAAGAGGTCTCGGCCGGGCGCGCGAAGATCATCACGGGTGGACCGTCGAACGAGACGGCACACGCCATCCAGCTCGCGAAGCAGTCGGCGGATGCCGGCGCCGACGGCGTCATGGCCGTCACGCCGTACTACAACAAGCCGACGCAGGCTGGGGTGCTCACGCACTTCCGCATGATCGCGGACGCGACCGACCTGCCGCTCATCCTCTACGACATCCCGGGCCGCACGGGCATCCCGATCACCTACGAGACGATCCTGCGCCTCGCCAAGCACCCGAACATCATCGCGGTGAAGGACGCGAAGGGCGACCTCGCGCAGGTGTCCCGCGTGCTCAACCAGACCGAGCTGCTCTACTTCTCGGGAGACGACGCCAACACGCTCCCGCTGCTCTCGATCGGCGCGACGGGCCTCATCGGCGTGACCGCCAACATCGCGTCGCAGCCGTACCGCATGATGGTCGACGCCGTCAACGCGGGCGACCTGCGCACCGCGACGGACGCGCACCAGCGCCTCGAGCCGCTCGTGCGAGCCACCATGACCCACGTTCCGGGAACCGTGGCGACCAAGTACATCCTGCACGGCCTCGGCCGAATCCAGTCCCCCCGCGTCCGGTTGCCGCTCGTCGGCCCGGAGGAGTGGGAAGCCGCCCTCATCGAGGACGAGCTCGACCTGGTTCGCGACGTCGAAGGCGCGAGCTTCACGAACTTCCGGCCTGACCGCAACGCGGCCGCGGGTGGTGCGCTCCCGCGCATCCCAGGCACAACCCGCTGATTCGACCCTCACCTCACCAGCGGCAACGCTGACTTCCTGAAGGCTCATATGACAAAGACCGAACACCTTCCCAAGCTCGCACCAGGCTCGATGCGGATCATCCCGCTCGGCGGACTGGGCGAGGTCGGCCGCAACATGGCGACGTTCGAGATCGACGGCAAGATCCTCATCGTCGACTGCGGCGTGCTCTTCCCAGAAGAGACGCAGCCCGGCGTCGACCTGATCCTGCCCGACTTCGACTCGATCCGCGCTCGTCTGGACGACGTCGTGGGCATCGTGCTGACGCACGGACACGAGGACCACATCGGAGCGGTGCCGTACATCCTCCGCCTCAAGCCGGACATCCCGCTGATCGGCTCCACGCTGACGCTCGCCCTCGTCGAGGCGAAGCTCAAGGAGCACCGCATCAAGCCGTACACGCTCACGGTCGCCGAAGGGCAGATCGAGGAGATGGGGCCCTTCACGCTCGAGTTCGTGGCCGTCAACCACTCCATCCCGGATGCGCTCGCCGTGCACATCACGACGGACGCCGGCACGGTGCTCCACACGGGCGACTTCAAGATGGACCAGCTGCCGCTCGACGGTCGCCTCACGGACCTCCGCGCCTTCGCTCGCCTCGGCGAGGAGGGCATCGACCTCTTCATGGCCGACTCCACCAACGCCGAGGTCCCGGGCTTCACGCCGACCGAGCGCAACATCGGCCCGGTCATCGAGGACGTCATCTCGCGGACCAAGGGCAAGGTCGTCGTCGCGAGCTTCTCGAGCCACGTGCACCGCGTGCAGCAGGTCATCGACGCCGCCGCGGCCAACGGTCGTCGCGTCGCGCTCATGGGCCGCTCCATGGTGCGCAACATGGGCATCGCGTCCGAGCTCGGCTACCTCAACGTGCCGCAGGGCGTGCTCATCGACCACAAGAAGGCGCTCAATCTGCCCGACGACCAGATCGTCTTCATGTCGACGGGGTCGCAGGGCGAGCCCATGGCCGTCCTCAGCCGCATCGCGTCCAAGACGCACGCCATCGAGGTGGGGGAGGACGACACCGTCATCCTCGCCTCGAGCCTCATCCCGGGCAACGAGAACTCGGTGTTCCGCGTCATCAACGCACTCATCAAGCTCGGCGCGAACGTGGTGCACAAGGCGAACGCGAACGTGCACGTGTCTGGTCACGCCGCGGCAGGCGAGCTGCTCTACTGCTACAACATCCTGCAGCCGCGTCAGGTCATGCCCGTGCACGGCGAGATCCGACACCTCGTCGCCAACGCCGAGATCGCGAAGAAGTCCGGCATCGCGGACGAGAACGTGCTGGTCGTCGAGAACGGCGCCGTCATCGATATGCGGGACGGCATCGCGCGCCAGGTCGCGCAGCTCGACATCGGCTTCATCTACGTCGACGGATCCACGGTCGGCACCATCACCGACGCGGATCTCAAGGACCGCCGCATCCTTGCTGAAGAGGGGTTCATCTCCATCTTCACCGTCGTCGAGGCGGCCACCGGCAACATCCTCGTCGGCCCGGAGATCCACGCGCGCGGGTTCGCGCCGGACGAGGCCGTCTTCGACGACATCATCCCGGGCATCCAGAAGGCGCTCAAGGAAGCCGTCGAGGCGGGCAACTCGAACTCCTACCAGCTCTCGCAGGTCGTGCGACGCACGATCGGCCGCTGGGTCAACACGAAGCACCGCCGTCACCCGATGATCATCCCGGTGGTCATCGAGGCCTGACCTCAGGCCCCGGGAGTCGCCGATCTCGGCGGCTCTCGGGGCGTCATCCTCGATCCTGTCGGTGGCCGCAGGTACCTTGGGCACCATGGCCACAACTCCGTCCAACACCAAGCGAACCCCCGCGCCCAAGAAGCGGGCGAGCGCGGCAGCCGCGAAGGCGCCGGCGGAGACCGAGAAGCCGGGCATCGCGACCCGCGCCTGGATGGCCGCCGCGAACGTCGCCGGCCAGACCGCTCGGGCGCTCGGGCCCGAGACGCTCGAGAAGGACCAGCGGCGCGACGGATTCCCGTTCCTGCTCCTCCTGCTCGCGGTCATCGGCGGCGTGGTCGTCTGGTTCTTCCCCGGGAACGGCGTCGCCACGGCCCTGAACGACTACACCTTCGGCGGGTTCTTCGGCCGCGTCTCCTATGCGCTGCCCGTCGTGCTCGCGTTCTTCGCGCTCTGGCTCTTCCGGCATCCCTCCTCCGTGAGCGACAACGGGCGCATCGGCGTCGGCCTCTTCCTCGGGATCGTCTCGAGCTCCGCGATCTGCCACGTGCTCGCGGACAGCCCCGACCCCGTCAACGGCATGCCAGCGCTCGCCCTGGGCGGCGGAGTCCTCGGCTGGCTCCTCGGCGGCACTCTCGGTGTTGTCATCACTCCCATCGGTGCGGCCATCGTCGCGGGTCTCCTCATCCTGCTCTCCGTCTTCATCATCACGAAGACCCCGCCGCACAAGGTCGTCGTCAGGCTCCGCGAGCTGTGGGCCTGGATGTTCGGCATCGACGAGGAGTCCGCAGCCCACGCCCGCTCGGCGAAGGCCGGCAAGGCGGCGTCCGGCGACGACGAGAGCCTGCTCGGCGGAGAAGACCGCGGACGCTCGTCGGAGTCGGACCGCCTCCCGTGGTGGCGACGCAACGACTCTGGCCGCGAAGAGGACGTCGACTACGAGGAGCAGCCGTACGACACCGCCGTCGCCGACACCAAGAAGCACGAGCACCACCGCATCGACCCGGAGGCGACGACGACCGTCCTGCGCGGTCTCACCTCCGAGGACCCGGACAACGCGGTGACCGGACCGCAGCCGACCGCGGTCCTCTCCGGAGTGCGGATGGACGACGCCACCGATGTCATCGACGTCGCCGAGCCCACGCTCTTCTCGGCCACAGGGATCCAGGACGACTCGACGCCGACCGATCCGGACGAGTTCGCCGATCTCTTCGGGCCACCCGCAGCCGCGGCGCCGGCCACACCGGCGCCGACAGCGGCGACGGCAGAGCCTTCGGCCTCGGCGGAAGACGGAGCCGAGCAGTGGGATTCCCGCGACGCGGGCGCCCCGGGCCAGGCATACAGCCTCCCGGTGCAGTCGATGCTCTCGCGCGGTGCGCCGGCACTCGCGCGCACCGAAGCCAATGACCTCATCGTCGAGGCGCTCAACTCGACGTTCGCGCAGTTCAAGGTCGACGCGAAGGTCACGGGCTTCTCGCGCGGCCCGACCGTCACGCGCTACGAGGTCGAGGTGGCCCCCGGCGTCAAGGTCGAGCGCGTCACTCAGCTCTCCAACAACATCGCCTACGCGGTGAAGAGCAATCAGGTCCGCATCCTCTCGCCGATTCCCGGAAAGAGCGCCATCGGCGTGGAGATCCCGAACTCCGACCGCGAGGTAGTCTCGCTCGGAGACGTCCTGCAGTCCCCGGAGTCGATCGCAGCGCGCCACCCCATGACGATCGGCGTCGGCAAGGACGTCGAGGGTGGCTTCGTGCTCGCGAACCTCGCCAAGATGCCGCACCTCCTCGTGGCGGGTGCCACGGGGGCCGGAAAGTCGAGCTTCGTCAACTCCATGATCGTGTCGCTGCTCATGCGCGCGACCCCTGCCGAGGTGCGAATGGTCCTCGTCGACCCGAAGCGCGTCGAGCTCACGCCGTACAGCGGCGTCCCGCACCTCATCACCCCCATCATCACGAACCCCAAGAAGGCGGCGGAAGCGCTGCAGTGGGTCGTGAAGGAGATGGAGATGCGCTATGACGACCTCGAGAGCTTCGGCTACCGCCACGTCGACGACTTCAACGCGGCCATCCGCTCGGGCGGCATCGTCCTCCCTGAGGGTTCGAAGCGGAAGCTCAAGCCGTACCCCTACCTGCTTGTCGTGGTCGACGAGCTCGCCGAGCTGATGATGGTTGCCCCGCGCGACGTCGAGGACTCGATCGTCCGCATCACCCAGCTCGCGCGTGCCGCCGGAATCCACCTCGTACTCGCGACGCAGCGCCCCAGCGTCGATGTCGTCACCGGTCTCATCAAGGCCAACGTGCCGAGCCGCCTCGCGTTCGCGGTGACCAGCTCCACCGACTCGCGCGTCATCCTCGACCAGGTCGGCGCCGAGTCGCTCATCGGCCAGGGCGACGCCCTCTTCCTCCCATCGGGAGCAAACAAGGCCGCCCGTGTGCAGGGTGCCTGGGTCAACGACAAAGAGATCATGGAGATCGTGGCGCACGTCAAGCGCCAGGCGCAGCCCGAGTATCGAGCCGACGTCGCGCAGGTCGTGGAGAAGAAGGAGATCGATGCCGACATCGGCGACGATCTCGAGCTCCTGCTCGCGGCAGCCGAACTCGTCGTGAACTCGCAGTTCGGCTCGACCTCGATGCTGCAGCGCAAGCTGCGCGTCGGATTCGCGAAGGCCGGCAGGCTCATGGACCTCATGGAATCGCGAGAGATCGTCGGTCCTTCCGAGGGCTCCAAGGCGCGAGACGTCCTCGTCACCGCCGAGGAACTCCCCGGCGTGCTCGCGCGCATCCGCGGCCAGGACCCGGCGGCAGGTGCTCCGGCATCCAATGCGGCGTCGATGGCCGAGCAGGATGGCATGGCCGCGTCGTTCGACGCCGTCGCGGCCCAATACGATGGGCTGGAAGAAGTCGAAGCCGAAAGCGGCGACGACGACGCCTGGAGTCTGACAGGGCGCGACTAGCGAGAGGCACAACGATGACCGGCCGAATACTCCGCGGGGGCGATGGACCGGTGAGCAACTGGTGCGTGCCGAACCTCATCACCATCGCGCGCATCCTGCTCGTGCCGGTCTTCGTCTGGTTCCTCCTCCTCGACGAATCGAGCGACGGCCCTTGGCGCTGGGCGGCCGCGGTGCTCTTCATCGTCGCGATCGCCACCGACAGCCTCGACGGGCACATCGCGCGCAGCAGGAACCTCATCACGGACCTCGGCAAGCTGCTCGACCCCATCGCAGACAAGGCGCTCACCGGCACGGCACTCGTCATGCTGTCGGTACTCGGAGAGCTGCCGTGGTGGGTGACGATCATCATCCTCGTCCGCGAGCTCGGCATCACCTTCTGGCGTCTCGCCGTCGCCAAGAAGCGCGTGCTCCCGGCCGGACGCGGCGGGAAGCTCAAGACCCTGGTCCAGGCCATCGCCATCTCGCTCGCCCTGCTCCCGCTCTGGGTCGTGTTCGGGGATTGGGTGCACTGGGTCAACGGGATCCTCATGTCCGCGGCGTTCATCCTCACGGTGTGGTCTGGTCTCGATTACCTGTGGGAGGCCTACCGGCCACAGAAGAAGAAGGCGCCCGAACTGCGGGCCGATGATGGGAGCACCCTGCGATGACCGGCGGAATCACACCAGCACTCCCACAGACGGTCGAGTTGGGGCGTGTCCTCCTCGAGGCCGGCCTCAGCATCGGCGTCGCGGAGTCCCTGACCGGCGGGGCGCTCGTCGCCGAACTCGTGAAGATCCCTGGGATCTCGGCGTCGCTGGCGGGCGGAATCGTCGCCTATCGCACAGAGCTCAAGCACTCGCTGCTCGGAGTCGACGAGGACCTGCTCGCGGAGCGGGGCCCGGTCGATCCTGACGTCGCTGCGGCGATGGCGCTCGGCGCTCGGACAGCGCTCGCAGCGGGTCGCGCCGATCGCCTCGACATCGGGCTGTCGACGACGGGGGTCGCCGGTCCGCAGGCGCAGGCCGGGCGAGCGCCCGGCATCGTCTTCGTGGGCATCTCCTCGCTCTTCGGCGATCGGGTGATCGACCTGGACTTCTCCTCGCTCGTTCGACTCGACGACCCCGAGGGCAGTCGGCAGCGCGTGCGTGGGGCGACGGTCGAGGCGGCTGTTCACAACGTGCTCGAAATGCTCGTGGAACACTGACGAGGTATCGTGGTCGGAGCCACACGAAGGTTGAGTCGGATCGCCTCAACATTCGGCTTTCTTTCAGGAATACCATCGGGGTTTGCTTGGTTGTTCTCAGCGTGACGAAGTCTCCACGAAGTCTCGTAAGTTACAGTTCTTGGCACACGGCAGTAAGGAGGACCCCGCTATGGTCCTAGCGCGTCAAGAGATCGGTGAAGTCCTGCGCGATGTGCGCCTGCGCAAGGGGCACACGCTCCGGCAGGTCGCGGGTCGCGCCTCGGTTGCACTCGGGTACCTGAGTGAGGTCGAGCGCGGGCAGAAGGAAGCCTCGAGCGAGATCCTCGCTTCGGTGGCCGAAGCCCTCGAGACCCCCCTCTCAACCATCTACCGCGAAGTGGGCGACCGTCTGGCCGTTCATGAGCGCTTTGAGACGAGCATCCCGGACACGGTTCCGGACGACCTCCTGCTCGGCATGCGCAAGCCGCTCGTCACTCGTTAGCGGGACGGCTTCGAAGGTACGTCCAACGGCGTCGCAGCATCTGCTGCGGCGCCGTCGGCGTACGCTTGAGGGATGCGCAAGAGCGAGTTCGACAGGGCCGTGGTCGATGAGTTCGGCGAGGCCTACGGGCGCTCGCTGATGAGAGACCTCGTGTTGGGGGCCCTTGGCGATCGCACCGCGAAGCAGGCCCTCGACGATGGCGTCGAGCCGCGTGCGATCTGGCTCGCGCTCTGCATCGACACCGGTGTTCCCGAGGGTAGGCGCCACGGAGTCGGCACGATAGATCCCGACCGTCGAGGCTGATCTCCGGCCCGCGCGACTCCGTGTCGGATCCGACACGCCTGCGGAATGTTCGAAGTCGTGTTCTAAGCGCGTAGGGTGTTCCTGTCGGACTCCTCGGAGACTTGTCCACAGTTGCAGGGTCTCGATCACCGAATGTCGGTGGTCGCCTCTACCGTGAAACTCGAGTAGCCAAGGAACCCGATCCGCCTTGTCGTCAGCGCTCTCCATCAGCGCGCGACAGCCGAGAGGCGACCGCCACATCCCGAGAGGATCACCACCATGCCAAACCCAGCAGACCGCGAAAAGGCGCTTGACGCCGCACTCGCTCAGATCGACCGCCAGTTCGGCAAGGGGTCGGTCATGCGCCTCGGAAGCGACGAGCGCGCACCCGTTGAGACCATCCCGACCGGCTCCGTCGCGCTCGACGTCGCCCTCGGCATCGGCGGACTCCCTCGCGGACGTATCGTCGAGATCTACGGTCCCGAGTCCTCGGGTAAGACGACCCTCACGCTGCACGCCATCGCGAACGCCCAGCGAGCGGGCGGTATCGCGGCGTTCATCGACGCCGAGCACGCCCTCGACCCCGAGTACGCGAAGAAGCTCGGTGTCGACATCGACGCCCTCCTCGTCGCTCAGCCAGACACCGGAGAGCAGGCGCTCGAGATCACCGACATGCTGATCCGCTCGGGCTCGGTCGACCTGGTCGTCATCGACTCCGTCGCAGCACTCGTGCCGAAGGCCGAGATCGAGGGCGAGATGGGCGACAGCCACGTCGGCCTGCAGGCACGCCTCATGTCCCAGGCGCTCCGCAAGCTGACGGGTGGTCTCAGCCAGACCAAGACCACAGCCATCTTCATCAACCAGCTGCGCGAGAAGATCGGTGTCTTCTTCGGCAGCCCCGAGACGACCGCCGGTGGCAAGGCGCTGAAGTTCTACGCCTCCGTCCGCCTCGATATCCGTCGTATCGAGACCCTCAAGGACGGCACGGAAGCCGTCGGAAACCGCACGCGAGTCAAGGTCGTCAAGAACAAGATGGCGCCGCCCTTCAAGCAGGCGGAGTTCGACATCCTCTACGGCGTCGGAATCTCTCGCGAGGGCTCGCTCATCGACTTCGGTGTCGAGCACGGCCTGGTGCGCAAGTCCGGCGCTTGGTACACCTACGAGGGTGACCAGCTCGGCCAGGGCAAGGAGAACGCCCGCAACTTCCTCATCCAGCACCCCGAGATCGCTGAGGAGATCGAACGCAAGATCCTGGCGAAGCTCGGCGTCGGGCAGTCTGCCGAGGCTCCTGCCGAGGCAGTCGAGGCACCACTGGCGCCCGTCGCCGACGCGAAGGTCGCTCAGCGGCGCGGCGCATGACCGACGACCTCGCTCCGGTGACGCCCCTCTTCGGGGCGTCACCGGAGGGGCGCAAACCCGCCCCCGCTGCCGCTGAAGCTCCGGCTGAAACACGCCCCTCGGCGCCTGAGGCCCCGGCGTCGGGCGTTCACACCGCAGCGGAGAGCGCTCCAAGACTCGTTTCCATCCCTGGCGGGCAAGGCGATACACAGGCTTTCACGGCCGTCGTGCCCGCTGGGATGGACTCGGAAGCTCGAGAGCGGCTCACCGCGGAGGCGCAGGAGACGCTCGTGCGGGCCCTTGCTCGCAGCGACCGGTCCACGGAGGAGGCGCGACGCCTCCTCCGGGCTTGGCGTGGTGAAGATCCCAAGGGTGCGCATGCTCCGGAGGACGGCACCGAGGAAGCCGCCGAGTTCGAAGAGTCCCTTCGCCTCGACGACGACGAGATCGAACAGGTCATCGAACGGTGCACGGAACTCGGCTACCTCGACGACCTGCGGCTCGCCGAGCTGCTTGTTCACAAGGCGCGAGACAAGAAGCACTCCGGCATCCAGGGAGTCGAGCGCGCGCTCCGAGAGCGCTTCATCTCGGCCGAGGCCATGACGGAGGCCCTCGCCGAAGTCGACCGTGACGACGAGCTCGAACGGGCTCGCGACCTCGCCGCCGACCGGCTTCGACGTGTCAAGGGCCTGGAGCCCGACGTCGCGATCCGGCGCATCGCCGGTTTCCTGTCACGACGCGGCTATTCCGCTGGTGTTGCCTTCAACGCGGCACGCGAAGTCGTGCAGGGCGGACCGAGGTCAGGCAGGTCTTCGAGCGGTTCAGCCGGCGTGTTCTTCGGCGCCACGCCCGTCGAGTAGCGCCAGCGCCACTCGCTGGCCCTCGGCGTCGCGCGTCACCTCGAGGCGGACAAGCGCCTCCTCGAGGGCTCGGCGAGCGGCAGCCGGGGCACCGGCACGGTCATGGGCCTCCGCGAGCACGAATCCGACTCGGCCAGCGGCGCGCAGATCACGTTCCGCTTCGAGCGCAGAGATCGCCGCCATAGCCTGAGCCGTCGCCCCTGCCGGGTCTCCGTCACGCAACGAGGCGCGCGCTCGCCGCACCAGAACGATCGCCGCCTCCTGCTCATGCTCGGCAACCGGCGCAAGATGCACTGCAGCGATCTGCAGGCCAGCATCGAACCCGGCGAAAACCGCGGCACCCGACGGGAACGAGACGGACGACAGGGCCAGGAGCACCTCACTTCGACCAGCGAACGCCACAGCAACCGCCGCTTCCGAGCTCGCGGCTGCGGCGGGGGCCACAACCTCGTCGACCCAGCGATCCCACGCGAAATCACTCTGCCGGTACTGGTCGCGCAGCCCCGCGTCGCACACGATCAGCAGACCGTGACGGGGCTCGACCACCGGTACCTCGCCCTGCAGCTCGCCAGGCAGCGAATGCCAGTACGCCTCCTCGCGGGGCGCATCGCGCCAGCGCTCGGGCTCGTCGTTCGTCGAGACCGTGAGTGCTTCCACTCGCGAGGCCCCAGACGCATCCGACACCACCGTCGTCGTCGCAGCCAGCGGGCCGCCGCTCGTCCGGAGGACCAGGCCATCGACACCGTTCTCACCGCCAGCGGGACCTACGTACAGAGCCCCGCTCGGGGCCGAGATCGCAGCGACCCGCGCACCATGAGCCTCCACTGGGCCGGCATCGGTCTGCAGCAGACCTCGCTGAAGAGCAAGAGAAGTCGCCGGCGTGACGCCGTCATCTGAGGTCATGGCTCGCATCCCGTCAGCGTAGCGGTGGGAATGGCCAGGCGTGAAGCGAACGTAGAATTGACGGATCATGAGCGAGACAGCCACACCCATCGCATCATCCCCGGCAGCACTCAAGCCGGACGGTACTCCGCGGAGCTACGAGGTGCGCACTCTGGGCTGCCAGATGAACGTGCACGACTCCGAGCGCATGTCCGGATCCCTTCGTGCGGCAGGCTACGTCGAAGCCGACGGAGCCGACCCGGACATCGTCGTCATCAACACCTGTGCGGTTCGAGAGAACGCCGACAACCGGCTCTACGGCAACCTCGGCCAGCTCGCCGCGATCAAGCGCGAGCACGAGGGCATGCAGATCGCCGTCGGCGGATGCCTCGCGCAGAAGGACCGCGGGACGATCCTCGAGAAGGCCCCATGGGTCGACGTCGTGTTCGGCACGCACAACATGGGTGCGCTCCCGAGTCTCCTCGAGCGAGCCCGGCACAACGAGGAAGCACAGCTCGAGATCCTCGAGTCCCTCGACGTGTTCCCCTCCACACTTCCGACGAAGCGTGACTCGACCTACTCGGGGTGGGTCTCGATCTCCGTCGGCTGCAACAACACCTGCACGTTCTGCATCGTCCCATCTCTGCGGGGCAAGGAGAAGGACCGCAGGCCAGGCGATGTCCTGAACGAGATCCAGGCGCTCGTCGACGATGGCGCCATCGAAGTCACCCTCCTCGGGCAGAACGTCAACTCGTACGGAGTCGAGTTCGGCGACCGGCAGGCGTTCAGCAAGCTCCTGCGTGCCGCTGGCAGCATCGATGGGCTCGAGCGGGTGCGCTTCACCAGCCCGCACCCGGCGGCCTTCACGCAGGACGTCATCGACGCCATGGCCGAGACACCCAACGTGATGCCCCAGCTGCACATGCCGCTGCAATCGGGCTCCGACCGCATCTTGAAGGCCATGAGGCGCTCCTATCGGAGCGCCAAGTTCCTCGGCATCCTCGACAGCGTCCGCGAGCAGATGCCTCACGCCGCGATAACGACGGACATCATCGTCGGCTTCCCCGGCGAGACCGAGGAAGACTTCGCAGAGACGATGCGTGTCGTCGAGGCGTCCAGATTCGCGAGCGCTTTCACCTTCCAGTACTCCATCCGGCCAGGAACACCGGCCGCGACGATGCCCGATCAGGTGCCGAAGGCAGTCGTGCAGGAGCGCTACGAGCGACTCATGAAGCTGCAGGATCGCATCAGCCGGGAAGAGAACGAGAAGCTGATCGGCAGCGTCCAGCGCATCCTGGTCAGCGCAGCAGAAGGCAAGAAGGACGACGAGACACACCGCATGTCGGGACGCTCGGAGGACAACCGGCTTGTGCACTTCTCGCTCCCAGACGGCGCAGAACGTCCACGACCCGGTGATGTCGTCACCGGTGAGATCACGGGAGCGGCGTCGTTCCACCTCGTCGCAGATGCCACATCGAGCCGCCTCGACGTCCGTCGCACGAGAGCGGGGGACGCCTGGGACCGCTCGCTTGCCGAGAGCTGCGCAGTCCCCGCGCCGGCCGGGGCACCTGCTCGCGTCTCGCTCGGACTCCCGACGATCCGGCGCGGCTGAGCGTGTTCATCGCCATCGGGGGAGCAACCGGCACGGGGAAGTCGCAGCTGTCGCTGGACATCGCCGCCCGCCTGCGCGCCTCCGGGCGCGGAGCTCAGGTCATCAACGCCGACGCCATGCAGCTCTATCGGGGCATGGATGTCGGAACCGCCAAGCTCGCGCCCGGAGACCGTGAGGGGGTGCCGCATCACCTGCTCGACGTGCTCGATGTCACGGAAGACGCGAGTGTCGCCTGGTATCAGGAGCAGGCTCGAGGGCTGGTCGAGGAGATCGAGGCCGAGGGAGATGTGCCCATCCTCGTCGGGGGCTCTGGGCTCTACATCGCGGCCGTCTGCTTCGATCTGCGCTTTCCAGGGACCGACCCCGCCGTGCGAGCCGAGCTCGAGGCGGAGCTGCAGCTCGAGGGTCCCGGTCCGCTCTTCGCGCGGCTCCGTGCACTCGACCCCCAGGCCGCGGCCACCATCGACGCGCGCAACGGACGGCGCCTCGTACGGGCGCTCGAGGTGATCGAGGTCACGGGGGAGCCGTTCAGCGCTCAGCTGCCTGACCAGGAAGCCAGATGGCGGGACGTGACGTTCGCCGTCGTCGAAGAGCACCGGGAGGTGCTCACCCCCAGGCTCGACGCCCGCGTCGAGCGCATGTGGGAGTCGGGGCTGCTGGAGGAGACGCAGGCGCTTGCCGAGGCCGGGCTGGAGCAGGGCGGCACCGCCAAGCGCGCGATCGGGTACCAGCAGGCACTCGCGGAGCTTCGGGGCGAGATGAGCCGTGCTGAGGCGATCGCGGAGGCGCAGCTCTTGACCCGGAAGTACGCCAGGCGCCAGGTCTCCTGGTTCCGACGCTACGAGAGCGCGGTCCGCGCCCAGAGCGGGGAGGGGTTCGCGGCGCAGCGCATCCTCCAGGCCGCCGGACTCTGACCGGGAGACCACGCACGGCGCACACGGGGATCGAGAGTTCCGTAGCATTGGCCCCATGACACAACTCGCGTTCACCAAGGCGCAGGCCACCGGCAACGACTTCGTCCTCGTCTCCGACCCGGACGGGGAGCTGGACCTCGGGCCTCAGCGCGTGGCGCGGCTGTGCGATCGCAATTTCGGTGTCGGCGCAGACGGTCTCATCCGAGCGGTTCGCTCGCAGAACCTCGCTGAAGGGCGCGAGCTGCAGGCAGCCCACCCCCTGGCCGAATGGTTCATGGACTACCGCAACGGCGACGGATCGATCGCGGAGATGTGCGGCAACGGGGTGCGCGCGTTCGCGCGCTTCCTCACGGAAACAGGGCTGGTGACCCTTGAGGCGGGTGAGCGGCTGGAGATCGGCACGCGTGCCGGTCTGCGGGTCGTCGAGCGAGACGGCACGGGCTTCAAGGTCGACATGGGGCCGTGGCGCCTCGAAGGTGGCGAGCCGCTCGTCACCGTCCCGCACATCGGCGTCTCACGCCCGGGGCTCGGGATCGACGTCGGAAACCCTCACGTCGTCGTCGCGCTCTCGAGCGAGGAAGAGCTCGAGCGGCTCGAGCTCTTCCATGCACCGCTCATCGATCCAGCCCCTGAGCTGGGAGCCAACGTCGAGTTCGTCGTCCCGCACGACCAGCTCGTGCAGGACGGCGTCGGGCACATCCGGATGCGCGTGCACGAGCGGGGCGTCGGCGAGACTCTCTCCTGCGGCACCGGGGCCGTCGCGTCAGCACTGGCGGTTCGCTACTGGGCGGGCGCTGGCGCGCCGGATGCCTGGTCGGTCGGTGTGCCGGGTGGCGTGCTGCAGGTGACGGTCGGAGCTGTCGACGGCGTCGAGCATGTCTTCCTGGCGGGGCCGGCCGAGATCGCCTTCACGGGCAGTATCGAGGACGAGCTCGCTAGCGAATTCGCCTCACCCGCAGCACTCTGAAGCCCGCGTCCGTCGAGTGCCGCTCGACGGACAGCTCTGGTCCGAACTGCGCCGCGATCCAGGACTGCAGTGAGTCGCCGCCGAGCTTCTTGGCGACGACGAGCCAGGCTTCTCCCTCGGTGCTGAGGCGCGGCAGCCACGCGGAGAGCAGCTCGTGCAGGGCCTCTTTGCCGATTCGGATGGGCGGGTTCGACCAGATGAGGTCGAAGGTCGTGTCCTCGGGGACGTCCTCGGGGCGTGTCGGCGTGATGTTGTCGAGTCCGAGGGCCTGCGCGTTCTCACCGGTGAGCAGCAGCGCCCGTTCGTTGACGTCGACGGCCCGCACGTCCAGTTCGGGCGACTCGAGTGCGAGTGCGAGCGCGATCGGTCCCCAGCCGCACCCGAGGTCCAGCGCGGTTCCGGTCGAGGGCGGCGGGGGTGCTGCGTGCAGGAGCGCCTGGGTGCCGCGGTCCACGTGCTCAGGGCTGAAGGTACCGCCTGCCGTGATGACGGTCACCGTTCGGCCCCGGAGGTTGGCGACGACGCGTCGCCGCTCGAGAGGCCCGTCCGGGGTTGCTGAGAAGTAATGCTGAGCGGTCACCCCTAGACGCTAGCACCGGCGTAGAATAGTACGAATATGCGAGATTCTGAGACTCCTCCAGGCGAGAGCAACGACGCGATCGACCGAATCCTCCGAGCCGCGAAGGAACCGGGCGCCACGATGACCCTGTTCTCCTCCGGCAGAGCGCAGGCGCTGCAGGACGGCGCCAGCACGAGCTATGACGGCGAGGCCGACGGCGACCAGCTCGAACGAGAAGCCAGGCAGTCGCTGCGACGAGTCGAGAGCCTGCGAACGGAACTCGAGGACGTCACCGAGGTCGAGTACCGCAAGGTGCGCCTCGAGCGGGTCGTGCTCGTCGGCGTCTACCGCAGGAACTCTCTCGAGGAGGCCGAGAACTCGATGCAGGAGCTGGCCGCACTCGCCGAGACTGCGGGAGCCGTCGTCCTCGACGGCGTGCTGCAGCGTCGGCCGAACCCCGACCCCGCCACGTACCTCGGCCGAGGCAAGGTCGCTGAGCTCAAGGAGATCGTCGCGGCGCTCGAAGCCGACACGGTGGTCGCCGACACCGAGCTCGCGCCCAGCCAGCGTCGCGCGCTCGAAGACGAGATCAAGGTGAAGGTCATCGACCGCACCGCGGTGATCCTCGACATCTTCTCCCAGCACGCCAAGAGCCGCGAGGGCAAGGCGCAGGTCGAGCTGGCGCAGATGGAGTACATGCTCCCGCGCCTTCGCGGATGGGGCGAGTCGATGTCCCGGCAGGCCGGTGGCCAGGTCGGCTCCGGCGGTGCCGGCATGGGGTCACGAGGCCCTGGAGAGACCAAGATCGAGCTCGACCGTCGGCGCATCCGCACGAAGATGGCCAAGCTTCGCCACCAGATCGCCGACATGAAGGATTCGCGTGACGTGAAGCGCGCGACCCGACAGCGCAACCAGGTTCCGGCCGTCGCGATCGTGGGGTACACGAACGCCGGCAAGTCGAGCCTCCTCAACCGCATCACGCATGCGGGCGTCCTGGTCGAGAACGTTCTCTTCGCGACCCTCGACGCGACGGTGCGCAAGGCGGCGACGGAAGACGGCCGCCCCTACACGATTGCCGACACGGTCGGCTTCGTGCGCAACCTGCCCCACCAGCTGGTCGAAGCCTTCCGCTCGACGCTCGAGGAGCTGCAGGCTGCCGATGTCATCGTGCATGCCGTCGATGCCTCCCACCCGGATCCCGCCGCGCAGCTCGCCACGGTGCGAGACGTCATCGGAGAGGTCGAAGCCCACGATGTTCCCGAGATCGTGGTCTTCACGAAGGCCGACCTGGTCGATGGCGATCGACGCCTCGAGCTCCAGGGGCTCGCCCCCGACGGCCTCTTCGTCTCCGCGCACACGGGTGAGGGCATCGACCTGCTGCTCGGGCGCATCGCCGAGCTCCTGCCAACCCCCGAGGTGACCATCGAGGTCCTTGTGCCCTTCGAGCGCGGCGATCTGGTCTCCTACCTGCACGAGCGAGGTGCCGTGCTCGAGCTCGAGCACGTGGAGAGCGGCACGCGGCTCAAGGCCCGGGTCCACCCCGACCAGCTCGGACTGTTCGAGGCGTTCGCGGTCGCAGGCTGACGCACACGCATCAGTCCTCCTGAGGGAGGCATGCAGAAGAGCGGCGAGCCCATCGGGCTCGCTGCTCTTCTGCATCTGCTGACGTGTGCAGGCGCCGGTGCTTCCGGCTGCTCTCAGATGGAGCGGAGGACAGCGACGACCTTGCCGAGGATCTCGGACTCATCGCCGAGGATGGGCTCGAAGTCGCTGTTGCGGGGGAGCAGCCAGATGTGGCCGTCACGCTTGCGGAAGGTCTTGACCGTGGCTTCTCCATCGAGCATCGCGGCGACGATGTCGCCGTTCTCCGCGTTGCGCTGTGACCGCACGACGACCCAGTCGCCGTCGCAGATGGCAGCATCGATCATCGACTCGCCAACGACACGGAGCAGGAAGAGCTCTCCCTTGCCGACGATCTGACGGGGGAGCGCGAAGACGTCTTCGACCTGCTGCTCCGCCGTGATCGGGATGCCGGCTGCGATCCTGCCGACCACCGGGACGAACGCGGCCTCAGCCGTCTCGTTGGAATCGCCATCGTCGGTGTGGTCGAAGTGCACCAGCACCTCGAGGGCGCGGGGCATGCCCGGATTGCGCTTGATGTAGCCGAACTTCTCCAGCTGGCCGAGCTGGTGGGTGACGCTCGACAAGGAGACGAGGCCGACTTCGTCGCCGATCTCGCGCATGCTCGGCGGGTACCCGCGCGTGCGCACCGACTCCATGATGCAGGTCAGGATGCGCTCCTGCTTCTCGGTCAGTTTTCTGTAGATGTCGCTCGCTGGCTTCTTGGCCATGTCGTCTCCGTCCGCTCTCCGACACGGAATGTCGGTGGCAGGTGATGCACTGCCTGATAGCGCCAACCCTACCGAGGGTGCACGCAGGTACGAAACATTTCTTCGAGTGTTGTGGATGAAAGTTCGAGAGATTCGAACTGGAAGCCTTGACTTGGCACTTTGTTCGTAGCTATATTCAGTACATACATTCGACCACTCGAAGATGTGGACGAATCAGGAGGAATCATGAACACCACTGCCGTTGCACCACTCCGCCTCACCGTCCGAGGCCGTCGTGTCCTGCTCGCCATCGCTGCGCTGCCCGTCGCCGCAGCCATCGCCCTCGGGGCCACGCACATGAACTCCGCGGCGGCCTCGAGCGACGCCGCAGGCGTCGAGTTCGAGTACGTCACCGTCGGCGCTGGCGACACGCTCTGGGGCATCGCCGAGGAAGTCGCGGGCGATTCCGATATCCGCGACGTCATCGTCGAGATCTCCAAGCTCAACGCTCTTGAGAACGGCACGGTTCAGGCCGGGCAGCGACTCGCCCTCCCACTCGACTGAGTCCACAGCCCATTCCAGGCGCAGACCGCGTCGTAGGCTTGTGCGGTGACCTCGTTCGAAGACCTGCCCATCCGTGACGACCTCCGCGGACTCACCCCCTACGGAGCGCCGCAGCAGCCGGTGCGCGTTGCCATCAACGTCAACGAGAATCCGCACCCCGTGCCGGAGGTCGTGGCCAGGCGAATCATCGAGGCGATCGCCCGCGAGCTCCCCGGACTCAATCGCTACCCGGACCGCGAGTTCACGAAGTTGCGCGAGCAGCTGAGCGTCTACCTGGGCCGGGGCATCGGTCCCGAGCAGGTGTGGGCCGCCAACGGCTCGAACGAGATCATGCAGCAGCTGCTGCAGGTCTTCGGTGGCCCCGGGCGCAGCGTGCTCAGCTTCACACCCAGCTACTCGATGTACCCCCTTCTCGCCAGAGGGGTTGGGTCCGAGTGGATTCCGGTGCCACGCGCTGACGGCTTCGCGCTGACCGCGGACCTCGTCACGGAGGCACTTCGTCGAGAGCGCCCCGACATCACCATCATCTGCACGCCGAACAACCCCACGGGCACCGTCACCGATCTCGACGTGATCGCGGCTGCGTACGACGCGACCGACGGCATCCTGATCGTCGATGAGGCCTACGCCGAGTTCCTCCCTGATGGTCGGGAGACCGCGCTCTCCCTTCTCCCGGGTCGCGAGCGGCTCGTGGTCTCGAGGACCATGAGCAAGGCGTTCGCCTTCGCTGGCGCCCGCGTCGGGTACTTCGCGGCTCACGAGGCCGTCGTCGACGCCGTCCGACTCGTTCGGCTGCCGTACCACCTGTCCGCGATCACCCAGGCCGCCGCGACCGCAGCGCTCGAGTGCTCGGAGATCATGCTCCAGCAGGTCGACGCCATCCGCGAGCAGCGCGACCGCCTGCTGGTGGAGCTGCCCCGTCTTGGCTACACGCCGTGGGAGTCTGGCGCGAACTTCGTGCTGTTCGGCGACGTCGCGGATCCCGCGGCTACGTTCCAGCAGCTCCTCGACCGCGACATCCTTGTGCGGGATGTCGGCATCCCGAACGCGCTTCGGGTGACCGCCGGGACGCGCGCGGAGACGAGCGCGTTCCTGGCCGCACTCGCCGAGATCACCGATGCAGGGAAGGCCTAGGCTGGAGCGATGACCACGACGCCACGCACCGCGACCATCTCACGCGCGACGAGCGAGTCCTCGATTGAGCTGAGCCTGAACCTCGACGGGACCGGCATCGCCGACATCCAGACGTCGGTTCCGTTCTATGACCACATGCTGAATGCCTTCGCGAAGCACTCGCTGACCGATCTCACGATCCGTGCGACGGGTGACACGGAGATCGACGTGCACCACACGGTCGAGGACACGGCGATCGTGCTCGGTCAGGCGATCCGCCAGGCCCTCGGCGACAAGTCGGGCATCGCGCGCTACGGCGATGCGAGGGTGCCGCTCGATGAGTCGCTCGCCGAAGCCGTCGTCGACATCTCGGGGCGTCCGTTCCTCGTGCACACCGGGGAGCCGGAGGCCTTCATCTACCACCTCATCGGCGGGCACTTCACGGGCGCGATGGTGCGTCACGTCTTCGAGGCGATCACGTTCCACGCCGGTCTGACGGTGCACGTCGAGGTCATCCGCGGGCGCGACCCGCACCACATCGCCGAAGCGGAGTTCAAGGCGTTCGCCCGTGCGTTCCGCGCGGCCAAGCGACTCGACCCGGAGGTCGTGGGCATTCCTTCGACCAAGGGCGCGCTGTGACTTCAGTCGCACGTCCGCGGGTGGTCGTCGCTGACTACGGCTCGGGCAACGTTCACTCGGCCGTGAAGGCGCTCGAAGCGGCTGGTGCTGAGGTCGAGCTGACGGCCGACCGCGCTGCCGCCGCCGACGCCGACGGCTACGTCGTGCCAGGTGTCGGGAGCTTCGCTCACGTCATGGAGGCCATCAATCGTCAGCGCATCGGGGAGATCGTCGGCCGGCGCCTTGCAGGGGGGCGCCCCGTGCTCGGCATCTGCGTCGGCATGCAGATCTTCTTCGACGGCGGCATCGAGGGTGGCAGGCGAGCCGAAGGTCTGGGCGAATGGCCGGGCGAGGTGACCGAACTGCGGGCAGAGGTCCTTCCGCACATGGGATGGAACCTCGTCGACCCCCCGGCGGACTCGAAGCTCTTCGCCGGCATTGCTCGGGAGCGCTTCTACTTCGTGCACTCGTACGCGGCGCATGAGCTCCCGCTCGACCCGCATCCGAAGGCCCGCCCGGTGCTCGTGACCCATGCCGAGCACGGCGAGCGCTTCATCGCGGCAATCGAGAACGGCCCGTTGTCGGCGACGCAGTTCCACCCGGAGAAGTCCGGCGAGGCTGGCGTGCGCCTGCTTCGGAACTGGATCGAGACGCTGCCGAAGCGCGCCTAGTGCTGCTGCATCGGCGCGCTGCACCGCCGCCTGCCGATACGCTATTGCCCGGACTGCCAGGGCATCCCCTTTCGGCGTCGATGCCCCGGCGCCTCAGAACGAGAACAAGGAACCTACGCGCGTGAGCGAATTCAACACGTCACCGGAGCTCGTGCTCTTCCCCGCAATCGACCTCGCCGGCGGCAAGGCGGTTCGTCTGGTTCAGGGCGAGGCTGACTCCGCCACGAACTACGGCGATCCTGTGGATGCGGCGGAGGACTGGATCGAGCAGGGTGCGGAGTGGATCCACCTCGTGGACCTCGACGCGGCCTTCGGGCGCGGGGAGAACCGCAGTGTCATCAAGCGCGTCATCCGGGCGGCCAAGCACGTCAATGTGGAGCTGTCCGGCGGGATCCGTGACGACGAGTCCCTCGAGCGTGCGGTGGACGCCGGTGCGCGCCGCATCAACCTCGGCACCGCCGCGCTCGAGAATCCGGAGTGGGCGGCGAACGTCATCGCTCGCTACGGCGAGCTCATCGCCGTCGGCCTCGACGTGCGTGGCACCACGCTCGCGGCTCGCGGCTGGACGCGCGATGCTGGTGACCTCTGGTCGGTACTCGAACGGCTCGAGGAGGCCGGTTGCGCACGTTACGTCGTGACCGACGTGACGAAGGACGGCACCCTCCAGGGCCCGAACCTCCAGCTCCTCAGCGACATCCTCGACCGGACCGACCGTCCCGTCGTCGCCTCTGGCGGCGTTTCGAGTCTCGACGACATCGCGGCGCTGCGTGGCCTCGTGCCGCAGGGCCTCGAGGGCGCGATCGTCGGCAAGGCGCTCTACTCGGGGGCCTTCACGCTCGTCGAAGCGCTCGACGTCGCATCCTGACTCGAGAGGTCTGACCCATGCCGTCGCTGCCAGAGCATTTCCAGCCCAGCAAGGCCGACTCTGCTGGCCAGAGCTGGTCTGGGCGGAGCTTCGGCGACAACCCGTTCCGCGACGACGACGGCACGGCGCCGGCGCAGTTCGTCGCGGCGATCCGGCGCTTCCGGGCTCGGGAGGTGGGTCCCGACGCGGTGGTCGACGCATTGCGTCAGGCTCGCGTGCTGATCCCGCTCGTGGCGAAGCTGGGCGAAGCCGATGTCAACACGCAGGGTGTGACCGTCGACAAGAGCGCTGATCTTTCCATCGTGACGGTCGCCGGCCCAGACGGTCGCACCGTCCTGCCCGTGTTCACCTCGGCGGAGGCGATGAGGGTCTGGAATCCCAAGGCTCGGCCGGTGCCTGCGCTCATGCAGCGGGCGGCCATCTCGGCGGCTGCCGAGGGCAGCGACCTCATCGTGGTTGATCCGACGAGCGAGACGGAGTTCGTCGTCCGCCGTCCGGCCGTGTGGGCGATCGCGCAGGAGCAGGGCTGGGCGGCCCCGTGGGTGAACCCGGTTGTCACGGCTGAGCTGTCGAGGGTGATGGCAGAGCTCGACGAGGTGCTTGGCATGGATCTCGTGCCCGGCGATCCGGAGGCTCGCCTGGCTGGGCCCGAGCTGCGTGTGGTGCTCCACGTCGGTGGTGACGCTGGCCGCGAGGAGCTCGCGGATCTGTCCCGCCGAGCCAGCGAGCTGCTGCAGGGGAGCGAGGCGTTCCGCACAGAGGTCGACTCGCTCGGCATCTCGTTCGCGCGGGCCAGCACTGCTGCTTCGAGCGACGCGGAGAAGCGGCAGCGAGATTCTAAGCGCTCGTGGTGGAGGCGCTGAGGGGATTGACCAGGCGCGGCAACTCGGGGAAGGCTTGCCTGTACGCTCGAGCAGAAGTAATTAGATACTCTTATTGCTAGCCAACCGAGCTAAAGGGAGTGGTGCCGAGTGATCCGTGAGCCTCTGGCGAGCCCCCGTGGCCAGGGTTCGGACTTCGACCTCGCAGCGCAGCAGCTGCTCGAGGTGAGAAGGCGAATCGAGGAGTTCCTGGCCGGACGAGTCGCTGCCGCGGCCGCGATCGACGAGGGCCTCGCGACGCTGTGGCGCATCACGGCGCGCAGCGCCGAAGGGGGGAAGCTATTCCGCCCCGCGCTGGTCATGCAGGCCTACCTGTCCTACACGGGCGCAGCAGAGGTGCCTGAGTCGGTCATGGAACTGGCAACCGCGACCGAGCTGCTCCACCTCGCGTTCCTGACCCACGACGACGTGATCGACAACGACACCATGCGCAGGGGGGAGCTGAATCTCCTCGGCAGCGTCGAGGAGATCGTGGGAGGACCGGAGTTCGACGACGAGCGCGGCAACCGCCTGGGGCAGGCCGCCGCGATCCTGGTCGGCGACCTCCTGCTCTCCGAAGCGCACCTGAGGGTTGCACGCATCGATCAGCCCCACGCCGTTCGTCTGCGCGTGCTCGATGCCATCGAGCGTGCCCTCGCGGTCTCGGTTGCCGGTGAGTTCAGCGACGTGAGCCTGTCGGTTCGAAGTGACCATCCGGCATTGGCCGAGGTCCTGTCGATGAGCTCGAACAAGACCTCCGCGTACACCGTGCTGCTGCCGCTCGAGCTCGGTCTGATCGCGGCGGGTGCCGAAGGTTCGGTGGATGCGCGTCTCATCGCCCAGTTCTCGGACGCCGCCGGGCTCGCCTTCCAGCTCCAGGACGACCTGTTCGGTGTCTTCGGGGACCAGCACAAGCTCGGGAAGGCGCCGTACTCGGATATCCGGGAGGGCAAGTTCACGGCGCTCATCGCCCTGGCCTGCGGGACCCCGGTCTGGGGTGAGCTCGAGTCGCTGCTCGGCGACCCGATGCTCAGCGAGGCGGATGGCGCGAAGGCGCGCGACCTCATCGACGCGTCGGGCTCGCGCGCCGCTGTCGAGCAGGAGCTCGCGGCCCAGTTCTCGAGGGCACGAGCCGCCGCGAGGGCCGTGGGCGCGTCGGGCCGCGAGGGGGAGCGGAACCTGGCCGAGATGCTGGAGCGTCTGCTGATGCTGCTGGAGAGGCGAACGTCATGATGTCGCCACTCGAGCAGTACACGCGCACCGCGGAGAAGTCCGCGGCGGAGGTCATCTTCGCCTACTCGAGTTCCTTCGGGGCGGCCTCGCGCTTCCTCGGGCGCCGGACGGTCAAGCCGGTGCGCAGCATCTACGCGCTGGTCCGCGTGGCGGACGAGATCGTGGACGGTGTCGGCGCGCTCGCCGGCCTCTCCCTCGAGCAGCAGCACGCGGCGCTCGACGGGCTCGAGGCGCAGACGCTCGAGGCCATCGAGTCAGGCTTCAGCACGAATCTGGTCGTCCACGCGTTCGCGGTGACGGCGCGACGCTGCGGGTTCGGGGCCGAGCTGGTCGTGCCCTTCTTCGCTTCGATGCGCATGGATCTCGAACCTCGCTCGCTCGACGTGGAGGAGCAGCGGCGCTACGTCTACGGTTCCGCGGAGGTGGTGGGGCTGATGTGCGTGCGGGTGTTCCTCACCGGTGTCTCTCGCACCCCGGAGCAGCGGGAGCGCATCGACGCGGCGGCCTGCGCGCTCGGCGCCGCGTTCCAGAACGTGAACTTCCTCCGCGACGTGGGCGATGACGCCGACCGGCTCGGCAGGGACTACCTGCCGGTGGAGGGTCTGGAATCGGCGCCGCTCGACGAGCGGCGCAAGCTCATCTGGCTCGACCGCATCCGCGCCGATCTTGCGACAGCGGAAGCGGGCATCCCGCTGCTTCCGAGGGATTGCCGACGGGGCGTGGCCCTCGCGAGCGCGCTCTTCGCTGCGCTCGCCGACCGCATCGCGGAGACGCCGGCAGACCAGCTGCGCACCACACGCGTGAGAGTTCCCGGCGCCGAGAAGGCGCGCATCGCAGCACGAGTCCTTCTGGAGACACGATCATGAGCACCCGAGCAGTAGTCATCGGCGCCGGAATGGCCGGCCTCGCCACATCGATCCTGCTCGCGCGGGACGGCTTCGCCGTGACGGTGCTCGAGAAGAACGACAGGGTCGGCGGCCGTGCTGGCCTCCTCGAGGTCGACGGCTTCCGCTTCGATACCGGCCCGAGCTGGTACCTGATGCCGAGCGTCTTCGACCACTACTTCGCGCTTGCCGGCACGAGCACCGAGGAGCAGCTGGATCTGCGCATGCTCGACCCCGGCTACCGCGTCTTCCCCGAGCCGGAGCATGCGGGGGGCGCGAGCGAGCCCCTCTCCATCCCCTACGGCCAGGACGCCGTGCGCGAGCTCGTCGCTGAGCTCGAGCCCGAGGCGCTCGGCGCTTTCGACGACTACCTCGAGACCGCGAGACGCGCCATGGACATGGCGGAGGAATCGTTCCTCTACAACACGTTCAAGAACCCGGCCACGCTGCTCGGCGCCCCCGTTCGCCGCGAGCTCCCCGAGCTGCTGACGTGGCTCACGGTCCCGCTCGAGAAGTTCGTGGAGGAGTCGTTCACGCATCCGCTGCTCAGGCAGATCCTCGCCTACCAGGCGGTGTTCCTCGGAACCGACCCGCGCCGCGCTCCGGCGATCTACCACCTCATGAGTCGCATGGATCTCGTCGAGGGCGTGCAGTACCCCATGGGCGGCTTCACCGCCGTGGTGGATGCGCTGCACCGGCTCGCCGTGGACGCCGGCGTCGAGTTCCGGCTCGAGGCCGAGGTCACGGACATCGCCGTGGCGCATGGCTGGAGCCGTGGCGTGCACTGGCGCGACGCTGACGGGCAGCGGCACTTCGAGGACGTGGAGGTCGTCGTCTCCGCCGCTGACCTGCATCACACGGAGACGCGGCTGCTGCCAGAGCGGTACCGCAGCTACCCGGAGCGCGTGTGGAAGCGCACCTCGTCGGGTCCGGGCGCCGTGCTGGTGATGCTCGGCGTCGAGGGCGAGCTGCCCGCCCTGCCGCACCACTCGCTGCTGCTCACGAAGGAGTGGGGGGAGAACTTCGACGCCATCTTCGGCGAGGGCGTCGCCCTGCCCGACCCGGTCTCCGTCTACGTCTGCAAGCCGAGCGCCACGGATTCGGCAGTTGCGCCGGAAGGGCACGAGAACCTGTTCCTGCTCATCCCGGTCAAGGGCGAGGAGAGCATCGGTGGGGGAGGAGCGGATGGGGCGGGAGATGCAGAGGTCGAGCGGATCGCCGATCTCGCGATCTCCCAGCTCGCCGAATGGACGGGAGTCTCCGACCTGGAGCGCCGCATCGTGGTTCGCCGGACGCTCGGCCCCGCCGATTTCGTGCACGACTACAACTCCTGGCGGGGCGGCATCCTCGGCCCGTCGCATGAGCTCGCCCAGTCGGCCATGCTGCGTGCCGGCAACGCGTCCCCGAAGGTCAAGGGGCTCTACTACGCGGGCGCGACCGTCAACCCCGGCGTGGGCGTCCCGATGTGCCTGATCAGCGCCGAGCTGGTGCTCAAGCACGTGCGGGGCGACCGGAGCGCTGGCCCCCTCGAGGTCGACCGCCGGTGACGGTCACCACCGTCCACCTCTGGGGAACCGGCAGCGCGAGCGCCGGCCTCTCGCTGACCGCGAAGACCACGCTGCACCTCCTGGGCCGTCGACGTCCGGAGGGTCTGCGATTCGCGCGTGTCATGGGCACGGCGCGGGCGACGAGCTTCTCCTCGCGCGACGCCGACCTCGGGCATTGGGCGCTGGTCGCCGCCTGGGAGTCGCTCGAGGCTGCGGACGCGTTCGATCGAGGGGCCCTCGTGGGTGCGTGGGACGCACGCTCGCGGGAGCGACTCAGAGTGCGGATGCGCGCCATTCGCTCGGTCGGCCTCTGGGGAGGTCGCGAGCCGTTCGGGCCCGCCGTCGCGGAGGCCGAGGAGGGGCAGCGGGTGGCCGTCATCACGCGGGCGCGGATCCGGGCCTCGTCGGTGCCGCGCTTCACGGGGACCGTGCCACCCATCGCTGCCGAACTCCTCCGCGCGAGGTCGCGCGGTCTCGGTCTCGCGTTCGGGATGGGCGAGCTGCCAGCAGGCCTCCTCGGCACCTTCACCCTCTGGGAGTCCGAGCCGGCGCTTCGCGCCTTCATCAGCGGCGCACCATCGCACAGGGCCGCCATGGCCGACAGCCGAGCGGGCGGATGGTTCGCCGAGGAGCTGTTCGCGCGTTTCGCGGTCGATGCCGTCGAGGGCTGGTCGGCCACGACTGCATGACCTCCCCCGCGAAGAGCGGGCCACCATCCGCCAGAACGTCAGACGACGCAGATCCAGAGCCACGACCGAGAGGAACGGACTCAAGATGACCGCCATCACACGACGACTCATGTGGGTGACACTCGCAGCAGGCATGTTCGTCCAGAGCCTGTTCGCCTTCACCGGCGGCGGCACCGTGCCGCTGACCATCGCGAGCGTCGCCCTGCTCGCCGCCACCGGGGTGCTCCACGCCTGGGCGACCCGCGGGCCGCGGTTCGCCTCCGTGCTGCTCGCCGCCGCCGCGATCGGCTTCTTCGCGGAAGTCGTCGGTGTGGCCACGAGCTTCCCGTTCGGACAGTACATCTACACGCCGTCGCTCGGCTTCTCGCTCTTCGAGGTGCCGCTCATCGTGCCCCTCGCCTGGGTGACGATCGCCTACCCCGCGGTCATCATCGCGCGGAGACTCATCGGCACGGCGCCTGGCGCGCTGCGGCGTATCGTGCGCGTCGCCGTGGCCGCGTGGGCGCTCACCGCCTGGGATGTCTTCCTCGACCCCCAGATGGTCGATTCGGGGCACTGGGGCTGGAAGCACCCTGACCCGGGGATCCCCGGCGTCGACGGCATCCCGCTCACGAACTTCCTCGGCTGGTACCTGGTCTCGCTCATCATCTGCGGGCTCATCGACGCCGTCGCCGCTCGCTCGCAGAAGGTCGACGGCGCACCGAGCGACGCGGCACCCTTCACGGTCTACCTGTGGACGTACGCGACGTGCGTCGTCGGCAACCTCACGTTCTTCGAGCGACCGAGCGTGGCTCTCGTCGGCGGCCTGATCATGGGTGCTATCGCGATCCCGCTTGTCGCCGTGCTGCTGCGCGACTGGCGGGCGAGGAGAGCCGAGCGCTCCCTCGTGGCTTCCGGGGCGCACACGGGGGACTCCCCGCGATGAGCACGGTCGCGGTGATCGGGGCGGGGGTCGGCGGGCTCGCCGTGGCAGCCCGCCTCTCCGCGCTGGGCCACGACGTCACGGTGCTCGAGCAGGCCGAGAAGGTCGGGGGCAAGCTCGGCACCCTCGAGCATGACGGCTTCCTCTTCGACACCGGTCCGTCGCTCGTGACCATGCCGTACGTCTTCGCCGAGCTGTTCGCGGAGACGGGGGCGTCGATCGAGTCGGTCGTCGAGCTCCGCCGACTCGAGGTCGCCTGCCGGTACCGGTTCGCCGACGGCAGCGAGCTCGACATGCCCGGACGGATCGAGGAGATCCCCGCTGCGCTCGACGCCGCGCTCGGTGCGGGGACCGGGCAGCAGTGGGCGCGCTTCCTCGAGCGCTCGGAGCGCGTCTGGGACATCGCCAGGGGTCCTTTCCTGGAATCGCCCATCGATGCGGCCGGGATCGCGTCGCTCGCCGTGAATCCGCTGTCGCTCGCACGGGTGGCCCCGTGGCGCAGTCTGCGCGGGTTCGGCGAGCGCGACCTCTCGGACCCTCGCCTGCGCGCACTCCTGGATCGCTACGCGACGTACACGGGGTCGGACCCGAGGCGGGCGCCGTCTGCGCTCGCGACGGTGCCCTATGCCGAGCAGGCCTACGGCTCCTGGTACGTGCCAGGTGGCCTCTGGCGGCTCGGGGAGGCCATCGCCGAACGTGCCGTGGAGTGCGGGGCGCGCATTCGCACCGGGGTCAGGGTCGCCCGCATCCTCCAGGAAGGCGCCAGGGTCTCCGGGGTCGAGACGACTGAGGGGGAGCGTCTCGCCGCGGACGTCGTCGTCGCGAACGCCGACGCCCAGTCCGTCTACGGGGAGCTGCTGCACAGCGAGGGGGCCAGGCGCGCCGCCAGGAGCCACGAGAAGCTCGACCCCTCGCTCTCGGGCTTCGTCATGCTCCTCGCCCTCGACGACCTCGAGCGTGCGAGCTTCGCGCACGACGAGGCGACGCACCACAGGGTGCTCTTCGCCGAGGACTACGACGCCGAGTTCGATGCGGTCTTCGGCGTCGGGGCGCACGCGGGGTCCGGGCCGAGGCCGGTCGAGCGGCCCACGATCTACGTCTCGGCGCCGCAGGATCCGGCGACCGTTCCGGGGCCGCACAGCGGCGCCTGGTTCGTCCTCGTCAATGCCCCAAGGCATGACCCGGAGCACGGTGTCGACTGGGACGAGCCGGGGCTCGCCGACCGCTACGCGGAGTCGCTGCTGGAGCTCATGGCCGAACGAGGCCTCGACGTGCGGCCGCACGTGAGGTGGATGCGCATCCGCACCCCGGCTGACATCGAGCGCGACACGCTCTCTCCCGGAGGCTCGATCTACGGGACGGCGTCGAACGGCGCGAAGGCGTCCTTCCTGCGGCCGGCTAACCGTCAGCCCGTCGATGGGCTGTACCTCGTTGGCGGTTCCTCGCACCCGGGCGGGGGACTTCCGCTCGTGACCCTCTCGGCGGCTATCGTCGCGGAACTGGTCGGGCCCGCCGAAGGCCGCTGAACGCCCGGAGGTCGACCCACGAATCGACGAAGCCCGCTCGACGGCCCGAAGGCTCGGCAAGCGGGCCGTGGTCGCGTGGTCCGAACTCAGCCGTAGACGGGGCCGGTGAGGTCCTCGCCTGGCCCCTTGCCGACGGGGTCCGGGTGCTCGGATGCCTCGCGGAACGCGAGCTGCAGCGAGCGCAGGCCGTCGCGCAGGGGGCGCGCGTGGTGGTCGCCCAGGTAGGGGAGGCTCGCGGTGAGCAGACCGGCGAGCGCCGAGATGAGCTTGCGGGCCTCGTCGAGGTCGAGCTCGTCGTCGCCGCTGTCCTCGTCCAGGCCGCACGCGACTGCGGCGGCGCTCATGAGGTGGACGGCGGTTGTCGTGATGAGCTCGACGGCCGGGACTTCGCCGATGTCGCGACGCAGATCACCGTACTCTGGCTCGGCTGCGGAGGGGTTTTCGAGTGAGGCGTCGGTCACGCTGGTCCTTTGTCCGGAGTTCTGGTAATGTGGCGAGCGGTTTCTGCTGTGCAGAGGCCACGAAAGAGGATTCGTCCCACCCGCGCAAACCGCTCTACGTAGGTTACCGGGTTGCTCCACTCCCTTCCTTGCCCGGCCTCGCGGCTGTGCAGGAAGAGGTCACAGAGTTCGCACGAACTGCACTTGCTGCAGGATGCGCAGACTCGGTGGCGATGGGTGGAAACACGCTGCGAGCGCAGCGTGGTTGGTGTGACGCCTCCTTTCCACATTCAGTGAAGTCAGGAGCCTTCCATCAGCGAACCACGTACCAATGACCGCATCCGTGCCAGTGAAGTCCGCCTTGTCGGCCCGGGCGGTGAGCAGGTCGGAGTAGTCAAGCTCGAGATGGCGCTGCGCCTCGCGCAGGAGTCTGAGCTCGACCTCGTCGAGGTCGCCCCCAACTCGAAGCCCCCCGTCGCCAAGATCATGGATTACGGGAAGTTCAAGTACGAGGCCGCCCAGAAGGCGAAGGAAGCGCGTCGCAACCAGGCGAACACCGTCCTCAAAGAGGTCCGTTTCCGTCTGAAGATCGACGCCCACGACTACGAGACCAAGCGCAAGCGCGCCATCGGCTTCCTCGAAGACGGTGACAAGGTGAAGGCCATGATCCAGTTCCGCGGCCGCGAGCAGTCGCGCCCGGAGATGGGTGTGCGCCTCCTCCAGCGTTTCGCCGAGGAAGTCTCGGAGTACGGCACTGTCGAGTCAAACCCCATGATCGATGGCCGCAACATGGTCATGATCATCGGCCCGTTCCGAAACAAGTCCGACGTCAAGGCTGACGCTTCCGCGAAGCGGAATGCGGCCCGCGAGGCGTCTCGAGCGGCCAAGCACGGGCAGCCGTCAACTGGCGAAGCTGCGAATGAATCTGCAGATGAAGCTGCAACAGAGTCTGTACCAGAGTCTGCAACCACAGAGGAGAACTAATGCCGAAGCAGAAGACCCACTCGGGCGCCAAGAAGCGCTTCAAGGTCACGGGAAGCGGCAAGCTCATGAAGCAGCAGGCCGGCCTTCGCCACAACCTCGAGGTCAAGTCGCCGGGTCGCAAGGCTCGACTGAACCAGGACCAGCTGCTCTCCAAGGCAGACGCCAAGGTCGCCAAGAAGCTGCTCGGCCACTAAGCCGCCCGCACCCACACTTACTGAGGAGAATCAACACACATGGCACGTGTAAAGCGGGCAGTAAACGCCCATAAGAAGCGTCGCGTCATCCTTGAGCGCGCATCCGGCTACCGTGGACAGCGCTCGCGCCTGTACCGCAAGGCCAAGGAGCAGGTCATCCACTCGATGGTCTACTCCTACCGTGACCGTCGCGCCAAGAAGGGCGAGTTCCGTCGCCTCTGGATCCAGCGCATCAACGCCGGATCCCGCGCGAACGGCCTCACGTACAACCGCTTCATCCAGGGCCTCGGCCTTGCTGGCATCGAGGTCGACCGCCGTATCCTCGCTGAGCTCGCCGTGAACGAGCCCGCGACGTTCGCCGGTCTCGTCGAGGCAGCCAAGCAGGCGCTCCCGGCCGACACGTCGGCTCCGCGCGCAGCGGCCTAGTCACCACCTCGGCCCGATTCGCTCTCTGAGTGTGCCGGCCGTATGAACATGCGGTCGAGAGTCCAGCTCTCGGCCGCATGTTCTTTTCTTAGGGCCTGCACTCTGCATCCGCACCTGGCTCGATGAGCATCCACTCAAGCAACGCAGCGCCTCGCGCGCAGGAAGAAGTCGACACCATGATCGAGAGCCCGCGCAACGCGCGCGTCAAGGACGTCAGGAAGCTCGCGCAGAAGTCGGAGCGTCAGGAGACTGGCCTCTTCGTCATCGAGGGCCCCCAGGCGGTCCGCGAGGCACTGGTCTCGCGCCCAGAGCTCATCGAGGAGCTGTTCGTCACGCCCACGGCGCTCGAGCGTCACTCCGAGCTGCGTGGCCTTGCCGAGGAGGCCCAGCTCGAGGTCGACTTCGCGAGCGAGGAGGCCATCGACGCGATGGCGGACACGCGGACCCCGCAGGGCGTCATCGCCGTGTGCCGTCAGTTCCCCGCTTCCATTCGGGATGCGCTGAGCGGTTCGCCGAAGCTCGTCGCGATCCTCGAGGAGGTGCGCGACCCGGGCAACCTGGGCACGATCATCCGAGCGGCCGACGCTGCGGGTGCCGACGCGGTGATCCTCACGGGCCGGACCGTGGACCTCTACAACTCGAAGGTCGTCCGTTCGAGCACCGGCTCCATCTTTCACCTGCCGATCGCCGTCGAGGTGACCCTGGACGTCGCCACCTCGCGCGCTCGCGACGCTGGTCTCCGTATCGTCGCCGCCGACATCGACGGCTCGGACCTGCTGTCGGCTCGTGACGCCGGCGAGCTGGCGCAGCCGACCGCCTGGCTCTTCGGGAACGAGGCTCGCGGCCTCGACGCCGAGCAGCTCGCGTATGCAGACGCGACCATGAGCGTGCCGATCTACGGGCGAGCGGAGTCGATGAACCTCGCGACCGCGGCTTCCGTCTGCCTGTACGAGAGCGCGTTCGCGCAGCGCGCCTGACCGCAGCGCACCTGTACGCCCGGGCCTCTTCGCGATACTCGCGTCGAGCGGCCCGGGCGTCTCTGTCTCTCTGCGCGTCTGGTGATCCGGATGCCTGGATGTCTGGCCGGCTGGCTGGCTGGCTGGCGGTGAATCTCGCCTCGTCTTCCGCGGTCGTCAGTCGGGTTCGGGGGTATCCTGCTCGCGTCGCGGGAGTGGCGCTCGTTCGCGTCAGTCGCTGTCGAGCGATGACAGCCAGGCGCTGTGCAGCTCGGCGTAGCGACCCCCACGGGCCACGAGATCTGCGGGGGAGCCGTCCTCCACGATCGCTCCGCCATCGAGGACCAGCACGCGGTCGGCGTCGTTGACAGTCGACAGGCGGTGGGCGATGATGACGGCCGTGCGGTCGTGCAGAAGGGTGCCGAGCGCCTTCTGGACGGCTCGCTCGCTCGGGATGTCGAGGGAGCTCGTGGCCTCGTCGAGGATGAGCACCTCCGGATCGGCCACGAAGGCGCGGGCGAAGGAGATGAGCTGGCGCTGCCCGGCCGAGAGCTTCACTCCGCGGTGGCTCAGGTCGGTGTCGTAGCCGTTCGGCATGCGTCGGATGAACGGGTCGGCGCCGATGAGCTTCGCGGCGTCCTCGATCTCCTGGCGGCTCGCGCCCGGCCGCCCGAGCCCGATGTTGGAGGCGACGGTGCCCTGGAACAGGAAGGGGTCCTGCGTGACCGTGATGACGCGTCGTCGAAGCTCGCTGTCCGGGATGTCGCGGAGGTCGACGCCATCGAGGAGCGCTTGCCCCTGCGTCGGGTCCGCGAATCGGGCGATGATGCTCGCCAGCGTGGTCTTCCCCGCCCCGGTCGGGCCGACGATCGCAACGGTCTGCCCGGCGGGGATGTGCAGGTCGACACGCTGCAGCACAAGTGGTCCGTCTCCGTAGGAGAACGCGGTGCCACGGAGGGCGATGTCACCGGGCTCGGTGACACCGCGGTGGTCCGCCGTCCGTCGGGCCGGATCCTGCTTGGCATCTCGGGCGGGTGCCGCGACGCTTGGCTCTTCCTCGAGCACGCCCGAGATCTTCTCCAGGGCCGCGACTGCGGACTGGAAGGTGTTCGCGAACATGCCGACGGCCTCCATCGGCTGGAAGAGCTGCACGAGGTACAGCGCGGCTGCGACGAGGACGCCGACGCCGATGCTGCCCTCGAGCGTGCGGAGGCCATTGACGAGCACCAGTACCGCGAGGCCGATGCTGCTGATGAGCTCGATGCCGGTGAAGAGATTGCCGAACGCCATCGCGGTTCGCCGACCGGTGTCGGTGTAGGCGCCGTTGAGTCCGCCGTACACGTCCGCGTTTCGCGATTCGGCGCGGAAGGCCTGCATGGCGCGGATGCCCGTGATGGTCTCGACGAAGCGCACGATGAGGCGCGCGGAGCGTTCGCTCGACTCGCGGTAGAGGCGTGAGGAGACGACCTGGAACCGTCGGGTGACCAGCACGACCGGCACGAAGACCGCGAACGCCACGAGGGCCGACAACGGGTCGAGGATGAGCAGGGCCGCCGCGATGAATGCCATCCGCGCGACGGCGTTGACCAGGTCGCCGAAGCCGGACTCGAGGAGCTCGGCGACCGCATCGACGTCGTTCGTCTGGCGGCTGATGACTCGCCCGGACGTGTAGCGCTGGTGGAAATCGAGGCCGAGACGCCCCGTGTGCTCGAAGAGCAGGGTCCGGACTCGCAGGAGCACACGCTGGCTGAGCGCTGCGGCATTCCGGGTGAAGAGGTTGGAGAGTCCGGCGTCGGTGATCGTCGCGAGGACCAGAGCGACGACGATGACCAGGAACGGGGCCGCGTCGCCGTCGAGCAGCGTGGGAAGCCCCGTGTCGATGGCCTGCGAGAGCAGCAGAGGCCCGGCAGCCGACGCCGCCTGGCTGATGAGGACGAGCACCCCCAGCCACACGAGGCGTGCCTTGTGCGGGGCGAGGAGCTGGCCCATGAGCCGAAGCGAGCGCCGTCGGAGCAGTCTGGCAGTGTCGCGGTCGACGCTCGTGAGGTGCTCGACCCGCACCCCGAGGGGTGCAGCAGCGCTGGGCTCGGTCACGCGACCACCTCATCGACGTGGTCGCCCTGCCAGAGCAGGCCCCGGTACACGGGGTCGGCTGCGAGCAGCTCGCGGTGCTCGCCCAGGGCCGTGATGCGACCGTCGACGAGGACGGCGACCCGGTCGGCGAGGGCGACGGTGGATGACCGGTGCGCGACCACGAGGGTCGTCACGCCGGAGAGAGCCGACCGGAGGGCCTCGGTCGCGAGGGTCTCGGTGCGCACGTCGACGGCCGAGAGCGGGTCGTCCAGGACGAGGACGCGGGGGCGCGCGAGGATGGCGCGGGCGAGCGCAAGGCGCTGCCGTTGGCCTCCCGAGAGGCTGTGCCCCTCTTCCCCGATGAGGGTCTCGAGGCCTTCCGGGAGCTCGAGCGCGAAGCCGGCCTGCGCGACGGTCAGGGCCTCCCGCACCTCGTCGTCGCTCGCGTCCGGTCGGCCGAGGGCGACGTTGTCTCTGACGCTGGCCGAGAAGAGCAGAGGCTGCTCGAAGGCGATGGCCACGTGGCCCCTGAGGTCGTCTCGGCGGAGACGGCGGATGTCGGTGCCGTCGAGCCGCACCTCGCCAGCTGTCGGATCGTGGAGGCGCACGGCGAGCTCGCTCAGCAGGCTCTTGCCGCTCCCGGTCGCGCCCACGAGCGCAAGCGTCTCGCCGGGCACGAGGGTGAGGTCGATGCCTCGCAGCACCTCGTCGCCGTCCGGCGCATCCGGGAAGGCGAAGCGCACATCCCGGAACTCGAGGACGCCGGGCCCGTCCGGAACGGGGAGCGGGTGCTCCGGGTCGGAGACTGCAGTCGCAGTGTCGAGGACCTCGAAGACACGGGTCGTCGACGCCGCCGCGTCGAGGGTGTCGGCGAAGAGGAAGCCGAGGGAGCGGACCGGCCAGGCGAGCATGAGCGCCGTGAAGAGGAACGCGGAGAGCGCACCGATCGTGAGCCTGCCGTCGGCGACGGCGATCACACCGAGGGCGAGCGAGGTGGCGACGGCGAGCTGGGGGAGCAGGATGAGCCACGAGCGCATGTCGGCCTGGCGGCGGGCCTTCTCGAGCTCGGTCTCACGCAGCGCCTGCGCCTCCTCGCGGAACGACTCGAGGAACTCTCCGCCACGGCCGAAGGCCTTGATGACCCGGATCCCCTTCGCCGCCTCGCCGACCGTCGTCGCGAGCGCCCCGGCCTGGTCCTGGCTGCGCCGGGAGAGGTGTCCGTAGACGCGCTGGAAGCGAAGGGTGATGAGGGCAGTTGGGATGCTGAACACCGCGTAGAGGCAGCCGAGCACCGGATCGAGCCAGAGGAGCACGCCGATGCCGGCGACGACCGTGAGCAGGTTGACGCTCAGCATGATGAGGCCGAACGCGAGCCACCGGCGTATCCGGTTGAGGTCGACGGATGATCTCGACAGGAGCTGGCCTGCCTCCCACTCGTCGTGGAAGGCCGCCGGCAGATCCTGCAGCCGGGCGAAGAGCTGATCCCGCACGCGTCGTTCGACGCCGACCATGGGCGTGAGCACGAAGATTCGGCGCAGGTACCAGAGGAGCGCCTCGAAGCAGCCGACGGCGAGGAGCGCGAGCGAGCCCCAGATGACGGCCGCCCGCTCGCCGGAGGAGACGGGGCCATCGACGATGAGGCGGATGATCTGCGGTCCGACGAGGCTCAGCCCGGCTGCGGTCAGGGCCGAGGCGAAGCCGGCCAAGAGGCTCCATCTGACCGGCCGCACGAACTCCCAGAGTCGGAGCAGTTCTCGAAGTCCGGGCTCAGCGCGCATCCGATACAGGCTAGTCGCCTCTGTCGGTGCAGCGGCGCGTCGGGGGAGGGCGCTGACTTCCTCGGAGACGGGGAACCTCTCGAGAAACGGAGAACTCCCCGCGGGCCGGTGCCGAGAGACTCTCGGTGCCGGCTCGCGGGGAGCATTCCTGCGGGGAGCGCGCCTAGACGCGGTCTCCGTCGCCCTGCTTGCGCAGATCGATCTGGCGCTGCGCCTCCGCCTGATCATGCTTCGTCTTCTGCCGAGCTTCCTCTTCGAGCTCGAGCACGTCGGACTGCTGCACGAGGATCAGCTCCGTGTCGGTCACATTGCCCGCATTGGTGACGGGCTCTGGGGCGGCGCCCGCGATGACCTTCGGGTTCTGCGAGATGCGCTTCTGCACCACGGTCGCGAGCCAGGACAGCAGCACGCAGGTGGCGATGTAGACGGCGCCGATGACGATCGTGACGGGAATGTACGGGCGACCGTAATCCGCCTGGCCGCCGATGAGCTTCGCCATGTAGAGCAGCTCGTTGTACGTGATGATCGAGCCGAGAGCCGTGTCCTTCAGGGTCACGACCAGCTGCGCGATGATGACGGGCAGCATCGCGCGGATCGCCTGCGGGAGCAGGATGATCTGCATGACGCCGCTCTTGCGGAGGCCGATGGCGTATCCGGCTTCAGCCTGACCGCTCGGGAGCGACTGCACGCCGCTTCGGATGACCTCGGAGAGCACCGAGCCGTTGTAGGCGATGAGCGCGATGACGACGGCCCAGAACGGCTCCATCTTGATGCCGATGGCCGGCAGGCCGTAGTACATGAGCATCATGAGGATGAGGACGGGGATCGCACGGAGACCCTCGACCACGACCGTGAACGGGATGCGGACCCACGCGTGGTCCGACAGGCGGCCGATGGCGAGGACGAATCCGAGCGCCAACGCACCAACGGCTGCGACCAGGAAGGCGCTGAGCGTGGCCCAGAGCGCCTCCGCGATCTGCGTCCAGATAGCCGCGTAGCCGAAGATCTGCCACTTGTCGGCGCTCAGGTTGCCCGTTGCGCTGAGGCGGTAGACGAGGAAGGCGACGAGGGCGACGATGACGACGACCGTCGCGATCCCGAGCAGCTTGTTGCGAGCGAGCGCGCGGGGGCCTGGGACATCGTAGAGAACAGAGGTCTGGCTCATCGGGCAACCTTCCAGTGGCGTTCGAGCGCGTTCTGCACCCACGAGAGCAGCAGCACGAGGACGATGAAGACGATGGCGACCCAGATGAGCACCTCCATCGCGTTCTCACCTCGCTCGCTCATGTTGGCGCGGATGATGCCCAGGTTGACGGCGGAGAACCCAGCAGCGACGGTGGTGTTCTTCAGCAGTGCGATGAGGACGCTCATCATGGGCGGGACGACGGCGCGTGCTGCCTGGGGGAGCACGATGAGGGTCATGACCTGCCCGAAGGGGAGGCCGATGGCTCGCGCGGCCTCTGCCTGGCCGACAGGGACGGTGTTGATGCCGCTTCGGAGCACCTCGGCGACATACGTGGCGGTGTAGACGCCCAGCGCGAGGACGCCGAGCAGCAGGTAGTCGGTGCGGCCCATGGGGAAGAGGACGGGCACCGCGAAGACGAAGATGAAGAACACGAGGGTGAGCGGGGTGTTGCGCACGAGGTTGACGTAGGCGGCGCCGACCGCCCGCGCGATCGGGACCGGCGAGACTCGCATGGCACCCACGATGAAGCCGAGGACGAGCGCGAGGAGCGCGCCCCCGAAGAAGAGGATGAGCGTCCCCAGAAGGGCCTCACTCCACAGGTCGAGGTGGTTCGTGAAGATATCGAACACGCTCGCCTTCCTTTCTGAGACAGGGCGCAAGGCGCCCTAGGTGCGAACGAGCGGCGGCGAGAGTGTGTCTCGCCGCCGCTCGCCTGTGGGATTAGTAGCGGTCGACCGCTGGCTGCGTGACCGTGGTTCCGGACGAGCCGAGGTTGTAGTCGAAGATCGCCTGCCACACGTCGCCGCCCTCTTCGAGGGTGGTGTTGATGTGGTCGCGGAGGGCGTCATCGCCCTTGGCGAGTCCGATGCCGTAGAGCTCCTCGCTGAAGGGCTCGCCGACGACCTTGAGGTTGTCGGGGTCCTGGGCGGCGTAGCCGATCAGGATGGCCTCGTCAGTCGTGACCGCATCGACCTGGCCGTTGATCAGCTGGTCGACGCACTGCGAGTACGTGTCGAACTCGGTGGTCGTGACCTCCGGGTAGTTGTCCTTGATGTTCTGGATCGGGGTCGAACCCGTCGCAGAGCAGACCGTGACACCGGCGACGAGCGAGTCGACTCCGGTGATGTCGGAGTCCGCGCCGACGAGCAGGCCCTGGCCGGTCTCGAAGTACGGACCGGCGAAGTCGATCTGGTCCTTGCGCTTGTCGGTGATCGAGTACGTGCCGACGTAGTAGTCGATGTCGCCGTTGGAGATCGCCTGCTCGCGGTTGGCGGAGGCGATCGGCTTGAACTCGATGTTCTCTTCGGTGACACCGAGCGATGCGGCGATCCAGCGTGCGACGTCGACGTCGAAGCCGGTGCGCTCACCGGTGACGGCGTCGAGGTAGCCGAGGTTCGGCTGGTCTTCCTTGACACCGACGACGACCTTGTCGCCGCGTGCCTTGATGGCGTCGAACGTAGGCGATCCCTCGATCGTGACGTCCGTCGCGACCTCGAAGACGGGTGCTTCACCGGTCGTGGTGCCTTCGCCGCCGCCTGCAGCGGGCGGAGCGCCCTCGGCGCAGCCGGTCAGTACGAGCGAGGCCAGGATGCCTGCGCCGAGAATGGCGCTGAGCTTGGTCTTTCGCATTTCTTCTCCTTCTGTTGGAAGTCTGTTGCGTCTTGCGTGAGCGTCGATGCGGGGTCTGCGCCGACGATCAGTGGGTGATGAGCTTGGAGAGGAAGTCCTTGGCGCGGTCGGTCTTCGGATGCGTGAAGAAGTCCTCCGGCGACTGGTCTTCCAGGATCTGGCCGTCGGCCATGAAGACGACCCGGTCGGCCGCCTTGCGGGCGAAGCCCATCTCGTGGGTCACGACGATCATCGTCATGCCCTCCTTGGCGAGATCGACCATGACGTCCAGGACCTCGTTGATCATCTCGGGGTCGAGCGCGCTCGTGGGCTCGTCGAAGAGCATGACCTTCGGCTTCATCGCGAGGGCGCGCGCGATGGCGACGCGCTGCTGCTGCCCACCGGACAGCTGCGCGGGGAACTTCGCGGCCTGGTGACCGATGCCGACTCGATCGAGAAGCGCCTTTGCCTCTTTCTCTGCGTCAGCCCTCGAGAGCTTGCGGACCTTGATGGGACCGAGAGCGACGTTCTCGAGGATGGTCTTGTGGGCGAAGAGGTTGAAGGACTGGAAGACCATCCCGACGTCGGCCCGCAGCGCGGCAAGTGCCTTCCCTTCCTTGGGAAGCACCTTCCCGTCGATGCGGATCTCTCCCGAGGTGATCGTCTCGAGTCGATTGATGGTGCGGCAGAGGGTCGACTTGCCGGAACCCGACGGTCCGATGACGACGACGACCTGACCGCGCTCGACGCTGAGGTTGATGTCCTTCAGGGCGTGGAATTCACCGTAGTGCTTCTCGACGTGGTCTACGACGACGAGGTGCTCGCTCTGATTTTGCATGGTGCGATTCCACCACAGCGTCAGACTCCGTCGTCGCCTATTTCTCGCTTTCGAAACGAGATGGTTACCTGATCGGTGCTTCGCTGCCGGAATTTCGGTGCTCATGGATACACCGCGAGCCTGGAAGATCGCCGGATTCTCGCGGATCTCTGGCGTCGCGCGAGAGGAACGCAGATTCCCGCCGAGTCGTCGAGGCGGCCTCTCTCACGGGGTGAGAAAGCGTGTTTCCACATGCTGGAGCCGTTGCGCACGCGGTTCGCTAAACTCGACACTTGTGTCTGACGCCTCATCGAACCCCATCACGCAGGAAGCCGTCGGCTCCGCGGTCGAAGCGGCGCTCGCCGCCATCGACGCGGCGCCCGACCTGACAGCACTCAAGCGCGTGCGCGCCGAGCATCTGGCGGAGGGCTCTGCGATCGCATCGCTGAACGCCGCCATGCGGGCCGTGCCGAAGGAGAGCAAGAAGGAAGCGGGCCAGCTCATCGGGCAGGCCCGCACCCGCGTCAACGCCGCCTTCGCCGAGCGCGAGAGCGAGCTGGCAGCGGCGGAGGCCTCCGAGCGTCTCGCTGCAGAAGCCGTCGACGTCACCGTCGCACGGCCGGCACGCGCGACCGGAGCGAGGCATCCGCTCACCGTGCTGCAGGACCGCGTGAGCGACATCTTCGTCGGCATGGGGTGGGAGATCGCGGAAGGCCCGGAGCTCGAGAGCGAGTGGTTCAACTTCGACTCGCTCAACTTCGACGCGGACCATCCCGCCCGCGCCATGCAGGACACGTTCTTCGTCGAGCCGGCAGACCGCCACCTCGTCCTGCGCACGCACACGTCTCCCGTGCAGATGCGCTCGCTCGTCGAGCGCGGCGTCCCCCTCTACGTGCTGGCCCCCGGCCGCACGTACCGCACCGACGAGCTGGACGCGACGCACACGCCCGTCTTCACGCAGTTCGAGGGCATCGCGATCGACAAGGGCCTCACGATGGCGCACCTCCGCGGCACGCTGGAGCACTTCGCGACCTCGATGTTCGGCGACGAGGCTCGCATCCGCCTGCGCAACAACTACTTCCCCTTCACGGAGCCGAGCGCCGAGATGGACATCTGGCATCCCGGCGCGAAGGGCGGCCCGCGGTGGATCGAGTGGGGCGGCTGCGGCATGGTGCACCCCAACGTGCTGCTCGCCGCTGGCGTCGACCCTGAGGAGTATCAGGGCTTCGCCTTCGGCATGGGCGTCGAGCGCACCCTCATGTTCCGCAACGCGCTGACCGACATGCGCGACATGGTCGAGGGCGACGTCCGCTTCAGCACCCAGTTCGGAATGGTGATCTAGCCGTGCGTGCTCCCTCTGCTCCTCTCAACGAAAGTCACATCTGATGCGCGCTCCACTCTCTTGGCTCCGTGAGTACGCGGAGATCCCGGCCTCGGCCTCTCCCGCGTCGGTACTCGACGCCTTCGTGCGGGTCGGGCTCGAAGACGAAGCCGTGCACGGCACCCAGCTGCAGGGTCCGATCGTGGTCGGCGAGGTGCTCTCGGCCGAGCCGGAGCCGCAGTCGAACGGCAAGACCATCAACTGGTGCCAGGTGCGCGTCGCGCCAGAAGGACAGGTCGCCGCGGACGGCGGCGCGGACGTGCGTGGCATCGTCTGCGGCGCACACAACTTCGGTGTCGGCGATTCGGTCGTCGTCACGCTTCCCGGAGCGGTCCTTCCCGGAGACTTCGCGATCGCGGCGCGGAAGACCTACGGGCACGTCTCCGACGGCATGATCGCCTCCCAGTCGGAACTCGGGATGGGCGATGACCACGACGGCATCATCGTGCTCTCGCGGCTCGGCGTGAGCGCGGCCCCCGGCACCGACGCCATCGAGCTGCTCGGCCTGACCGAGCAGGCGGTCGAGGTCAATGTCACCCCCGATCGCGGATACGCGATGTCCATCCGCGGGCTCGTCCGCGAGTACTCGAACGCGACGGGCGTGGCCTTCACCGACCCCGCGCTCCGGCCCCAGCTCGAGGCTCTCCTCGGCGAGGGCATCGCCGCGGATGCTCAGGACGTCCGCGTCAAGGTCACGATCGACGACGACGCTTCCGTGCGAGAGCAGCCCATGGCACCGGTCTTCATCGGCCTCGTGGTCGAGGGCATCGACGCGACGGCGGCGACCCCGACGTGGATGTCCCAGCGGCTCCGGCTCGCGGGCATCCGCCCGCTCGGCATCGCGATCGACATCACGAACTACGTCATGCTCGAGCTCGGTCAGCCGATCCACGGCTACGACCTCGACAAGCTGCGCGGCGCCATCCACGTGCGCCGTGCGCGCGAGGGCGAGCAGCTCACGACCCTCGACGGCAAGGAGCGCACGCTCAGCGCCGAGGACATCCTCATCACCGACGACCGCGGCCCGATCGGGCTCGCTGGTGTCATGGGGGGAGCGGAGACCGAGCTCAGCAGCGAGACGAAGAACGTCTACATCGAGGCGGCGTCGTTCTCGCCCATCTCGATCGCGCGCACCGCGCGCCGCCACAAGCTGCCGAGCGAGGCCTCGCGTCGCTTCGAGCGCCGTGTCGACCCTCGCGTCGCTCAGCCGGCAGCCGCTCGTGTCGCGGAGCTGCTCATCGAGCATGCAGGCGGTCGCGTGGTGCGTGCCGGCAGCGTGCACGAGCAGATCCCGGCCCCGGAGTCGCTGACGCTGCCCGTCGATGCCGCCTCGAAGATCATGGGCGTCGACTACACGCTCGACGAGACGATCGGCGCGCTGCGTGCCGTCGGCTGCGAGGTCTGGGAGGAGGCCGACGGGCTCCTCGGCGTGACGGTGCCGAGCTGGCGCGGGGATCTCACCGAGCCGGTCACCCTCGTCGAGGAGATCGGGCGCCTGTGCGACTTCGAGCGCATCCCGTCGCGGCTTCCCGTCGCGCCTCCGGGTCGGGGGCTCACCCGCGAGCAGCGCCTTCGCCGCGCGGCTGCCGACGTGCTGGCCGCGTCCGGGGCTGTCGAGGTGCAGAGCTACCCGTTCGTCGCGGAGACGGACACGGTCACGTTCGGTCGGGCGGATGCGGGCGAGGTGGCTGCTGTGAAGCTCGCCAACCCACTGGACCCGCGCGCCGCGTGGCTCCGCACGAGTCTGCTGCCCGGTCTGCTCACGATCGCGCACCGCAACGTCTCGCGTGGTCTCACCGACCTCGCGATCTTCGAGACGGGAACGGCCTTCAAGCCAGAGTCCGGCGTGGTCTACGGCGTGGACGAGGTTCCCGCGGTCGCAGTGCGGCCGACGGCTGAGCGCATCGCGGAGCTGGAGGCTGGGCTCCCGCCGCAGCCGCGGCACGCCGCCGGCATCGTGCTCGGTCACCGCGAGCCGAAGCGCCCGGGGCACGCGCCGACTGCGGCGTCGTGGGAGGACGCGCTCGAGCTCGTCGCCCAGCTCGGCTTGGCGACCGGTGCGGAGATCCAGGTGCGACAGGGTGCCCACAGGGCCTTCCACCCTGGCCGATGCGCTGAACTGTACCTGAGCCACGGGGCTGCCGAGGTGGTTGTCGGCTACGCCGGCGAGGTGCACCCGGACATCGCCGAGGCTGCCGACCTGCCTCGCGTGGTCGCTGCGTTCGAGGTCGACCTCGACGCGGTCATCGAGCTCGCTCGGAGAGAGGTGCTTCCAGCGCCCATCTCGACCTTCCCCGCAGCTACGCAGGATCTGAGCCTCGTAGTGGCCGAGGCGGTCCCGGCCGCTGAGGTCTCTGCCGCCGTCACCGAGGGTGCTGGTGCGCTGCTCGAGCAGCTGACGATCGTCGACGACTACCGGGGGACCGGGCTCGAGGACGGGCAGAAGAGCCTGACGTTCGCGCTCCGGTTCCGGGCGACGGACCGCACGCTGACGGCCTCCGAGGCGAGCGAGGCCAAGGAAGCCGGCGCGGCGTTGGCGTCCGAGCGCTTCGGCGCCACCATGCGCGCCTGAGCTCACCCCGACGCGAATCGCCCGGCCCCAATGGGGCCGGGCGATTCTGTGTCCTGCGGCTCAGCTGCACCGCGGCTGCGGCCCGATCCCCGACCGGGGTCAGTCCTCGCGGGAGACCGCAGCCTCCTTGAGGCTCGCCTCCAGGGCGACCCACGCGAGCATGGCGCACTTGACCCGCATCACGAACTTGGAGACGCCCTGGAAGGCGACGGCGTCCTCGAGCAGATCCTCGTCCGGCTCGGAGCCGTCGCGAGTTCGGAGCATCAGACGGAATGCGGCGATGAGCTCGTCGATCTGCGCCGTCGACTTGCCGACGGCGAGCTCGCTGAGCACGGACGCGGAGGCCATCGAGATGCTGCAGCCATCGCCCTGCCACGCGAGCTCGGAGAGCCCTGTTCCATCAGCATCCAGCTTGACCCGGACCGTGATCTCGTCGCCGCAGCTCGGGTTGCGCTCGAAGTGCTCGGCGTCGGCGTCTGGCAGCGGACCATCGCCCGTTCGCTTCTTGGAATGCTCGAGGATGAGCTGCTGGTAGAGGCCGTCGAGGGCGCTCATGCGTCGACCCCGAACCAGGCGCGGACCTGGCCGACCGCGAAGAGCAGTCGGTCGACGTCCTCTCGCGTCGTGTACAGGTAGCTGCTCGCGCGGGTCGACGCGGTGAGCCCGAGTCGGCGGTGCAGCGGCTGCGCGCAGTGGTGCCCGCCGCGGACCGCGATGCCCTTCGAGTCGAGGAACTGGGTCACGTCGTGCGAATGGACCCCCTCCACCTCGAAGCTCACGAGCCCGGCGCGCGGGGTGCCCACCTCGTCCCCGATCGTGCGGATCCCTGGGATGCCTGCGAGGCCCGCGAGGAGGAGCTGGCCCATCTCGGCCTCGTGGGCGGCCACCGCCTCCATGCCGACCCCTTCGAGGTAGCGGACGGCTTCGGCGAGGGCGACGACCTGCGAGACGGGTTGCGTGCCGGCTTCGAAGCGCGTCGGGGGCGCCATGAAGTCGCTGGCCTCCATCGTGACGGTGGTGATCATCGATCCGCCCGTGCGCGCAGGCGGCAGGGCATCCAGCATCTCGGCGCGGCCGTACAGCACTCCGACGCCGTTGGGGCCGAGCATCTTGTGGCCAGAGAACGCCGCGAAGTCGACGCCGAGCGCCGGGAAGCTGACCGGCAGGTGCGGCACCGACTGGCAGGCGTCGAGGACCACGATGGCGCCGGCCTCGTGCGCGAGCTCGGTGAGGCGCTTCGCGTCGGCGATGAGCCCGGTCACATTGGAGACGTGCGCGAAGGCGAAGACCTTGGTTCGCTTCGAGATGAGAGCTGCGGCATCGTCGACGCTCCACGTGCCCCGGTCGTTCACCGGGACGTAGACGAGCGTCGCTCCCGTGTCCAGGGCGAGCTGCTGCCATGGCACGAGGTTGGCGTGGTGCTCTGCCTCCGTGATGAGGATCTCGTCGCCGTCGCCGATCGCGAGCCGCTCTGCTCGGGGGCCGCCTCTGCCCGCGCTGGCGATGCGGATGCCGCCCGTCACGAGGTTGATCGCGTCGGTGGCGTTGAGGGTCCAGGAGATCTGCTCGGGTGCCGCGCCGACGAAGCCCGCGACGGTCTCACGGGCGTCCTCGAACGCGACGGTCGAGAGCGCGGCGAGCGTGTGCGCTCCTCGGTGCACGGCGGCGTTCTCGGTCTCGAGGAAGCGGCGCTCAGCGTCGAGGACCTGAGTCGGCCGCTGCGAGGTCGCACCGGAGTCGAGGTAGACGAGGGGGGTGCCGTTCACCTCTTGATCCAGGATCGGGAAATCCTGTCGGAGCTCGAGCACCCTGGCGTCGCTCAGGGCGTGGACGCCCTCGGGTGCTGCGCTGCTCTGGAGTGATGAAGCTGCGTCTTCGGTGTTCAGTGTCACGTCGTCCTCTCGTTGGCCTCGCACCGCAGACGCTTGAGTGTCGACGGTCTCAGCCTGTCAAGCCTACGAGTGCAACGAGCTCGCTGCCCGCCGCATTCCCGTCTGCGTCGCTCGAGGGCTGGTCTGCCCGCGCCGGCCGGACTCGCGCGGGGGTGGCACGGCCTAGGATGAACGGCATGGCTTTCTCCGTTGCAGTAGCTGGGGCGAGCGGGTACGCGGGTGGGGAACTCCTGCGCATTCTCGCCTCGCACCCCGAACTCGAGGTCCGCACCGTCACCGCGCACGCGAATGCGGGTGAGCGGCTGCTGCGCGTGCACCCTCACCTTGCGAGCTACGCGGACCTGGTCCTCGAGCCCACGACCGCCGACGTGCTGTCCGGCCACGACGTCGTGTTCCTGGCGCTGCCGCACGGCGCGTCCGGTGCGATCTCCGCCGAGCTCGGCGACGACACGCTGGTCATCGACTGCGGCGCCGACCACCGTCTGGAGCGCGAGGAAGACTGGGCCGAGTACTACGGTGGCGACTTCTTCGGCACCTGGGCGTACGGGCTCCCGGAGCTCGAACTCGCTGGAGCGCCCGACAAGCAGCGCTCGAACCTTCGAGGTGCTTCGCGGGTCGCCGTTCCCGGCTGCAATGTCACGGCGATCACGCTCGCGCTCGCACCCGCCATGCACCGCGGGCTCGTGCATCCCCTCGACCTCACGGCGGTTCTCGCCGTCGGCCCGTCCGGTGCCGGCAAGAAGGCGGCCGTCTCGCTGCTCGGCTCCGAGCTCATCGGCTCGGCGAACCCCTACGCAGTGACCGGGGAGCACCGGCACAACCCCGAGGTGCGTCAGAACCTCCGCCGCGCAGCCGGCGCCGAGGTCAGCCTCGCGTTCACGCCCGTGCTGGTGCCGATGGCGCGCGGCATCCTGGCGACCACGACGGCGCGCCTCGAAGCGGGCGTCGACGCGGCGCAGCTCCGCGCCGCCTACGAGGAGTCCTACGGGGCTGAGCGGTTCGTGCAGCTCCTGCCCGACGGCGAATGGCCGCGCACGGGCGACGTGACCGGCTCCAACCGGGCCTCGATCGGCATCGGCATCGACGAGCGCGCAGGCCGCTTCGTGGCGGTCGCGGCGATCGACAACCTCGGCAAGGGCACCGCGGGCGCCGCGGTGCAGTCAGCGAACATCGCCCTGGGTCTCGAAGAGGCCCTCGGTCTTCCCTTGGACGGAGTGGCACCGTGAGTGTGACCGCAGCAGCAGGTTTCCGCGCGGCAGGAGCCTCGGCAGGCATCAAGTCAGAAGGGCGTCGAGACGTCGCGCTTGTCGTCAACGACGGGCCGAGCGCGGCCTGCGCCGCGGTCTTCACGAGCAACCGCTGCAAGGCGAACCCGATCCTCTGGTCCCAGGAGGCCATCAGGGGCGGCTCGATCTCGGCCATCGTCCTGAACTCGGGCGGCGCGAACTGCTACACGGGGTCCTTCGGGTTCCAGACCACGCACCAGACGGCCGAGGCCGTCGCCGCGAAGCTCGGCATCGGCGCGGGAGACGTGCTCGTCTGCTCGACCGGCCTCATCGGGGTGGGCGACCAGAGCTTCCGCGACGGCGTGCTGCGCGGGGTCGAGCTCACGGCCGATTCGCTGGCAGCGACGGTCGAGGCGGGGGATGAGGCCTCGCTGGCCATCATGACGACCGACTCGAAGCCGAAGCGCTCGGTCCGCGACGGTGACGGCTACGTCATCGGCGCGATGGCCAAGGGGGCTGGCATGCTCGCTCCAGGACTCGCGACGATGCTCGTCGTCATCACGACCGACGCCGACCTCGAGTCCGGGGCGCTGGACCGGGCACTCCGCGCCGCGACCCGGGTCACCTTCGACCGCGTCGACTCCGACGGCTGCATGTCCACCAACGACCAGGTGACGCTCATGGCCTCTGGGGCGAGCGGCGTCACCCCGGACGAGGCGGCCTTCACGACAGTGCTCACCGAGGTCTGCGCTGACCTCGCCCGTCAGCTGCAGCAGGACGCGGAAGGCGCCAGCCACGACGTGACGATCACGACGATCGGGGCCGCGACGGAGCAGGATGCGCTCGACGCGTCCCGGGCGGTCGCCCGCTCGAATCTCTTCAAGGCCGCCATCTTCGGCAACGACCCGAACTGGGGACGCGTCCTGGCCGCCGTCGGCACGACCGACGCCGAGTTCGACCCCCAGGCGCTCGATGTCACGATCAACGGGGTCATGGTCTGCCGGGCGGGGACGCCCCACGAGTCCGCGGACCTGGTCGACCTGACGCCTCGGGACACGAGCGTGCTCATCGATCTGCACGCCGGCGTGAGCGAAGCGACCATCCTGACCAACGATCTGACGCACGACTACGTGCATGAGAACAGCGCCTACTCGTCCTGACGAGCGAGCGACTCCCGCGAGGCGGGGCAGCCGCCGAGCGTCTGCCCGACCAGCCCGACGGTTTCTGACCGGCCCGAAAGGGGCAGCATGACCACTTCTGACCTGTACGAGAAGGCGACCTCCAAGGTCGAGACCCTCATCGAGGCCCTTCCCTGGATGCAGGAGTTCGCCGGGCGGGTTCTCGTCATCAAGTTCGGCGGCAACGCCATGGTCGACGCCGAGCTCTTCGAGGCGTTCGCGTCGGATATCGCCTTCCTCCGCTACGCCGGCATCAAGCCGGTCATCGTGCACGGCGGCGGACCTCACATCTCGCGGATGCTCGGCAAGCTGCGCATCGAGAGCGAGTTCAGGGGCGGCTACCGCGTCACGAGCGAGGAGGCCATGGATATCGTCCGCATGGTGCTCGGCGGGCAGGTCGCCAGGGAGCTCGTAGCCGCGATCAACGAGCGGGCCCCGATCGCCGTCGCGACGAGCGGCGAAGACGCCGGCCTCTTCCAGGCGCGGCGGAAGAAGCTCCTCATCGACGGCGAGACCGTCGACCTCGGCTTCGTGGGCGAGATCGAGACGGTCGACCCCACGGTCGTGAAGGCGGATATCGCGGCCGGTCGCATCCCCGTCATCTCCTCGATCGCGAGCGACATCGACTCGCCCCGCAAGGCGCTCAACATCAACGCAGACCGGGCCGCTTCCGCCCTCGCGCAGGCGCTCGGCGCGGCGAAGCTCATCATGCTGACCGACGTCGCGGGACTCTACGGCGACTGGCCCGACCTCGACTCGCTCATCTCGGAGATCAAGCTCGACGAGCTGCGCGCCCTGCTGCCGACGCTCTCTGCTGGCATGATCCCGAAGGTGCAGGCCTGCATCGAGGCGGTCGAGGGTGGCGTCGACCAGGCCGCCATCATCGATGGCCGTGTCCCGCATTCGATGCTGCTGGAGATCTTCACCACCGAGGGCTTCGGCACCAAGGTCTCCGCGTGAGGCACGTGCACCTGCCCGCTCAGCGCCCGATGATTCGACTTCGCCGCTCCACCCACCGAAAGGCCAAACCGTGATTCGCCACTTCCTCCGCGACGACGACCTGACCCCCGCCGAGCAGCGCGAGGTGCTCGAGCTCGCTGCAGTGCTCAAGCGCGACCGCTTCTCAGCACGTCCGCTCGAGGGCCCGCGCAGCGTGGCAGTGATCTTCGACAAGACCTCGACGCGCACGCGTGTCTCGTTCCACGTCGGCATCTCCGAGCTCGGTGGCTCGCCGCTCATCATCTCGACCGCCTCCAGCCAGCTCGGCGGCAAGGAGACGGCGTCCGACACCGCCAGAGTCCTCGAGCGCCAGGTCGCGGCCATCGTCTGGCGGACGTACGCGCAGAGCGGCCTGGAGGAGATGGCCAACGGAGCGCTCGTGCCGGTCGTGAACGCGCTGAGCGACGACTTCCACCCGTGCCAGCTGCTCGCCGACCTGCTCACCGTCAACGAGCACCTCGGCGACCCGGCCGGCCGCACGCTGGTGTTCCTCGGCGACGGCGAGAGCAACATGGGGCATTCCTACCTGCTCGCCTGCGCCACGGCGGGCATGCACGTTCGCATCGCCGCCCCCGTCGGCTTCCAGCCGCGCCCCGACGTCGTCGCCGATGCCGAGCGCATCGCCGCCGAGACGGGTGGCTCCGTGGTGGTCGGCGACGACATCGACACGCTGGTCGCGGGGGCAGATGTCGTCGTGACCGACACCTGGGTCTCGATGGGCCGCGAGGACGAGAAGCAGTCCCGCATCGACGCGCTCAGCGCCTACCGAGTCACCGAGGCCACGATGGCGAACGCCGCCACCGGCGCGATCTTCCTGCACTGCCTGCCGGCAGACCGCGGGTACGAGGTCGACGGAGCCGTCATCGACGGCCCGCAGTCGGTCATCTGGGATGAGGCGGAGAACCGCCTCCACGCCCAGAAGGCGCTGCTCGTCTGGCTGCTCGCCAAGGCCGCGGCCTGACCCGCGCATCCACCCCACATAGACTGAACACACGACTCAAACGCTAGGAGCATTGATGACGGAACGCGTCGTTCTCGCATACTCCGGAGGTCTCGATACCTCCGTCGGCATCGGATGGCTGAAGGATGCCACCGGGAAGGACGTGGTCGCTCTCGCGATCGACGTCGGCCAGGCCGGTGAGGACATGGAGCAGGTGCGACAGCGAGCGCTCGACTGCGGCGCTGTCGAATCGGTTGTCGTCGACGCGCGCGAGGAGTTCGCGAGCGACTACATCGTCCCGGCGCTCAAGGCGAACGCCCTCTACCAGAAGCGCTACCCGCTCGTCTCCGCGCTGTCCCGCCCGCTCATCGCGAAGCACCTCGCGAAGACCGCTCGCGAGCTCGGCGCAGACTCGATCGCGCACGGCTGCACCGGCAAGGGCAACGACCAGGTCCGCTTCGAAGCGGCGGTCGCGGCTGTCGCACCGGAGCTCACCTCGATCGCACCCGTGCGTGACCTTGCGCTCACTCGCGACAAGGCCATCGTGTACGCGCAGGAGCACAACCTGCCCATCGAGCAGTCGAAGAAGAGCCCGTACTCGATCGACCAGAACGTCTGGGGTCGCGCCGTCGAGACCGGGTTCCTCGAGGACCCGTGGAACCCGCCGATCGAGGACCTCTACACGTACACGCAGGATCCTGACCTGACGCGTGAGCCCACCGAGGTCACGGTGACGTTCGAGCAGGGCGTCCCGGTGAAGATCAACGGGGAATCGCTGACGCCCATCCAGGTCGTCGAGCTCATGAACAAGCTCGCTGGCGACCAGGGCGTCGGCCGCATCGACGTCGTCGAGGACCGCCTCGTCGGCATCAAGAGCCGTGAGATCTACGAGTCCCCGGCCGGGCTGGCCCTCATCGAGGCGCACGAGCACCTCGAGGACCTGACGATCGAGCGCGACGTCGCCCGTTTCAAGCGCGGGATCGAGGCCGAGTGGTCGAACCTGGTCTACGACGGGCTCTGGTTCTCCGGTCTCAAGCGGTCGCTGGACGCGTTCATCAACCACACGCAGGAGCACGTCTCCGGCGAGGTGCGCATGACGCTGCACGGCGGTCGCGCGGTCGTCACCGGCCGCCGTTCGGATGAGTCGCTCTACGACTACAGCCTCGCGACCTACGACACCGGCGACACGTTCGACCAGTCGCACGCCAAGGGATTCATCGAGCTGTGGAGCCTTCCGTCGAAGATCTCGGCTCGCCGCGACAAGCCGGAACTCTGAGCATGGCTGCATCCGAGGGCGCCTCGAAGTCCGGGGGAGTGACCACGCCGGGAGCTCTCTGGGGCGGTCGCTTCAGCGACGGGCCGTCCCCGGAGCTCGCGCGGCTTTCCAAGTCGACGCACTTCGACTGGCAGCTCGCGAAGTACGACATCGCCGGCTCGCGAGCGCACGCTGGTGCGCTCGCGGCGGCGGGATACCTCGATGACGCCGAGCTCTCGGGCATGCTGGACGCGCTGACCGAGCTCGAACGTCGCGTCGTGTCCGCTGAGTTCGTGGCGGCCGACGACGACGAGGACGTGCACGGCGCCCTGGAGCGCGGTCTGATCGAGATCGCGGGTCCGGAGCTGGGCGGCAAGCTGCGAGCTGGTCGCAGCCGCAACGACCAGATCGCGACGTTCGTGCGTATGTACCTTCGCGATCACAGCGCGATCATCGCGGAGCAGGTCGAGACGCTCGTCGAGGTCCTCGCCCAGCAGGCGGAGCAGAACATCCAGGTCATCATGCCGGGGCGCACGCACCTGCAGCATGCGCAGCCGGTGCTGCTCTCGCACCACCTGCTCGCTCACGCATGGCCGCTCCTTCGAGACCTGGACCGCCTGCGCGACTTCGATCGCCGGCTGGACGAGTCGCCCTACGGTGGAGGGGCCCTCGCGGGCTCCACCCTCGGTCTCGATGCGGTCCGCGTCGCCCGCGAGCTGGGCTTCGCGTCCTCATCCCCGAACTCGATCGACGCGACGGCGAGTCGTGACCTGGTCGCGGAGTTCGCGTTCATCGCGGCGCAGATCGGCATCGACCTGTCGCGCTTCTCGGAGGAGATCATCCTCTGGAACACGAAGGAGTTCGGCTTCGTCACGTTGCACGACGCGTACTCGACCGGGTCCAGCATCATGCCGCAGAAGAAGAACCCCGACATCGCGGAGCTCGCGCGCGGCAAGGCAGGTCGCCTCATCGGCAACCTGGCTGGCCTCCTCGCGACGCTCAAGGCACTCCCGCTTGCGTACAACCGGGACCTGCAGGAGGACAAGGAGCCGATCTTCGACTCCGTCGAGACGCTCGAGCTGGTGCTCCCCGCCTTCACCGGCATGGTCGCGACGCTCACCTTCCACGGTGAGCGCATGCGCGAACTCGCACCGCAGGGCTTCTCGCTCGCGACGGATGTCGCCGAGTGGCTGGTGAAGCGGCAGGTCCCCTTCCGCATCGCGCACGAGGTGTCCGGCTCCATGGTGCAGGCAGCGGAGTCCAAGGGCGTCGACCTCGATGGCTTGACCGACGAGGAGATCTCGGCCGTGTCCGAGCACCTGTCGCCGGAGGTGCGCGAGGTGCTCTCGGTCGACGGGTCCGTGGCGACTCGCGATGGCAGGGGCGGTACGGCACCTGTCCGCGTCGCTGAGCAGATCGTCGAGCTCCGCGAGCGGCTGGCAAAGCTCACATCCTAGGTGTCCGCGTGGATGACGATTTCCGCGCGGCCCTTTTCGAGGGACCGCTCTCGGCAGCAGACGCGCTGCTGGGGGCGGTCCTTTCGCGTTCGGCCCCGGACGGCACGGTCTCGGTGCGCCTCACCGAGGTGGAGGCGTATGCCGGCTCCGGGGACCCCGGGTCGCATGGCTTCCGCGGCCGGACGGCGAGGAACGCCACGATGTTCGGGCCAGCAGGTCACATCTACGCGTATCGCATCTACGGGCTCCACACGTGCATCAATGTCGTGGCGGGGGAGTCCGGCACCTCATCCGCAGTGCTCCTGAGGGCAGGCGAAGTGGTCGATGGCGTCGAACTCGCGAGAGCCCGCCGCGGTGCGGGGCGCCGTTCCGGGACACCCGTGCGCGACCACGAGCTGGCTCGTGGGCCCGGGAACCTGGTCAGGGCCCTCGGCGCGACCTTCGGCGATGACGGTGCCCGGCTCGATGAGGCGCCGTTCGCGTTGGTTTCGGGCGAACGCTCCAGCAGAGGGGCTGTGGTGCGCGGGCTCCGCGTCGGCGTGGGCGCTCCCGGTGGTGCTCTGCCGTTCGACTGGCGCTTCTGGATCGACGGAGACCCGTCCGTTTCGCGCTATATCGCGCACAAGTCGCTCCGCGCGGGGCGGCGCTGAGGCGGCAGGTGCTTGATACGGTTGCCCGGTGACTACGCGTGATCTGACGACCCAGCAGAACGACACCACCTTCGAGCATGTCATCGACGAACTCGAGTGGCGCGGGTTCATCCACGTCTCGACGGATCTGGCCGAGCTGAAGGCGCGGATGGACGAGGGGCCGATCACGTACTACTGCGGTTTCGATCCGACCGCCCCGAGTCTCCACCTCGGGCACCTCGTGCAGCTGATCCTCCTCCGTCGACTGCAGCTCGCGGGCCACAAGCCGCTCGGCCTCGTCGGCGGGTCGACGGGACTCATCGGCGACCCCCGTCCCACTGCCGAGCGCACGCTCAACTCGCGAGAGACCGTCGCGGAATGGGTCGAGGGGCTGCGCGGACAGATCGACGGCTACCTGTCGTTCGAGGGCGACAACGCGGCGCGCATGGTGAACAACCTCGACTGGACGGCGCCGCTCTCGGCGATCGACTTCCTGCGGGAGATCGGCAAGCACTTCCGCGTCGGCTCCATGCTCAAGAAAGATGCCGTCTCTGCGCGACTGAACTCCGAGGCCGGCATCTCGTACACGGAGTTCAGCTACCAGATCCTGCAGGCGATCGACTTCCTGGAGCTGCACCGGAACTACGGCTGCGTGCTGCAGACGGGTGGCAGCGATCAGTGGGGGAACCTGACCTCCGGCGTCGATCTCATTCGGCGTACCGAGGGTGCGAGCGTCCACGCGCTCGGAACACCGCTCATCACGAACTCGGATGGGACGAAGTTCGGCAAGAGCGAGGGCAACGCGATCTGGATCGATGCCGACCTCACGAGCCCGTACGCCTTCTACCAGTTCTGGCTCAACACGGACGACGCCGATGTCATCGCGCGGATCAAGATCTTCACGTTCCTGACGCGCGCCGAGATCGCGGAGCTCGAGAAGCTCGTCGCAGACGAGCCGTTCAAGCGCGTCGCCCAGAAGACGCTTGCCTCGAAGGTGACGTCGCTGGTGCATGGACAGGAGGCGACCGACGCAGTCATCGCGGCCTCGGCCGCCCTCTTCGGGCAGGGGGAGCTCACCGCGCTCGATGGAGACACGCTTCGCTCTGCGATTCTCGAGCTCCCGAACGCGGAGGTTGCCGATGGAACGCTGGTCGCTCAGGCTCTTGTCGACACCGGGCTCGCGAAGAGTCTCGGCGACGCGCGTCGCGGGATCTCCCAGGGCGGCGTCTCGCTCAACAACGAGCGGGTTGCCGACGAGGCTTCGGTCGTGAGTGCATCAGCAGCGCTGGCCGGCGGCGTCGCAGTCCTGCGTCGGGGCAAGAAGACCCTCGCTGGCCTGGTTTTCCGGGCCTGACGGGGGAACGGGCGTGAATCGACACGCCCGGGATGCGCCCTGAGTTGTGCGCCGACCCTGCCCTGCGTAAAGTAATCACTCGTCAGGCCAACGGAGCGAAACGCGAGAGCGGGTCGCACGGGCCGGACACTCCGAAAGAAAGATCAGCATCTGCCACTTGTTCTTGCAAGTTGGAGCAACATGATCTACACTCGGAACTCCTGCCTCACCGGGTAGCAAGATCGTCAGCCTCTGGTTCTTCCAGTTGGTTGTGCGGAGGATGAGCTTCATGCTCACGGTCCGTGGTTCTTGTCCGGGGTTTGCAGTGCAAGCGATTGCTCCTTAGAGATGGCCGTGAGGCTTGAAGAGGGAAGCGCTCGATTCTTGAGAACTCAACAGCGTGCACTATGTCAAATGCCAATTTGATCCCGTGCCTCTTCCTTTGGAGGGGGTAAGGATTCCTTTTGGAAACATATTTGGACAATACAAGTCAGTACTGAACTTTCG
>NZ_JADKSM010000003.1:0-206215 GCF_015351285.1 Pseudoclavibacter sp. VKM Ac-2888
CACAACCCTGCGCGCGGGGACACGCACTCGCCCGCGCAACGCGCGCCCGACCGCACACCGAGGCTGGCTCACCCCGCACCGGATACCGCGCCCGCACCGCCGCGCACCCGCCACCACCGCAGAGTTGTGGCAAAACGCTCCTTGGGAGCTCCGCAACCGCACCCAGCCACAACCCTGCACACCTCCTGCACCACCGCGCGCCGGGCACCACCGCAGAATTGTGGGCAAACGCTCCTCGCAAGCACCGCAACAGCACCAAGCCACAACCCTGCGCGCGGGGACCCACGCACGCCGCCCAACGCGTGCCCGCACCGCCGCGCCCCGGCGCCATCGCAGAGTTGTGGGGAAGCGCTCCTTGGGGGCTCCGCGACCGCACCAAGCCACAACACTGTGTACGTCCCGGCACGCGCCGACCGACACGCACCGGACCAGGCATCGGACCAGGCGCCGAGGCCGGCTCACCCCGCGCGGTCGCGCACCAGACCGGACGCCACACCCGCTCACCCCGCTCACCCAGTAGCGCCGCAGAGTTGTGGCAAAACGCTCCTTGGGAGCTCCGCAACCGCACCCAGCCACAACCCTGCGCGCGTCCCGGCGCGTCCCCGCTCGCGCCAGCGGGCGCCAGCGCACTCAGGAGGGCAGCAGCATCGAGAGGGTGAAGCTCCAGACGCAGATGAAGGCGAGCATCCCGAGGCTGTAGCCGATGGAGCTGCGGAGGATCTCTCCCTCGCGGCCCGAGAGACCGACGGCGCCCGCGGCGATGGCGATCGACTGCGGCGAGATGACCTTCGCCGTCGTGCCGCCTGCCGTGTTGGCGGCGACGAGCAGCGAGGGCGCGACGCCGATGCGTCCGGCCGTCGCGACCTGCAGGGGCCCGAAGAGCGTGTTGTTGTTGACGACCGATCCGGTGAGGAACACGCCGAGCCACCCGATGATGGGCGCGAGGAGCGGGAAGACGGGGCCGACGGCGGCGAGCGCGCTGCCGATGCTCGCGGAGCCGCCCGAGTAGTTCGCGATGTTCGCGAGCACGAGGATGAGCGCGATGAGCACCAGCGCCTGCCAGAGCTCGCGGAACGTGGCGGCGAGCTGCCCCCACAGGTCTGCGGCCTTGAGGCTCGGCGTCGTGAGGAACGACACGATGACGGCGAGCAGGATGGCGGTGCCGGTGGCGCTGATGGGGGCGAAGTCCCAGGTCGTCGCGACGGGGTCACCGCTCGAGAGCGCGATCTCGCCGGTCAGGCCCGGAATCGGGAACTTGATGACCGCGGCGGCGAGCGGCCCGTCGACGGCGAAGAGCTGCTTGAACGCGGGGATGCTCCACACGAGGATGAGGCCCGTGAGGATGTAGAAGGGGCTCCAGGCGACCGCGATCTCGCGCACGCTGTGACGTTCCACGGCCGGCGCCTCCCCTCCGCCTTCGCGGAAGATGCGCTTCGGCTGCCAGACGCGGCCGAACACGAAGAGCGCGAGCATCGCCGCGAGGCCCGACCCGAGGTCGGCGAGTTCCGGCCCCAGGAACCACAGCACGGACGCCTGCACGCCGCTGAAGACGACGCTCACGACGAGGGTCGCCGGCCAGGTCTCGCGGAGGCCGCGCCAGCCGTCGAGGATCATGACGAGCAGGAACGGCACGAGGAATGTGAGGGGCTGCAGGAGCAGCATCATCATGCGGGACATCTCGAGCACCTCGACGCCGGCCACCTGCGCGCCGACGATCACGGGGATGCCGATCGCGCCGTATGCTCCCGCCGCGACGTTCGCGACGAGGGACAGCATGGCGGCCTTCACCGGCTTGAAGCCGAGCTGCACGAGGAGGGCCGCGCAGATCGCGATCGGCACCCCGAAGCCCGCCGCGCCCTCGAGGAACGCGCCGAACGCGAAGCTGATGAGCAGCACCTGGATGCGCTGGTCCGGCGAGATGCCCGAGATGGAGGCGCGGATCACGTCGAAGCGTCCGCTCGCGACGGCGAGGCGATACAGCCAGACGGCCATGACGATGATGTATGCGATGGGCCAGATGGCGGTGAGGACGCCGAGGAGCCCCGACCCTGCGACGGCGGTCCCCGGCATCCCGAACGCGACGAGCGCCACGAGGATCTCGGCGACGACGGCGATGCTGGCGGCGAGGATGCCCTTCATCTTGAGCGCCGTGAGGCAGATGAAGAAGATGGCGATCGGGATCACGGCGACGAGCGCCGACAACCAGGGATTTCCGAACGGGTCGATGTCCTGCATCCACATGAGAAGCTCCGTCCATCGTGGGCTCGAGAGCGCTGGGGAGCGTGCGCTGAGCTCTGCTCGTCACAGTAGCGGGCATGGGTCTCGCGGGGCGAGCGTTTCACCGGCGAAGTGCCGCCCGATCTGCTGCCGCCGCCTCGGCCCCGGCCTCTGCGTTCGCCGCATTCGCCGCGCCCGGCGCTGAGCTGTCACCGCATCCGCCGTTTCATTCGGCGCCGCTGCGACAGACTGCTCTCATGACGCGAATCGTGGCAGTTCTCGGAGACATCACTGAGCAGGCCGTCGACGCGGTCGTGAACGCGGCCAACAACGGGATGCGCGGGGGCGGCGGGGTCGACGGCGCCATCCACCGTGCGGGCGGACCCGCGGTGCTCCGTGAGTGCGTAGCCAGGTTCCCGGACGGCCTTGCGACCGGGGATGCCGGATATACGACCGCCGGGGAGCTGCCAGCCCGATGGGTCATCCACACCGTCGGGCCCGACTACGGCTCGGGCCAGCGCGATCGCACGCTGCTCACCTCCTGCTACCGGCGCTCGCTCGAGGTCGCCAACGAGCTCGGCGCCACCTCGGTCGCGTTCCCTCTCGTCAGCGCCGGCATCTACGCCTGGCCGCTCGAGGACGCGATCGCCGCCGCCATCGACACCATCTCGGGCTCGGGGTCGCAGGTCGAGGAAGTGCGCATCGTCGTGCGCGACCCCGAATTCCTCGCCCGAGTGGAGCGCGAGCTTCGCGATCGCGCCGCTGACGCCTGACGCCCTTCCCGGGCAGGTGGGTCAGAACTCGAGCGTGCCCGCCATCCGCTCTCCCGCGACCTCGACCCAATCGAGCGTCTCGTCCATGGCGCGCTGGCCGGAGCCGGCGAGCTCCGACAAGGACACGATGCTGACCCCGTCCCGCGCAAGCACCGCCCGCTCCTCGCCGCCGAGGCCCACACGGCCAGCGATCACCCCGAAGCGTGCGCCTTCCTCCTGCGCGAGCTTGCGCACGAGCGAGGGGACCTTGCCTGCCTCGGACTGCGCATCGAAGCTGCCCTCCCCGGTGATGACGAGGTCGGCCCCGCGCAGCAGCTCCCGCAGGCCGACCGCCTCGGCGACCGCCACGGCGCCCGCCGAGACCTCCGCGCCGACCGCGAGCAGGCCGAATCCCGTGCCGCCCGCCGCACCAGCACCGGGATGCGCCGCGAGCGCGAGGACATCGCCGCTCGCCTCCGGCGCCCCGTCGAGCACCTGCGCGAGCCGCGTGAGCCCGGCCTCGAGCAGGGGAACATCGTCGGCGGATGCGCCCTTCTGCGGCCCGAACACGGCGGCGGCCCCGGCCACCCCGAAGAGCGGATTCACGACATCGGTCAGCGCGACAAGGCCGTCGGCGGGGAGCCGGACGAGCCCGGAGATATCGACGCTCTCGAGCGAGTGCAGTCCGCGATTCCCGAGCGGGATGTCAGCGCCAGCGGCGTCGAGGAACCGCACGCCGAGCGCCGACAGCATCCCCGCGCCGCCGTCGGTCGACGCGCTGCTCCCCAGCCCCACGAGCACTCGCCTCGCGCCGTGCTCCGCCGCGAACCTGATCGCCTGACCGAGCCCGATGGTCGACGCTCGGGCGCACGACTCGCGGTCCACCCCGTCGAGCAGCGCGATGCCGCTCGTCTCCGCCAGCTCGACGACCCAGGTGCCGTCCGGGAGCTCCACGAGCTCAGCGTCAACGGGGGCACCGAGCGGCCCCTCGACGCGCACCGATGCCACTCGCGCGCCTGGAACCGAGCCGGCGATGGCCGCGGTCGTCCCCTCGCCGCCATCGGCCATCGGCACCTCGACGCACTCGTCCCCGGGCCTGGCGCGAAGCCAGCCCCGCCTGATCGCCGCGGCGACCTCGGCCGCCGAAGCGGTGCCCTTGAACGAATCCGGTGCGATGACGGTGCGGCGCTGCATGCCCCCAACCTACCGACCGGAACGCGCCCGAGGAAAGCGTTTCCCGCTAGGCTCCAGATATTCAGGGCGGCGCGCACCGTCGCGCGCCGGGGAGGAGACACGTGAGTCGACACGGAAACCACGTCACGCTCGGCGAGGTCGCGCAGGCGGCCGGCGTCTCGATCGCAACCGCCTCGCGCGCCATCAACGGCAGCGCTGGCAGGCGCGTGAACGAGGAGATCAAGAAGCGCGTCCAGGAGACCGCCGACCGGCTCGGCTACTCACCCAACCTGAGCGCGCAGGCCGTCGCGAGGGGCGCTTCCTCGACCATCGCCGTGGTCGTGAGCGACATCGCCGACCCGTACTTCAGCGCCATCGCGGCGGGCGTCATGCGCGGCGCCGAGGAAGCCAACCTCATCGTGACCATCGCCGCGGCAGAGCGGAGCGTCACGAACGAGCTCGAGATCGTGCGCACCCTGCGCGGGCAGCGCCCCCGCGCCATCATCCTCACCGGGTCCCGGCGCATCGACGACCCGCAGCAGGCGGCCCTCGAAGAGCAGCTGCTCGCGTACGACGCCTCCGGCGGGCGTGTCGTGCTCGTCGCCCAGGCCCCGTCCCCCTTCGACGTCGTCGAGCTCCGCAACCGCGACGGCGCGCAGGAGCTCGCGCGTCAGCTCGTGAACCAGGGCGGCCGGAGGTTCGGGATCATCACCGGGCCCCTGGAGCTGCTCACCAACCGAGACCGAGTGGATGGCTTCACCGAGGGGCTCGCGGAGTCGGACCTCGGCATCGACGACGACGCCGTCATCTCCACCTCCTTCACCCGCGACGGCGGCTACGAGGCGCTGCGCACGCTCCTCTCCCGCTTCCCGGACACCGACACCATCTTCGCGACCAGCGACCTCATGGCCACGGGCGTCCTCACCGCCCTCCGAGACCTCGGCAAGGAACCCGGCCGCGACGTGTCCGTCGCCGGCTTCGACGACATCGCGCTCGTGCGCGACGTGACTCCTCCCCTCACGACCGTCGTCGCACCCCTGAGCGACATGGGCTACCGCGCCGTGCGCCTCGCCCTCGCGGAGCGCGGCACGGACGGCCCCGTCGTGCTGCCCGTGAACACGGCCGTCGTCATCCGCGAGAGCACTCCGCGCCGCGGCTGACCCGTTGGCGGGCGCGCCTTGGAGACCGCCCTCGATCCGGGCCACAGACCAGGCCGGTACCCCCCGCTTCGATCTCGCGCTTGTTTCGGTAAGCGCTTTCCAATACGCTGGTCGAAGTCTCAACGCCGAGACTCAGACGAGAGGATGGATATGACCACGGACAAGCTCGGGATCATCGTCAACGGCGCGACGGGGCGCATGGGCTACCGCCAGCACCTCGTCCGCTCACTGCTCGCCCTCCGCGACGAGGGCGGCATCCCGCTGTCGGACGGCACGCGTCGCCCGATCGAGCTCTACCTCGTCGCCCGCAACGAGGAACGCCTCCGCGAGCTGGCCGCGAAGCACGGCATCGACAAGTACACGACCGACCTCGACGTCGCCCTCGCCGACGAAGACTTCCCCGTCTACTTCGACGCGCTCATCACGCGGCTGCGCGTCCCCGCGATCCGCAAGGCCATCGCCGCCGGCAAGGCCATCTACACCGAGAAGCCCACGGCGGAGAGCTACGCCGACGCGCTGGCCCTCGCCGAGGAGGCGGAGGCGGCCGGCGTCAAGAACGGCGTCGTCCACGACAAGCTCTACCTGCCGGGCCTCATCAAGCTGCGCCGCCTCATCGAGAGCGGCTTCTTCGGCGAGATCCTCTCCGTGCGCGGCGAATTCGGCTACTGGGTCTTCGAAGGCGACTGGCAGCCGTCGCAGCGACCGAGCTGGAACTACCGCTCCGAGGACGGCGGCGGCATCGTCGTCGACATGTTCCCGCACTGGAACTACGTCATCGAGAACCTCTTCGGCGAGATCTCCTCCGTCTACGCCGAGACGCGCACCCACATCCCCGAGCGCGTCGACGAGGCGGGAAAGCGCTACACGGCAACCGCCGACGACGCGGCGTACGCGATCTTCGACCTCGCCGACGGACCGATCGTGCAGTTCAACTCGAGCTGGACCGTGCGCGTCAACCGCGACGAGCTCGTCGAGATCCACGTCGACGGCACGCACGGGAGCGCCGTCGCCGGCCTCTTCGGCGCCAAGGTGCAGCCCCGCAACGTCACCCCGAAGCCCACCTGGAACCCCGACCTGCGCGACGAGCACGACTACTCCGCGGACTGGATCGAGGTGCCGCAGAACGACGCCGTCGACAACGGCTTCAAGCTGCAGTGGATCGAGTTCCTCCGCTACGTGCTCGAGGACGGCACCCACGACTACGACTTCCGCTCGGGGGCCAAGGGCATGCTGCTCGCCGAGGCCGCACTCGAGTCGAATGCGTCTGGCCGCCGCGTGTCGCTGGCAGATCAGGCGGGTGCGAAGTGACGGTGACGCAGGTGATCGACAGCACGCGGACGGCGACCGGCACTCGTCTCGCCCTGCTCTCCCCCGCTGGCGAGTCGTCGCGGGTCGAGCTGCTCGAGGCCCCCGCCTTCCAGCGCCCGACGGGCGCGCTCCGCTCCCGCGAGCTGTACGCGGCGGCGCACGTCATCCCCCGCGCGACGGCCGACAACGTGCCTGGCGCACCTGCCGACATCGACTGGGATGCGACGCTCGGCTACCGGCGGCAGCTCTGGTCGTGGGGGCTCGGCGTCGCCGATGCCATGGACACGGCGCAGCGCAACATGGGACTCGACGCTCGTGCGACGCGCGAGCTCATCGCCCGCAGCTCCGCGGCCGCGCGCGAGGAGGGCGGCAGTATCGCCGTCGGCGTCAACACCGACTCCCGCACGGAGGAGGTGCTGACCCTCGACGAGATCGAGCACGCCTACCTCGAGCAGCTGGCGTTCGCGGAGGAGCAAGGCGCACTTCCCGTCATCATGGCGAGCCGACACCTGGCCCGCGCGGCGCAGTCCCCCGCCGACTACGCCCGCGTCTACACGCGCGTGCTCGGCGCCGTCTCGTCGAAGGCGGTGCTGCACTGGCTCGGCACCGCGTTCGACCCTGCTCTGCGCGGCTACTTCGGCGCCGACGCCTGGCAGCAGGCGTCCGACCTTGTCATCACCCTCATCGAGGAGCACGCCGATAAGGTCAGCGGCATCAAGATGAGCCTCCTGGATGCGGACGCCGAACGGGCCGTTCGCGCACGCCTCCCCGAGGGCGTCACGATGTTCACGGGCGACGACTTCAACTACGTCGAGCTGATCGAGGACGACGCGGACGGCATCCACTCCGACGCCCTCCTCGGCGCGTTCAGCGTGCTCGCGCCGAGCGCATCCGCCGCCGTACAGGCCCTCGACGCGGGCGACCCCGCTGGGTTCCGGCGCATCCTCGAGCCGACGCAGGAGCTGTCGCGGCAGGTCTTCGCCGCACCCACCTTCTACTACAAGACGGGCGTCGCGTTCCTCAGCTGGCTGAACGGCCACCAGGATGCGTTCCAGATGGTGGGCGGGCTGCACGCGGCCCGCAGCCTCCCGCACCTCTCGCGCATCGTGGAGCTCGCGAACACGTCCGGGGCGCTCGAGCGGCCCGAGCTCGCGGCCGAACGCTGGCACGCGATGCTGCGCCTCAACGGCGTCGACGCCACCTCGGGGGTGCTCGCATGAGCGCGCACCCCCGCCTGTCGATCAATCAGGCGACGATCAAGCACGCCTCGCTGCGGCAGGCCGTCGATGCGACCGTGCGTCAGGGCGTGCAGAGCATCGGGCTGTGGCGGGAGCCGGTCGCGGACGTCGGCCTCGCGGACGCGGCGCGCATGCTCGCCGACTCCGGGCTGCGGTTCTCCAGCCACTGCCGCGGCGGGTTCGTGACGATGCCGGAGGGCGCTGAGCGTCGGGCGGCCATCGACGACAACCGCAGGGCCATCGAGGAGGCGGCAACGCTTGCCGCAGCCGGCGCTCCAGGGTCGTCGGCGTCGCTCATCATCGTCGCGGGAGGCATCCCGGAGGGAAGCCGCGACCTCGCGGGGGCCCGCGGCCGCCTCGAGGAGGCCATCGCCGAGCTCGCGCCCGAGGCGCAGGCGGCGGGCGTCACGCTTGTGCTCGAGCCCCTGCACCCCATTTACGCGTCCGACCGGGCGGTGCTCTCGACCCTCAAGCAGGCGCTCGACCTCGCCGATCGTGTCGGGAGCCCCGCCGTCGGCGTGGTCATCGACTCGTTCCACGTCTGGTGGGATCCGGATGCCCAGGAGCAGATCGCCCGGGCCGGGAGAGACGGCCGAATCGCCTCGTACCAGGTGTGCGATTGGGCAACTCCCCTCCCCGCCGACGTGCTGCTGAGCCGCCACCTCCCCGGCGCCGGCATCATCGACTTCGCCGAGCTCACGAGCTGGGTCACCGATGCCGGCTACACGGGCGACGTCGAGGTCGAGGTGTTCAACGCCGAGCTGTGGGCGAAGGACTTCGACGAGGCGCTCGCCGACACGGTCGAGGCATTCGGAACGCACGTCGGCACCCACCTCGCGCTGCCGGTGCGCGGCTGAGGCCAGACCCGCACGAGCGAGCAGAGCGCCTGCCCCGATCCGGGGCAGGCGCTCTGCTGTGTGCCCGCGCTGTTCTGCCGGGGCCCGGGCGCGGGCGTGCCGGCGCTGCTCCGCCGGGACCCGGGCGCGGGCGTGCCGGCGCACGGTGCCCGCGCTGCTCTGCCGGGAACCGGGGCGGGCGTGCCGTCGCACGAAGAGGCCCGCCCACCTTGCGGTGAGCGGGCCAGGTGCTTCGATGGTCGCGGTTCGGCGGGGCGTTCAGTCGCCGCCGAGAGGGCTGCCGAGGAGTTCGCGGATGCGCCCGGCGACCTTGTGGAAGCGCGGGTCCTCGAGCGTCGGCTCGTACTCGCGTTCGCGCGGCAGGTCGACGTCGAACTCCTGGATGATCGTGCCGGGGCGCGGCCCCATGAGCACCACCCTGCTCGCCAGGTAGACAGCCTCGGGCACGGAGTGCGTCACGAGGAGCACGGTCAGGTCGGTCTGCGCCCAGAGGCGCTGGAGCTCGACGTTGAGGTGCTCCCTCGTGAGCGCATCCAGGGCCCCGAAGGGCTCGTCCATGAGGAGGACATCGGGGTCATGCAGGAGGGCCCGGCACAGCGAGACGCGCTGTTGCATGCCGCCGGACAGTTCGTGCGGGAGGGCCTTCGCGAAGTCGGTGAGGCTCGTGAGCTCGAGGAGCTCGTCGCACCGTTTCGACGCTGCCGCCTTGTCGAGGCCTCGCATCTCGGCCTGCAGCAGGATGTTGCCGCGCACGTCTCGCCACGGCAGCAGGGCCGGTCGCTGGAAGACGAACCCGACGTCCTGCCGCGGCGAGGTGACTCGGGAGCCGCGCAGCTCGATGGTTCCCTCGGTCGGCACGGTGAGGCCGGCGACCGCCCGCAGCAGGGTCGACTTCCCGCATCCCGACGGCCCCACGATGGAGACGAACTCCCCCTTGCGGACGTGCAGGTCGACGTCGCGCAGCGCCTGCACGCTGCGTCGCTTCGTCTCGAAGCGGATGCCGACGTCGTCGATGCCGAGCAGGTAGTCCTGGTGGCCGCCCGCCGAGGAGGGCGCCGTGCGCTCGTTGACCGTCATGCTCATTCTGCCGCTCCGCTCGGCTCGAAGCTCGCGTCGAAGTAGTCCTCGACGGGCTTCGCCTCCTCGATGAGCCCGGCCGTGGAGAGCACCTCGATGGTCGCCTCCCAGTCTCCGGTCGTGTTGACGCCGGGCGCGTTGCCGTCGCTCTCGGGGGATGTGAGGAGCGGGATGGTGTTGTTCCACTGCTCGATGAGCACTTCGGCCGCGGGCATCTGCGGGTCCTTGCCGTCCATGGCGGCGACGGCATCCTCAGGCGCCTCGGTGGCTGCCGCGTACGCCTCGGAGGTCGCGGCGACCATGTTCTCGACGAGGTCCGGGTTGCTCTCGATGAGATCGGTGTTGGCGATGAGGCCGTTGCTGAAGAAGTTCAGTCCGACGTCGGAGTACTTCAGGTAGGTGACGTCCTTGCCGCTCTGCGCGGCGATCGTCGGGCCCTGGTCGTGGGCGAAGCCGATGAGCCCGTCGACCTGCTCGTTGATCATCGCGGCCATCTTGCCGGCGGCGTCGAGGTTCTGCTGCGTGACATCCCCCTCTTCCAGGCCGGCGGCTTCCAGGTAGAGCGGGAACGTCGTCGTCGGCGCGTCTCCCGCGGAGGTCGCGATGGTCTTGCCCTTGAGGTCGGCGGGCGTCGAGATGCCGGAGTCGGTGAAGACCTGCACGGCGGACGGCGTGGTCTGCAGGAAGACCCCGACGCTGCGGATGCTCACGCCCTTGTCGATGTTGGCGAGCACGGCCGGGGTGTCTGCCCAGCCGAAGTCCACCTGCCCTTGGCCGACGGCCTGGGCGGTCTTCGTCGACCCCTGGCCCGCCTGGATCGTGAGGTTGATGCCGTGCTCTTCGAAGATGCCCTGTTCGACCCCGTAGTAGAAGGGGGCGTGCTCGCCGTACGGGTACCAGTTGAGCATGAGCGTCACGTCGGTGAGGCCGGCTTCGCCGTCGGCTCCGGCGGCTCCCGGTTCGGGGGATGCGTTTCCGGAGCACGCGGTGAGGAGGAGCGCGCTGGCGGCGACGGCGGTGACGAGCCCGTTGCGGATTGTCTTCTTTGACATGAGGGGCCTTTCCAGTTGTGGGTCGAGGCGGTGGGGGTCGAGGGGGTGGGAGGTGGCTGCTGTCAGCTCTCGAGGTTGCGACGCGACGCGTGCCAGGGCACGAGGAAGCGCTCGGCGACGAGGATGACAGCGAAGAGGAGGATGCCGAGGAGGGACATGATGATGAGGGCGGCGAACAGCATGGCGGTGTCGACGTTGCCGTTGGCCTGCAGGATGACGTAGCCGAGGCCGGCGTTGGCGCCGACGAACTCGCCGACGACGGCTCCAGTGACGGCGAGCGTCGCGGCGACCTTCATGCCGGAGAGCAGCTCCGGCAGCGCGGCGGGGAAGCGCACCTTCACGAACGTCTTCCATCGTGAGGCGCCCATGGTGCTCGTGAGCTCCAGGATCTCGGGGTCGATCGTGCGGAGGCCGCTGATGCCGGCGATGACGATGGGGAAGAAGGCCATGAGCACGGCGACGAGGATCTTCGGTTCGGGACCGAACCCCATCCACACGATGAAGAGCGGCGCGATGGCGATCTTCGGGATGACCTGCGCGAACAGGATCAGCGGGTAGAAGGTGCGCTCGAGGGTGCGGGAGTAGACCATGATCACGGCGACCGCGACGCCGAGGACCACGGAGAGGGCGAAGCCGATGACGGTCTCGACGGTGGTCACCCACGTGTTGTCCCACAGGTACTGCGGGTTGTCGGTGAACGCCGCGAGGGTGTCGGCGGGCGAGGGCAGGATGTAGGAGGCGACGGTTCCGGTCTCCGTCACCGCCCACCAGGCCGCGAACGCGACGATGAGGAAGATGGCCGGGTAGGTGTAGCCGGAGAGTCCCTTGGCGATGGAGCGTCGCTTCACGGGTGGGGGCGTTGCGTCAGTCGGCGAGCCGATGACTGGGGTGTTGGTGGTTGCGCTCGTCATGCGGAGCTCCTTACAGCGTTGTAAGAGGGGACTCGGTCGAACGCGGCACCCGGTTGAGCTCTCACGGTGGGTAACCGCTTTCCCGATTGCTCCAACATAACGTGGAATGATCCGCGAGACAACCGTCAGTGATCCAGGGAGCGCTTTCCGATTCGCCGCACGCGCGAGCCCGGGCAGCGGGCAACTCCCCGCCCCCGCTCCCAGGCGCCACCCGAGCTCGGTTCGTAGCGTGGAGCACATGAGCGCTTACGACTACTTGATCATCGGCGGAGGAATGGTCGCGGATGCGGCCGCCCGCGGCATCCGCGAACGAGACGACACGGGCACCATCGGCATCCTGAGCGCCGACGTCGACGAACCCTACGCGCGGCCCGCGCTCTCGAAGAAGCTCTGGGTCGACCCCGACTTCACGTGGGAGCAGACGCCGCTCGGCACGAGCGACGCGACGGGCGCCGAGATCACGCTCGGCACGCTCGTGACGGGCATCGACCGCGAGGCGAAGACCGTCACGACCGACACCGGCGAGACCGTCAGCTACGGCAAGCTGCTGCTCGCGACGGGCTCCAAGCCCGTCGAGATCGACGTGCCCGAGAGCACGCGCATCCTCTTCTTCCGCTCGGCGAGCGATTACCGACGCCTGCGCGAGCTCAGCGAGGGGAACACCCACGCGGTCGTCGTCGGCGGCGGGTACATCGGCACGGAGATCGCGGCGGCCCTCGCGCAGAACCACGTGGAGGTCGACCTGGTCTTCCCCGACGAGGTGCTCGGCGCATCCACGTTCCCGCCGTCGCTCGCCGAACGATTCCAGGAGCTGTTCGTGGAGCACGGCGTGGGGCTCGTGCCCGGGCGCCGCGTCGAGCGCGTGCGCGCCGAGGTGCGGGCACCCTACGACGAGGCGACCGCGGAGGCAGCCGAGGCAGCCGAGGCCGTGGAGACCGTGGAGACCGCGACTGGCGCCCCCTCCCCCGACACCACCCCGGATGGTGTGACCGTCGTCTTCGACAACGGAGCGGAGACGGAGGCCGACTTCGTCGTGTTCGGCCTCGGAGCGAAGCCCGTCGTCGACCTGGCGGAGGACTCCGGCCTCGTGGTCGACGACGGAGGCGTGGTCGTCGACGAGCAGCTCCGCACCATCGACCCGTCCATCTGGGCGGCCGGCGACATCGCCGTCTACCCGGACCCGGTGCTCGGCCAGACGCGCGTCGAGCACGTCGACAACGCCACCGAGATGGGGGCGGCCGCGGGCCGTTCGATGGCGGGTGCCGCCGAACCGTACTCGCACACCCCGTACTTCTACTCGATGGTGTTCGGCACGCGGTGGGAAGCGGTCGGCACCCTCGACCCGGAGCTCGACGTGCTGGACGCGGCGCTGCCCGAGTCCGGCGAGTCCGACCAGAGCCGAGTCACCTACTTCCGCGACGAGTCGGGGGCACCCGTCGGCGTGCTGCTCTGGGATGTCGGCGAGAGCGAAGCGCTGCGCGACGCGGCCCGAGCCGTGATCGACGACGGCGTGACGTCGACCGAGGAGCTGCGCACCCGCATCCGCTGACGCCGTCCCACCAGCGCCAGCGACTGCCCGCCAGCAGACGCCGAAGGCCCGCCACCTGGGCGGGCCTTCGTGGTCTGCGGCAGCGCCGCGACGGCAGTGCTACTCGGTGCCGACTGCCGCGTCGGCGCCGTCGCGCATCTTCTGGATGTGCTCGTCGTGCTGGTTGCCGATCGCGGTGTCCGCGTGATCTCCGGCCGCGTCGAACGCGTGGTCGGTGAACTGCTCACCCTGCTCGCTGTTCGCCGCCTGCGCTGCCTTGTCGCCGATGTTCTCGAATACCATTCGGTCTCCTTCACTTCGTCGGTTCGGCGCGATTGCGCCATGCGACGAGTCCAGCATCCGCACGTGGATGCGCGGTGTGCGGTAGCTTGGCGCGACTCAGGCTCGCGGTTGCCCGGCTGGTACCGTGCCCATACGTTCCTCGCGGAGGGCCTCGAGTTCGAGGCCCCGCTCGGTGCTCGGGAAGCGCGCGGCGGTCGAGCGCACCAACGCTGCGGCGAAGTTCGCGCCGAAGAGCTCGCTGCCCGGCTGCAGGGAGAAGCTGTCGTGCAGGGTGCCGACGAGCACGGGGTCGAAGCCGGCGGCATCCACGAGCAGCGAGGCGCCGGCGATGTCCGCGGGGTCGTCGCCCGCGATGCCGATCCCTCGCCTGCCGACAGCGCCTGCGGGCTTCGGCCCCTCGTCGAGGTCGTGGTAGCCCATGTGGTTGAAGGCCTTGACGACTCGCGACTCGGAGAGCAGCTCCTGGATGAGCTCGCTTGTGGCCGTGAACGGGTCGTTGAGGTCGTCGCGCACGCCGTCGATCTCCCACCAGTAGTTCATGGCGTCGATGACGAGCTTCCCGCGCAGCTCGTCGCGGGGAATCGCCTCGTGCCGGTCGAGCGGCAGGGCCTTCCCGAGCGGCAGCGCGAGGATGACGACGTCGGCCTGCCGGGCCACCTCGGCGCTGGTGCCCGTGGTGGCGCCGGGCACGAGCACATCGATGATGAGCTCGATCTTGCTCGGGGAGCCGGAACCCGCGATGAGCACCCGGTAGCCGCTCGCGATGAGGAGGCGAGCGAGGACCGTGCCGACCTTGCCGGCCCCCAGGATGCTGATCGTGGGCAGGCTCGCTGCCGTCCGGCCCGGGGTGGGCTGAGCGTCAGACATCGATGGACTCCTTCGCGAGCAGGGCGCGCACGCGGGGTGCGACCTCGGTGCCGAGCAGGGTGATGGTCTGCGAGCGTGCATCCACCGGCAGGCCGATGACGTCGTACTTGAGGTCGAAGCGGCTGATGCGCAGCGCCTCGACCATGCGCACGATCTTCTTCGCGACCGTGTCCGGGGAGCCGACGAAGAGGGCGCCCGTCTCGAGCTCCTGAAGGTAGCGGTCCTTCGTGGGCGGGTAGAAGCCGCGCTCCCTGCCCATCATCTCGACCATGGGCTTCCACGACTCCCACCAGGTCTCGGCCGCTTCCTCGTCGGTCTCGGCCACGAGGCCGAGCGCGTGCTGGCCGACGCGATTCGCTGGCATCCCGAACTTCTCGAGCGCGCGATGGTAGAGGTCGACGTGGCCGGCGAATCGCTCGGGCTGGCCGCCGATGATTGCGAGCATGAGCGGCAGACCGTAGCGGGCCGCCCGCACGACCGAGTCGGGGCTGCCGCCGACGCCGACCCACGTGGGGATGCCACCGGGGCGCATCGTCGGGTGCAGGGTCTGGTCGACGAGCGGCGCGCGGACCGTGCCAGACCAGGTCACCGAGGAGTTGCGCTGCAGCTGCATGAAGAGGTCGAGCTTCTCCTCGAAGAGCTGCTCGTAGTCGGCGATGTCGTAGCCGAAGAGCGGGAACGATTGGGTCTGGGACGCGCGCCCCACGACCATCTGCGCGCGCCCGTTCGACAGCGCATCCAGGGTCGAGAACTCGGTGTAGAGGCGCACGGGGTCGTTCGTGCTGAGGACGGTCACGGCAGAGCCGAGCCCGATGCGCTCCGTCGCCGTGGCGATGCCCGCGAGGATGACGGGGGGCGCGGAGTCGACGAAGCCCTCCCGGTAGTGCTCGCCGATGCTGAAGACGTCGAGACCGACCTGCTCGGCGAGGCGCGCCTCGTCGACGAGCAGGCGCACCGTCTCGGCGTCGGACATGGGACGGCCGTCGACGTTCGGCACGTCGCCGAACGAGTTGAGGCCGATCTCGAATCCGAACTGGGCTGCATCCACTGCGCTCATCTGCGTGCCCTTCTGCGTGCTCATGGGTCCTCCAGGTAGTTGACGCGTCAATCATGCATCCGAGTAGTTGATATGTCAACTACGTGGCATGATGGGGGCGACACGAACGACGGAGGACCCATGGGCACGCAGAAGCGAACGCAGATCAGCGCCGAGGAGCTGCGGGTCTGGCGCGGGTTCATCGAGACCACGAGCGTGCTGAACTCGCGCCTCGCGAGCCGCATGCAGAGCGAGTCAGCGCTCTCTACGGGCGACTACAGCGTCCTGCTTGCACTGCGCGAGGCGCCCAGCCGCTCACTGCGCTCGTCGGAGCTCGCGGCGACGATCGGCTGGGAGCGCAGTCGCCTCTCGCATCAGCTCGGCCGCATGGAGAAGCGCGGCCTCCTGCGCCGCGACCCCTGCGCCGACGACACTCGGGGTTCGGTGGTGAGCCTCACCGAGGAGGGCGCCGCCGCGTTCCGGCGCGGCTCGGTGCCCCACCTCAAGGCCATCCAGGAACTCTTCCTCGACGCCCTGTCGCCCGAGCAGCTGACCCAGGTGGCGTCGATCACGGAGGCCCTGCGCGAGCACCTGGGGCTCGACGAGGCGGAGGGCGGCGCCGACCGTGTCTGAGGCACCACGCTCCGCGACGGTCGTCGTCATCGGCGCCGGCCAGGCGGGCCTCTCGGCCGGCTTCCACCTGTCGCGGCGCGGCTTCGCGAGCGCCCTCGACGAGCCGAACGCCGAGCGCACCTTCGTGCTGCTGGATGCGAACCCCAAGCCGGGCGGCGCATGGCAGCACCGCTGGGAGTCCCTGACGATGGCGACCGTGAACGGCATCTTCGACCTGCCCACGTTCGCGCGCACCCCTGGCAGCGAGGACGAGCCGAGTCGCGACGCGGTGCCCCGGTACTTCGCCGAGTTCGAGCGCGCGAAGCCCCTGCCCATCCTGCGCCCCGTTCGGGTGCTCGAGGTGTCGCGCATCGATGACGACCCGCAGGGAGCGCTCCTCGTCGCGACCGACGGCGCCGGAGGGTGGCGCGCCGACGCGATCATCAACGCGACCGGAACGTGGAACAACCCGCTGCTGCCGAGCATCCCGGGCCAGGACTCGTTCCGCGGCACGCAGCTGCACACGCGCGACTACGTGTCGGCGTCGGCGTTCGAAGGCCAGCGGGTCGCGGTCGTCGGCGGCGGCATCTCGGCGGTGCAGCAGCTCGAGGAGATCTCGCGCGGGGCGCAGACGTTCTGGTACACGCGACGCGAGCCGGTCTTCCTCGAGAACGGCTTCAACCCGGAGGTGGAGGGGCGCAGCACCATCGCGAAGGTGACGGCCGACGTCGAGGCGGGCAAGCCGTCGAGCAGCGTCGTCTCGTACACGGGCCTCGGCTGGTCGACCTACGCGGTAGCGGCCCGGGATCGGGGCGCGCTCGAGCGGCGGCCCATGTTCACCGCCATCGAGCCGGACGGCGTGCGCGAGGCCGACGGGTCCTTCACGCCGGTCGACGCGATCCTGTGGGCCACGGGGTTCCGCGCCGACCTCGCGCACCTCGACGGGCTCGGGCTGCGCAACCCCCGCGGCGGCATCACGATGCGCGGCACGCAGGTCGCCGACGAGCCGCGCATCCACCTCATCGGCTTCGGCCCGTCGCAGTCGACGGTCGGCGCGAACCGGGCAGGACGCGACGCGGTGCGGGCGATCGAGAAGCTGGGGCTCCAGCGGGGCGAGCGCCCCGCTGACCCACGGGAGCCCGCAGTCCGGCGATGATGTGTGGCCGCCCAGCCTCGGTGCGTACGGTCGCGGCATGACCACCTCACAGAACGCGTCCCCCGCATCCGACGACTCGACCGACGGCGAGAACCTGCGCGACATCATCGAAGAGGTCGAACGCGAACACGGCCGGGAGGGTGCAGCCGCGATGGCCGACAAGCTGCGCGACCGCACCGAGGAGACGAAGCAGGAAGACGAGGACCCGGCAGAGGAGCAGAACTAGGCGCACGCGTGGCACGCAGCGCAGCCGCTAGCGTCGAGACATGACTCGCCCCAGCGCCACCCCAACCATCCAGGTCGACGACGATCGCTTCCGCGTGACCGAGTGGCGGTTCGCGCCCGGAGCGGAGACCGGCTGGCACACCCACGAGCTGCACTACGTGGTGGTGCCGCAGACCACCGGCACCCTGACGGTCGAGACGACGTCGGCGGACCCGTTCGCCATGGAGTGCACGGCGGGTGTCAGCTACAGCCGAGAGCCCGGAGCCCACCACAACCTCGTCAACGACCGCGACGAACCGTTCACGTTCGTGGAAATCGAAGCAAAAGCCGGGCCATCCGCCTGAGTCCCGGTGCTAGGTTGCGGGCATGGCTCCCCGCTTCCTGACACCATCTGTCGTCGCGTGTGCGGCATTGACGCTGGTCGCGCTGACCGGATGCTCGCCGTCGGCGGCACCCGAACCCGCCGCCCCGACCGTCACGGTCACGCAGACCGTTCCGGCGTCGGCACCGCCGGCCACTCCGGCGGAGACGGCAACCGCCACGCCGGAGGTGCCGGCGTGCTCCGGACTCACGCAAGAGGAAGCCGTCTCGGCGTCGATCGGCTCCATCGCCCCGTTCCCGGGCCTCGAGTCGCACGAGTGGGTCGCCGCCACGCCAGACGCGGCAACGTACGACGAGTGCGCGGAACTCTCCTACGTCGTGGTGACGCTGTCTGGCGGCACCGTCTCGACGCCGTGCCACATCATGCTCTTCAACCAGGGCCGCTACCTGGGCACCGCGACCGCGGACGCGTACGGCTTCCTGCCCCGCGTCGCCCGCCTGGACGACGCGAGCATCGAGGTGACCTACACGTACACGCTGCCCGGCGAGGCGAACGCCGAATCGAGCGGGCGGGTCCAGGCGACCTTCACGTGGGATGAGGACACGCAGTCTGTGATCATGGACGGCGACGTGCCACCCACGGACTAGGCGTCAGGCTCGTCTGCAGGCTTGGCGCCGGGCCTGGCGCCGGGAGCCTCCAGCACCGCTTTCGCGGCCTGGACGCCCACGCGAGCGCCGTAGAGCACGAACCCGAGCAGCGCCCCGCATCCGCCGAGCACGACCACCGCGATCCCCCACTCCGGCATCGGGATGAGGACAACAAGGCCGGTCGCCAGCGCAAGGTATCCGGCGATCATCGTTGGGCGCTTCGCCCGCACGTGCGCCGCGACCCACGCCACATCGCTCGACATCGTGCTCGGCGTGCGGATGCCCGCGAGCGAGTTCCGCTGCAGCTGACCGGAGGCTGCCGCGCTCGCCATCCAGACCACGAGGAGTCCGGATCCGATCATCACGATCGAAAGTACGCTTCTGAGCACCAGGGAGTCGTCCATCCGCCCCAGCCTAGCCGGACCGGTCCGCTCGCCCCGCCGCCGCTCGCCCCACCGCCGCCGCCTCCGCCTCCGCCTCCGACTCCGCCTCCGACTCCGACTCCGACTCCGCCTCCGCCTCCGCCGCCGCCGCCGCCGCCGCCTCCGCCTCCGCCTCCGCCTCCGCCTCCGCCAATGGGGCACTTTCACCCCGCTTGAGCGGTGCACACGGCGCCGAAGTGGCCTAAACGCGAGGCTGTGGGAAATGCCCACCGACAATGGGGCACTTTCACCCCACCCGAGCGGTGCACACGGCGCCAAAGTGACCTAAACGCGAGGCTGTGGGAAATGCCCGCCCACAATGGGGCACTTTCACCCCACCCGAGCGCTGCACACGGTACGAAAGTGACCTACACGCGAGGCTGTGGGAAATGCCCGCCCACAATGGGGCACTTTCACCCCACCCGAGCGCTGCACACGGTGCGAAAGTGACCTATCGGCGACGGTTGCCGACGCCCGCTGACGCCTGCCGACGCGAGCGGCCGCCAGTCAGACGAGCTCGGGGCGGCGGATGCTCTCCGCTCCGCCGTCGATGAAGATGACCTGGCCGGTGACGTAGCCGTTGTCCTCGCTCGTGAGCCAGGCGAGGAGGTTGGACACCTGGCGGGGGTCGGCGGCCGGGCCTCCGTATGGCGCCGGGGCGCCAGCATCCAGTGCCGCTCGGCCCTCTTCGGTCTCGAGGGCCGCGGCGGTCATCGGCGTGAGGATGACGCCTGGGGCGACGGCGTTGAGCGCGATGCCGGCCTTCGCCCACTCGGCGCTCGGCGCGTTCTTGCGCACCCAGCGCGCGATGGAGAGCTTCGAGGTCGTGTAGAGCACCGACGAGCCGGTCGCGTTGGCGGTCGCACCGAGCGAGTCGGCGTAGGCGAGGGCGGCGGCCTCGTCGCCGGACTCGATGAGATCGAGCAGCTGCCCGTCGACCTCCTCGAGGGCGGCGAGGGACGCGACGACCGCGGCGCGTGGCGCGTCGGACTTCGCGAGCAGCGGCCGCAGCCCCTCCAGGGTCGCGACGGCCCCGAAGTGGTTCACGGCGACGGTGACGGGGGCCGGGATGACGAGGCCCGCGATGGCCAGCACACCGTCGACGACTCCACCGCTGAGCTCGCTCGCGCGGGTGACGAGCGCCTCCCGGCCCTCGGCGGTCGTGAGGTCGGCGTTGATGTCGGCGCCCTTGAGGTCGACGCCGATGACGGTGTGCCCGTCGGCGCGGAGCTTCTCGGCGGTGGCCTTGCCGATTCCGGAGGCGGAGCCGGTGACGACGTAGGTACGGGTCATGAGGTTGGGTCCTTGTCTTCGTTGATGAGCCAGGTCGGGAGGAGCGCGAGCAGCTGCTGCTGCACGCGCTCGGTGGGTTCGGGGGCGTCGCTGAGCAGCCAGGCGGTGAGCACGGCCAGCGTGCCGCCGGCGACGTAGTCGGCCGCGACCTTCGGGTCGAGGCCCTCCGGCACGGTGAGCTGCATGGTTCCGAGGGCCTGGTCGGCGAACGCGGCGCGCACCGTCCGGTGGGCCTCCGTCGTCGTTCGGCTGCCGAGCACCCCTGCGTAGAGGGTGCGCCGCTTCGCGAACTCGGCGACGAGCTGCGACGTGGTCGCCCTCGCCGTCTCGATGGGGGTCGCGGCTGCGCGGAGGCGCAAATCGAGCGCCTCGATCTCGGCGAACACCTCGGTGAGGATGCGCACGGCAAGCGCGTCGAGGTCGCGGAACTGCGTGTAGAACGTCGAGCGGCTCACGCCGGCTTCGGCGACGATCGCCGGCACGGTGACCTCCTCGCCGAGAGCCGAGAGGCGCTCGACCGCGTCGATGATCGCGGCCTGGGTGCGGGCTGGACGAGGGTCGGGCGAGCGGGGTGTGGCGGTCGTTGGCACACCACAAGCCTAGCAAGTTTAGGACAGTTGTCCAGAAAATGGACTCGCACGGTTGCGCACGCAACGCGGGATCGGCGGGATCGGGCCGCCCGGTGCCCTAACGTGGTCGATGTTCCCTGATCGGCGAGTTCTCCTGGAGGCCACCTTCGATGCCTGAGCAGCTGCCCCCGTGCCCGGAATGCACGAGCGACCTCGCCTACGAGATGGGTGCGCTGCTGGTCTGCCCGATGTGCGGACACGAGTGGGCGCCGGGCGACGCCGACGCTGGCAGCGACCGCGACCGCGACGCGGCACCGGCGATCAAGGATGCGGTCGGGAACGTGCTCGCCGACGGCGACTCCGTCACGATCGCGAAAGACCTGAAGGTCAAGGGCGCGGGCGGCGGAACCGTCAAGGTCGGCACGAAGGTCAACGGCATCCGCCTCATCTCCGACGGAGTCGGCGACCACGACATCGACGCGAAGGTGCCCGGCTTCGGGCAGATGCAGCTGAAGTCGAGCGTCGTCAAGAAGGTCGTCTGACCTGCCGCAGCCGGGGTCAGTCGACCCAGGTGCCCGTGTCGAGGAAGCGGTGCATCCGCTCGAGGTGCGGCTCGAGATCCCACCCCTGGGCCGCAACCCAGGCATCGTCGTAGTACGTGTTCGCGTAGCGCGCTCCCCCGTCGCAGATGAGCGTCACGACGCTGCCCTGCTCCCCCGCGGCGAGCATGCGGGCGATGATCTGGAACGCGCCGACGAGGTTCGTTCCCGTCGATCCGCCCGCCCAGTGCTGCGTCTTCTCACGGAGGACGCGGATCGCCGCGACCGAGGCCGCGTCCGGCACCTGGATCATGTCGTCGATGACCGTCTCGATGAACGACGGCTCCACGCGCGGGCGTCCGATGCCCTCGATCTTGGACCCCCGGCCGGTCGCGTGGGTGCGGTCGCCCGTCTTCCAGGCCTCGTAGAACGCCGACCCCTCCGGGTCGACGACCGCGAGGCGGGTGTCGTGCCCGCAGTACCTGGCGTAGCGACCGAAGGTGGCGGAGGTGCCGCCGGTTCCGGCGCTGACGACGATCCAGCTCGGGATGGGGAAGCGTTCGAGCGACATCTGCGAGTAGACGCTCTCGGCGATGTTGTTGTTCCCTCGCCAGTCGGTGGCGCGCTCGGCGTTCGTGAACTGGTCGAGGTAGTGCCCGTCGACGTCGGCGGCGAGGCGCTCCGCCTCCGAGTAGACCTGCAGTGGCTCGTCGACCAGGTGGCAGCGGCCGCCGTAGAACTCGATGAGCTCGATCTTCTCCGGACTCGTGGTTCGCGGCACGACGGTCACGAACGGCAGGCCGAGCATCCGGGCGAAGTACGACTCCGACACGGCTGTGGAGCCGCTCGACGCCTCGACGAGTGTCGTGCGCGGCCCCACCTGCCCGTTCACGATGGCGTACAGGATGAGGGAGCGGGCGAGGCGGTGCTTGAGCGAGCCCGTCGGGTGCACCGACTCGTCCTTCAGGTACAGGTCGATGCCCCACTCGCGCGGCAGCGGGAAGACGTGCAGGTGCGTGTCAGCGCTGCGGTTGGCGTCGGCTTCGAGCATCCGGATCGCGTTCTGCATCCATCGGCGGTCGGCTTCAGCTTCGTGTGACATCTCTTCAGTATGCCGGGCCGCGGCACCGTCATCAGCCGCGGTGGATGAGGTCGAGGATCTCCGTGTAGTAGCCGTGGAACTCGGGGCTGCCGAGCACGTCGACCTCGCGGGGGCGAGGGAGGTCGATCGCGTACTCGGCCGCGACCTTGCCGGGGCGCGGGGTCATCGCGATGACGCGGTCGGAGAGGAAGACGGCCTCCTCGATGTCGTGGGTGATGAGCATGACCGTCATGCGGTGGCGCTCCCAGACCTCGGTGAGCAGCTCCTGCATGGTGCGTCGGGTGAGCGCGTCGAGGGCGCCGAACGGCTCGTCCATGAGGAGCACATCCGGGCCGTAGGCGAGCGAGCGGGCGAGGGCGACGCGCTGCTGCATGCCGCCAGAGAGCTGCGCCGGGTACTTCGATTCGAAGCCCGTCAGGCCGACCTGGTCGAGCACGTCCCGAGCCCGGTCGATGCGCTGCTTCTTCGTCAGGCCCGGCTCGCCGTCGAGGGCGAAGACGACGTTGTCGATGGCGCTGAGCCACGGCAGGAGCGTCGCCTGCTGGAACACGACGCCGCGGTCGCGGCCCGGCCCGAGGATCTCGTGGCCGCTGAGCGACGCCGTGCCGGAGGTGGGTGCCTCGAGGCCCGCGATGACGGAGAGCAGGGTGCTCTTGCCGCATCCGGATGCGCCGACGACGGAGACGAACTCGCGGTCGCCGAGCACGAGGTCGACGTCGGCGAGCGCGGTCACCTCGCCGAAGCGCTTCGTGACGTCGGAGACGACGACCTTGGGGTCACGGAGGGCGGTTTCGACGGTCATCAGACACGTCCCTTCAGGTAGCGGAAGAAGCGCCGACCGAGCCCGCGCATGACCTGGTCGAAGAGGAGGCCGAGGAGCCCGAGGACGATCACGTAGCCGATGATGAGGTCGGTCTCGAGGAAGCGCTGCGCCTGCGTGATGCGGTAGCCCATGCCCTCGGTCGCGGCGACGAGCTCGGCGACGACGAGCCAGGTCCAGGCCCAGCCGAGGCTGATGCGGAGCGCATCCCAGATGCGCGGGAGCGCGGAGGGGAAGACGATGCGGATGAGGATCTTGGTGCGGCTGAGGCCGAGCGTCGCGCCGAGGTTCTGGTACGACATGGGCACGCGCCGCACGGCGTCGGCGACCATGAGCACCTGCTGGAAGAAGGTGCCGAGGAAGATGATGAGCACCTTCTGCGAGTCGTCGGTGCCGACCCAGAGGATGGTCAGCGGAACGAACGCGACGACCGGCATGTAGCGAATGAAGTCCATGATCGGCTCGATCGCGGCCTCGACCCGCGGGATGGAGCCGCAGAGCACGCCGATCGGTACGGCGATGACGCTGGCCAGGAGGTAGCCGACCATGACGCGGTAGGTGCTGACGGCGATGTCCGACCAGAGCTGGCCGTTGACGCCCTGGTCGATGAGCTTCTCGGTGACCGCGATCGGCGACGGCAGGAAGAGGGGGCGGACGAGGCCGCTGGTCGAGATCGCCGTCCATGCCGCGAGCAGCAGGATGAAGGTGATGACGGACGTGATGAGGTACTGGCGCCTGGTGAGCGGTGCTCTGACCGGCTTCCGGCGCGCCCCGGTCGCGGGCTGCGTGCTCGCGACCGGGGCCGTGCTCTGAACTGCCATGGGGCTCTGGTCTCCTGTGGTTGCTGTGCGCCGGTGGCTACTGGTGCCGGGGGTGCCGGGGGTGCTGGGTGCCTGTGCCGTCGCGGTGCCGGTGGCTACTCGGCGCCGCCGACGAAGGTGAGGTCGACGACGGAGGGGAGGTCGGTGCCGCCCGTGAGGATGCCGATGTCGGTGGCGACGCTGTCGACGCTGGGGAGGACGGTCTCGAGGTAGTGGCCGCCGAGCTCGGTGGCGTTCTCCTCGAGGGTGAAGAACTGCACGCCGTCGAAGGCGCTGTCGAGCGACTCGACGTCGCTGCCGATGTTCTCGGCGATGATCGCGCGCGCCGCATCGGTGTCCGACTCGTAGAAGTCGATGGATGGGCCCCACGCGTCGACGATGCCCTGCACGGTCTCGCCGTTCTCGGCCAGGTAGGTGTTGTCGACGACGAGGACGTCGCTGATGAGGCCGGCGTTCTCGGCCGCCGTGTAGATCTCGGTGATGTCGGGGCTGGAGGACCGGGCCTCGGAGATGTAGGGCTCGTAGGTGACGGCGACGGGGACGCTGCCGCCGATGAGCGCGGTTGCCGCTTCGGAGGGGTCCATGGGGACGGGCTCGATGTCGTCGAGCGAGAGGCCGTTCTCCTGCAGCGCGTAGCCGAGGAGGAGGTTGCTGACGGAGCCTTCCTCGAAGGCGACCTGCTGGCCGGCCAGGTCGGCGACGTCGGTGACGCTGCCGTCGGAGAGGATGGCGTCGGCCGTGAGGGACGCGTCGAGCAGCAGCACGATGCTGACGTCGAGGCCCTGCTCGATGAACTGGAGCGCGCTGTGGCTTGCGACGTTCGCGACCTGGATGCGGTCGGCGGCGAACGCCGCGGTCATGTCGGCGTCGTTCATGAAGTTCGTGATCTCGACCTCGACGCCGGCGTCGGTGAAGTAGCCGTTCTCCTGTGCGATGTACCAGGGGCCGTAGCCGAGCCAGGGCTGGATGCCCATCCCGACGGCTTCCGCGTCGCCTTCGCTCGAGGCTGCCGAGTCCGCCGTGCAGGCGGTGGTGGCGAGCAGCGCGGCGCTCAACGCGAGGGCGCCCACGGTGCGGAGTGCGTTCTTGGTGGTGGTCATGAGGGTCCTTCCGGGACGGATTCGCTGGGAGCGACTTGGGTCAAGAATCGGCAGGTCCTTGGCGACAAGCAAATAGCGAGACTCGAAGCTCGAGATCCAAAAGAGAGATGCAATTGACCAGCAATATCGGCGAAATGCATACGAAACATGGGGTGCTCAGTGTGGCGAGGAGCGTCGGTCACCGCGGCCGCGCGAGACGGGAGCCCCATGGACGCCACCCTCTTCACGAACGGCACGCTGTACCTCGGCTCGGGCGCCTTCGAGCGGGCGTCGCTGCTGGTCGTCGGCGACCGGATCGTCGACGTGATCCCCGACGGCGGCGAGCTCCCCACCGCAGCACACCTGGTCGATCTGGCGGGCGGCACGCTGCTCCCGGGGTTCCAGGACGCGCACGTGCACCCGCTGCTCGCGGGGCTGCAATCGCTCGGCATCGACCTCAAGCCCGTGCACGACCGCGGCGAGTACCTGCGGCTCATCGCCGACTATGCGGCCGCGAACCCGACGGCGCCGGTATTGACGGGCGGCGGCTGGTTCGGCGACGTCTTCGAGGGCGGGTTCCCGACGGCGGCCGAGCTGGAGGGCGTCGACGAGCGGCCCATCATGCTGCACAGCCACGACGCGCACGGCATGTGGGTGAACGCGGCGGCCCTGCGGGCCGCCGGGATCGACGGGGCGACCCCGGATCCGGAGGGCGGCCGCCTCATCCGCGACGAACTGGGCCAGCCGACGGGCATGCTGCTGGAGTCGGCGGTCGCGTTGGTCGAGCACCTCATGCCGGCACCCGACGAGGCACTTGTCGAGGCGGCCCTCGAGGCGGCGCAGCGCGAGCTCCACTCGGTGGGGGTCACGGCGTGGCAGGACGCGGCCGTCGGCGACAGCGACCTCGGCCCGAACCCGCTCCCCGCATACCTGCGCCTCGCAGCCGACGGCCGCCTGACCGCGCGGGTCGTGCTCGCGCAGTGGTGGGACCGTGCGCGTGGCGTGGAGCAGATCGCCGACTTCGAGCGCGTCCGGGCGGAGGCCGCGGAGGTGGGGGTGGATGCGGGCACCGTGAAGGTCATGATCGACGGCATGGTGGAGAACCACACGGCATCGATGCTCGAACCGTTCGAGGGGCACCCGGGAGACGTGGGCATCGCCTTCCTCTCCCCCGAGGCGCTTGTCGAGCTGACGACGGCGCTCGACGCGGCCGACTTCCAGGTGCACTTCCACGCCGTCGGCGACGCGGCGACCCGGCACGCGCTCGACGCGGTGGAGGCGGCGATCCGCCGCAATGGGCGCCGCGGGAATCGCCACCACGTGGCGCACCTCGACCTGATCGACCCGTCCGACATCGCGCGGTTCGCGGAGCTCGACGTGGCGGCGAACGTCACGGCGGTGTGGGCGCGGCGGGACGAGGAGATCGTGCACCGCAAGCTGCCGCTGCTCGGCGCCGAGCGGGAGCTGACGCATTTCCCGTTCGGCGATCTGCATCGTGCGGGGGCGCGCATCGTGGGCGGCAGCGACTGGCCGGTGACCACGCCGAATCCGCTCTGGTCGATTCGCACGGCCGTGACGCGCACGGGGCTCATCGAGGATCCGCACGCGATCGGCGATGGCGTGCTCACGCATCCGCTGCTCGGCGAGCAGGCCCTGCCGCTCGGGGTCGCCCTGGACGCGTACCTCGCGGAGGCGGCCTGGGTGAACCGGCTCGAGGGTGACACGGGTCGGCTCGAGGCCGGCCGCCTCGCCGACCTGGTGTGGGTGGACGCCGACCTCAGCGACCTCGACGCCTACGGTTCGGCGAGCGTGCGCCGCACGTACCTCGGCGGGGTGGTCGTCTACCAGGCGCCGTGAGGCGCCGTCGCGTCCTGCTCGGCGACTGACTTCCTGCACTGGGCGGCGAAGAGCTCGGCCTTCTTGGTGAGCTGCCTCGAGCCTCCGGAGCGGGCGAGCACGAGCTCGAGGGGCGGCAGGTCATCGGTGATGTGCAGGTGCCGCAGTTCGCCGCCGGAGTAGGTGGAGGCGACGCGCGGCTGCTGGTTGAGGAGCGTGAATCCGTGCCCGCTGCCGACCATGGCGCGCACGGCCTCGAAGCTCGCGAACCGGTAGCGCACGTGGGGGCGGAGGCCGGCGCGCGTGAACCACTGGAGGAAGTAGTCGCGGCTGACGGGCATGTCGAGCAGCACCATGGGCAGCTCGGCGAGTTCGGCGAGGCTCACGCTGTCGCGGTCGGCGAGTGGATGGTGCACGCTGACGGCCGCGTAGAGGGGAACTTCGGCGAGCACCTCGCGTTCGACGGAGGCGTCCAAGCCCAGGTCGTAGGTGAGGGCGATCTCGATGGCCTGGCTGGCGAGCGCATCCGGGACCTGCTCGGCGGTCATCTCGGTGACGTCGACGAGGAGTTCGGGATGCTCGTCGGCGAGTCCGCTGATGACGGATGGCAGGTAGAAGGGTGCGAGGGTGCGGAAGCAGCCGACGGTGAGGCGGCCGGCGGTGTTCTCGGGGCGGAGGGCCCCGAGGGCGTCGTCGACGGAGGCGAGGATGCCGCGCGCGCGGACGAGGAAGTCGGCGCCGGTCGCGGTGAGCTGCAGCCCCTTGGCGCGGCGGCGGATGAGGAGTTGCGCGCCGACGGCGGTCTCGAGGTTGGCGATGGCCGTGGAGACGGCGGACTGGGCGACGAACAGCTCGTCGGCGGCCCAGGTCATGCTGCCGTGCTCGGCGGCCGCCACGAAGTAGCGGAGCTGCGTGAGCGAGACGTCGCTGCGGCCTGGTGAGCGCATGGCCCCTCGTTTCGAATATGTTACGGAGATATTGCGAACAGTTTTACATCTCCATTTTAGATGACAACCGCGGCGTCGACGAGCGCTTCGAGGTCGCCGCTGCGGAGGCCGGGCCAGCCGTGCACCGTCTCGACGAGTGCTGCGGGGAGTGCCCGCGAGCCGTGGACCGCGCCGGCCAGGGAGCCCGCGATGGCGGCGACGGTGTCGGTGTCGCCCCCTCCCCGAACTGCCCGTTCGAGTGCGTCCGTGAGGGAGCTGGCTCCGGCGAGGGCCGCGAGGGCGCCCTGGTAGGCGCGGACGACCCAGCCGTTCTGCTGCGAGAAGTCGCGTGGATGCGCACCGGGTGCAAGGGCTTCCTCGGTGAAGGCGCGCCAGCGGTCTCGACGCTCGGCGGGGATCGCGTCGAGCTGGCCGAGGAGGTCGAGTTCGCCGGTGAGGATGGCGTGGCGGATGCCGAGGCACCAGAGCACGCAGGCGTCGGCGTTGTCGCTCTCCCAGTGGGTGAGCTCGGCGATGCGGGTCGCGGCTTCGACGAGGGCGTGTTCCTGCCCGTCGGCGAGGTGGCCGAGGGCGACGGGGCCGGTGCGCATGAGGGCGCCGTTGCCGCCGCTGCGGCCGGCTCGCGTGTGCACGTCGTGGGCGGCGTCGCGAGCGCGATCTTCCGTGACGTCTCCTTCGAGGGCGGAGAGCACAGTCCCGGTCTGGGCGCCGACGTCTTTCGCGTCGCGAGCCCACTCGCGCCAGGCCACGACGACGCTGGCGAGGGTTGCCGGGTCGTTCAGGGATGCTCCGCCCGAGAGCGCCTGGAGGATCGGCATGGCCATGGAGGTGTCGTCGGTCCACTCCCCCGCGCCGTGCCCGAAGACGCCGACCCCGTAGACGACGGGTGCGTCGTCCGAGAGCGGCGGCCCGAACTCGTACTGGGAACCGAGGGCGTCGCCGACGGCGGAGGCGAGCACGGCACCGTGGGCACGGTCGAGTTGGGCTGGCGTGAGTGTCATGGCTCCAGTGTCCAACGAACCGCCGACAAAGCGGTGGCCAGCGTCGACTGGCCACCGCTGTCGGGAGGGGTCGGGGACGCTAGTACCCGGCAGGCGCCGTGGACTCGGCGTCGTCGTTCAGCAGCGCTCGGCTGCCCGAGACGCCGAGACGGGTCGCTCCCGCCGCGATGAAGGCATCCGCTTCAGCCCGCGTCCTGACGCCTCCGGAGGCCTTGACCTCGAGCCGGTCGCCGACCGTGCTCTTCATGAGCTCGACCGCGTGCACGCTGGCGCCGCCGGCGGGGTGGAACCCGGTGGAGGTCTTCACGAAGTCGGCACCGGCGCGCTCGGCCGCGCGGCAGACGGCGACGATGGCGTCGTCCGAGAGCGCCGCCGATTCGATGATCACCTTGAGCACGATCGGAGCCGGTGCTGCGCCACGAACCGCACGGATGTCCTCTTCGACGGAGTCGTAGTCGCCGTCGATCGCCGCCCCGATGTCGATCACCATGTCGATCTCGTCGGCTCCCTGCTCGACGGCCGTCTTCGCTTCGAGCGCCTTGACGTTGCTCTGGTGGCGACCGCTCGGGAACCCGCAGACGACGGTGAGCTTGAGGTCGGAGCCGTTCGGGAGGGTGACGGGCAGCACGGAGGGCGACAGGCAGACGCTGTAGGCGCTGAGCTCCGCTGCCTCGGCGATGGTGGCCTCGACGTCGGCGCGGGTGGCCTCGGGCTTGAGGAGCGTGTGGTCGAGGTACGTGGCGAGGGGGCGTGCACTGGTCATGGGTTCTGCTGTCCTTTGCTGGTTGGAGGTCGTCACGCAGCGGAGGCCTGCGCGCGGCTGTCGAGGAACTTGTTGAGGATGAGGGCGAGCACGAGGATGATGCCGGTCGCGATCATCTGCACGAAGGACCCGATTCCCATGAGGTTGAAGAGGTTCTTCAGGACGGAGAGGAGCAGGACGGCGATGAACGTGCCGCCCACGCCGCCTCGACCGCCGAAGAGGCTCGTGCCGCCGAGGACGACGGCCGCGATCGCATCCAGCTCGGCTCCCTGGAAGGCCGTGGGCTGGCCAATCGTGAGGCGGCTCGTGAGGAGCACCCCGGCGAGCGCTGCCGTGAATCCGGAGAAGCCGAAGACCGCGGCCTTGACCCAGTTGACCGGGATGCCGGAGAGGCGTGCCGCCTCTTCGTTGCTGCCGACGGCGTAGATGTACTCGCCGAAGGTCGTGTAGCGGAGGATGACGGCGGTGAGGAGGGTGACGCCGATGAAGATGAGGCCGGTGAGCGGGAGCAGCCCGAGGTAGCCGCCGCCGATGATCGTGAACTCGGCCGGCAGGTTGGTGCCGGCCGGGCGCCCGTCGGTGAGCGTGTAGGCCCAGCCGCGCACGGCGGTGAGTCCAGCGAGCGTCACGATGAAGGCGGGGAGTCGCACCCAGGACGACACCGCACCCATGAGGAGCCCGATGCCGATGCCGGCGGCCAGGGAGATGAGGATCGCGAGCACCACGGGCATGCGGCCGTCGAGCAGGATCGCCACGGTCATGCCGCTGAAGGCGGCGATCGAGCCGACGGCGAGGTCGATGCCGCTCGTGAGGATCACGAGGGTCATGCCGATGGCGATGATGCCCGTGAGGCTCGACTGCTGCAGCAGGTTGGAGACGTTCCGGACGGTGAGGAACTCCGGGCTGAGGATGGCCGCCAGCGCGCAGATGATGACGAACACGATGAGCAGGTTGCCCTTGATGAGCCAGCTCGAGCTGCGCTGCTTCCAGGTCTGCGCGCTCGCGCGCTCCTCGGTTGGAGCCGGCGTTGTGGTGGTCGCGTTCATGATGCCTTCCCGCTGATGATTGCGTGACTGATGCGTGCTTCGCTCGAGACGAGCGGGTCGAAGTCCGCGACGTTGCGGCCCTCGTGCATGACGACGATGCGGTCGGCATTCGCCATGAGTTCGCCGAGCTCGCTTGATGCGACGAGCACGGCGGCGCCCTGGTCCGCGAGGATGCGGACCTGGCGATAGAGGTCGGCCTTGGCGCCGATGTCCAGGCCTCGGGTGGGCTCGTCCAGCAGCAGCACTCTCGTGTCGCGAGCGAGCCACTTGGCGAGGACGACCTTCTGCTGGTTGCCGCCCGAGAGGAGACGGATCTCCTGGCCGGGCTTGCCGAACTTGACGGAGAGGCGTTCCAGGATTGGGGCAGACGTCGCCCAGGACCGTTCGCGCGGCAGCACCTGGGAGGAGCCGCGGAGCGAGGCGATGCCGGCGTTTCGGGCCACGGAGAGCCCGAGGAACAGCCCCTCCGTCTTTCGGCTCTCGGGAACGAGCCCGAAGTGGTGGTTGACCGCGGCTCGCACGGAGGTGAGGGTCGCCTGCTTGCCGAAGACCTGGACGTCGCGCTTGGCCTTGCGTGCTCCGAAGAGCGCGGAGAGGAGCGTGGTGCGCCCCGCCCCGCCGAGGCCGGCGAGCCCGACGATCTCGCCCTTGCGCACGACGACGTCCCGAACGTCGATGAGCCCGTCGATCGACACGCTCCTGATGTTGAGGGCCTCGACGTCGCTGAATTCCCGTGCATCCCGGTGCTCGGTCAGCTCGGCCTTCTTGTCGCCGATCATGTCGCCGATCCAGCGATCCGCGTCGGTGTCCGCGACGGCGTACTTGGCGGCGTTGTACCCGTCGCGGAGCACGGTGATGCGCGTTCCGATGTCCCGGATCTCGTCCATCCGGTGCGAAATGTAGATGACGGCGCGGCCCTCGTCGGTGAGGCGGCGGATGACGTTGAAGACGTTCTCGACGTCGGCCTCGCCGAGCGTTGCGGTCGGCTCGTCCATGACGATGATGCGGGCATCCGTCGTGAGGGCGCGCGCGATGGCGGTGAGCTGCTGGTCGGCGAGCGGCAGGGTGCCGACGACGGCGTCCGGCGAGAACTTCGCCCCGACGCGCTTGAGGTAGTCGGCGGCGAGGCGCCGCCTCGTCGAGCGCTTGACGAGGCCGCCGATGCTCGGCGTGTGGCCGAGGAACAGGTTCTGGGCCACGGTGAGGTCGGCGAAGAGATCGAGCTCCTGGTAGATGACACTGATGCCGGCGCGGATGCCGTCGAGCGGACCGGAGAACTTCACCTCCGCGCCGCCGATGGAGATCACTCCCGCGTCCGGCGTGTAGGAACCGGCGAGGATCTTCATGAGCGTCGACTTGCCTGCCCCGTTCTCGCCGAGGAGGCAGTGGACCTCGCCCGGGTAGACGTCGAGGTCGACCGACTTGAGGGCGAGCGTGCCCGGGAAGCCCTTGCGGATGCCGCGCATCGTGAGGACCGGAGGCGTTGCTTCTTCAATGACAGCAGTCATCGTTTCCTCGCTTCTCTGAGGTAGTTGGCGCACTCGTCGTCCGTGACGAGCACTGAGCAGAATTTGTTGTCGACGACCGCGTGGCAGACGGGCCACTTCTCGCGCCCCGAGATGACCGCGACGGCGGTGCGGGCGCTGCTGAGGGTGTCGAGTTCGAGGCCGAGTGTTCGGGCGTCGAGGGCCGGGTCGACGATGTGTCCGTCGGCGTCGATGTACCGGCCGAGGACGTCACCGACGGCGCCCTTGCGTTCGAGCGTTCGCACGTCGTCCTCAGTCAGGTAGCCGCTCGAGACGAGCACCGACTTCGTGTCGACTGGGCCCGCGCTGAAGACGACCGTCGAGGCCTCTCGCGCCTTGTCGAGGATCGTCGACACGAACCGGTCGTTCTCGATCGCCTCGCGGGTGGCCGCCTGCTCGAGGATCGCGGGGCTCGGGAGGAGCGTCACGGTCCCCCTGCCCTTCGACGCGATCGTGGTGGCCGTCATCGATGCCATGCCCACCCGGCGGTTGACGGTGACGCCCCCGTTGACCTGCACGACGTCGACCCCGTCTGCCCACCCGTCGGGCAGGGCGTCGGCGACCTGCTGCAGGGTGCGCCCCCAGGAGACGCCGAGCGTTCGAACGCGGGGTCGGAGCGTGGCGAGGTAGTCGGCTGCCGCTTCGGCGACTCGGATGCGCGTCTCGGCGTCGTTGTTCGAGCTCGGGACGACGATCGCGTCGGCGAGCCCGTAGAGCTCCTGCAGCTCGCGCTCGAGTGGCAGCCGCCTGGCCTTGGGGTGCACGATCTCGATGCGCACGAAGCCGCGTTCCTTCGCCTGCGCGAGGAGGCGACCGACCTTCCAGCGCGTCACGCCGAGGCGGGCGGCGATCTCCGATTGGTTCTTGTCGTCTTGGAAGTACAGCTCGGCGGCGCGGATCGCGAGGAGCTCGTCCTCGCCGTTCATGCTGCGCCGACTCTCGCGGTCGTCTGCGTCGATCTCACGAGCTCGTGGCTCATGCCGGTGAGCAGCTGCGTCGACCGCTCGTACCGCTCGTAGGCGTCCGCGAGCGGCTGGGTCGCGGCTGGGTTCGGTTCCACGATGACGTGGTCCGGGGCGAAGCGTCTGGCGACCTCGGCGCGGTCCTCGCCGGTGTCTGCGGCGACCCCCAGGATTCCGAGCGCGAGGGTCGTGAGGTTCTCGCCCGAGACGAGGTTGACGGGGCGGCCGAGTGCGTCCGCTGTCGTCTGCAGCCAGAGCGGGTTGTGCCGGATGCCGCCGGTCAGGAAGACGTCGTCGGAGTCAACGCCGACGGCCTCGAAGGATTCGAGCACCTGTCTGGTGCCGAAGGAGACGGCTTCGACCGTGGCCCGGTAGAGCTGGGCCGGGGTCGCGCCGAGCGAGAGGCCGAGCACCGCGCCGCGGAGGCTCGGGTCGCGGTGGGGTGTGCGGTTGCCCATGAAGTGGTCGAGCACGAGGATGCCGTGCTCGGCTGCCGGCACCTCGCTCGCGCCGGCGACGAGCTGACCGAGCCTGTCGCGCGGCACCCCGAGGATGCGCTCGGAGAGCCACGAGAGCGCTGACCCGGCAGACACCTGGCCGCCCTCGATGAGCCAGCGGTCGTGCGTGAGCGCGCCGGGGTACGGCCCCCAGATGGTGGGCGAGAAGACGGGCTCGTCGAGTTCCGCGATGAAGGCGTTCGACGTTCCGGCGACGATCGCGACCGGGTTCCTGCTGACGCCGCTGAGGGCGACGAGCGCGAGGTGGGCGTCGATGCCGCCGGCGAAGACGATGGCGCCCGGCTCCACTCCCAGCTCGGCGGCGGCCGCGCGGCTGAGCTCGCCGACGATGTCGCCGACCGCGGCGATGTCGTGCGGCAGCTTCTCCGCGAGGTCGGGGATGCCGAGCTGCGCGTAGAGGTCGGACGGGAGTGCATCCTCTCGGTGGTCGTAGTTCCACTTGCAGGTCGCGTTGAGCCGCGAGCCCACCCAGCGTCCCGTAAGCCGGAGGGTCATGTAGTCGACGGATTCGCCGATGTGCGTCGCTGCCGCGTAGTTCTCCGGCTCGTTGCGGGCGAGCCACATGGCCTTGGGGACCAGCCATTCGGAGCTGTCGGAGCCGCCCGCGAACCGCAGCGACGGGTGGTCGATCTCGGCGGTGCGCTCGGATTCCGCGCCCGCTCTGCTGTCCATCCACAGCAGGGCGGGGCGGATGGGGGCACCGGTGCCGTTGAGGACAACGACGGAGGAGGAGGTCGTGGCGACGCCCACGGCGCGGACGGACCGCACCGAGGCCGTCTCCAGGGCTTCCCTGGAGGCGCGCACGGTGGCGCTCCACCAGTCGCGTGGGTTCTGCTCGGCCCAGCCCGGGTGCGGGTACGCGGTCTGGTAGGGGGCCGACGCGGTGGAGACTCGTGTCCCCGCCTCGTCGAACACTCCGGCGCGCGCGCCTTCCGTACCGATGTCGATTGCCAAGTAGAACGCCACTGTTCTGTCCTTCGTGTTGTGTTGGGGTGCGCGGGCGGGGGTCAGTCTCGGTTGGGGAGGAAGAGCACCTTCGAGCTGAAGATGGAGCGCTCACCGAGCTGCTTCATGGTGAGGGGAAGCTCGTCGAGGCTGAGCTCGTGGGTGATCATGAACTCCCACTTGAGGCTGCCGTCCGCGAAGGCTCGCGCCGACTCGACCCATTCTCGGCCCGGGAAGGGCGCCGAGAAGGAGTTCCAGCTGCCGTGGAGCGACACTTCCTTGCGGAGGAAGTGGCTGAAGACCGCCTTCTCGAGCTCCACCGTCTTGTGGGGGATGCCGATGAAGGCCGCCTCGCCGTGGCGTGCCGTGAGCTTCGTCGCGAGGGCGATCGTCGCTGGCACGCCGGCGGACTCGATGATGACGTCGAAGCCCTTGCCCGCGTGGGCGATGGCTTCCTCGTCGTTGACGGCCGTGAGGGTGGCCCCGGCTTCGAGCGCCATGTCGGCCTTCTGCTGGTTCACGTCGACCGCGAGCACTTCGCTCGCCCCCATGAGCTTCGCCCACTGGATGGCGAACAGCCCGATGGGTCCTGCCCCGATGACGGCGACTCGGGAGCCCTCGCCGAGCTTCGTCTTGTAGATGGCGTGGAGCGCGATGGCGGACGGATCCATCATGGCCGCCGCCCGCGGGTCGACGCCCTCCGGCATGAGGAAGATGTTGCCCGCGTTGACGACCACGTACTGCGCGTAGGCGCCGTCCTGGCGGCTGCCGAAGTAGCCGTAGTTCTCGCAGAGGCTGAAGTGCCCGTCGAGGCAGCTCTCGCATTCGTTGCACGGGATGAGCGGTGGCACGGTCGCGAGCTGGCCGATCTCGAGGCCTTCGACGTCAGCGCCGATCTCGACGATGTGGCCTGAGAACTCGTGCCCGCAGATGATGGGCAGCAGGTAGGCGCCGGCGAAGTTCATGCGCGGGATGTCGGAGCCGCACACGCCGCACGCGGCGACCTTGAGCAGCACGTCGCCGGTGCCCGGCTTTGGCACATCCACGCTTTCCACGCGGATGTCGCCCGGCGCGTGCATCACTGCCGCGGTCATCGTCTCGGTCATTGTCGCTTCCTCCAGGAATCGATGGTGGTTGGTGGTGTCGCTCGGGGCGAGAGGATTACTTGCCGCCCTGCGCGAAGAGGGTGTCTCCGACCAGGTCGCCCGCGTTGTCCTTGGTCACGAGTTCGGTGCCCGCGTCGATCTCCGCTTCCACGTCTTCGCCGGCCGCGGCGCTGAGTGCGGTCTCGGCCGCAACGGTGCCGAGGGCGATCGGGTCGTTGAGCGAGGTCGCGACGTACTGCTCGCCTTCGGCGATCGCGTCGACGGCTTCCATGAGTCCGTCGACTCCGGCGACGAGGACGTCGGTGCGTCCGTTCTCCTGGAGCACCTGGAGGGCGCCGAGCGCCATGTCGTCGTTGTGGGCGTACACGACCTTCACGTCGGAGTTCGACTGGAGGAGGTCCTGCATGGCGGTGACGGCGTTCGAGCGGATGTACTCCGCGTACGGGCCAGCGACGATGTTCACCGACGAGTCGCCCTCGAAGACGCTGTGGAAGCCTTCCGAGCGGTCCATGGCGACGGTTCCGCCGGCGTCGCCCTGGATCTCGATGATCTTGCCGCCTTCGGCGCCGAGCGCTTCCTTGACCTGCTCGCCGACGAGCTTGCCCATCTCGACGTTGTCGCGACCCACGTGGGCGATGGCGCCTTCCGCGGAGCGGTCGACGGTGACGACGGGGATGCCCGCGGCCTCGGCGGAGGCGATGCTCTGCGCGATGCCCTGCGGGTCGACCGGGTTGATGAGGAGGACGTCCACGCCCTTGGTGATGAGGTCTTCGATGTCGTTGTTCTGCTTGGTGACGTCGCCGTTGGCGTCGACGTACTCGAGTTCAGCGCCTGCCGCGTCTGCGGCTTCCTGCACGCCGACGCCGAGCTCGACGTAGAACGGCGACTGCTGCGTGGCCTGGCTGAAGCCGATGGAGATGGTGCCGTCGTCGGCTCCACCTGCGCTGGCGCCTTCCCCTCCTGGGGTGGTGGTGACAGAGCAGCCGGTCAGCAGCAACGATGCTGCGGCGACGGTGGTGAGAAACAAGCCCGATTTCTTCATTGAAATGACCTCCTTGGTCCGGATGACTGAGGACAAGGTAGGTCGGCTGCGAGGCCCTCGGCAACAGCTGAGCAGTGCTTTGCTCATGTGAGCACTGCCACTCGCGAAACGTGCTCACATGCGCGCTCAGAAGAGCACTTCAGGGGCCGAGCGGAGGCTGTGCGGAGGCGACCGTGCCGAAGCGCGTGGAGTGCCTGCGTCTCTGAGGACGGGTGGAGGAGCACTGACACCGCCTGTGACCGGTCGGGGTAGTTGGGAGGGAGCCGCCTGGGCCAGGATGAGCACATGAGGTCGACAAGAACAGCCCTGACGGCAGTCCTGCTCGCGTCAGCTGCTTTCTCGCTTGCCGCCTGTCAGCAGATGTCGGCGCCGGCGAGCAACGGTGAACCAGCGACGTGGCATTTGGCGGACCCGACCGCGGTGACTGCTGACAGCGAGCAGATCGATATCGAGGTGACTCGCCTCGGCTGCGCGAGCGGCACCACCGGGGAGGTCCTCGAACCCCAGGTCACCTACGAGGCGGAACAGATCCTGATTCGCGTGGACGTCGCCCCGGTCGGTGGGGGTCCGCAGAGTTGTCCGGGCAATGACGCCGTCCGCATCTCCGTCGCCCTGACCGAGCCCCTCGGTTCGCGTGCGCTTGTCGACGGTGGATGCGCGCTCGAGGGAGTCGGCACGACCGCGGAATGCGCTGAGACGGCGATCAGGTTCGACGGTGTGTAGTCGTGGCGGCTCGGACGCAGATGCTCAGCGCCCGTTCGGAAGCAACATCCCGATCACAGAGAGTCCGGCGAGCACGGCACCGCGGGAGCGGTCGAGTTGAGCCGGGGTGAGCGTCGTGCGGTGAGTTCCCCCCTGAACATCCGACGAGCTCGCTCAGACCAGCTGAACGACGATGTCCTGTCCGTTGAAGTAGTTGGTCTGCAGGTGCACGGTTTCGAGCTGCGCGCCGACGGGGATGTCGATGACGGTGACGCCGCTGACAGTTAGACCCGGGTTCACGGTGCTGAACCAGGAGTCCTCACCGACCGTGCTGAGCGATGACTCTGCCTCGTAGTACGCGTCCCCGATGGTGCCGGAGACGCTGTCGGAGTAGAAATCGAACGGCGACGTGCTGCCGTTGAACGTGGTGAATCGAATCTCGCAGAACTGACCGAGCGCGGTCTCCTCCAGGTATCCGCTGGCATACGAGTACGACGTCATGCCGCACGTCACAGCGTCAACGGTGAACGTGACGCCGTAATGGCCGGTGACGGTCTGTCCGATCCCGACCGGAGCCAACACCTCAGGCTGCGCCTCTGGAGTAGTTTCCGGTTCTTCGACCGATGCGGCGGGGGCTGCGGATTCTGCGACTATCTCCGGCTCCGCGACGATCTCAGCTCCCTCGGTGCCTGCGCTCCCCAGAGTCGCCATGGAGACGATGACGGCGGTCACGAAGGCGACGGTCGAGAGCCCCAGCGAAACACCGGCGACTGCCTTCGCGCGGTGCTTTTGGGCGAGCCCGACGATCGCGAGAACGAGCGCAACCAGGGTGAAGATCCAGGCGAAGAAGGACACCCCGGGAATGATCGCTGCCAGCATCCCCGTGATGCCGAATCCAAGCGCCGTCCAGGAGATCGCGCTCGTGGTTCGCGGCTGAACCGGCGCCGGCGCGAAGTACTGCTGCTGCGGCTGGTTCGGGTGGCCGTAGTGAGGGGCCGGTGGCTGCATCGACATCGGAGGCTCGCGTTCTCTCGCTGGGAATTTCCTGAATGATAGGCCAGCTCGACCCCTTCAGGACTCCCCGGGGAATCGCAACCGGTCACACCGAAATCAGGCGTTCTCCTCGACCCGTTCCTTCACCGCGACTCGAGCCGGCAGCAGCATCCCGATCGCGAAGAACCCGGCGAGCACAACACCCCAGATGATCGCGGCGACGATTCCGCCAACGAGGAACGGGAAGTTCCAGATGGCGATGATCAGCACGAGGACAAGCCCGATGCCACCGGCCAGGGACGCGACGGTGACCCACGACGAGGCTGTTCCCTCGGCGGCATCCCGCTTGAGGCGCGCGCGGAAGGCGACGACGGCGAAGCTCGCGAGGGTCATCATGACGATGACGCCCACCGCGCCTGCGCCGGAGTACCAGGTGTAGATCTGCAGCACGGGGTCGAGCTGCGCGAGCGCGGAGACGACGACCACGACGGCGGTGATGATCGTCACCCACAGGGATGCGCGGGACGGGGCCGAGTGCTTCGGATGCACGGCGGCGAGGGTGCGCGGCAGCACGTCGCGCTCCCCCAGCGTGAACAGGTAGCGGGTGACGATGTTGTGGAACGCGAGCATGCACGCGAACATGCTCGTCACGACGAGAACCTGCACGACGTCCGCCATGATCGGCGCGACCACCTCGCCCGCGAGGCCGACGACGACGCCGGCCGGGTCCTCGTTCGAGAGGGCAACCGCGTTGTCGGCGCCGAGGCCCGCGATGACGAGCCAGGACGAGACGAAGTAGAGCGCGCCGACCGCGATCACGGCGATGTAGGTGGCGCGGGGAACGGTGCGCTCAGGATCGCGGGCTTCGTTGCGGAACACGGCCGTCGCCTCGAACCCGAAGAAGCCGAGGAACGCGAACAGCAGGCCGAGGCCCGGGGTGCCGGAGACGGCTTCGCTGATGCTGAACGGCAGCGTCGTGAGCTCCCGCCCTGATGCGAGCACGCCCACGTCGATGACGACGACGGCGACGACCTCGAGCACCAGGACGACACCGAGCACCTTCGCGGAGAGGTCGATGTTGCGGTAGCCGAGGAACCCGACGATCGCGATCATGAGGCCCGAGATGAGCCACCAGGGCACCTGCATCCCGGTCCACAGCTCGAAGAGGTTGCCGGCCTGCACGCCGAGGTAGCAGGTCATCGACACGGTGAGCAGCACGTACGAGAGGAGGGCGATGGATGCGGTGCCGAGCCCCAGGCGTCGCCCGAGTCCACGATCGACGTACGAGTAGAAGGCCCCAGCGTCGGGCACGTGCGGGGTCATCCACGCGTAGCCGACCGAAAACAGCAGCAGGATCGCGGTCGCGACGAGCACCATGAGCGGTGCGCCGACGGAGCCGGAGACACCGAAGATGATCGGGAAGTTCGCGGCGACCACGGTGATGGGCGCGGCGGCCGCGATCACCATGAACACGATTCCGGGCACGCCGAGCTTGCGGGTGAGCGTTTGCGTCAAGGGAGTAATCCTCTTCTCGGGCGAGCCGAAGAAGGGGGTGGGGCTCGCGCGGGTACCTGAGAACTGTAGTGGGGTTGCACCCCTAGGCGAGCAAGGGCTTGCGGGACTCAATCAGGTGCGGGAGAGACGAGAGGTCGCTCACTCCGCCTCTTGCGTCTCGGGAGATTCAGTGCGAGCGCGCGATCGCGGTGAAGCGCGCGAGCGCGCCGAGGTTCGCGTTGCGCCGCTCGATTCCGAACGAACTGTGCTTTCTGTAGCGCGAAGGCTACCCGCGTTTGCGTTTGCGTCCCACTGTGTTTCCTTGCGGAAAGGCCGCCCTCGTTGCTGGAACCCAGAGCGACATAAGGTATCGAGGTTCACGGACGTCGAGATTCGACGCAGCCCATGCTCTCACTCACGAGCCAGGGCGTTACGGGCCACAATCTCGCCCGGCACTTCGAGCTACATTACAAAATCGCGCTCGGTTACGGCACCAAGAGACCGAGGCAGAAGTCACGGTAGTGGCCGGCGCATAGGGCGCTGATCCCTCGCCGTGTTACGCGATGCAGATATCGGGCCAAAATGCAGACGGAACCTCAGCTGTGATCCGCCGAAGCCAAGCTAGATAACGGACACCTCACGGGCCGTGTGGGCGCTGGTTAATTCGACAGGAGCCGACTTCGGACCAACTCGGCCCGAAGTGAGGACCGTCGCATCACATGAAACGCGCAAGATCCGGATCTAATTGAAAACGAGCGGAACGCCACACGAGCAAGTGCTCTTGATCGCGGCTAGTTCACGCAACTCACTGACTAGCGCCGTCGCTAGTGCGTCACCGCTTGCGTTGTGAGCCTCCAGTCGCCTCTTGAATGCGCCGCTCTTGGACGAGTTGAGTTCGCAACCCTTACGCCCTACATGAGTCACAATGGCTGGCAGATTCCCTTTGCCGTTACCCGCAAACCAGATCAGATTCTCACCGTCGGGCAGCGTTATCTCCGTCGCTTGCCCCGGCCCAGTGACGCGAAGCTCTTTGAACAGATCCCGATACTGTGGTGCCACTTGCGAAGAATCACCGCGCGCCACGGGCTTTCCTGACAGGTGGCTCGCAAACTTGAGAACCCGAGACTGCACTGTCGAATCCTTCTGATGATTTTGAGTTCGCTGGGCCTTTTCGTCGAAAACATGCTGTGCAGTACTAGTTTCCGCGGGTAGTGCTTCATTGATGACCCCGAGTTCTTCCCGGATAATCAATTCAACTTCTTCCGGAAGTTCGAATTCCTTGGAGAAAGCATCAAAGCGATAGCTCGAACGCGCATGAAGTGCAGTTAGAAAGCGCCTGGCTTGCTCATCATCAGCACTCCTATTGAGGGCCTCAAGCACCACCGGATCAGTGAGCGCCGCATGGATATTGAACGCCTCTTGGAGCTCTTCGTACTCCTGCCGCTTCTGCAGCTTCTCACGCTCCCCCTGCCTCATCAACCATATGGCAAACGGTATGACAATAGCCGTAACGAGGCCAAGAACGAACGAACCAATATCGAGAGAAATATCCACGAACTGAGTGTAGTCGAATCGAGCTCAGCTCGGCGACACTTGCAACAACACCCGGGCAATAGGCGGATTCCCCGACTATTACCCAGACAACCTGGCAACATCGGCCTTGAGTGCAACAATCCCGCCGCAAAACTCTGCCAATAGCTGGCATCGAATACACCTTTAAAGCACACGAATCCTCATTGGCGTCCTAAAGCGGGAGCTGCGAGCCCCGGCGTGGCCTGCCCATGAAACGCACATCCATCAGCGATCACGAGCAAGGCTATTCAGATAGTCACCAGCACTAGAGTCCTGCCAACCCCGGCGGCCGCAAATCTATCGTCGGCATCGCACCCGCATCCGCCCCGCGCTTCGCGAGCAGCTCGAGCATGTCTTCCTGCCGCGGCTGCCCGAGCGTGAGCCGGTACATCGTCAGCGCTTTCCGCAACCGCTCGTACTTCACCGCGTCGCGGCTGAGCGGGTACTGAGCGATCACACGGTGGATGCGCGCGTCTCCCGGGTACATCCACCACGGCGAGAACTCACCCAGGCCATTATCGACCCCCTCGGCCGCATCGAACGCGGCCCGCCAGGCGCGCGCATCCGTCGATGCGAGGGCATCAGCCCAGTGCGCGGCGGCGACGTTCTTGCGCACGGCGTGGCCGGCGAATCGGTTCACGCGCCCTTCACGCTGCTCGAAGTCGACGGGGTTCGACGGCAGGTTCCAGTGGACGACGGAGTGGCTCCACCAGTGGAAGTCGATGCCCTCCTGCCCGACGCTCGTCGAGGCGAGGACAAACGGCGCGAAGGGGCTGTTGAAGGCACCTCGCACGTCGCCCTGGCGGGCACCGCTCTTCGCGTCCGCGTCGGTGTTCTGCTTGCCGCCGTAGCGCAGCGCAAAGCGCGCCGTGAGGGGAATGTCGCCTCGTTCGAGGGTGGTGTCGTGGGCCACGTACCGGGCTGGGCGCAGCGTCATCGCCTCAACCGCGCGCCTGGCCAGAGCGAGCAGCTCATCGTCGCCCACCTCTGCCCCACCGTTCTCGCTGTGCAATTGGAAGAGGTACTCGTCGAGTACGGCGCGCAGGTTGCCGTCGGCGCAGTAGTCGAGCACGCGGCGCCACCGCGTTTCGTCTGGGTCGCGGGCACCCTCCCCGTTCCTGCCATACAGGGTCTCGAGCAACGCGATGCTCTCTGGCCGGTTGAAGAGCGAGCGGATCCCCTCCGCCAGCGCGAATGCCGCCAGCCATGCGCCGCCCTCAGTGACGAGGGGCCCGGCGACCGACCGGATCGCGCCGAGTGCCGCATTGCCTGGCCCGAATGCGGCAAGGCGGGCAAGGTCAGTTCCGCCAGCGCTCGGGTCCACCACTGCCCTGTGCGCGCGACCAGTCACCTCGTCGCTCGTCGCGCACGCGCGCGTTCGAGCGAGGTCAAGCGCCTCCGCGACGTGCAGCGTGAGCCCTTTGGAGCCACGTTCGATCCCGCGGAGTTCGCCATGGCCTTCGCCATCGTCGCCTGGGTCGTGCAGCTCGCGGATGAGACTCGACGCCGACGCTGAGGCGAGGTCGCTGGGCACGGCGCCGGGATAGACGAAGTAGGCGTTTGCCCCGGTCGCGGAGCTTCGCCCGGCCAGTCCGCGTCCGACGCGTTCGAGCAGCTCGTCTGCGCCGAGCAGCGTCCCAGCGGAGCCAGCAACCACGGATCCTGAGGCGCGTGCGCCGGCGAGCGGGTCGCCGATGCTCGCGAGGGCGGGATGCGGCCAGAAGAGCGCGAGCGTGGACATCGCTGCGGGGCGCTCGCCTTCGCTGAGGCTGTATGCGAGTCGTCGCGCGGCGACTGCCTTGCGCCCGTCGGCCGAGTTCTCGCGGAACAGCGAGCGTTCGCCGGCCATGCGTCGCTCAGCTTCGTAGCTGAGGAGTCCAGCGACGGCGCCCGGCACGGCGGACCAGGCCGAGAAGATGACCTGCTTCGTCACCGAGCCGTCGGCGAATGGCTCGTAGACCACGCCGGGGGTCACGTAGGGCATCGTCGGGGGCACCCACAGCAGCTGCCACCAGCCGCGACCGACGGTGTCGTCGGCGAGGGCCCTCAGGTGGCTGTTGCCGAGGTCGACTGGGTCGAAGCGACGCATCGCGTCCGGGTCGAGAGAGCGGGTCGCGGCCAGGGCAGCTGCGATGGCGGTGGGGTCGATGCTCTTTGCGCTGCGAGTGGATGCGCCGCTCCCGAACGCGGCGCCCCTGCCGGGCCCCGGGTGCTGGATCACCTGCGCGTCCTGCGCAACCGGGGCGTCGGCCCGTGCCGACGTGCTGGTGGGAGCCGCCGCGCCCGATGGCTCGGCCACCGTCATCACTTCGTTCCGAGCCGCATCCCGCGCCGCCGTAAGCCGGGCTGCTGGCTTGTAGCCGTCCATGAAGTTCGAGAAGTACGGGATCGACTTCCAGTACTCGAGGTCGATGGGCGCTTGGAGCGCACCGCCGAGCCTCTGCAGGGTCACCCAATCGAGAACGTCGGCGGCGGTCGGGTCCTGCGAGTCGAGGTGTCGGACCTGCACGAGGTCCTCGCGCTCGCCGAGCGCGGGCCGTTCCGAGCGAGTCATTACGGGGCGCAGCGCAAGTCCGACGGCGGTGGCAGCCACGGCGGCGTCTCCCCCGCTCGTGAGCGCGTGACGGTAAGACGCGAGGGCGTCCGCGATTGGCGCATCCGCACCCACCTGACCTCCCATGAGGAAGCGGATCGTCGCGAGGAAGTCGGCGCTGTGGTCCTCGTCGTCGTCGGCGTTGGTGAAGGGCTTGTACGGGGTGGCCGAGAGCAGCAGCACCTTCGCGGCCGGGTGCTGGAAGAGGGCGTCGGCGAGTTCGCCCGCTTCGCCGCTCTCGGGGTCCAGCAGGTGCTTGAAGCGCTGGAACTCGTCGAGGATGATGAGGTCGGGTTGCAGGGTGTCAACGCCGGCTTTGCCGAGCGCGTGGCGCAACTTCGCGATGGAGTTCTGCACTCGGTTCCAGATCTCCGACGGTATGCGCCTGAGGCCGCTCATCTCGTCTCGGAGCTGCTCGAAGCGGGCCAGCTCGCCTGACTGCTCGATGTCGGCGTGGAACGCAGTCGTGATGACCGCGTCTGGCGCATTGCCCAGCTCGCGTCCGAGCCAGTCGACGCGTCGCGCGAAGGCATCCGTGCTCTTGACTGTCCCGGTGAGCATCACTCGCGTCGCCCTGCGTTGCGCTGCGTCCGCCCCCGTCAGGTGGTCGAGCATCACGGCAAGCATGGCGCGCTCGTCGGCGTTGCCCTGCCGCCAGCCGCCGCCGCTGAAAGAAGTTCCGGGGGTGAAGGAGACGAGGTTGACCTTGGAGTTGCCGGCGTCGCCGCCGTCGAGTTTCTTGCTCTGCTTCGCGAGCAGCGTGAGCCGCGTGGTCATCTCGATCTGCGTCTCGCCCGTGACGTTGAGGCGCTTTAAGTTCTGTCTGGCGAGGTCCTGGTTGCTGCACACGTAGACGATGTCGATGCGTGGGATGCGCCTGCGCTCGAGTTCTTCGATGCTGCGTGCGACCACGCCCCGGGCGATGATGCTCTTCCCGAGGCCGGTCTCGTCCGCGACAAGGAAGCGCCCGGAGGCGGCGGCGCTGTCTGGACCGTAGAAGCGATCGATGACGTGGGCGACGGCGTCTCGCTGAAACCCCTTGAGTCCGTCCATCACGGCGTTGGCGTCGACGGCGCTCATGCCGCGGCTCCCGTGAGTTCGAGGTGCGCGGCCCACACCTGTTCCCAGAGGCTGTCGAAGCCTGGCGGCATCATGGCTTGGTCTTCGCCGTGGCTGGCGAGGTAATCGATGATGCGCTTCGCATCGGCGAGCCCGTCGTGTCCGGCGGCGACGGCGCGGAGGAGCGCTTCGAAGAGTCCGGCCCCCTCGACCACATCGCTTCCGGCCGCGGTGCCGAAGAAGCCCGTCGCCCCGGCCCCCGCGACGGTGGGCGTCGCGACGCCCGAGAGTTCGAGCAGGAGGGTGAGGAGCCGCACGAACGACGCCCGGTCGGTGAGCTGGCTGGCGATGATCGCGTCGCGCCGCTCGGCGATGTCTCCCGCGAGCTCTGCGACCACGATGGTGCTGCGTTCTCGTCCGTCGGCGTCGCGTGCGGTGAGCACCACGAAGGGGCTGATGTCGGTGAGCGCCACCTCGTCGAGCGTCTCGCCCTGCGGTTTGGTAAGGGTGGATGCGGCCCGCCGCAGGTCGGGCCGCGGCAGGAGGTGCCAGTGCAGCGTGGCTCCAGTTTTCGCGATGCGGCGTTCGAATGATGCCCGGTCGCCGTCGCCGACCTGGACGCGCATCGAGTACGGTCCGTCGCCGCCGATCTCGATGTGGATGCGGAGGCCGGCGAGTCCGCGGAGCAGGTGCTCGAGTCGAGCTTCGGCCGCTTCGTCTTCGGGCTCTGCTGCGCCGCCGTCGCTCTGGTAGGGCTCGGTGAGGTTGCCGAGGGCCGAGAGTGTGGCGTCGACACCGAGTACGGAGGTCTTGCCGATGAGCTCGACCATGACTTCCACGTTTGTCCCCCAGCCGGGGCTTGTGGCATTGGCGGAGCCGAGGAAGACGCGTGAAGTGTGGTCGCGGTCGACGATGACGATCTTCGCGTGGAGCCCAACGAGGCGGTCGGCCGCGCGCACGGGCGTGGCGGCGACGACCGCGGCGGCGGCCCCTGCGGTGGCGTCGGTGGTGTCGTCGTGGCCGGTCTCGATCTCGGCCGTGTCGTTGGCGGCTCCGTCGAGCACGCGCGTCTGCAGCTTCGAGCTGCTCAGCGTCGCGGGGTCGAGTCGGTCGATGGTCTCGGCGCGCGAGATGAGGTGCGTCTCACCCCAGAGCTTGCCGCGGAGTGCGGCGAGACCGTCGTCGGTGACGAACGGTGAAACCACGAGAGCTCTGCGCCCTGGCAGCTCTGGGCGGGTGGATGCGCCGACTCCGAACGCGTGGAACGCCAGGTCTCGAACGCCGGTCGGCAGTTCCCACTGGACGGTGCCCCAGCGGTCGGCGAGCGCGTCGATGCGTGCGATCCGGTCGGCGGCGACGGGGTGCACGGCGAGCTTCGGAAGCGTCTTGAGGAGAGTGACGAGCGGTTTGTTCTTGCGTCGCGCATCCAGCTTCTGGCCCGCCGGGGCAGGGGTGCCGTCGAGGCGCACGAGAGTGTCCCAGCTGCGGTCGGCGGTGAGGTTGCGGCTGGCGGAGAGGAACCGGTAGCTGCGGTGCTCGCCTGCCGCGTATTCGAGGTACCAGACCTTGGGGTGGAAGATCCCGCGGCGGGCAGTGACGGGGTGGAGCATCGGCTCGAGGAAGGCGACGAGCTTGCTGGTGGTGCCCATGGAGATCTCGCCGGCTTGCGCGAACACGTCGACGCGGTCTGCGGCACGGCGGATGGCGTTGAGGATGCCGAGCTGGTCGTCGGCGGCGCTCACCCGGTGCGAGGCGAAGCAGAGGGGAACCGTGAGTGCCGTGGCGAGGTCGAGTGTGAAGGTGGTGCCGACGGCGTGCACGAGTTCGTAGCCGGGTGGTGGGGCGAGCTGCTCGGTGAGTGCGGCCCTGGTCTGGGGTTCAAGCATCGTTCGCTCCGATCTGGGTGTTGAGGCCCGCGTGCAGGTCGACGAGCATCCGTCGCACGCTGTTCCACCGGTAGGCGAGGGCTCCCGCGCCGGACCCGCCGCTCCAGTTCACCAGGCGCTTGGCGTCGCCGATACGGGCTTGGGCGCCCTTGCTCTCGCGTTCGGACCTGGTGACGAGTGCCCTCGCTTCGCCGTTGTCGGCGAGGTCGCCGAGTGTGCTGTGTCGGAGAAGTGCGGTCCAGGCGGTGACGAAGCGGCGCGTGCGAGCGGGCACCATCTGCCCGCGCTGCAGTTCGACTCGGTGGATGAGCCCATCGACGCTCCAGGTTCTGAGGTCGACGTGCTCGGGGAGCCTGGTGGCCCAGGCGGTGAGGCGCTGCCGGTAGTGGTCGACTGGGTTGGTGACGGCGTCGTAGCCGGCGGCTTCGTAGGCTTCGGCGAGTATGAGGTTGTAGAGCAGTTGGGCGCCGTGGACGACGGCCGAGAATACGCGTGCGTGGTCAAGTACAGCGCGCGCGTCGCCGGTGGCCCGGAGCACGGCGGGGTCCTCCCAGGGTGCGCGGCTGTCTTCGCCGGGGCCGTCTTGAGTGAGGTGCGCGAGGAGTGTCCCGGGCGTCGTGGTGAGGATGCGTTCGCGAAGCCATTCGGCTTCGCCGCGACGGAGGGCGAACCCGCCAGGCAGCTCTTTCGGGAAGCCTGGCGGTGGTTTGGGGATGCTGGTGTGCCAGGCGCTGTGCTGCGTTCCGACTTCGTCGAGGTCTCCCCCGCCGTTAGCGGCAAGGTGCTCAGCGAGGGCGTCTGCTCGGGAGGCGCTGGGGTCGGTACGGATCTGGAGGCGGCCGAGGAGGCCCCAGTACATCGACGACGGGAGGGTGCGCACTGCCGCGCCGGCGGTCATACCGATGAGACCGCCGTTGTCGTCGGTCTTCCTGATTGCACCGATGAGCGTGCGCTCCAGGTTGTCGGCCTCGGCGGCAGGGTTGCCATGGGTGGATGCGCGTGCGTAGACCCACGGCACGAGCAGCAGATAGCGGGCTCGCGTGTGGAGGACGGAAGTACCGGGGAAAAGCATGTCGCCAAGCGGGTCGCGGATCGAACTGAGCCCGAGCTCGTCGCGACTTTCGCGGTCGGTGAACAGTCCGATGATGTCGCGCATGCGACGCTGCTCCTCGGAGGAAGCGTCGAGCCAGGCTACGAGGGAGGGCACCCGTTCATTGTGCCGTTGACTAGCCTGTCTTGAGTGGCTTTCCTCCGCGCCACTTGTCGAAAGGATGCTCATGAGCGACGTTCCGATGTGGCATGAGTTCATGGCGCCGACGCTTCGCGTTCTGAGCGATGGCAGGCTCCGCTCCGCGCGAGAGACCCGAGACGAGGCGGCGCGAGTTCTTGGCGTGACCGAGGAAGCGAAGCTCGAGGTCATCCCGTCCGGTCAGTTGCGTTGGGAGAATCGGGCTCTCTGGGCATTGTCGTACCTAGCTCGCGCCGGCGCGCTTGATCGACCAACGCGTGGCCAATACCGCATCACCGGCGAGGGACAGCAGTTGCTTGCCGGGCACCCCACGGGTATCGCGCAGAGCGCTTTGAAGGCCTGGAGCGAACGGCGCGGCGCGACGCTAGGGAGCACGCCCGCGGCCCATGCCACCTCCGCGGAGACGCCCCCTGACCTCGCGACATTGTCGCCCCTTGAGCAGGTCGAGGATGGCATCTCGAGCCTGCATTCGGCCGTTGCCTCTGAACTCCTGTCTAGGCTCCACTCGCAGCAGCCGCAGTTCTTTGAGCGCGCTGTGCTCGATCTATTAATGGCGATGGGCTACGGCGGCACTCAGGGGCGCGCGACGCCGACGCAGCTTTCTCGCGACGGGGGCATTGACGGTGTGATCGATCAGGATGCGCTTGGACTAAGCCGTGTGTACGTTCAAGCGAAGCTCTACGACCCCGGGGCTGCTATCGGGCGTCCCGCAATCCAGGGCTTTGTCGGCGCGCTGCATGGCCAGCAGGCGAACCAGGGGGTGTTCATCACCACGGCTCGCTACTCGCGTGAGGCGATCGACTACGCGGCGAATATCTCCACTCGGGTGGTGCTGATCGATGGCGAGCGTCTCGCGTCGCTGATGATCAAGTACCGCGTGGGCGTGCAGGTGCGCCAGCGATACGAGCTCGTCGAGCTCGACGAGGATTTCTTCGAGTAGCCAAGCTTTGTGAACCCATGCCACTCGCATTATTCTTGCGTCTTCCGCATGGGGATCGCCGCTCAGGAGAGAGCCCACTCGGCGAACGATCGCGCGGCACACTCGACCGCCTCGCAGCTGGTGTCGCATCATCAGATTCCCCCAAAGACTACTGCTATACCAGGGGCGACAGGAGAACTCAATCGGTGGCCAGCAATGCAGGCAGAGGATGCAGGTGCGGCCAGCCGTAGAATCGCTACCAGCAGAAGAGTCCTCGGACAGGCCTTTTCGACCTATCTGATGGCGGCGGTAATTACCTGTGTTCGAAGAAATCAAGAGAGAAGTTCAAGGGCGTTGAGACCCGCCGCACAAGGAAGCCACCACGCTCGGGGTAGGCGAGAACCAACGAGCGGAGAGCAACAGTTGAGCATGGGTCAGCTGCTCGCAAGCGACGAACTGCGTTCGCAGGCCAACGCGAATACCCGCGTCGACTTCGAGTTCTTACCGAGCATTAACGTCGAACTGAAAGACGCGACCTACGCGTCCGGCACCCAGCAGAATCGGGCATCTCGGCACCTATCTTGCATTCACGGGACTGGGATCGCGTCAAGAAAATGCTGCTCGCGATGAATATGAACGAGAAACGCAGCGAGCGAGCCTCCGATCCGCGCTGAGCCGGCGCGCCTGACGGCATCAGACGGCTTGCAAAAGCGAGCCAACAATCCATACGTGTTGCCGGAGCCACGAGCCATGGAGTCCTCAGCACCGCCGTGGGAGCGTCCTGCTTGAGCCATTGGGACTGTCTGCAGTTTTTGACGGCTGACCCCTGTTGGCTGTGGCCGCGAAACCAGGACCACACCTCCGAGTCCTGACAACAGAGTTACATGGCTTGCCGCTCCAGCTCACTACTGCCCGGCACTTTCGAAATCGACATTGACCTCCGCCAGGCCCGCCCCCGAACTCCACTGCCATCTGGCCCCAAGACCATCTGAGTACCGAATTTCTTCGACTGAGCGGTCTCCTGCAACCGTGAACGGCTCCAGAGCGTCGTCCTCCTGGACCGGGTGTGGAATTCTCTCCAGCTGTATCTTGCCGTTGATCTTGCTCTGCTGCACGAAGAACCTGCCCGGCGGCAGAACTTTCATGCGGAGCGACTGCTCTTGATCCTTGAAACACTTGGCGCGGACTTCCACGTCGAAGAACACCGCGTTGGTCGTGCTCTGGTTAGACACGACGATCCCGTATCGCGGCTCCAGCTCGCTGTAAGAAGCCGCCCACCAGGCAGCAACGCTTCCAGCAAGTTCTCGACGTTCGCGATCTCGATCGCGTGCATCGCGAGCCTGCTCCCGAGCATAGTTCCGCACATCCCGTTCCTGATCTCGGGCGTCTCGATCTCGCTCCATCGCGTGAGACTTGTCAGAGGCGTCCTTTGTCTCTTGCCGCGCCATCTCAGCGGTCCGGTTAGCGGCCAATGCGAACTTGATCGCGAAGATACTGAGCACAGTTCCCGCTAGTGCGGCAATTGCAGCCGCCCATTCAGCCCAAGATCCGAGTTCTAGCCCCACGAAAGTCATGACTGAAGATATCGCGAAGTGGAACCTGACCTAAATTAGGTACGCCATGGCACGAAAAACTTCTCCCGGGTGAAAATGCGCTAAATCGACGACCGCCCCGAGCCGTGGCAGGACACCCAGACCGGGACTCGCCGAGACCCTGGACCGAGAGGAGAAAGTGACTGCCGGGCATGCCCCGCAGTGGGAGATCTAGGAAGAACTTTCGTCTTCCGCGGTGTCACTTTGCACCTCGCGCCGCCCTGCGCGCCCGAAAAATGTCTTGAACGCTCCCGAGACACCGGATGCGGCGCCCTTCAGCGCATCTCCGGCCTGCTCCGCCGCGACTGCTGCCCGAGGTCGGTCCGCGACGCCGTCGCCGTCAATGTCCACTGCACGAAACGGCTGTGTGACCTGGTCAAGACCCTGCACGCCAGCCCGCCCAGCCGCGCGCACTCCAGCTACCCCGCTGGTGACCGCTCTGTCCCCCGTCTCAGCGACGGCTGTCCGCCATCTGCGCGCATCTGAAGACTCGTGATCGGCATCGAGGCCCACCCCGTCAAGGAACTGGACCACCGCGCCAGAGACCACGTTGCTAGACCGGACAGCGGCTGGCGCATCGAACGGGTTCAGCAAGACCTGGGAATTCGCCCGATCGACCGTCGCGCCCATCTGCGCGAGAAGCCGCATAGTCGTCCGCCCGACGAGTTCGATTCGGTTCGCGCGCGCCGCCGCGAGCCCAGCGCGATGAGCTTCCATGTCCGCCCCATTGCCATCCAGCACACGGTCAAGCTCCAGCACCCAGACCGCGTCCTGCAGCTGCATCGTGCGCGCAAGCACTGCCAGCCATTCCCGCACCCGAGGCTCCGCCTCCCGAGTCGCCTTTGCGGCCTCGCCGAGGTCAGCCTTCTCGGCAAGTTTCTCTGCGATGGTGCTGAGCTGGCGGATCGCATAGGCCTGCGTGCGAGCGATCGTGAACGCCGCCCCCTGCACCTTCGACCACGTCACCTCCGACACTCGGCCTGTGTGCTCGCGAACCGTCATCGCTTCTTCGACAATCACGTCAACGCCGACCATGTCCGCGAGTACCGCGTCAGTCTGAGCACGGAGGATGTCGTCGACCTTGTCGCTGATCTCCTCGAGATACTCGGTGATCTCGTCCATTTGTTGCTGCATGGCACGCTGCTGCATCATCGTGCCCAATGCGCTCAACGCGAACGGCCCGGCCAACAGCGTCGACGGGGTCTGGGCAATCTGTACCCAGTTCTTGATGTCGCCCGGCCTGCCGATCATGGCGTGGCTGACACCCGGGATCTTGGTCGGCGTCAGACCATACTTCTTGACCTTCGCCGCCGATTCGGCCGTGAGCTTCACCCAGCGACCTGAGTTCTCCAAAATGCTCGCACCAACTTGAGCGGCTGCACCAGCCGTGGTGGACGCCGACCAGACCGCTTGCAGCGAGAACTGGCGTGTCCGCTCACCTTGAAGGCTCGAGGAGACCAAGAAGCGGTCGATATCCGCATCGCGGCCGATGATGGTCAGACCGTCATTGTCACCGATGATCTCGAGCTCTTCGCCCATGGCCGACTCCTCAGAAGTGATCATGGCGTCCAGGCACGCCATTGCAGTACCGTACCGCGCCAATTCCAGCGGTGAAGTCATCCCATCGTTGGTAGGGGCGAGCTCGTGAAGTCAGCGCTGCCAGACAGGCGACACCGCGCATAGCGACGTAAGAAGTCAGCAGCCGCCGGGGCTCTTCCAAGACACAGAGCCCACCAGGGCTATCGCCTTGTCTGCGAAGTTGCGTACACGAGCCATGAGGGGATCACCCGCGATGCGTGAACGAAAATGTCCCCGCCGGCAAGAGCGCGATCAGTCCAGGTCATCCCGAACACCCCCACTCCGCTGCAGAGGGAGCGCGGACTCCGTGAGGCATGCACTCCGCGAGCGGCAAACCGTGGCCGCGCAAACCTTGTTCCCGCCGCACACGAAGCTCATCGTTGGCCACCGAACTATTAGTGCTAACGACATGGCTATTCCTAGTTTCGCCGATCCTAGATGCGGCTGCCGACACCCTCGAGGCTAGCGCCGACCACGGTCCGAACGTACCTCACACCCACCCACCCCAACTGTTCACCTCCGCGCCAATTTCCAGTCCACCGGTCTCGTAATTGCCGGTCACCTTCGCGAGTTTGCATACCGGTGTTCTCGAAATCCCGGGAGCATCCCTCGGAAGGACCCCGAACATGCGCCGTTCACCGCTCCTCGCCTTCGGCATCATGGGCGTCAGCGCCCTCGCCCTCACCGGCTGCCAGACGGCCGAAGCCACCGCGGACGACACGACGATCACCATCGCCACCATCCCCCTCGGCGAAGACCCCACGCAGGCGAACCCCATCGACGCCCTCGTCGATCTCCTCGAAGCCGAGACGGGCTACACGGTCGAGGTCACCGACGTGCCCGACTACCTCAGCGTCGTCGAAGCCATCCGCGCCGACCACGTCGACATGGGCATCATGAGCGGCTTCCCCTCCGCCCTCGCCGTGAACACCGGCGAGGTGGATGCGCTGCTCGCCTGGGAGGGCAGCGAAGACCCCGTCTCCACCTGCGTCGTCTTGAACGACTCCCCCGTGCAGGAGCTCACCGATCTTGAGGGCAAGACCGTCGCCTTCGCCGACCAGGCCTCCAGCTCCGGCTACTTCATGCCCGTCCACATGCTCCACGAGGCCGGCCTCGAGCAGGGCACCGACTACGAGGCGATCTTCGCCGGCGGACACGAGGGCTCCTTCGCGGCCCTCGAACAGGGCCAGGTCGACGCCGCCTGCACAGCCATCATGCTCACCGAACTCGGCGAACCCATGTTCCCCTTCGCCGATAGCGAGTGGCGCGGCGTCGGCGAGAGCGCACCCATGCCAGTCATGGGCAGCGTCCTCGGCAGCCCCGAACTCAGCGATGAGAAGCGCACGGTCATCCAAGACGCCATCCAGGCGGTCTTCGTCGAGGAGAACGCCGAAGCCCTCGGCGCCCTCGGCTCCGGCTTCATCGGCCTCCCCGTCTCCGTCGATCCCGACCCCTCCGTCTTCGATGGCTTCGTGGAGATCGCCGGCGTCGCTGGCGTGAAGCTCGAGGACCTCGAATGACGAACCTCGCCCCGGCAACCAGCGCCACCACTGCGCCGTCAGCAGCACCCACCACCAGCGACATGGATGCGCTCACCCGCCTCCCCCTCGTCACCGTGCGCGACCTCCGGGTCGCCTGCGACGAGACGACCGTGCTCGACGGCGTCGACCTCGACCTGCACCCCGGCGAGATGGTCGCCCTCCTCGGCGCGTCCGGCTCCGGCAAGTCGACGCTCATGCGCAGCCTCACCGGCTTCGCCCCCATCACGGGCGGCACGGCCCGCGTCGCCGGGCACGACGTCACGAACCTCCGCCGGGGCGAACTGCGGCAGTTGCGCGCAGGCGTCGGGCAGGTGTTCCAGCAGTTCAACCTCATCCCCCGCCTCAGCGTGCTCACGAACGTGCTCACCGGCGCCCTCCACAGCGCGGGCCCCATCAACCTCGTCGGCGGCTTCAGCAGCGAGCACCGCAGACGCGCGATGGAACTCCTCGACCGCGTCGGCATCGCCCACAAGGCGAAAGACCCCGCCCGTTCGCTGAGCGGCGGCCAGCAGCAGCGCGTCGCCATCGCCCGCGCCCTCATGCAGCAGCCGCGCGTGATCCTCGCCGACGAACCCGTCGCATCCCTCGACCCGAAGCTCGCCGACTCCGTGCTCGAACTGCTGCGCGACATCGCCACCCGCGACGGCATCCCTGTACTCGTCAGCCTCCACGTGCTGCCCCTCGCACTCCGCCACACCGACCGCATCATCGGCCTCCGCCACGGCGAGATGCTCGTCTCAGCCCCCACCGGCGCGCTCGATGCCGAGAAGCTCTCCGTGCTCTACGACGCCGAGGAGGCCCACGATGACAACCACCGCGCCTAAGCCGCCCCGCGCATCCACGGCCCCCTCGCTCACGACCGCCGAACGCGACCGCCTCGAACGGGCCTTCTCGGTCCCGCGAGCGCGCTTTCTGCTCGGCATCCCCGTCGCCATCACCGTGCTGCTCTGGTCGTTCGCGGGCGCAGAGTTCAACTTCTCGAAGCTCGGCGACGGCGCCATCAACATGGGCGAGTTCCTCTCGCGCCTGTTCCCGCCCGACTTCTCGAAGTTCGGCACGATCTTCTCGCTCCTCATCGAGACCCTGCAGATGGCCATCGTCGGCACCGTCCTCGGGGCCGTGCTGTCGCTGTTCATGGCGTTCGCCGCATCGTCGAACATCGCCCCGAAGTGGGTGTACTACCCGGCCCGCTGGGTCATGAACATCATCCGCTCGGTGCCCGACCTCGTGTTCGCGCTCATGTTCGTCTCCGCGGTCGGGCTCGGCCCGTTCGCCGGCATCCTCGCGATGACGCTCGGCTCGATCGGCTCCATCGGCAAGGTCTACGCCGAGGCCATGGAATCCGTCGACCGCGGGCCCATGTCCGCCATGCAGGCGGTGGGGGCGTCCCGGCGCCAGCTCATCCAGTACGGGGTGCTCCCGCAGGCCGCACCGCTCCTCGTGTCGTACACACTGCTGCTCTTCGAGGGCAACGTGCGCGGCGCCACCATCCTCGGCCTCGTCGGGGCAGGCGGCATCGGCCTCGAACTCACCACGGCGATGAAGATGTACGACTACGGACACCTCAGCGCCATCATCATCTGCATCATCGTGCTCGTCACGCTGATCGACCAGGGCAGCGCCCTCATCCGAAAGCGACTCACATGACCACCACGCTCGACATCACCCTCTCCGCACCCGTCAACCTGCGCGACCTCGGCGGCACCCCCATCGCCGGCGGCCCCCTCCGCGAGGGGCTCGCGATCCGCGCCGACGACCTGTCCGTCATCACCGAAGCGGATGCGCGCGAGCTGACCGCGGGCGGGCTCGCCTCGGTCATCGACCTCCGCACCGCCGACGAGGTCGCCCTCACGGGTCGGGGCCCCCTCTCGGCGCACCCCGTCGCCTACCACCACCTGCCCCTCATGGGCAGCGTCGGCGGCGGGCTGCCGACCGCCGACGAGCACGGGAGCGCGCACGCCGGCATGGGCGAGATGTACGCGCTCATGGTCGAGTCGGCCGCGCCGCAGCTCGCCGCGGCGCTCGGCATCATCGCCGTCTCCCCCGGCGCCACGGCCTTCCACTGCGCGGCCGGCCGCGACCGCACGGGCGTGCTAGCCGCCATGCTGCTCCTCGCGCTCGGCGCAGCAGACGACGACATCGTGCGCGACTACGCGAAGACCGACGCCAACATGGGCGCGATTCTGGCCCGCATCGGCCCCACCATGAGCGTGCTGCTCGCGAAGTTCGGCATGGACCTCGAGGAGGTGTCGAAGCTCAACGGCTCCCTCACGGGCGACGCCGAACCCATGGACGTGTCGATGCGCATCCTCCTCGCCCGCCTCCGCGAGCGCCACGGCGACCCGCTCGCGCCGCTGCGAGCGGCGGGGCTCACCGACGCGACGATCGCGCAGCTCCGCGAGCGGGCCGCCGCGTGACGACCACCGCACCCGCTTCGGCGCCCGCATCCATCGAAACGGATGTGGGCGCCTCGGCGCGCTCAGCGGGGTCGGCAGCGTCGGCAGCGTCGGCAGCATCGGCAGATCTCGACACTCGCCGGGGCCCTGGGCGGCCTCGCACGGAGGAGCTCGACGGGCAGATCCTCGCCGCCACGCTTGCCATCATCGACGCCGACGAGGCCGTCACCGTGTCGAGGGTCGTGGAGCGGAGCGGCGTGAGCCGGGCCGCCCTCTACCGACGGTGGCCGTCGATGACGCTCCTGATCGCGGCTGCGCTCGACGTCGGGCGCACGATTCCCCCGACGCTGGGCAAGCCCGGCGACCTGCGGGCCGGCATCGTCGACTTCCTCATGGGCGCATCCGCCGACCTCGACGAGACCAGCTACCCCGACCAGCGGTTCCGGCAGCGCATCCGGCTCGTCATGAGCGACCGGGAGCTGCAGCAGGCGTACTGGGAGTCGCACGTCTCCGTGCGCCGCCGACCCATCGAAAATGCCCTCCGCGCCGGCATCGCCGAGGGGTCGCTGCGCGCAGACCTCGACGTCGAGGCGTGCTTCGACCTCATCGCCGGCATCTTCTACTATCAGCTCGTCGTCCGCGGCTGCCGCTTCGACGACCCCGCCGCGCGAGCGCGCTGCCGGGCCGGCCTCGAGGTGGCGTGGCGCGGGATGGAGGCGTAGCAAGCCTCCCCACTTGACCCCGCCCCAACGTCATAGTTTCTGCTTGACCGCATGAACCTTCTGCCGGTCACGTACCTCGCGTCGCATGTCCTCTCCCTGCTCGGCAACTCGATCGCCGGCATCGCCCTCCCGCTCATCGTGCTCTCGACGACGGGCAGCGCCCTCGGGGCCGGCACGGTCGCGGCGGCCACCGCCATCCCGGCGGTGCTCGCGGGCCTCTTCATGGGCGTCGTCATCGACCGCATCAACCGGCGCACCTCGTCCGTCGTCACCGATCTCATCTCGGCCGCCTCGATCGCCGCGCTCCCGATCATCGACCTCGTCTCCGGGCTCAACCTCGGCTGGTTCGTGCTCTTCGGCATCATCGGATCCCTCGGCGACGTGCCGGGCATGACCGCCCGCGAAGCGCTCCTCCCCGCCATCGTCCGCCACGGCGGCATCAGCACCGAACGCCTCATGGGCGTGCGCGAGAGCCTCAGCGCCGTCGCCATCTTCATCGGCCCAGCTGCGGCCGGCACCCTCATGGTGCTGTTCGACGGCTCCACCGTGCTGTGGATCACCGCCGCCACCTCCCTCCTCGCCGCCCTCATCACCCTGCTCATCCCGCGGGCGGTCGGCGTGATCGTCGCCGACGACGGATCGCGCGCATCCACCCCGACGGGCACCGGATGGACGCAGCTGCGCGACGGCTGGCGGGCCCTGTTCCGCAGCCCGTTCCTCGTCGCCACCACGGCGCTCAGCCTCGTGTCGGTGTTCGTGCTCGCCGGGCTGCAGGGACTCGTGCTGCCCGTCTACTTCACGCTGGTCGAGCAGCCGGGACTGCTCGGGTTCGTGCTCAGCGCGCTCGCCCTCGGCATGCTCGTCGGCGGCGGCACGTATGCGGTCGCCGGCACGCGCGGCCCACGCCGCGCCTGGTTCGTGGTCGGCATGATGGGCACGACCATAGGCATCGGCCTCATCAGCCTCCTCACCTCGGTCTGGGTCGTGTTCGCAGGCGCTTTCGTCATGGGCGCCGCGAGCGGCCTCTTCGGCAGCCTCATGGGCGCGCTCATGATCGAGCGCATCCCCGAGCAGCTGCGCGGCCGCATCATGGGCACCCAGAACGCCCTCACCACGGCGGCCCCGTCGCTCGGCATCATGCTCGCGGCCGTGCTCACCGAGTACACCAACGTCAACATCGCCGCACTGGCGCTGCTCGGGGCGTGGGGATGCGCGTTCCTCTACGGCCTCGTCGCCCGCCCGCTTCGTACACTGGAACCCCAGTCAACGAGCGCGAGCGCGGGTGGTGTGCGGTGAACAGCAGCGAGCTCGCCCGTCGCGCCGGGGTCACGGTGCGCGCCCTGCGGCACTACCACCAGGTCGGGGTCCTGGATGAGCCGCCTCGCTCCTCCAACGGGTACCGACAGTACGGGGTGCACCACCTGATCAGGGTGCTGCGCATCCGCCGCCTCTCCGCGCTCGGGATCGCGCTCGAGGATATGCCGCGTCTCCTCGACGAGCACGGCGCCGAGGCGCCAGCGGTGCTCGACCGTCTCGACGCCGAGCTCGCGGCCCAGATCGACCGCCTCACCGCGCAGCGCGCGCTCATCGCGCAGCTGCGACACCTTCCGACCACACCGGACCTGCCGCCGGAGCTCGCCGCGTACATGGGCACGCTCGCAGGCCACCTCTCCCCCGAGCTCGAGCAGATGGACCGCGACCAGACGGTGCTGCTCGCCCACCTCGTCGGCGAGGAGGGCATGCCGCACCTGGTCGGGTACTACGAGCAGCTCAGCGACCCCGCGCTGGTGCCGCAGATCGTGGCCATCACGGCTGACTTCCACGGGCTCGGTGAAGAGACGAGCGAGGCGGCATTCGACGACTTCGTCGAGCGATTCGTGGCGACCTTCGCGCAGGTCGTCGACTCGCTACGGACGGATGCGCCAGACCTCGACCTGTCGGACGCGGCCGGCCTCTTCGACGAGTACTCCGAGTCGGTGCTCAACGCGACGCAGCAGCGCGCGCTCGCGCTCGTCGGGGAGCGGCTGGACGGGTCAGATGCCGATGCCGAAGCCCGGGACCCCGCTTAGAACGCCTCACAGCTTCCCGTACGCCTTCATCGCGTCGGTCAGACCCCGCGCGAGGATGTCCTTGCCGAAGGCGTCGGAGTTCTCGTCGAACTCGCCCTCCAGCTCGAGGTCGGCGTTGAGCGTCAGCGTGAGGTCATCGAACCTGGCGACGTAGCGCCCCGATGCGCCGGCCTGGAAGAACACCTCGACCTCGACGCCGCTCACCTCGATGAGTTCCGAGAGCTCGTCGGCCTCGGTCGGCCCATCCACCCACAGCAGCAGCGTCGGCGCCGACTTCATGCCGTCGCGCCACTCGCAGTCAGGGTCGGGCGAGAGCGTCTGCCCTGACGACGGCGACACGAACCCCGCCGCCTCCAACGTCTCGTCGGAAATCGCCGTGCACGGGTCGATGTCCGCGTAGCCCGACTCGACGAGCGCCTCATCCGGGGTCACCTCGACGCCGTTGCGCGTATAGGTCACGTCGCTCACGCATCCCACGAACCCGCCGAGCGACACGGCGGATGCACTCAGCACGGCCAGCAGACGCGTCGCTCTCATGAACCCGAGCCTAGAGAACAGCCCTGCTGGCCACAATCATTCGATGCGCCCTGCAAGCAGCGTCACCCAGGTGCGCAGGCAAGGATGCCCCGGCAGCCGCGACGACCGGATGTGCCCCGAACGGGGGTCACCGCCAGTCGGCCATGGCGATCGCGAGGGCCTTGCGGGCCCGGGCGATCAAACCGCGGACGGTGCTCACGGGCAGCTCGAGCTCCTCGCCGATGTCCTGGTAGCTCATCGACTCCAGCTCGCGCATCACCCAGCACCGCCGCTGCTGCTCGGGAAGCCGCGACAGCGCGATGTGCAGGGCGGCGGAGAGCAGCGCAAGCTGAGCGTTGGTCGTCGGCGACTGCGTGTCCGACGCGGCATAGTCGCCGTCTTCGACGCTGTCGTGCTCGCGTCGGCGCCTGAGCACGTCGACACTTCGGGATGCGACGATGCGCAGCATCCAGGACCGCACTGCGGCCAGATCCTTGAGCGTCGAGATCTTGGTCCACGCGTCAGCGAGCGACTCCTGCACCACGTCGTCGGCTTCGGCGTCGGAGCCGAGGCGACGCCGCGCGCAGACGTACATGAGGGTCCGGTACCGCTGCACGAGCAGGTCGAAGGCGCGCGCGTCACCGAGCGAGGCGAGGCCAGCGAGGAACTCATCGCTGTCGTCGGCGTCCGCCACACTCCGGAACTGTGCGAGGGCCTGCGAGCGACCGCGGGTCTTCGTTCGGGATGCAGCGGATAGCTCCCGTGGAGAGTCAAGGGCAAGCATGGACACGGACCTCACCTCCGGCTGCCCGACGTGAGGTCAGACGCGCCACTCTTGGAGGGCTCCCCACTCCTTCGAGTGGCCCGCGGAACCCGGGCGCATCGCCGCGCCTGCCATCCATTCGGAGCGGACGAGAGATGGGATTGCGAGCCTTCGAGTGCTGATGCGTGACCGTGACCTCCGGTTGCGCTGGCCCAACTCAGATCGTCGTTTGGCTTGCTCCTCGGGATTAGTTAGTTAGACTAGCTATATGTCCGATACGAGCGTCGACCACGAAGTCGAGAACCGACAGGTAACCCCCGCCGACGGCTTCTGGGACGCCTACCAGCGCAGCACGATGCCACGAGAGGCCATCGCCATCTGCGGCGTGGTGGTCATCATCAGCACCGGAATCGCCACGGCGATCTCCACCTTCTTCTAGGCGCGACGGGACTCGCCGGAGCGACTGGCCAGAGGCGGAGCCTGAGCAAACGGCCGCCCCTCAGCGACGAGCCAGAGACGGATCTTGAGCAACCGGCCGAGCGGCGAGAGCCGAAACCTGAGACGGGGGTTAGACCGCCGTCGCGAACACGACGACGTTCTTGTCGTAGTGGCCCACGTCGCGGTCGAAGTAGCCGCCGCATGTGATGAGGCGTAGCTCGTCGCCCGGCACCGCGCCGAAGACGCGCGCCGTTGGGAACTCGGCCTTCTCGACCGTGACGACCTCGGTGACCTGATAGCTGGTGACGCCGCCTTCGACATCACTCACGCTCACCACATCGCCAGCGGCGAGCTCGTCGAGCCGGAAGAACGCGGCGGGGCCGGCGAGACCGTCGACGTGGGCCGCGATGACCGTCGGCCCCCGACCGCCAGGCTTGCCGCCACCCGTGAACCAGCCGATCTCGTCGAAGTCCACGGGCACCTCCATCTTGCCGTCGGCGGCGATGCCGAGGTCGATGAGCGTGTCCTCGACACCGATCGCCGGGATCGACACCGCCGTAGGGGCGACGCCTTCCTGGAGCACCTCGACGCCACCCGCTGGGGGCGCCGCCGGAGACTCGACCTGCGCCGGCGCGGTCGCCTCCGGAGCGGATTCGGGAGCGGACTCCGGAGCGGACTCGACCGCAGTCGTCGAAGGCTGGACGCCCTCGGGAGGCGAAGCGTCCCCGCTCGGGGCGGCCGCGCATCCGCTCACGAGGAGCGCGGCCGCAACGACGAGCACCGGGACGCGCAACGCGCGCCCCGGCGCCCGAGAAGAGTTCCTGGTCACTGACCCGCTGCGCGAGCCTTGCGCGCAACCGCGAGCCCGGCGACGCCGGCAACGGCGAGGCCACCGAGACCGAGGAAGCTGAGCGTCATCGCGTCGAGGCCACCAGCGGCTGCGGCTCCGCCGGCACCCGTGTCGACGCCGCCGACCGGAACCTGCACGAGCTGGCCGCGGACGACGCCGGCCTTGAAGTCAGCCGTGTGCGAGTCGCCCGTGAAGCCGGCCGGGTTCGCCTCGATCTGCTTGAGCGTGAAGCCCTCACCCGTGTCCGTGCCGGCGTCCGAGTTGAGGCCCGTCGTGAACGGGCCCTCGAGGCATCCGCTGCTCGTGCGCGTGCCATCACCGTTGTCGGTGGGGTTCGGGAAGGCGATGCGCGGCGGGCCGGCCTGGCCTTCGGCAGCCTCGTGGATGTGCGTGGCGGTCTTCGCGGGGCTCTCGTACTCGCCCGTCACTCCCGTGAGGGTGATGTCGTAGCAGATGATGTTCAGGTCCGAGTTGATGCGGAAATCGAACTGGCCCATCGCCCCCGGCTCACCCGGGGTCACAACACCGTCGTTGTTGATGACCGCATCCGGAGTCGCCATGACCGTGTAGGCGCTCGTGAACGAGTCCGGCTCGGCGACCTCCGTCTCAGCGGTGGCGGGAGCTGCGGCGACAAGGGCGATGGCGGCGGCAGCTGTGGCGCCGAGGGCGAGCGACTTCGCGAACGTGTGCTTGGGCATGAGGGGTGCCTTCCTGCTTCGCAGCTCCCCGATGGAGCCGTCGTACAAGGGCATACGGCGGCGACCCGTCCCGCGTTCATCGGACTTCGAACTTTTTCTGACGAAGATTTCGGGAAGCCCCTGAACGCTGGACCCGATCCGGCGGTACTCCCCTGTACCAACCCGAGTTGGGGTATACCAACCCGAGTTGAGTCACCGGAGGGAGCAGCCGTGAGCACTGCCGTTATCGTTGACCGCGCACGGTGGTCGACGACGAGAGGACACGCCCGTATGGCGGATGCGCCCCACTCGTTCGACCTGCACTCGGCGTTCCGCGACCACGGCAGCGTGCTCCTCGGCTTCACCGTCAACGCCCTCCGCGACCGGCCGCTCGCCGAGGACTGCGTGCAGGAGACCTTCCTCCGAGCCTGGCGCGCCCGAGACAGCTTCGACCCCACCAAGGGCGGCGAGCGGACCTGGCTCTTCGCGATCGCCCGCAACGTCATCTCCGACGCGCTGCGAGCCCGCGACCGGCTGCCGCGCAGCGCAGCCTCCGAAGCATCCACCGCTTCCGCGGACCTCCCCGCCGAGATCCCGGACCCGCTGACCGGGCTCGGCCTCACGGAAGCGCTCGCCCGCCTGCCGGACGAGCAGCGGGAGGCGATCGTCGCCATCCACCTGACCGGGTACAGCTACGCTGAGTTCTCCGCCCGCTGCGGGGTGCCCGTCGCCACTCTCCGCACCCGCGTCTTCTACGGCCTCCGCGCCGTCCGCGGCCACCTCGACGAACCTGGAGGAGCTCGTGACTGACCACAACGCAGACCGCCGCGGCGAGCTCATCGCCGCCGCCCTCGTCGGCGAACTCAGCGCAGTCGAAGCCGCCGAGTTCGAGCGGATGCGCGCTTCCGACCCCACCATCGACGCCGAGCTGGCCGAGCTGCGCGCCCTGACGGGACAGCTCTCCGACCATCCCGAGTGGCTGGATGCGACGCCCAGCGATGAGCTTCGTGACGCCGTGCTGGCCTTCGGGACTGTCGACGGCGGTGCCGATGGTCCTCAATCGGGTGACCGTGACCGTGACCGTGGCAGTGGCAGTGACCGTGACGCAGAAGCGCAGGCCGCGCCGGTCACGCCACTGCGTCGCCGGCGCTTCGGCGGCGCCCTGCTCGCCGGAGTCGCCGCCGTCGGCCTCCTGGTCGGCATCGTCGGCGGCTTCTTCCTCCCCCGCCCCGAGACGCCGCCGCCCGTCGGCGACCCAGGAACGCTCGGCGCCGTCGAACCCGTCGACTTCCAAGGCGAACCCGCCGGCGTCGAGATCGACGGCAGCGTCGTCGCGCACACCTGGGGCACCGAGACCCTCCTCACCGTCACCGGCCTGCCGAGCGGCGAGTTCTACTCGGTGGTCGTCGTGGATGCGACCGGAGACGACGTCGGATCAGGGACCTTCCTCGGCTCCGAGGTCGAGATCAACTGCGCCGTCAACGCTGCAGCGCTGCGCGAAGAGGTCACGAGCGTCGAGATCCGCGGGGAAAGCGGCGACGTCGTCGCCGCTGCCGCGCTCCCGCGAGTCGAGGGGTAGCTTCCGGGGCTGGCAATGCCGGGGCGAGCGCTTTCGGGGGCGAGCACTGCCGGAGCAGGTGCCTTCGGAGCTGGCACTTTCGGGGGTGGGCACTGCCGGGGCAGGCACCTTCGGGGCAGGCGCTGCCGGGGCAGGCACCTTCGGGGCAGGCGCTGCCGGGGCAGGCACCTTCGGGGCAGGCGCTGCCAGGGCAGACACCTTCGGGGCAGACACTTTCGGGGACGGGCACTGCCAGGGCAGACACCTTCGAGGGCAGGCGCTTTCGGGACGGGCATGTCCGGGACCGGAGGGGTCCGGCGCGAGTCGGGAGGAATCCAGGCCGGCTGTCTATCGCCAGACGTGCCTGGGATAAAGCTCGGGCCCACTGTCGGTGGCACGTGGTCTGCTGAGCCGAGAGGCGGGCCCGCGTGGCAGCCCGGGCGCTCCCTCCGGCGACGTGAGATGGAGCGCGTGCCGGTGGCACCGGGGCGTACCTGGTTAGAACCTCCACTTGTGCATTCGAAACTAAGGACTAATTTCTTGGGAAAAGTCCTGTTCAAATGTTGATTGAACCGGGCCAATTTGCTACACTCGAATCAATCTTGGGGGAGGTTATCGTGGCATCGCAGGCGGAGCAAGAATCGGGTCGACAGTCGTCGGCGCAGCCAGGACAGTCATCGGCGCGGTCGTCAATGGAGACGGCTGTCGTGGACGCGCTCCTCGAGGCGCGGTGCCAGCTGACAAGCCTTCCGGACGCGGAGATCGTCGTCGTGCTCCGCGAGCTCGCTGCTCGCCGACGCGTCCTGGACGCCGCGCTCGTTGAGGTAGCCGGTGAACTCTTGCGCCGCGAAGACGAGTCTCCGCGAGCGGAGACGGTCGCTCGGAAGTCCGGGTTCCGGAACCTCCCAGCCATGGTCGAGCAGGTGCTCGCGGTGAAGCCCTTCGAGGCGAAGACCCTCGTGCAGCTCGCAGAGGCGACGAGGGAGCGGATGAGCGCCACAGGCGAGCCGATCCTCCCGAGGTACGCGGAGGTGTCGAAGGCGGTGGGCTCCGGGGTTATGTCGGTGGCGCAGGCAGCCGCGATCACGAAGGGCCTCGACCGCACCGGCAACCGGGTGGACGTCGACGAGCTCGCCCGCGCCGAGGGTGAGCTGGTCGCGTCCGCGTGCGGCCTGAATCCAGAAGATGAACAGCCCGCGGTGCCGAAGGTGCTCGAGGTGCAGGCCGCGACCTGGGTTTCCTACCTCGATCCCGACGGCGACGAGCCGCGCGCCGACAAGATCGCCGAGCAGCGCGGCCTGTGGTTTACGCGGCGTACGGACGGTGCCGTCACCGGCAAGTTCGTCGCGACGCCCGCGCAAGGCGAGCAGCTGATCTCAGTCTTCGACGCCCTCCTCTCCCCGCGCCGAACCGTGGAGTTCCCGGCCGCGTCCGAGTGCGGGGAGCCACTCGCGCCAGCACTCGGTGCCGACGAGCTCCCATTGTCCGACGAACCTGATGACAGTCGAGACAGTGGTGACGCCGAGGTTCCGCTGATGGACCCGCGCTCGATCGAGCAGCAGCGCATCGACGCGCTCACGATGATCCTCCGCGCCTACGCCGAGTCACCCGACGCGCCCCGCACCGGCGGCGAGGCACCAACGGTCATCATCGTCACCACCACCGCCGGACAAGACGGCACAGCCACCCGACCCGAAGACCTGCCCCACCTCGAGCGCACCGGAGAGCCAATCCCACCGTCAGTCGCAGCCCAGATCATCTGCGACGGGCTCATCCGCATCGCGAGCACCGACACCAACGGCGAGATCCTCGACCTCGGCCGCAAACAACGCCTCTTCACCACCGCCCAACGCCGGGCGATCGCAACCCGCGACCGACACTGCCGCGCACCCGGATGCAGCGCACCAGTCCGCTGGTGCGAAGTGCACCACGCCCTCCCCTGGAGTCAGGGCGGACCAACCGACACGAAAGACGGCATCCTGCTGTGCTCCTTCCACCACCACGAAGTCCACCGCGAGAGACTCACCCTCACTCGCAGCAGCAACGGACGCTGGCACGTCGTACCCGCCATCGGACACCACATGCCACGCAGAACAGTCAGACGCCGCGGATACGCACCCAGCAACACCCAGGCCGCCCGCCCACAGGTCAACCGAAGACCTTGAAGCTCTTCAACCTTGAAGACCTGCGCCCCTGCAAGCACACAACCCCTCGGTGCCGCAGACCGCGGCCCAACGGGTCAACGAACCCACAAACTCACAAACCCTTCACGGGCTCACGGCCGACCTACCTCCGCACCCCTGGCCGCGGCAAGCACAACCTTGATCGTGGCCGCATCATCGGGAACCGTCGGGTCAAGACCTGCCACCGAGGCGAACTTCGCCAGCCGGTTCATGATCGTATTCCGGTGGCAGAACAGCACACCCGCGGCCTTCGACGCCGAACCGGAGGCCATGTACACCTCGACGGCTTCCACCAGAAGGTCCCGTTCCGATGAAGGCAGGAGCGCGAAATCGCGGAGCGCATCCGCAGCCAGGCTCGACGCCACCGGTCCAAGCCTCCGGACGACAAGACTCGGCCAGTGCTGCGCGAGCACGGCAGCACGCCCCGGAACAGCGAACTCAGCCAGCTCGGACGCCAGCTGCCACATCTCGCTCAGCGACGACAGCGTCGCCGCCGACTGGGAAACACCCACCTGCAGATCCGCGAGCGCCAGCTGCACCAACACACCCGACGAACCTGACCGACCTGACGAAGACGAACCGAACGGACCGGACGAACCGGACGAACCCGACGGACCCGACGGACCGGACGAACCGACCACACCGGCCACATCCGACGTCCCTGCGATCACCGCGAACTCGACACCATCCAGGCGCAGGCACACCGCCGCAGGGAAGACGTCCTGCACATCCGCGGCGAACCCGGCCGCCGCATCCTGATGCGCGACGGCGACCCAGTAAGGTCCAGTGAGCGGAATCTCGAGCGCCTCCGCCGCCTGCACGTGCAGCTGCGAGTCATCGACCCCACCCCGCAGCAGACGACGCAGCAGGAACGCCTGCTCCTGCTCAAGCTCCGCCTTCACCTGCCCAAGCTCGAGCATGTACCCCGACTGCACGCTCGTCGTGTGCGCCTCCACAACCTCCCAGATCGCGACCACGTCGTCGGACAGGCGGTCCGCCTCCCCAGGCAGACGGTCGTTGAGCGCCTGCCAGATGAACCGGAAATCCATGCGCACCGCCCGCAGCAACGACTCGAGCGGCACCCCCTGCCGGACCCGCTTCCGGCCGATGGCCCGCGAGTGCGCCCGCAGCTCATCCTCGAGCCGCTCCCCGCCCAGCTGGCGGAACATGAGGCCCAGCGTCGTGAATGCCGTGCTGTGCACGTCGCGCTCCGCGATGACCGACTCCACGTAGCCGGTCAGCGTGCGCACCTGGCTCACGTAGAGCGTCGTGATCTCATCGAGGTCGGCGAGGCACGACCGGATACCGCGCCGCAACGCTGGCGAAACAGTCACGTCATCCATTCGCCAAAACCCCGCTCAGATTGTGCATTCGCACATCTTAGCCGCGCATTCGAGTGGGCCTGGCGATTGCCCAACCCCGCCGATCCGGGGTTGCATAGGAACACCGACGTCACCGCAGACGTGCACGTTCACATGCAGGCCTTTCCCCAACATCGGAGCCACCATGTCCCACAACACCCAGACCCCCGCCTCGGGCGCAGCCTCGGGCCCACCCTCGGGCGCACCCGCCAGCGCGCCGAAGGTCAGCCTCAAAGACGCGCGGCGCATCGCCTTCGCCGCCTTCGTCGGCACCGCACTCGAGTGGTACGACTACTTCCTCTTCGGCACCGCCGCGGCCCTCGTCTTCAACCGCCTCTTCTTCACCGACCTCGACCCGGCCGGCGCCACCCTCGCCGCCTTCGCGACCTTCGGCGTCGGCTTCGCGGCCCGCCCGATCGGCGCCGTCGTCTTCGGCTGGATCGGCGACCGCTACGGCCGCCGCCCCGCCCTCCTCACCACCATCGTCATGATCGGATGCGCGACAGGACTCATCGGCGTCCTCCCCGACTACCTGGCAGTCGGCATCGCAGCCCCCATCATGCTCGCCGTCCTCCGCCTCGTTCAGGGCTTCGCCGTCGGCGGCGAATGGGGCGGCGCGACCACCATCGCCATCGAGCACTCCCCCGAGAAGATGCGCGGACGCTTCGCCGCCCTCGTGCAGATCGGCTCCCCCGTCGGCACCCTCGTCTCCTCCGGCGCCTTCGCCCTCGTGCTCATGATGCCGCCCGAGACCTTCGACGCGTGGGGTTGGCGCCTCCCCTTCCTCCTCGCGTTCCCGCTCCTCGGCATCGCCCTCTACATCCGCCTCAAGGTGGAGGAGTCCCCCGTCTTCAAGGAGCTCGCCGCGGCCGGCGAACAGGTCAAGGTCCCCGTCCTCGAGCTCTTCCGCAAGTCCGGGCTGCGCCTCCTCGTCGCCGTCGCAGCAGCCATGCTCGGCGTCGGAGGGTTCTACATGATGACCACCTTCGTCGTCTCCTACGGCACAAACGTGCTCGAAGTCGACCGGCAGGTGATGGTCAACGCGACCCTCATCGCCGCCGTCCTCCAGATCGGCGTCACCATCTTCGCCGGCCGCCTCGCCGAACGCTTCGGCCCAGGCCGCATGACCGTCGTCGGCGGGCTCACCACCGGCATCGCCGCCTTCCCGCTCTTCTGGCTCATCGACACCGAGAGCCCCATCGCTATCACGGCAGCCGTGAGCATCGGCATCGCCCTCATCACCCTGTCGTACGCCGTCACCGGGGCCCTCCTCGCGGAGCTCTTCCCGCCCCGACTCCGCTACAGCGGCGTCTCCCTCGGCTACAACCTCGCCGGCGCCATCAGCGGATTCCTGCCCCTCATCGCGACCGCACTCATCACCGTCGGCGACGGCTCATCCTGGCCCGCCGTGCTCGTCCTCATCGGCATCTGCCTCGTCACCGTCATCGGCGGCGCCTTCGGCGAGCGGATGCGCCTCCGCGACGACATCGTCGAGATCGACCACAACGCGTAACCGACACCGCCAGCTCACGGACCGCGTGCGCCCCACCGCGAGCGCCCCACACAACGACGAGCGCCCCCGCCCGACCGCGAGCGCCCCCAAACGAAAGCAGGACCAGAGCATGACCACACCGACCAGCAGCGACATCGACTCCAGCGCCACCCCCACCCCCGCCCCCACCACGACCACGACCCACGCCACCGCGACGGCCAGCCCCCTCAGCGACGAGCAGCGCCAGCGCATCCTCGACGCCGTCGACGCCGCCTTCGACCAGCAGGTCGCCTTCACGCAGGAGCTCGTCCGGCACCCGTCGCTTCGAGCCAACGAGTCGTCGGCGCAGGACCTCCTCTACGGCGCCATGGCCGGCCGCGGCCTCACCATGGACCGCTGGGAGCTCGACCCCGTCGAGCTCGCCGCCCACCCGGGAGCCGGAGCAGTCGAGATCTCCTACGAAGGCCTCGAGAACGTCGTCGGCACCTTCACCCCACCCCAGGAACGCGGAAGCTCGCTCATCCTGAACGGACACATCGACGTCGTCCCTGAAGGCCCCGAGAGCCAGTGGGCGCGGTCCCCGTGGGACGCGACCGTGCGAGACGGCTGGCTGTACGGCCGCGGCAGCGGCGACATGAAGGCAGGCCTCGTCGCCAACCTGTACGCCTTCGACGCCGTCCGGGCGGCGGGCCTCGCGCCGACGGGTCGCATCCACTTCGAGTCCGTCGTCGAGGAGGAATGCACCGGCAACGGCTCCCTCTCCGCGCACCTGCGCGGCTACACGGCCGACGCCGTCCTCATCCCAGAGCCCGAGGAGGACATGCTCGTGCGCGCCAACACGGGCGTCATCTGGCTGCGCCTCCGCGTCGACGGCAAGCCCACCCACCCCCGTGAGATGCAGACCGGCTTCAATGCCATCGACGCCGCCTACTACGTCATCGGCGAGCTCCGGAAGCTCGAGGCAGACTGGAACGCCAAGCAGGGCGAGCACCGCTACTTCGAGGACCTCGACCACCCCATCAACTTCAACGTCGGCAAGATCCAGGGCGGGGACTGGGGCTCCAGCGTGCCGGCCTGGTGCGAGGTCGACGTGCGTGTCGCCCTCTACCCCGGCATCACCGCAGACGCGGCCTGGGCCGAGATCACCGACGCCCTCGACGGCGTCACCGCAGACGGCAACGGCAACCCCATCGTCACGACCGCGACGAAGACCGGCTTCTACGCCGAGGGGTACGTCCTCGAGGAGGGCGGCGCCGCCGAGCGGGCGCTCGAACGCAGCCACAGCGCAGCGTTCGGGGGCGCCGAGCTCGAGTCGTTCGTCACCCCCGGCTACCTCGACGGGCGAGTCTTCGTGCAGTACGCCGACACCCCCGCGCTCGTCTACGGCCCCGTCTCCGAAGCCATCCACGGCTACGACGAGCGGGTGAACCTCGAATCGGTGCGCCGCATCACGAAGTCGATCGCGCTCTTCATCGCCGAATGGTGCGGGGTGGAGTAGCCAGCAGCGAGTAGCCAGCAGCCAACACGCGCCGCGCGCGGCCTCCACCTCGGGACCCACCGAGCAGTCGAGGTCGTGCGCGGTTTGTCACACCCCGAGGCGACGCGTCAGCTGAGCCTCGCCCCCTCGGCGATCGCGAACCCACCCTCGCCGTCCGATTCGACGAAGAGCAGCTCGTGAGAAGCGACGTGCCCAGCGAGCATCGGCACACCGGTCGCCGCGCACTCCTCGAGCAGAGCACGCCTCGTGGACTCCGCGACCTCCTTCATGGAGCAGAAGCTCGACGACAGACCGGGCTCAGCGACCTGCAGGACGTGGTGCAGCGCATCCCCGGAGATGATCGCGACCGTCGAACCCGACGCCGGGTCGAGCACCCGAACCACCATGTGCCCCGGAGTATCGCCGGGCGCGTGCTCCAGCACAACGGACGGCGACGCCCGATACGGAAGCTCGACCACGTCCGCCTGCCCCGCCAGGAAGACCGGCTCGATCGAGTCGGCCCAGAAGTCACCGTTGCGCTCGAACATGCCCCTGGCGCTCGGCCCCGTGATGAAGGCGCGATCGAGCTCGTTGAACAGGTAGCGCGCGTTGGGGAACGTCGGCGACCACCCGCCCGCCGCATCCGCCGCCGTGTTCCATCCGACGTGGTCGCAATGCAGGTGCGTGTTGACGACGACGTCGACCTCGGCAGGGTCGACGATCGTGGCGAGCTCCTCGAGCCACGTCGTGGCGAGCCCGTTCCACATGTCCCGGATGCGCGGCTTGCCGTTCCCGACCCCCGTGTCGACCACCGCGACGAAGCCGCGTGAGCGCACGACGTAGCTGCTCGACGCCATCACGAGGCGGTCGGTGCTCGCTTCGTAGTCGTCCGGCCCGAGGGCGGCGATCTGCGGACGGAGCGGGTCGGTATCGACGAACATCTCCTCGACGGGGAGCATCGCCGAACGCGACTCCTCGATGCGGTAGATCTGCGTGTCGCCTGCTGTCAGCAGCGGTCGCATGGTGCCCTCCTCGACGTGTTCGAGTCCCCGAGCGCCACTTCTGGCGCACGTGAGACCCCGGGCCAGGTGGCCTGCATCCACCCTGAGTGCACCATGTTGCCTGGAGGTTTCATTGCATGCAATGAGTGTTACCAGCGCGTAAAAAGCCGCCTATCTGGTCAAGATTGCATGCAGTTTGCGGCTAGCGTCCATCTCACCGGCTCAGAACATAGCCGAACCACCACCGCTTCACCGCCTCACCGCACCCTGCTTCTCACCGCACCCCAGCTCCTCCTCCCAGCTCCGCTCACCTCGTCGCTCCCGGAAAGGACGCGCATGCGTTCCCACAGACTTCGCGTCGGCACCGCCGTCGCCATGCTCGGCATCACCACCCTCGCCGTCACCGCCTGCTCCACCGGATCATCCTCGGCCTCGGAAGACGCCACCTTCGCGGTCAACATCGCCGCGCTCGAGGGCGCCCCCACCTTCGACCCCGCCGCCAACATGCGCGGCTCCGCCTTCAACTACGCTGCCGCCGCCTACGAGAGCCTCGTCACGAGCGACGCCGAAGGCGCCCTCCAGCCGGGCGTCGCCACGGCCTGGGAGTACACGAGCCCCACCGAGCTCACCATGGACTTCCGCCTCGACAGCGTCTTCGAAGACGGCTCCCCGATGACCGTCGAGCTCATCAAGGCCAACCTCGAGCGCTACCAGGAGACTCCGGGCACCTACCAGGCGCGCCTCAACTCGATCGACGCGATCGAGGTCGTCGACGAGGACACCCTGAAGTTCAGCCTCAACACCCCGGACCAGTCGCTGCCGGAGGCCTTCTCCCTCACCGTCGGCATGATGGTCAGCCAGGCCGCCCTCGACGACCCGACGCTGCTGCTCACCGACACCTACGGCTCCGGGCCGTGGATCCTCGACTCCTACACGGAGGACAGCGAGTACAGCTACATCCGCAACCCCGAGTACGCGGGCCCCATGGACGTGCAGGTCGACGAGCTCAACATGTTCGTCATCACCGACCTGACCGCCCAGCTCAATGCGCTCCTCGCCGGCGACGTCGACATCATCTCCGCCCAGTGGAGCCAACGCGACCAGGCGGAATCCCAGGGCTTCGCAGCCGCCTCCAACGAGTCCAACGTCGGCGGCCTCATGCTCTTCGACCGCGGCGGCGACGTCATCCCCGAGCTCGGCGACGTGCGCGTCCGACAGGCCATCAACTACGCCCTCGACCGCGACGCCATCGGCACCGCCCTCTGGAGCGACTACCAGCGAGGCACCTCCTCCGTCTTCGGCAAGTTCACCTCCGCCTACGACGAGTCGCTCGACGACTACTACGAGTACAACCCGGAGAAGGCGAAGCAGCTCCTCGCCGAGGCCGGCTACGCCGACGGGTTCGAGCTCCCCATCCTCAGCCGCACCATGTTCGGCGAGAACAAGCGCCTCGAGGCGACCATCCCCTACCTCGAAGCCGTCGGCATCACCGCCACCCTCTCCGACCGCACGAACGACTACTTCGACGCCATCACCAACAAGGAGTTCGGCGCATCCCAGGGACAGCAGAACGGCGGCATCGACTCCTACGTCAACAGCATGAACATGCTCGCCCCCAACGCGCAGCTCAACCCGTTCGGCACCGACGACCCCGAGCTGACGGCCCTCATCGCCGACGCCTCCAGCGAGCTCGACGCCGACGCGGCAGCCACGAAGTGGCAGGCGGTCAACAAGTGGGTCGTCGAGAACGCCTGGTTCGCACCGGTCGCCTTCTACCACACGCACACGGTGTGGGATGCGGAGAAGCTCGGCGGCGTCGAGCTCGCCGCCGGCCAGGTCTTCCCGCTCCCCTTCAGCTGGACCCCCGCCGAATAGGCACCCGGGCTCCCGCAGCAGCCGCAGCAGCCGCAGCACCGCGATACCCAGCACGCATCACGCATCACCGGATGCGCGGGGAGGCGCCCCTCCCCGCGCATCCGCCCAGCACCATCACCAAACTGAAAGGAGCACACGTGGCCCTCTACATCCTCCGGCGAGTCGGTATCACCGTGCTCATGGTCTTCCTCGTCGTCTCGGCCGCCTTCTTCCTCGTGGCCCTCATGCCGAACGACGTGACCCAGACCATCCTGGGCCCCGACGCCACCCCGGAGGCCCGCGCCCAGCTGCGTGACGAGATGGGCTTCAACGACCCGATCCTCGTGCGCTACCTCACCTTCCTCGGTGGCCTCCTGACCGGCGACCTCGGCGTCTCCTACCTCAGCCAGCAGTCGGTGACGATGCAGGTGCTCGAGCGGCTCCCCGTCACCCTCACCCTCTCGATGGGCGGCATCCTCCTCACGACCGTGCTCGGCATCGTGCTCGGCATCCTCGCCGCGAGCCGCGGCGGCTGGCTCGACACCATCATCCGCGGAGCCGCCGGCGTCATGCAGGCCATCCCGAGCTTCTGGCTCGCCGTGCTGCTGGTGCTCGTGTTCGCCGTGAACCTCAAGATGTTCCCCGCGTCCGGCTGGGAGCCCTTCACGGAGGACCCCGCCGAGTTCCTCCGCCGCATCACGCTGCCCCTCATCTCCATCGGCATCGCGGGCACCGCGGCGGTCGCCCGCCAGGCGAGGGTCGCGATGCTCGACGTGCAGGGCCGAGACTTCATGCAGACCCTGCGAGCGACGGGGCTCCCCGAGTGGCGCATCGTCTGGCTGCACGGGCTCCGCAACGCCGCCATCCCCGTCCTCACCGTCATCGGCCTCCAGTTCGTGGCCCTCTTCGGCAGCGCCGTGCTCATCGAGCAGGTCTTCGCGCTCCCCGGCGTCGGCAAGCTCGTCGTCGACTCCGTCAACCTCGGCGACATGCCCATCGTGCTCGGTGTCGTCGTCGCCCTCAGCGTCGTGATCCTCGTCATGAACCTCGTCATCGACATCCTCTACGGCATCATCAACCCGAAGGCGAGGCTCGCATGACCCGCGTCCGACGCACCGACACCGCCCTCTCCAGACTGCTCAGCAAGCCGGGAGCCGTCGTCGCCCTCGCCTTCCTCGTCCTCCTCGGCCTGTCGGTGATCTTCGCCGACCTCGTCGCCCCGCTCGACCCGCTCGCCCAGGACCTCGCTCTCGCGCGTCAGCTGCCGAGCACCGAGCACCTCCTCGGCACCGACGACCTCGGGCGCGACGTCTTCTCCCGCCTCATCCACGGCGGCGCAGCGACCCTCGGCGGAGCCGTCCTCGCGGCGGTCGTCGCGATGGGCATCGGCATCCCCCTCGGCATGATCGGCGGCTACTTCCGCGGCTTCACCGACACCCTCGTGTCGCGCTTCGCGGACTTCTTCCAGGCCCTGCCCACGATCGTCATCCTCATGGCCGTGATCGGCGCCTTCGGCAACAACACGACCGTCGCGATGGTGACCCTCGGCATCGCGATGAGCGACGGCTTCGTCCGCCTCGCCAGGGCCACGACGCTGCAGGTGCGGCGAGAGCTGTACGTGGATGCCGCGAACGTCGCCGGCATCGCACCCGGCCTCATCCTGTTCCGCCACGTGCTCCCCAACATCCGCGGACCGCTGCTCGTGCAGCTCTCCATCACGATGGGCGCCGCCCTCCTCATCCAGGCTGGCCTCGGCTTCCTCGGGCTCGGGACCCCACCCCCGGCGCCCAGCTGGGGCGGCATGATCAGCGAGGCCAGCGAGCTCATCTACCTGCACCCGTGGCTGCTCGTGCCGAGCGGCGTCATCATGATCCTCTCCATCCTCTCCTTCAACGTCGTCGGCGATGCGCTCGCCGGCAACCGCCCCGGGACCACCCTCGCCCGCTCCTTCTTCCGCAAGAAGCCAGCAGCCCAGGTCGCCACCAAGCCCGTTGCCGTCGACGACCCGCAGCCGGACGTGGACGACGCCATCGTCTCCGTGCGCGACCTCAGCGTCTCGTTCACCGACAGCACCGGCGAGTTCGCGGTCGTGCAGGGCGTCTCCTTCGACGTGCGCCGCGGCGAGGCCCTCGGCATGGTCGGCGAATCGGGATGCGGCAAGTCGGTGACCGCGAAGAGCCTGCTCGGCCTCGTCGCCCCAGGCGGCCGCGTCTCGAAGGGCGAGATCGTCATCGACGGCACCAACATCGTCGGGCAGAGCAACAAGCAGCTGCGCGCCGTGCGCGGCTCGAAGATCGCCCTCGTCTCGCAGGAGCCCATGACGGCCCTCGACCCGACGTTCACGATCGGAGCCCAGCTGCGCGAGGCCATCGCCCACCACACGGGCCGCAAGGCAGGCGAAGTGCAGGAGCGGGCGCTCGAGCTGCTCCGCCTCGTCGGCATGCCCGACCCGCAGCAGGCCGCCGCCAGCTACACGTTCCAGGTCTCCGGCGGCATGGCGCAGCGCGCCGCCATCGCCATGGCGCTGACGGGCGAACCCGAGGTGCTCGTCGCCGACGAGCCCACGACCGCCCTCGATGTGACCGTGCAGGCCGAGATCCTCGACCTGCTGCGGCGCCTCCGCGAAGAGCTCGGCCTCGCGGTCATCATCGTCACGCACGACCTCGGAGTCGTCGCGGACACGTGCGACCGCGCCGTCGTCATGTACGCCGGCCAGGTCATCGAGGAGGCCGACGTCGACACGCTCCTCACGGCCCCATCGCATCCCTACACCAGGGCCCTGCTCGCGGCGATGCCGGCCAACGCCGTCGCCGGAGTGCCGATGGATGCCATCAGCGGCGCCGTGCCAGCACCTCGCGACTGGCCGACCGGGTGCCGCTTCGCCGAGCGCTGCGCCTTCGCGACCGAGCGCTGCCGCACCTCCCCCGTCGCCCTCACCCTGCAGCGCCGCGGAAACGCAAACGCAAACGCAAACGCAAGCGGACTCGCAGATCAGCGCCCAGCCGTCGGCCAGCAGCGCTCCGGCATGGCCCGCTGCGTGCGGGTCGAGGAGGTCGCGAAGGCGGCCCGCACCGGCTCGGCCACCAAGAACTCCAGCGTGAAAGAGAGGAGCATCGCATGAGCGAAGAGCTGCTGAGCGTCGACCACCTCCAGATGCGGTTCAAGAACCCCCACAACCGCGCGCAGACCGTGCACGCCGTCGACGACGTGAGCTTCACCGTCGCCCCCGGCGAGATCCTCGGCGTCGTCGGGGAGTCCGGCTCGGGCAAGTCGACCATCGGGCGCTGCATCCTGGGCCTCGAGAAGCCGAGCGACGGCAGCATCCACTTCGGCGGTCGCGACCTCACGAAGCACTCGCTGCTCCGCAACCGTCGCGACATCGCCAAGCAGCTGCAGGTCGTCTTCCAGGACCCGTACAGCTCGCTCAACCCCTTCCGCACGATCGGACAGACCCTCGCGGAGCCGCTCCAGGCGGCCCTTCGCCTCTCCGACAAGCAGGCGGATGCGCGGGCTCGCGACATGCTCGAGACGGTCGGCCTCCCCCGAGCCGCGGCAGACCGCTTCCCCGGCCAGTTCTCCGGCGGTCAGCGGCAGCGCATCGGCATCGCGAGGGCCCTCATCATGCAGCCGCAGCTCGTCGTGCTCGACGAGGCGGTGAGCGCCCTCGACCTGTCGACGCAGGCGCAGATCCTCAACCTCCTCGCGCAGCTCGCGAAGGAACGCGGCCTCGCCTACATCTTCATCGCCCACGACCTCGACGTCGTCCGCTACATCTCGCACCGCACGCTTGTGCTCTACCGCGGACGCATCATGGAGCAGGGCCCGGCCGGTGACGTCCACAGCGCACCCCTGCACCCGTACACGGCGGCGCTCAACGCGGCAGCCCCCGTGACCGACCCGGTCGAGCAGCGCAGGCGGCGCACGGCGAGAGCGGCGGCGGCAACTGCAGCAACTGCGGCTGCAGCCGCGTCAGCCACCCCGCCCTCCCCTGCTTCCCCAGCCACCGGACAGCTCGGCTGCCCGTTCGCGGCCCGCTGCGCCTTCGCGCAGGAGGTGTGCCGCACGAAGCGACCGGCCGACACCCTCGTCGGCGAGCGAACCGTGGCATGCCACATGTACGACGCGACGAGCGGCCACACGCGCCTCGGCGCCGGCATGCCAGCGGCCGAGCTCATCGCGAGCTGAGCACCCCACCCCACCAGCTTCCACAATCCAGCCGCGGTGCCCCCGCACCGCGGCCACCCGAACACGAAGGAGCACGTCAATGCCAGACGTCACCGGATACCGCGCGAAGATCGGCGTCATCGTCCCATCGACCAACACGGTCGTCGAGCACGATGTCAACAAGCTCGCGCCCCACGGCATCACGTTCCACTGCGGTCGCATGTACGTCGAGCAGCAGGCCATGGGCGACCACACGAGCTTCATGGAGCTGCAGACGCAGATCCGAGGCTCCATGTCGGTGGCCCTGCGCGACGTCATGACGGCCCAGCCCGACCTCATGATGATGGGGATGTCGGCGCCCACCTTCAGCGGCGGCGTCGCCGGCAACGAGGCCTTCCAGACCGAGGTGAGCGAGCAGATCGGCGGCATGCCCGTCACCACCGGCGCATCCGCCTGCCGTGCCGCCCTCGAGACCCTCGGCGTGACGAAGATCTCCGTCTTCTCGCCATACCAGCCGGTCGCCGACAAATGGGTCGACCAGTACTTCACCGAGGCTGGCTTCGACGTCGTCAAGGTCACCGGCCTCCGCTGCCCCACCGCGACGTCGATCGCGAGCGTCACACCACGCGACCTCGTCACGGTGCTCGAGGAGATCGACACCCCCGAGACCGAGGCGATCGTGCAGGTCGGCACGAACCTGTCGTTCATCCGCATGGCCGACGAAGCCGAGACCTGGCTCGGGAAGCCCGTCGTCGCCATCAACACCGCCACCGTCTGGCACACCCTCAGGCAGGCCGGCTTCACCGACACCGTCGGTGGCTACGGCACCATCATCCGCGAATTCTGACCGCCACAGCGCACACAAAGGACCACACCATGACTGCTTCCCCCCAGTTCGATGTCATCGTCGTCGGCGGCGGCCCCGTCGGCACCACCACCGCCCTCAAGCTCGCGAAGCGCGGCATGACGGTCGCACTCTTCGAGAAGCGCGAGGCGAGCACGCTCGAGCACCGCGCATCCACCTTCCACCCGCCGACGCTCGAGATGCTCGAGGAGCTCGGGCTCACCCAGCCGCTCATCGACGCCGGCATCATCGCGCGCTCGTACCAGTTCCGGGATGCGACGATCGGCAAGATCGTCGAGCTCGACTTCGCGGTGCTCGACGACGACACGGCCTACCCGTACCGCGTCCAGGTCGAGCAGAGCCGCCTCACCGCGGCCGCCCAGCAGGTCATCTCCGGCGAGCCCAACGTCACGTCCACCCTCGGCGCCGAGGTCATCGCGATCCGTGAGAGCGACGACGGCTTCGAGGTGGACGTGCGCGGCGAGGACGGCGCCGTGAGCACCAGTACGAGCACCTACCTCGTCGCGGCGGACGGCTCGCGGTCCCTCGTGCGCGAGCACTACGACATCGACTTCTCGGGCCACACCTACCCGGAGCGCTACCTCGTCATCACGACGAGCCTGCCCCTGCACGAGATCCACGAGGACCTCGCCGTCGTCAACTACGTCGCCGACCCGGAGAACTGGCACGTCCTGCTGCGCAACCCCAGCGGCTGGCGCGTGCTCTTCCCCTGCGATCCCGCCCTCACGTCCGAGCAGCAGACCGACCCCGCCTACGTCGTGAGTCAGCTGCGGCGTGTGGTGCCCGAACTCGACGGCTACCCTGTTGTGCACGTCACCGTCTACGAAGTGCACCGCAAGGTCGCGCGGACGTTCCGCAAGGGCAACGTCTTCCTCGTGGGCGACGCGGCACACGTCAACAACCCGCTGGGAGGCATGGGCATGAACAGTGGAATCCACGACGGGCTCCTGCTCGCCGAGCTGCTGCCCGGCTACGCCAACGGCGAGGTCTCGAGCGAGGAGCTCGACGACTGGGCCGAGAAGCGCCGCGCCGTCGCCCGCCACTACGTCGGCGAGGAGACGGAGGGCAACTGGAACGCCCTCCGCGACACGAGCGAAGAGCGCCGCGCCGCGAAGCGCGCCGAGTGGGAAGCCCTCGGCCGCGACGAGACCGCCCGCCGACAGTTCCTCCTCACGTCCTCGATGCTCGCGAGCGTTCGATGATCGAGACCCCGACGCACGTGCTGCTGCCCGAGAGCCTCACGGGAGGCGACCTCGCCTACGCGGAGCTGCGCTCGCGCATCATGAGCGGCGAGTACGCGCCGCACACGGTGCTGCGCGCGCAGGCGCTCGCCGCCGAGTTCGGGCTCAGCAGGACCCCCATCCGCGAGGCGCTCCAGCGCCTCGCGGAGGCGGGGCTCGTGGCGTACATCCCCAACAAGGGCGCCACCGTCATCGGCTACACGACCGAGCAGATGGCCGAGACCTACTTCGTCCGCGCCTCGCTCGAGAGCCGCGCCGCCGGCCTCGCCGCCGACCGCATGACCGACGCCGACGCCGAGCTCCTCATCGACCGCATCGAGCGGATGGACCCCCTCGTCCACGCCAGCGACCAGGACGAGATCGTCGAGCTCGGCCGCCTCAACCGCGAATTCCACGAGCACATCGTGAAGGTCTCCGGCAGCCTGCAGCTGCAGACGCTCCTGCGCAGCGTCAGCCAGGTGCCCATGATGATCCGCAACTACCAGGCGTACGGCGACACGTTCCGCATCCGCTCGAACCACCATCACCGCGACATCCTGACCGCCCTGCAGACGGGCGACTCACTGTGGGCCGAGGTCGCGATGCGCTCGCACATCCTCGCTGCCCGCAACGCCGTGCTCCAGGGACCGGGCACCTCCACGACCGCTGGCGCTGCTCCCAACGAAGGCTGAGCCGTGTCGCGCACCACCGGGCCCACCACGGGGCCCGAGCAGCAGCATGCCCGGAATCCCCCGCTGGAAGGCGTTCGCGAGCCCAGTTCCGCGGCCCCCTCCACCCCCGCGGCCGACGCACCCACGCACGTCTGGCGAACCCGCCGCCCGGGCCGGACCGCAACCATCGCAGGCATCGGCACGACCGTCGTCACCGCGCTCCCCGTCTTCCTCGTCGGCGGCCTGTCCATGCAGCTGCGCGCCAGCACGGGGCTCACCGAATCGATGCTCGGCATCGTCGTCGCCGCCTACTGGGGTGCGTCGGCCCTCCTCTCCCCGCTGGCCGGCAGCCTCTCGACGAGGCACGGCTTCCGCTGGGGCATGGTCATGGCCTCCTCGATCGGCGGCCTCGCCCTCATCGGCATCGCCGCCTACACGCCGACGTGGCAGTGGCTGCTCGTCTGGCTCATCGTCGCCGGAGCGGGGAACTCGCTCGGGCATCCACCCTCGAACGCCCTCATGGGGGTCGGCGTCTCGACCCGACGGCGCGCCCTCGCGTTCGGCCTCAAGCAGGGAGCGGTCCCCCTCGCCACCTTCAGCGCCGGCCTCGCCGTCCCCGCCCTGGGACTCACGGTCGGCTGGCAGTGGACCTTCGCGATCGCAGGAGCGCTCGCCGCCGTCGCCGTCGCGTTCCTCGCCTGGCGGGTGCCGCGAACGCCGCGAACGCCACGCGCCACGCGCCGCACTCGAGAGCGGCTCCCCCGCGACCTGCGCGTCTTCCTCATCCTCGCCTCAGCCGCGAGCGGGCTCGGCGCCGCCCAATCGAGCGTCATCGGCGCCTTCACCGTCACGACCGCCATCGGCGTCGGCTACACGGCCGCCGTCGCGGGCCTCCTCCTCAGCCTCGGCTCGCTCGCGAACATCATCGCGAGACCCCTCGCGGGCTGGCTCGCCGACCGCGGCATCGGAGGGACCCTCACCACGGTCTCGCTCATGATGCTCTCCGGCGCCATCGGCCTCGGCGGCATGGCGCTCGCCCTCCCCTGGAGCTTCGCCACCGGCGTCGTCCTCGCCTTCGGACTCGGCTGGGGGTGGAGCGGACTGCTCCACTACGCCGTCTCCAACGCCGTGCCCCGCTTCGCAGCCCAAGCCACGGGGCTCGTGCAGTCGGGCGCCTATATCGGCAGCGCGGCCGGCCCCTTCGCGATGGGGTTCGTCTTCGAGTACTTCGGCCCGACCACCGGATGGCTCGCCGCCGCCGGCATCGCACTCATCGCCGCCACCACGGCCGCCATCGCCGCGCAGTTCCACCCCACGCGGCGCCGCGCGCGCGCCGAAGCCCGGGCGGGATCCCGCGAGGGATCCCGCAGCGAGGCCCGTATCGATGATCAGGCCGGGGCAGCCACGTGAACCCGCTGGCCTTCCGCTTCCAACTCCCGCACCCCCGCAACCACACGAAGGGCACCACCATGACCCCCACGACCACCGCGTCCACAACTGCACCTGCACCTGCATCCGCTGGCGTGTCCTCTGCCGACGCCACCGCCAACCTGGCCACCGACCTCTCCGCCGACAACGACTACGCGGCCGCGGGCTTCGGACAGCGCCTCGGCTTCGGACGGAGGCCCGCGCTCATCGTCATCGACTTCGTCGACGCCTACCTCGTCGAGTCGTCTCCCCTGTACGCGGGCGTCGAGGACGAGCTCGCCTCGGCCGCACGCGTGCTGCACTCGGCGCGGGCAGCCAGCATCCCGGTGCTCTACACGGTTGTCGAGCAGGACACGGGCCCCACGGGCGGCGGGGTCTTCGCCCGCAAGGCCGCCGGTCTCGCGACCCTCGCCACGGGGTCTCCCCTCGGCGCCATCGCGGCGCCCCTCACCCCGCAGCAGGGCGAGCCGATCCTCTCCAAGAAGTACGCGAGCTCGTTCTTCGGCACCTCCCTCGCCACCGACCTGACGGTGCTCGGGTGCGACAGTGTCATCCTCGTCGGGCTCTCGACGTCCGGATGCGTGCGGGCCACCGCCGTCGACGCCTGCCAGCACGGCTTCATCCCGCTTGTGGTGCGCGACGCAGTCGGCGACCGCCGCTCGGAGCCCCACGAGGCGGCCCTCTTCGACCTCGACGCCAAGTACGCCGACGTCGTCAGCGAGCAGGATGTCGTCACCTACCTGGCGGGCCTCGCAGCCAGCTTGGCGTAGGGCCACCCCCGGGCCCCGGCCGCACCACCACCGCGCCCGCCGCTGCTGCTGCCCCCGCTCCTGCCCCTGCCCCTGCCCCTGCCCCTGCCGAAAGTTGTGGCGAAGTGCCGCCGGGATCCCTCCCAACCGCACTTCGCCACAACTCTCAGCCCCGGGCACGATGCTCTGGATGCGAACGCCGGGGCGCGGGGCCCCGGCGCGGGCCCGAGGCTCCGCCGCACATCTCGCCACCAGCCAGCCCCAGAGACGCCGCCCACCACACTGCAACCCCTGCCCCTTCGCACGCGCCCCTGCAGCCCCAGCCCCTGCCCCTGCCCAAGGTTGTGGCAAAGTGCCGTCGGGATCCCTCCCGACCGCACTTCGCCACAACTCTCGGCGCCGGACACAGCCCCGGACGCAAGCCGCACGTCGCCCGCACCGGTCCGCGCACAACTAGCGCAGGGCCGACACTGGCCCCACCGTCACCGTCCGTCACCGGCACCTCTTCACAAGGTTGTGGCGAACTGCCGTCGGAATCCCTCCCGACCGCACTTCGCCACAACTCTCAGTACGGGGCGCGAGCCTCTGGAAGCGGAAGCGGAAGCGGAAGCGGAAGCCGGGGCGCGGGGCCCCGGCGCGAGCCCGGATCTCCGCCGCACATCTCGCCACCAGCCAGCCCCAAAGACGCCGCCCACGACACCGCTGCCCCTCCGCACGCGCCGCTGCTGCCCCTGCCCCTGCCCCTGCCCCTGCCCAAGGTTGTGGCGAAGTGCCGTCGGAATCCCTCCCGACCGCACTTTGCCACAACTCTCAGCGCCGGACGGGGGCGGGTGGCGCGGGCGCGGCTCAGCCTGCGACGACGTGCGGGGCGCTCGCTGCGGTGAACGCCTCCGCGTCCGGAAGCGCCGGATCCCACAGCTTCGCGATGACACGCGCCCCGGAGACGAGCGCGCTGTCGGGCGAGCACAGCCAGACGGCCGGCGCCGCCATGACGTCGGGGTCCAGCAGGTTGCCATCCGCCCCCTTCTTGTCGGGGCCCGAGGGCAGCAGCTCCGTGTCGGCGGCGCCACCCGGCAGCAGCAGGTTGACGGTCACCCCGCTGCCAGCCAGGTCGGTGGCCCACGAGCGTGTCATCGCCTCGAGCGCCGCCTTCGACGGGCCGTACGGTGCGTACCCGGGCCTGATCATGGTCTGCGCGCTCGTCGAGACGTTGACGATCCGCCCTTCCCGCTGCGCGAGGAAGAGCGGCATCACGGCCTGCGACATGACGAACGGACCGTTGACGTTGGTGTCGATGATCTGCGACCACGTCGCGGCAGGCACATCCCAGAAGTGCACCGGGTCGGTCGTGAAGGTTTCGCTGACGAGGCGCATGCCGCGTCCCGCGTTGTTGACGAGGGCGTGCACACCCCCGAATCGCTGGACGGTGGCGTCGACGACCTCCTGCGCTCGCTTCGGGTCGCTCACGTCCGCGACCATCGGCAGCAGCAGTTCAGCACCGCCCGGGAGCTCGGCGGCCTCCGCGACGACCTCGTCGAGGGCGGCGGATGCCCTGCTCGCGGTGATCGTGACGGCGTGGCCCGCCGCTCGCAGAGCGAGGGCCATGACGCGGCCGAGACCGCGGGACCCTCCAGTGACGATGGCGACTCTCGGAGAGGTGGTGTGTGCATCCATGCAGCTAGATTGCGTGCAATCATGACGCATTGGGTGCGATTAGCGGAATTTTTCACACGATTGCAACATGGATTGCATGCGATCTTCGCATCGGGCGTCGATCATGGACATCATGCATCTCGACTCCTTCATCAACGGCCGCCGAGTGGCCTCGCCCGCGTCGCTCGCAGTGGTCAGCCCCATCGACGGGCACACCGTCGTCGGTTCCGTCGCGAACGCGAGCCCCGAGCAGGTGCGGGATGCGCTTGCCGCAGCCCGGACCGCAGCTCCGCTCTGGGCGGCGGTCCCGGCAGCCGACCGCGCGCGACAGCTCTCGGACGCGATCGAGGACGCCGCGGCGAACCCCGACCACTCCGGGCACCTCATCGCGAGCGAGATGGGCAAGCCCGCACAGGACGCGCACGGCGAGTTCCAGTTCGCCCGGCGCCTCGCGAAGTTCTGCGCCGAGCACCTCGACGCGGTCTGCGCCGAGCAGCTCATCGACGATGCCGAGGGAACCCTGCTGCGCGTCGTCGAACCCATGGGCGTCGTCGCCGCCATCACCCCGTGGAACGCGCCCGTCATCCTCGCCGCGCTCAAGGTCATCCCGGCGCTCATGACCGGCAACACCATGGTGCTCAAGCCCTCACCGCTCGCGCCCCTCGCCGTCACCGCGTTCTACTCGGCGATCGCCGCCAGACTGCCCGCCGGTGTCCTGAACCTCGTCAACGGCGAAGGCGAGACGGGAAGCGCACTCGTCGAGAGCCCCGACGTCGACCTCATCTCCTTCACGGGCGGCCCCGCCGCGGCCCGAGCCATCGGAGCAGCCGCCGCCCGCACCATCCGCCCCACCGTCATGGAGCTCGGCGGCAACGACGCGGCGATCCTCCTCGACGACGCCGACTGGGGCCCGGAGCTCGCCGAGCGGGTCGTGTTCGGTGCCATGCTGACGAGCGGGCAGGTGTGCATGGCCATCAAGCGCGTCTACGTTCCCCGCGAGCGCCACGACGCCTTCGTCGCCGACCTCGTGGCCGCCGCCGAGCGAGTCCTTCGGGTCGGGGACCCAAGGGTCGAGGGCGTGACGATGGGCCCCGTCATCAGCGGCGACGCGCGCGCACGCCTCGAGGCCCTCCGCGAGCGGTCAGCGGATGCGGGCGGGACCGTCACCGAGATCGGCACGCTCGACGAGTCCATCACCCCCGGCGGCCATTGGGTTCGGCCCGCGCTCGTCACAGGCCTGCGCGACACGGACGAGCTCGTCCGCGAGGAGCAGTTCGGGCCGCTCCTCCCGATCCTCGCCTACGACACCGTCGACGAGGCCATCGAGCGAGCGAACGGGGTCGAGCACGGGCTTGCCTCGTCGGTGTGGAGCGTCGACATTCCGCGAGCGCAGGCCGTCGCGCGCCGACTCCGAGCGGGGTTCACGTTCATCAACTGCGCCAACCGTGCCGGAGTCTCCCTTCGAGCCCCGATGGGTGGGCGCGGGGTCAGCGGCCACGGGCGAGAGTTCGGGGAGCTCGGCCTCTCCGAGTACGTGCAGAGCCACAGCATCAACTATCCGGCGACGGCACGGGTCGGAGCGGCGATGGCCGCGAACCGGTACCCGGGGTCCTGAACGGCACGGGCCCGCGGGGAACGGCGCGTCCTCCTCGAGCGCGGCGCCGCCCTGCCGAGCACGATGCGGGTTCGCCGAGCACAGCGAGGAGGGGCCCCCGAAGCGTGCGGGGCGGTCGGTGCCGGTTAATCGGTGCCGCTCAGCGCGTGCCGGTCCCGCGCATCCAGTCGTCGCCGTTGCCGCTGAGCGACTCCTGCACCGCGGCCTCGGCGTCGCTGAGCGCACGCTCGGCGGCGTCGAGCTCGAGCTTCGTCGCGCGCTCCGCGTCGAGGCGCTCACGGTCGGCGGCCTGCCGCTCTGCGCGCTCCGAGAGCGACAAGGACAGGGAGTCGGGCAGCTGCAGGTCCTCGCTGCGGAGGGCTGCGAGCCGCGACCTCAACTCTCGCGTGCGGAGGTATGCCTCGCGGACACGAAGCATGCGCTCCGACTGCTGGCCTGCTTCGTTCGCGCTCGCATTCACAGCACCGAGCCTAGAGCGTCCCGCGGGGTCACACCGCCAGCGACGTCGCCCTGGCGGGTGCCGGCTCCTGGCAGATGCGCATCCCGGTCGGCGAGTTGGCGGAGGCGATGATGGCGCGCACCCAGTCATCGTTGATCGCGGGGAGGCGTCCGCCGATGAAACGGAACCGAAGGTCGGTCGTTGGGCTTATCCAGAGCGTCTCCCGACCGCTGCCCTGATTCGCGGGGCGCGACATGGAGAAGGCGACGCTGTGGCCCGCCCGGAGCATGCTGAGGAGTGCGACTTTGAGATGCAGGAGCGGGCGGTCGTCGATCTCCAGCTCGTGCCCTTGACTGCCGTAGTACATGAATCCCATGGGGTCACCTCTGGGTTGTGAGAAACCAAGGCGACGGATCCGTCTCGACCGCTCGGTGTGCGCCCCGAACAAGCGAAGGAGGGGCAGGGAGTACCGATTGTTCTTTGAGTGTTGCACGCGAGCGGCGCATTGCCTATGTGATCACCTGATCTCACAGCCTGCCGTTATCGGATGGGGGCACGGCCTGTCAATGCGGTTGCCCGGGGATCGCATCGGGAGTTGGGTGAGGGCCCACCCATTCCCGCATCAGCTCGTTCACCAAGAGGAGCCCATGGACTATCTCGTGCACATCAACGGCCGCGACTTCGTCGTCGGCGAGAACGCGATCGAGGGTCTGCGCTCGAGTCTGCTCGGCGCTGCCAGCGCCGGTGGCGGCTTCGTCGAGCTTCCCCACCCGACGGCGGCGGGCACGGCAGCGCTTGTGCTGCCCGAGTCGGCGGTGTGGATCGAGCCCGTCCCCGGGGAGGTCGTGGCTGACGAGGCCGGCTTCGTGCCGGACATTGCCTTCGTCGACGTGGAGGCGGCGCAGCGATAGCGGACGCATGCCGCGCTCCTCGTGGCCCGCACCTCGTACCGTGGGTGCATGAGCATCGCAGGAGAGCCCCGAGTCGCCCTCGTCACCGGCGTCGGCCGCCGCCGCTCCATCGGCGCCGCACTGGCGGTCGGCCTGGCTCGAGACGGCTGGCACCTCGCGCTCAACCACTGGCGGGCATACGACGACCGGATCGGTCTCGAGCGGTCCGGTGACGACCCGCGAGCCGTGGCGGAGGAATGCCGCGAGCTGGGCGCATCCGTGGAACTCGTCGAGGGCGACCTGAGCGACCCGGCGGTTCCGGCCATGCTCATCGGCAGGGCGCAGACCCTCGGCACGGTCTCGGGGCTCGTCATGTCGCACGCCGAATCCGTCGACAGCTCCATCCTCACGACGAGCCTCGACAGCTGGGATCGCCACTTCGCCGTCAACGCTCGAGCGACGTGGCTGCTCATCAAGTCCTTCGCCGAGCAGCTGCCCGCGACAGCCCCAACGGGCGATGCTCGTGCCAGCATCGTGGCCCTCACGAGCGACCACACCGTCGGGAACCTGCCGTACGGCGCCAGCAAGGGCGCCCTCGACCGCATCGTCACGGCGGCGGCCGCGGAGCTCGCCGACAGGGGTGTTCGCGCGAACGTCATCAACCCCGGACCGATCGACACGGGGTGGATGGACGACGCGACCCGCGCCTGGTGCCGGGAGGCGACGCCCGCCGGTCGCCTCGGGACGGCGGAGGACACCGCGAACATCGTGCGGTTCCTGCTCTCACCGCAGGGAGCCTGGATCAACGGGCAGGTGCTGTCCAGCAACGGCGGGTTCACGGTCGGATAGGTGCGGGCGGCTCGATCCGGTAGACATGACGCATGACTGCCGACCAGCGACGCCGACCGGTTCGCTTCTGGACGCTCCTGACCGTCATCATCCTGCTCGGAGTGGGGCTGGCGACGTGGCTGTTCCTCCCGGTCGCGCTGGAGGAGCACTGCGCCCAGCTCGTCGGCGCGCCGGAGACCTGCCTCGACCTGCGGCACTCGCCCGCCGGAATCCCCACCGCCTTCTCGCTCTGGTTCAACGCGCTCGGTGCGACTATCGGGGTGCCCATCATCGTCACCGTCGTCCTGCGCTTCGTTCGAGCGCAGCGTGCGACGCCACCGCCACCGCAACCCGGCTCAGCGATCGCACCCGAGGGGCGGGCCTCGTGACGCCGCCTTTCCTGCGCCCACCCTCCACGACCCGGATCTGGCTGTGGACGGCCGTGACCGCGATCCTCATCTCGCTCGCGCTGGCACCCGTGTACACGTCGACGACCTGCCTCGACGCCCTCGACCCGGCGCACACCTCCTGCGAGGTCTCGCAGCTCGGCTTCGCGGGCAACCAGACCAACGGATGGCTGTGGCTCGCCGCCGTGATCGCGACCATCGCCGTCGGGTGGATTCTCGCGCGACGCCGCAGATCTCAGCCACGTCGCTGAAGCACCGCCCGTGCCCCCAGATCTGCCCCCAGACCGGTCGCGCCCTCCCCTGCTAGCTTGAGCGCGTGGCCCCGCAGATCCCCCCGCAGCTCGCCGACCGGCACGCGCGTCACCTGCGCCGCCCTGCCACGGACACCACGCCCGAGTTCGACCTGGCCTACGCGCGAGGTGGACCGCGGGGGTCGACCCCGGTCGTCGTGATCCCGGGCGGGCCCGGCCTCGGCTCGCTGCTCCCATACCTCGGCTTCCGGAGGCGCGCCGCGCAGGGCGGCCTCGACGTCATCATGGTCGAGCACCGAGGCATCGGCTTCTCCCGCACCGACCTGGGCGGGCGCGACCTGCCGAGCTCCGCGATGAACATCATCGAGGTGATCGACGACATCGCGGCCGTGCTCGATCGGGAGGGCATCGCGCGGGCGCACATCGTCGGCGCCTCCTACGGCACATACCTCGCGTCGGCGTTCGGTGCCAGGCACCCGGACCGCGTCGCCGGCATGCTGCTCGACTCCGCCCTGCAGTCCGCCGAGTCCCTGAACCTGGAGCGGCACACGGTGCGCGAACTGTTCTGGCACGCCGACACCGCAGCCGCAGAGGCGACGCACGCGCTCATCGACAAGGGCGTCGACTCGCGCATCCTGCTCGACGTGGCCCGCGCCGCCTACGAGCTGGGCGGCGACGAGCTCCTCCTCCCCGTGCTCCGGCAGCGCGCGAACCACGCGCACACCGCAGCCTGGAGCGCCCTGCAGCTGTACGCGACCCGCGACCGGTCCATCGCCCGCTTCCCCGGCATCTACGAGTTCGACCTGTCCGGCGTCATCGGCTTCCGGGAGCTCGGCTACGGCGGCCACCCCGACGGGCTGCCGCTTGATCCCGCGCTCACCTACTCGGAGATCGCCGACCTCTTCCCCGCCTTCGCGGGCGAACCCTTCGACCTCGCCCAGGAGACGCCGAAGTTCCCCTGGCCGCTCGTGCTGCTCGTCGGCACGCGCGACCTGCGCACCCCGCCACCCATCGCGCGGGCGGTCGCCGCCACGGCTCAGGATGCGGTGCTCGTGCACATCGAGAACGGCCACTCGGCCCTCGAGTCCCACCCGCTGGTCCTGCTCAACGCCATCCGAGCACTCGTCCGCGGTCGCGAGCACTCGCTGCCCGCGGCATCCGCCGCGCTCGACCGACTCCCGCGCCGGGGGCTCGCCTCGCGCATCCCGGAGCTGCTCGGCGCCGCGACCCTCATCGAGAGCACCGTGAGGCCCTAGGACCCTGGGTTCCTAGGCCCTGGCACGTGCTGGTGCGCGGGGCCGGACTCGGCCCCGCGCAGGCAGCAGCTACTCGCTGATGATCGCGTCGACCTCGACCTCGAGCAGGAGGTCCTTCGCGACGAGGCCAGCGGTGCCGATGAACGCGCACGCCGGGCGGATCTCGCCGAAGACCTCGCCGTGCACGGCACCGACGGACTCGAAGTCGCGCTCGATATCGACGAGGAACACTCGAGTGCGCACGACGTCCGCCAGGCTGGCGCCGGCCTGCTCGAGCGCGGCGCCGATGCGCTCGAAGATCTCCCTCGCCTGCTCCTCAGCGTCGACACCCGGCGCCGTCGTGCCCGCCACGAAGACGTGGCTGCCGACCTTCACGGCCCGTGAGTAGCCGACCGTCGCCTCGTAGGGCGAACCGGAGGAGATGTTCGTGCGTTCGGTCATGAGAGGGCTCCTTCGTGAGGCAGGCGCTGAGTCCTGGCAGGGAATGTCAGCTCAGAGCATGCCACGACGGCGGAGACCTCGGAGGCCGTCGCGTCAGACGCCGACACGGTCCCGGTCGCCGTCGGCGCCGTGGCCCCCGGCGTGTGGCTCGGCGCCGCCCGACTCGAGCGCCTCGCGGGAAGCCGGCGCCTCGATCCGCGCCTGCTCCCCCGACTCGGCCTGCTCCCCCGACTCGGGGGACACCGTCGACGTCTCGCCGTCCGTCGACGCCTCCTCGCCCTTCACGACGTCGAGCATGCCCGTCGTCGCGTCCGTGTACCACTCGGTGAGCGCCGGGTCCTCGGAATCCAGCCAGGCGCCAGCCCCATGCTCCGCCTCGACGACGCTCGCCCCGAACACGAAGTCGTCCCCGTGCTCGGCGATACCGGCGCGCACACCCTCGTCGATCGCCTCCCTCGCGTAGCGGCGGCGCATCATGTACGGGTCCATGCGCAGGTCCTTCGCCCACGCCCACATGATGCCCATGACGACGAACGCGAACGGCAGCGCCGTGACGACCATGATCGCCTGCAGCCCGGAGAGCGCATCCCGTCCGCCGGCGAGCAGCAGCGACGCCGCGATGAGGCCGAGCATGAGGCCCCAGAAGATCGTGACCCACCGCGACGGGACCGGCTTGCCCTGCTGGCTCATCGACCCCATCACCATCGACGCCGAATCGGCCGACGTGACGAAGAAGATCACGATGGAGACGAGCGCGACGAGACTCGTGATGAGTCCGAACGGCAGCTCCTGCAAGAGCGCGAACAGCATGAGCTCCGGGGCGCCAGCCTCGCTGATCGGCACCCCCTGCGACTCCATCCACATGCTCGTGCCACCCACGACGCCGAACCACAGCATGCAGATGATCGACGGCACCACGATGACGACCGTCACGTACTGGCGGAGGGTGCGGCCGCGGGAGATCTTCGCGATGAACAGCCCCACGAACGGCGTCCACGACACCCACCAGGCCCAGTAGTAGGTCGTCCAGGCCTGCATGAACGCCTCGGTGTCCCCGTCCATCTCCGTGTTGCGCATGAGCATCGTGCCGAGCTCACCGAAGAACGCGACACCGGAGGCCGGGATGAGGTTCAGGAGCAGCAGCGTGGGTCCGGCGATGAAGATGAACACGCCGAGGAGGCCCGCGACCACCATGTTCACGTGCGACAACATGCGGATGCCTCGCTTGACGCCCGAGACGGCGGACAGGATGAAGAGGGCCGTGAGCACCGCGATCGTCGCGATGAGGAAGCCGTTGCCGAGCTCGCCGATGCCGGTGACGACTTGCACGCCCGACGCGATCTGCAGCGCCCCGATGCCCAGCGAGACGGCCGTGCCGAAGAGGGTCACGAGGATCGCGAACACGTCGATGATGGGCCCGAACCAGCCCTGCGTGCGCTGCGAGAACACCGACTCGAACAGCGCCGAGATGAGCGGCGCGCGGCCACGGCGGTAGGAGGCGTACGCGATGGCCCCGCCGACGAGCGCGTAGTACGCCCACGCCATGGGCCCCCAGTGCAGCACCGTCTGCGCGAGCGCCGTGTGCATCGCATCCACGGTACCCGACTCCGCGTCGAAGCCGTGCGGTGGTGCGAGGAAGTAGGTGAGCGGCTCCATGGGTCCGTAGAAGAGGAGGCCGATGCCGATGCCCGCCGAGAAGAGCATCGCGATCCACGACACCATCGAGAACTCGGGTTTCTCGTCGTCCGCGCCGAGCCTCACACCGCCCGTTCGCCCGTAGCCGACGACGAGCATGAAGACGGCGACGGCGATCGTGAGCACCGAGAACAGCCAGCCGAAGCTGCCCGTCACCCAGTCGAGCGAGGCCGTGCCGACCGCCGCGAGGCTGTCGGGCGAGACGAGCGCCCAGGCGATGACCGCGACGACGCCAGCGCCGGCGATGCCGAACACCGACCAGTTCGTGCGGAACGAGCGGCCGGTCTGCTCGACGCCGATGCCGGGAACGAGGGCCGGATGCACCGGATCCGGGTCGATCACCTCCCGGATGATGCGCGTCACCGGCTTGCGCTGCGGTCCGATCAAGGAGGGTGGTGTGTCCTGTGAGCTCATGGCGTTGGGATCATCCGTTTCTCTTGGGGGAAGGCAAACGGGGTGCAACGTTACCCGAACGGGGCGTCGGACCCACTTCCGCGAGGGGCCAGCGCAGCCGGAAGCGGCCCCGTTCGCCGAGGAATCTCGGAGACTGCTCGGACACACTTGGAGGCTGGTGCGCATCCGCCATCGCCCCCGAACGCGAAGGAATCTCCATGTCGCTCAACATCGCCGACCTCAAGATCACCAGCCCCGACTTCGAGGCTGGCACTCGCCTCGCCGACCAGTTCGCGGCCGATGGAGGCAATGCCGCCCCGCGCCTCGAGATCACCGGAGTGCCCGCGGAAGCCGTCGAGCTCGCCCTCATCGTCCACGACCCGGATGCACCGCTCCCCCTCGGCTTCACCCACTGGGTCGTCTACGGGCTCCCCGCCCAGGACGGCGTGATCGACGCGGGCGCCGACCATGCACGCGTCGCCGAGAACACCGCAGGGAAGGCCGAGTACATGGGGCCGAAGCCGCCAGCTGGCCACGGCGACCACCACTACTTCTTCACCGTCTACGCGCTCGACCACCACGTCGAGGGAACCCCCTCACGAGAGGAGTTCCTCGACGGCTACGCGCACGCCATCCTCGAGCAGAACCGAGTCGTGGGCCTCTACTCGAACTAGGGCACGGTCACGCGATCGGAGGGCGGGGCACATCGCTTCGCCCTCCAGCGCTTGGGCGCGGGCAGAGCATGTCGTCGCTACCAGTGAACTCGACTGCCCACGAAGAGCGTGATGTACTCAGCTCCGACCGAGTACTGAGCCGTGTACTCGCTCGATGACAGGATGACGTCCGGCAGCCCAGGCCGAGAACGGCTCTCAGAGCCCTCGGCCGTCCAGCCTTCCGCAGCCAACGCCGTCATCCAAGCCTGCACCTGCACCTGCCCAGCGACGGGGACTCGCATCGTCCACGAGCTGGTGGACGTCCCGACGCTGGAGTCGCTCGATTCGCCGAGCTCCTCCCGGAGGATGCAGTCCTCGAACTGCACATCGCTCGGGAATGGGAAGCCAACCCAGGTCTCGGACGGTGTTGTCCGTGTCGCCGTGACGGTACCGGGGCTCGTCTCCTCTTGGAGCATGAGTCGGTACCCGCCGGGCTCGAGAGGCTCCCAGCTCACGATCTTCGTCGCGTCGGCCGCGCTCGGGGCGTTCTGCATGCGCCCGTCTTCCGCGAACTCCCCATCCGCGTCCCAGATCGGCCCGTCACCGCCATTCGACTGCGCGTCCCCGGCTACGGCGAACTCAGCGAGGACGCTTTCGAGGTAGTCGGCAACGGTCTCGTCGGTGGCCGTGGGACTCCACGCGAGCACGTGCAGAAGCCGTCCATCGCAGGCGAACGCATTCTCGGCCCGGTCGAAGCGCAGGCCGTCTGGTACGGGAAGCGTCATCCCCGATGGCCAGTCGAACCCTGCCACGAAGCCGCCGAGTGACGAGGCCTCGGGCGTCGGCGGGGCTGACGGCAGTCCGCTCGCTCCCGTGGGCGTCGCCGATGTCGATGCTGCAGCCTCCGGTGCGGGTTCCTCCGCGACCGCACAGGCGGAGATGCCGATCACGAGGAGCAGGGCGACGGCCAGAGCGGCGCGGCGGGAGGCATGGCGGGACATGTCTCAGAAGCTACCGACGCGACTCCGAGTGCCGGTCCGATTCGCCGTTCAGAACTGTTCGAAAACGGGGCTCGAGGGGCGGCCGTCGCGTCGCCGAGGGGGCGGTGCCGCCGGACTCCAGCGGGTGTGAGCGCTCTCAGAGCTTGGTGACGAGGGGAAGATGCTCGCCAGAGAGACCGAACCGGCCGCGGAGGACCGCGAAGACACCGAGGGCAACGCACCCCGTGAGCAGCTTGTCCATGACCGAGGTGACGATGTTCGCCGAGAAGACCGCCGCCATGAAGGGAACGCTCATGGCTTCCAGCGAGAGCACGGACACCTTCGACGCGTGCCCACCCTCTGCGTCGAAGAGCGTCGCGACGACCGGGGCGGCGACGAGCGCGCAGGCAAGAGCCGCGATGAGGTTGAGGACAAGGAAGCGGACCAGCCCGGAGCCCATCCCGAATCGGCGAACCCCGTAGCCCCAGACGAGCGCCCCCACGATGTTCACCGGGAGGAACGAGAGCGTCTCAGGATCTCCGACCACGAACCCGAGCGAGCTGGAGGCAACCGCGACGATGACGCCGTGCCACGGCCCGAGGGCCAGGGCCGCCACGGCGGTGCCCACCATGTCGAGGTACGCGGAGAGCCTGAAGACGTTGGCAGTGATGAGGCCGAGCAGGTTGATCCCCACGCACACCAGGAGCAGCAGCACGACGGCCCACGTGGCCGGTGTGGAGCTCCCGACAGGGGCCATCGGCTCCCCAGCAGCTGGCGCAGGTCGCGCAGCGGGCGTGACTTCCCTCGACTGCTCCCGAAGGGCTTGGTCCTGTGCTGTCCGTCGCGCGTCACGGCATCGCCGCACCCACGAATCCGCCTCACGCTCGTCTGCGCCGAGCGCGGTCACGATGTCTCGGAGCAGCTCGGTGTCCAGCCTCGTTCGACCCGCCCGGAAAGCGTTGTAGACCGTCGATCGCGCAGGAATCGCCGCCGCCGCATGCACGCCTCTGCCCAACCGGAGGTCGGTGATTCGACGCACGAGCTCGGCATAGGAGACCGCCCCGGAGGCTTCCCGCAGCTCGCGAAGATCGAACGCGATCCTGTCGAAGGAATCGGGACCGAGCGAAGTCGGAGAGTTCGGCACCACCGCTCCTTCGTCTCCCCAGAGCTCAGCCCGCGCATTCAGGAGGAAGGGCTCTCTCACGTATCTCGCCGGTGCAAACCTACACGGAAGCCCGTTCGACTGTTCAGCCTTGTGCGAAAACGCCAGACCACGGCAGAACCGGTGAAGACGGCTCCTACCGTGAGAGGGAACGACACGCGCCGTCGCGCCTGTCTGCACCTCATCGGAAGGCGGAGGATCTCTTGGGCAAGCGCAATCGAATGGACACGGCGAGGGCGTTCGTGCTGGGGATGAGCGGGCTGCTCGTGCTCACCGGATGCGCGAGCACGAGCACGCCTGGCGGTCCGAGCTCCGCGCCGTCCGAGACCACGCAGGACCCGCCGGCGACATCGATGCCGATCACCACTCCGGCGCCCATCAGTCTCCCGACCTGCGACGACATGAACGCGACTGCCCTGCAGCAGTACCTCGACTACGGCCCCGAGGTCTTCAGCGTGCCAGCCGGTGAAACCGACCGCGCGACCTTCGACGAACTCGCTGGCACGAATGCGCAGGCGGCGATGGACGCGGCGGCGCAGACGCGGGGCTGCCAGTGGCCCGTGCACATGGAGGGCATGGTGACGCAGTACGTCTCAGAACTCGACGCCGCCCAGCAGGGTCCCCTCATCGACGCGCTCCGCGACGACCCGGACGCAACGGAGGCGTCCGTCGGCGACGCGGCCACGTTCACGTACGTCATCCAGGCGCCAAGCCTCGCGATGGCGAACACGCAGGCCACCCACATCTTCCTCGGGGACACCTGGACGGTGATCTTCGACCGCGCGGGCCAGCGAGACTACGTGCAGGCCGCCATCGACGGGCTCCTCCGAGCAAACCCGGCGCTCGCCGACAGCGCCCCGGAAGACGGCGATGCCGAAGCGTCCGATGCCGGTCAGTGCTCGGGACTGACGGGCAGCGCGGCTCTCGCCAAATGGGCGCCGGAGGCCGAAGGAAGCATGCCGTGGGACCTCACGGGGCAGTTCAGTGACACGAGTGGCTACGACGACTGCGCGGCCCTCTCCTGGGTGCAGTTGCGGCCGGAGTCCTGCTGCACGCGGTTCTCGGTGACACCACTGCTGCTCTTCCACGACGGCGTGTTCGTGCCGCCGACGACCGGTGACTACGCGGTCGAGTCCGTGCAGCGCATCTCCGACGGCGAGATCTCCGTGACCTACATGTGGCAGGGCGAGGACATCGCCGGGCCAGCGAAGACGGCAACCTCCGTGTACGCCTGGGACGAGGCGAGCGCGTCGATCACGCGGACCGGCGAGCTTCCGCCCATGTGACCGACCGGCCCTGCTCAGCTTCAGCCGCCCCGCCTAGAGTTGGTGCGGTGACCCACCCCCACGATGACGCCCAGGGAGTCAGAGGCGAGCTCGCCCAGGACACCACCATCGACAATCGCACCCCGAGGCCACCCCGGTCGAAGGCTGGACGCGCCGTCGAGCAGAGCGTTCGGGTCGTCGGCGACAAGGTCGGGCCCAACAGCGCACTCATCCTGCTGCTCGTGATCGGACTCGCGATCGTGGTCGGGCTCAGCGCCCTCGCGGCCGAGATCTACGAGAACGTGACCGACAGCGACGGCGTGGCTGGCCTCGATCAGCCCCTCCTCGACTACGCCATCACCCTGCGAGCGCCGCTCGCCGACATGCTCATCACGGCGTACACCGACATCGCCGGGCAGATCGGCATGCCCATCATCGCCGTCGCCGCGCTCCTCATCCTCTCCATCCGGCGCCGCTCCTGGACGCCCGTGATCCTCATCGTCGCCGCGGGCGGCGGGTCGCTGCTCATGACGGTCGCGGGGAAGAACCTCATCGGCCGGGTCCGCCCGGACCAAGCGGAAGCCGTGCCGCCGTACGAGCACTCGGCGTCGTTCCCCAGCGGGCACACCCTCAACGCGGTGGCAGTCGTCGGGGTCATCGCGTACCTGCTCATCCTGCGCAGACAGACCAAGCGCGCACGGGTGCTGATCGCGCTCGGCGCCGTGGTCTTCGCGATCACGGTCGGGATCTCGCGGGTGTATCTCGGGCACCACTGGTTCACGGATGTGCTCGCCGGCTGGGTGCTCGGCGCGGCCTGGCTCGCGTTCGTGATCTTCGCGCACCGCGTGTACCTGTCGATCCGCGAGCATCGTCACGAGCGGCGCGCGGCGCTCGACTCGGCGAACAACCCACAGTGACGACGTCTCCGCAACCCCTTCGCACGGGTGTCCCAGGATGACGGAGGCACCACTCAAGCCCCGTGCCTAGGGTCGGGACATGGTTCAATTCAAGAAGCGAGTGTCCACTGTCATCGCCGGTGCCGTCGTCGCGGGCGGCCTCATGTTCGGCGGGGCGACCGCCGCGCAGGCAGCCACCGCCAACATGAGCGTCGGGCCGTTCTCGACGGTGAGCGAGTGCGAGGCGGCCAAGATCACGTACATCTCCTCCTGGACGAAGATCAGCCAGGGATGCACGTACTACCCGCAGCAGGGTGGCTTCACCGACAACGGGTACTACTTCCACTACCGCGCGATCGCCTGAGCTGCGACTCCAGCAGATCTCGAACGACTCCGCCCCGCATCCACGATGGATGCGGGGCGGAGTCTCGTTCAACGGGGCTCAGCTGTGCTCAGCCGGGCTCGGCGGGGTTGAGCAGGGGTCCGGCGGTGCTCAGACGCGCTGCTCGTGCACGGCCTCGAGCGCGACGAGATCCTCGGGGAGCATCCCGTCGATCGGCTCCCCATTCCAGACGATGTCGTCGCCGAGCGCGGCGAGCAGCTCCTTGCGCTCACCGTGGGTGAGCTGCGCACCGTGCACGATCGTCGCGGGGCTCCACAGCATCGCGAGCTCGTCGTGCCAGCCCGCACCGATGTCGCGCACGTGCAGCAGGTCGTGGAGCGACTTCGGGAGGTGCTTGATGGGCTCGGCGAACGCATCCGCCAGCACCGCCAGCTTCACCTGACGTTCGACGCCAGGCGCCACGACGAACGGCTCGGAGTTCGTGCCCTGGAAGGCGGCCGAGACCTCGTCGGCTTCGAGCAGGATGACACCGCTGGTGGGGCGCGGGTTGCATTCGATCGCGAAGAGCCCGCCATCGTTGTCGACGAAGTCGAACGACAGCTGGCCCGTGTAGTTCGGGTCGAGGGTGTCGACGAGCCGCTGCGTGTAGTCGAGCGTCTCCGTGCTGTCAATCGCGAGGAACGAGATGCCCGTGCTGTGCGCCCACTGCTCGGGTGCGCGGTACGTGCAGTGCGCCGTGACACGGCCGTCGACGACGATGCTGTAGGTGCAGATCATGGGGCCGTCCACGAAGGGCTGCACGAGCCACGGCTGGTCGGGCGTCGGCGCGGCCTCGTCGACCGACATCTTGCCCGCGAGCGGACCCGTGTTGGTGAGGAGCCCGACGCCGCCACGCGAGAACGCGGCGCGAGCGAAGAACTTCGGGTACGCGTCGATGGCCGCGAGCAGCTCCTCGTGGCTCGTCGCGACGATCGTCTCGGGCACCGGCACGCCTGCCTCCTGCGCGAGCCGCTTGAAGCTGGCCTTGTCGTGCAGGCGCGCGAGCTGCTCGAATCCGCCCGTGAACACGCTCGTGCCGTCCGGGAGCTCGTGGCCGCGGGCTGCGAGGTAGAAGGCTTCCTCGAACGTCGGGATGACGACCTCGATGTGCTGCTCTGCCGCGATCTTCGCGACGTCGGCGATGAACTCGTCCGTCTTGGCGCGCGGCGAGTTCGTCACGAAATGCCCCGCGAGGTACCTCGAGTGGCTGCCGATGGCCCCCTCGTACGTGTCGCTCGCGAACACCGTGTGGCCCGTGCTGCCGAGCTTGCGGATGATGTCGAGCGCAAACGTGTTCCGGGAACTGGTGACAAGTACTCGCACGGTGGATCCTCTCGAAGGGGGAGATCGGGGTCACGCCAGCCTAGTGAAGTGCTCCTCGCCGCCTCGCCCCGGGGATTCGCGGGCAAACTCCCCGTCGAACTCCCCGTTTCGGCATCGCGGGCCGACGTGCCGGTCGCCACTCCCGGCGATGTCGGTGGCCGGTGCTGTACTGGGCGGATGGAGATTCAGGGGTGGGTTGCGCTGAGCTTTGTGCTCGGGGCGACGGTTGCAGTCATCATCGCGCTCGTGGTTCGGATGCGCGCGAACAGGCGCTGGCGGGCGACGCTCGACGAGCGGCAGAACGCCGCCGAGGTCGAGCGGCAGGCGCTCACCGCCGAGGCCGAGCGCGCCCACGCGGAGCTCCGGCAGCAGAAGCAGGAGCTGCAGGAAGATGCTGAGGCGCGCCTTGAGCGCCTCGCACTCCAGCACGAGGCCGCGTTCCAAGACCGGCGGATGCTCGTCGACTTCCTCAAGGAACGCGCCAGGCGTTCGATCGAGACAGAACTCGTGTCCCGGGAGGCGATCCTGCGGGCCAGCGAGACACTCGGGCTGAACGGCGTGCTCGCGACCCGCACGTTCATCCTCATCCAGGAGGGCATGAGCACCAACCGCCATGTCATCCAGCTCGACCACGTGCTGCTCACCGACGCGGGCGCCCTCCTCATCGACCACAGGACCTGGGACGGCGTCATCTTCGACGGGGTCCGGCCCAGCGAGGCGCAGCCGGCCTTCGGCAACCTCGTCGACGATGTGGCGCTGCGTCCACCGTTCGCCCTGCAGATCACGAGCGGCGCCGCCACCACCCCAGACAGCACCGCCCCGCACGGCGGCGCCGCGGAGAGCTCCCTCCGGGTGCTGACGCACCTCGGGCAGTCAGCACCGCGCAGCCAGGCGCTCGCCCATGCGACGCACCTCGCGGGTCTGAGCGAGCAGACCCTCGGCGAGTCCATCGCCGTCGACACCTGCGTCTTCTACTCGAACGCCACCGCGACCGTCTACACCGATGCCGCCACGCTCACGCCATCAGCCGACCGCACGGCCGTCGTCGCCGACGAGGCCCAGTTCCTCGACCTCCTCACGCGGCGCGAGCGCGCCAGGCGCCGCCCGCTCGAGGTCGAGCAGATCGAGCGGCTCACGGCGCTCCTCCACGAACAGGGCGCGAAGATCGACGCATTCGGCGACTACGCGCGCCTGATGCCCGCGGCCGAGCCGCTGGACGAGGCGGACGCGGATGCGCAAACAGGTGCGGGCGCAGGAGCAGGGGCAGGCGCGAGTGCGAGTGCCGATGCGGGCGCCGAGGCATTGGTGCCGGCCGGCAGCGTCTCGGGGTAGCGTCCGGGCGGCCGTGCTGCGCTGGGCTGGGCTGGGCTGCGCTTGCCGGCTGGGCTCTACCGCGTGGCTGAAGAGCTGCAGCGCGTGGCCGAAGACATACAGCGCGTGCCGAGGAGATACACGAAAGGCCCCGCTCAGCGGGGCCTTTTCGTCATGTTCACATCTGTGGTGTTCACATTTGCTGGGGTACCTGGACTCGAACCAAGAACAAAGGTACCAGAAACCTCCGTGTTGCCAATTACACCATACCCCACTGGCACCGAAGCGCCTCAGAGAGCATAGCGCACTCCCGGAGGCTGGACAAATCAGCGCGTCGAACGACCGGGTCGCGCCCGTCGCGCCCTCGACTCAGAGGCCCAGCAGGTCCCGGTCGACCGCCATGCCGGTCTGTGCCCCGTTGCCCGCGGCGACGATGAGCATCTGCGGCCCCGGGCCCGTCAGCTCGCCCGTCGCGTAGATGCCGGGCACGCTCGTGCGGCCCTGCGCATCCGCCGCCACGAGGCCGGAGCCGTCGAACTCGATGCCGAGCTCGCTCGCGAAGTCGAGCTTCGCGACGTAATCGGGCCGCACGAACACGGCCTCGGCCGTCACGACGTCGCCGTCGGCGAGCGCAACGCCCGTCACGCCACCCGGTCCGCCCTCGACGTCGACGACGTCACGCGTCTCGACGACCACGCCGCGTTCGACGAGGTCGAGCTCCTGCAGCTCGGCGAGCTGCCCCTCGGCCGCGAAGACCGTGAGCGCTCCGGTGAAGCGTGTGAGCTGCACCGCCCGCTCGTACAGGTCGGTGACGCCGGGTGCCGCGATGACCGAGACTCGGCGGTCGCGCTGCGTCCATCCGTCGCACTCGACGCAGCTGTGGATGCTCGTACCGTAGAACGCGCGCAGCATGGGCAGGGCGGGCAGCACCTCGGTGAGGCCCGTCGCGAAGACGACCGAGCGTGCGAACACGGCTCGTGCGGGCGTGCCGCGCACGCCCTTCGCCTCGACCGCGAAGCGGTACGGAACCCGCACGCCGTCGCGGCGACGCGACGCGATCTCACGTGGGTCGGCGGTCGTCGGCTGACCCCCAGCGCCCGCCACCCCACCGGCGACGAAGCCGAACGAGCCCTCGAATGCCGGCCCCTGCGACACCTCCGCGCCGACGACCTCCTCCTCGGTGAGCGCGCGGACGCGCGTGACCTGGGCGAACTGGATCTCGGCATCCTCGTAGGCCTCCACGTCTTCGCGGCCGAGCCTGCGCAGCTCGTTCGGAGGAGTGTGGTCGCGGGTCAGGAACCCGTGGGCTTCCAGCGTCGCCGAGTGGCGGGGTCGGTTGCCGTCGAGCACCAGGGTCGAGTAGCGGTGCCGCGCGAGGATCAGCGCGGCCTGCAGCCCGGCAGGGCCACCCCCGATGACGACGACGTCATAGTGCGTGCCCAACGCCTCGGTCATGCGGTCCTCCCGGAGTCTCGCGCCCACCAGCTCAGGACGGCGGGCATCCTCTTAGGTTAGCCTCACCCGTCGCGACGTGCGAGGGCGGCGCGAGTCGCCGAGCATCCCCGCGAGCGCCGCGTGCGTGCCAACTCCCCCGCGAGCGAGCCCACTCCCCCACAAACGAGTCTCGGGATGGGGAACGCGCTTCCGGATGGGAAAGAACCCATCCGGAAGCGCGCTCCCCATCCCGAGACGAAGCGCGGAGGCGCGGCCAGCGGTACGCGGGGGCGGAGCGGAGCCGCAACGCGGGCTACGCCACCAAGCGCGGCTCGACGCGGAGCCGTGCGTGCAAGCCCACTCCCCCACAAACGAGTCTCGGGATGGGTAACGCGCCTCGAGATGGGAAAGAACCCACCCGGAAGCGCGCTACCCATCCCGAAACGAGAGGCGGATGCTCGAGGCAGAGCCGAACGCACGGCGTGAGGCGAAAGACAGCCTGAACCGCTGCGTGGCCTACGCGAGCCCACTCCCCCCACAAACGAGTCTCGGGATGGGTAACGCGCTTCCGGATGGGAAAGAACCCATCCGGAAGCGCGTTACCCATCCCGAAACGAATAGCGGAGCCGAGGCAGAGCGCGGAGCGCCGAGCCGAGGCAGAGAGCCGAGCCGAGCGGCCGAGCGGCGGCGGCGCGGCGCGGACGCGGCGCGGCGCGGCTACGCGGCGAGGCGCGAGACGAGCGAGCGCATGCGGGCGAGCGACTGCTCGCGGCCCAGCAGCTCCAGCGACTCGAAGAGCGGCGGGGAGACCTTGCGGCCGGAGACGGCCACGCGGATCGGGCCGAACGCGACGCGCGGCTTGAGGCCGAGCCCCTCGATGAGGGCTCCACGGAGGGCGGCCTCGATGTTCTCGGTGGTCCATGCCTCTGGCGCCTCGAGCGCGTCGAGAGCAGCGATGGAGGCGTCGAGCACACCCGTCACGTCACCCTTGAGGGAGCCGACGGCCGTGTCCTCGACCACGAGGTCGGCGGCATCCACGAAGAGGAAACCGAGCATCTCGGGAGCCTCGCCGAGGAGCTGCATGCGCTCCTGGACGTGCGGCGCCGCACGCCCGAGGAGCGCGAGCTGCGCATCCGTCGGCTCGAGCGGGAGCACGCCGGCGAGCTGCAGCGGCGCGACGAGGCGGTGCGCGAAGTCGTCGGCACCCAGGAGCCGCATGTGCTCGCCGTTGATGGCCTCGGCCTTGGTGAGGTCGAAGCGCGCGGGGTTCGGGTTGACGTCCTCGACGTCGAACGCGACGACCATCTCGTCCATCGTGAACACGTCGCGGTCCGCGGCGATCGACCAGCCGAGCAGGGACAGGTAGTTGAGGAGCCCCTCCGGCAGGAATCCGCGGTCGCGGTGGTGGAAGAGGTTCGACTCAGGGTCGCGCTTGGAGAGCTTCTTGTTGCCCTCGCCCATGACGTACGGCAGGTGCCCGAAGCGCGGGATGAACTCGGCGACTCCCACGTCGATGAGCGCGTGGTAGAGCGCGATCTGGCGGGGCGTCGAGGAGAGCAGGTCCTCGCCGCGGAGCACGTGCGTGATGCCCATGAGGGCGTCGTCGACGGGGTTCACGAGCGTGTAGAGCGGCTTGCCGTTGGGTCGCACGAGCACGAAGTCGGGGAACGACCCGGCCTTGAAGGTGATCTCGCCGCGCACGAGGTCGTCGAACGAGAGGTCGGTGTCCGGCACTCGAAGGCGCAGCGCCGGCTCGCGGCCCTCAGCCTTGAGGCGAGCGATCTCGTCGGCCGACAGGTCGCGTTCGTAGTTGTCGTACCCCATCTTCGGGTCGCGACCGGCGGCCACGTTGCGCGCCTCGATCTCCTCACCCGTCGCGAACGACTCGTACAGGTGGCCGCCGTCGCGGAGCTTCTGGATGACGTCGAGGTAGATGTCGGTGCGCTGCGACTGACGGTACGGCTCGTGCGGCCCGCCGACGTTCACGCCCTCGTCCCAGCCGAGCCCGAGCCAGCCGAGCCCGTCGATGATCTGCTGGTAGCTCTCCTCGGAGTCGCGCTCAGCATCCGTGTCCTCGATGCGGAACACGAACGTGCCCCCGGTGTGCTTCGCGTAGGCCCAGTTGAAGAGGGCGGTGCGGATGAGCCCGACGTGCGGGGTCCCCGTCGGCGAAGGGCAGAAGCGGACACGGACATCGCTGCCCGTAGCGGTGGTCACAAGCGAAGAAGAGGATGCAGTCATGAGACCCCCAGCCTACCGGGGCGGCGCGGGTCACCGAGTGGGCGCGGCTCGACTCAGACGAGCACCTTCCGCCAGGCGCCCTCGCTGACGAAGGGCCGGAAGCCGAGCGCCTCGTTGACGTTCAGCATCGGGCGGTTCTCCTCGGCGTTGTACGTATAGACCCGCTCGACGTCGGGGTGCATCGCCCTCCAGGCGAGCAGGTTCTCCGCCTTCACGAGCATCCCGAGCCGGTTGCCGCGATGCTCGCGCAGCACGAGCGTGTCCTCCTGGTCGGCTCGCCTCGTGCCGTCGTCCATCCGCTGCAGCTCGCTGAAGGCCACCAGTTCCCCGGTCGGAATATGCTGGACGGCCCCCACGAGCACGCTATCGCGGCGGGCGATCGCCGTCGCCTCGAGCTCCTCGCGCACACGCCTCGCGTCCCACTCCTGCTCGTCTTCGACGAGGTCGCCCTGCGGGGCGTCCGTGCTCATGCGCGCCTTCAGCGCCGCGTAGCCGTCGATGAACTCGTCCGGCGTCGGGTACGACCACGACACGCAGCGATAGTCGGCGCCCGCGGCCTCCCTGGCGCCATCGCGCAGCGCGCGCAGGCCGGCGTCGTGCTCGGCGCCCAGCCCGAGCACGCTCATGCGCTCGACCTGACCGAGCTCGAACCCTCGTCGCAGCAGCATCTGCGCGGCCGGATCCAGCGCCGGGATGTCCCCGACACCGCTCGGCGATGGGATGCGCGGCCCAGCCACCTCCCGGTGCACCACCCACGTGCGGATCTCCGAGCGACCCGCATCTCGCACCGCCAGCTCCCCGACCTGGTACGCGGCCGCCCCGAGGCCGCGGCCCCGCGCATCCGGGTGGATCTCGAGCATCATCTTCGCCATCTCGACGTCTTCGGTGAGCGGGAAGTCGAAGAGCACACGCCCCACGAGCCGACCGTGCTCGCGGATGAGGCGCCCGTCCCGACGCTCGTACTCGCTCGGCTCGTACCCCGGCAGCAGCACCTCCGCGGGCAGCACGAAGTCGTCGTTGCGGTACGTGTCCCTCGTGACGGCGTTGCGCAGGGCCGTCATCTCGTGGAACGCCGCTGCCGCGACATCGTCGAGCGAAGACGGGATGCGCAGGGGCTCCGCGCTGAAGCCAGCCGGGGCGGCGGGGGTCGGCTTGGCGGAATCCGAGGCGGCGACATCTTGGGCAGCCGCAGCTTCGGGGCCGGCGGAGTCGGGAACGGTGGTGTCGGGCGACATCGAAGTGCTTCCTGTTGGTGCGATGAAGCTGCGGCGTCGCAGCCGACCAGGATATCGAGCGCGCCGCCGCCGCCTCAAGCCCCCGGCGTGGCGGCGGATGCGCGCGGCGGGTGCGGCAGATGAGCGTGCGCTACGCCTCGGCCAGGAACTCCCGCAGCTGCTCGACGACAAACGCATGGTCCTCGACCTGCGGCAGCCCCGAGATGCCGACCGCGCCGACGACACCGATCCCGTCGATGCGAACGGGGAACACGCCGCCGTTCGCGGCGACCTCGTCGGGGTCGAGTCGCGACTCCTGCTCGTAGACGCGTCCCAGCGAGCGGAACAGCGCACCGACGCCGAGCGATGACTGCTCGAAGTGCAGCACCGCGCGTGTCTTCCGCTCGAGCCACGCGTCGTTGTCCGGCACAGCGCCGTCGAGTGCGGCGTGGAAGACCCGCTGCTGTCCGACGACGATGCCGATGACCACGGGCAGCGAACGAGCCGCCGCCGCCTCGCGCATCCGGGAGCCGAGCCGCCACGCATCATCGCGCGAGAACCTGGTGAAGACGAGCTCGGCCTCTTCGGCACGGATGCGCGCGAGATCCGCGACCGCGGGGGCGACGGCGACGGCGACGGCCGCGGTGTCGCCCGCCTGCTCTTGCAACCGCTCCTGCGCTGGCGCGTCAGGCATCCGACGACGCCGTCCAGATGTTGATGCCGCCGTCGACGGCGTACGTGTCGATCTCTGCGAGCTCGGCGTCGGTGAACGGCGCCGCGTCGAGGCACCTGACGAGGTCGTCGAGCTGCGAGGTGCGGGACGCCCCGATGAGGGCGGACGTGATCCGCTCGTCGCGCAGCACCCAGGCGATCGCGAGCTGCGCGAGCGTCTGCCCGCGACGCTCCGCGATCGCGTTGAGGGCGCGCACCCGCTCGAGGTTCTCGTCGCTGAGCATCCCGTCGCGCAGCGTCTTGCCCTGCGTCGCCCGCGACCCCTCCGGCACTCCCCCGAGGTACTTGTTCGTCAGCAGCCCCTGGGCGAGGCCGGAGAACGCGATGACGCCAGCCCCGGCCGTCGCGTTGGCTTCGAGCACCGACGGCTCGCCGTCCTCGATCCAGCGGTTCAGGAGGGAGTACGACGGCTGCGAGATGAGCAGCGGCGTGCCGAGCTCGCGCAGGAGGCCGGCGACCTCCTCGGTGCGCTCCGCGGAGTAGGAGGAGACGCCGACGTAGCGGGCCTTCCCGCTGCGCACGATCGCATCGAGCGCGGCCGCCGTCTCCTCGAGGGGCGTCTCGGGGTCGAACCGGTGGCTGTAGAAGATGTCGACGTAGTCGGTGCCGAGCAGGCGAAGGCTGTTCTCGAGGCTCCCGAGCAGGTGCTTGCGGCCGCCGCCCGAGCCGTTCGGGCCTGGGAAAACGGGGTATCCGGCCTTCGTCGACAGCACGAGCTCGTCGCGCAGGCCCGCGAAGTCCTCGCGCAGGATCCGGCCGACGTTCGCCTCGGTCGAGCCGAAGGGCGGGCCGTAGCCGTTCGCGATGTCGAAGTGCATGATGCCGAGGTCGAATGCGTGCCGCAGCAGCTCACGCTGCTTCGCGAGGGGGGTGTCGTCGCCGAAGCCGTGCCAGGTGCCGAACGAGATCGCGGGCAGCTGCAGTCCGCTGCGGCCGACACGGCGATACTGCATCCGCTCGTAGCGGTCGGCTGCTGGGCTGTAGCGGGGGGTGAGCTGGGCGGTCATGGGAGCCCTTTCTGTCAGAGGAGGTTGTGGATGCGCGGCAGCGTCAGCGCGCGGGAGCGGATGCGCGGAGCGCGGAGAGGAGGGGCAGCTGCGCTTCGTCCTCGAGCGCACTGCCGACGGCGACGACGTCGGCTCCTGCCGAGAGGTACTCCCCCGCATTGGAAGCGTTGATGCCGCCCGTAGCGACAAGACGCATCTCGGGGAACGGCCCTCGCATGGCCGAGAACCAGTCGGCGCCGAGCACGCTGGCGGGGAACGCCTTGACCCAGGTCAGGCCGAGCGCCTTCGCGAGCTGGATGTCGGTCCCGCTGGCCACACCGGGCAGCGGGGCGAGGCCCGCGGCCTGGGCCGCCTCGATGACGGCGGGGTCGAGGCCGGGTGCGACGGTGAACGTGGCTCCGGCCTGCTTGGCCTGGTCGACGTGGTCGAGCGAGACGACGGTGCCGGCGCCGACCGCGTGTCCGCCGGGCTCGGCGGCGCGGACGACGGCGCGGAGCGCGTCGAGCGCCGCATCGTTCTGGATGGGCACCTCGACGCTCGAGATGCCGAGCGACCAGGCGAGGTTCGCGAGCTCGACGCTGCGCTCCGGGGTGTAGCCGCGCAGGATCGCCATGACGGGCGATCCGGCGAACATGGTGTCGAAGGTGTCAGTCATGTGGTCTCCAGCCGAGGTCGTGGGAGATGGCGAGGACGACGTCGTCGAGTCGCGGCTGCCATTCGGCGAGCGCGTCGAGGTCGGCACTCGCCTTGAGTGCGGTGATGGACACGGCCGCGACGACCGTGTCGCTCGAATCGCGGATGGGCATGGCGATGCAGTTGATGAAGTTCTCGTACTCGGCATCGTCGACGGCCCAGCCGCGTTCGCGGGTGCGTTCGAGCTCGGCGTCGAGGGCGGCGCGCGAGACGATCGTGTTGTCGGTGTATGGCGTGTACTCGTAGCCCTCGAGCATCCGGTCGGTCTTCTCAACGTCCTGCTGGGCGAGGATGGCCTTGCTGACGCCCGCCGTGTGCAGGAGCACCGGCTGCCCGATCTGGGAGTAGAGCCTGACCATCCCAGGCTGCTCGATCTTGTCGGCGTAGACGATGCGGTCACCCTCGAGGACGGCGAGGTGCACGGTGTGCGTGCAGTCCCTGCCGAGCTCCTGCAGCACGGGGCGGGCGATGTTGCGCAGGTCGAACTGGTCGCTGGCCGCCCGGGCGAGACCGCTCAGCCGGTATCCGACCCCATACCTGCTGTCCGCGTGACGGCGGGTGAGCCCGGTCTCGGTGAGCGTCTGCAGCATCCGCAGTGCCGTCGATCGGTGCACGCCGAGCTTGGCGGCGATCTCCGACTGGGTGCGCGGCGCGAGGCTCACGTACTCGAGGATCTCTGCTGCGCGGTGGATGCTCTGGGACATGGTGGGACTCCGATCAGGCCGGGACGAAGTCGTGTGTGCTGCCGAGGGTTCGGGCGGCGAGCCCGTGCCCTCGGTTCAAGCACGCATCGACGGGCTCGCCGCCAAGCATCGCACCGAGGTAGCCGGCGGTGAAGGCATCGCCCGCCCCGACGGCTTCGACGACGTCGACGGGATGCGCTGGCACGAACGCCGAGGACACGCTGCCGTCGACGACAGTGACCTCGGTTGCGCCGACGCTGCCGTCCTTCACGACGAGGCTGCCGGGCAGCCCGAGCCGCGAGTGGAGCGTCGCCGGGTGGCCCTCGCCCCACAGCGTCTCTGCCTCGTCACGGCCCACGAACACGAGGTCCGCGAGCGCTGCGAGCGCCGCGAGTCGCGGCCCCGCGGCTTCGATGCTCCAGAGCCCGGGCCGGTAGTTCACGTCGAACGACACGGTGATGGCGCGCCGCCGCGCCTCGAGCATGACGGCTTCGAGCATCGCCGAGCAGCTTGCCGAGAGGCCGGCGGTGATGCCCGTCACATGGAGGGCGGCGACGCCCTCCCAGTCGAGCTGGGCGAGCACGGTCGCATCCATCCGCGAAGCGGCCGAACCGGACCGGTAGTAGTAGACGGTGGTCTCCCCGTCGCCAGGATCCTTGAAGTAGACGCCGGTGGGCGCCCCCGGCACGAGCTGGACGCCTGCGACGTCGACGCCGCTCGCGCGCACCTCGTCGAGGAGGCGCCACCCGAGTGGGTCGTCGCCGAGCCAGCTCACCCAGCTGGAGGGGACGCCGGAGTCGGCGAGGTACATGGCGACCGTCGACTCCGCGCCCCCGGCCTTGACGGCGAAGCTCACGGCTTCCCTGAGCGGGGCGACGTGGGTCGGCGTGACCATGGCCATGGTCTCGCCCAGGCACAGCACGCGACCGGCGCGCGGGCCGTTCGCGAGCACGGCGCTACTTGAGAATGGGCTCTTCGGTGCGCTCACGCGTCGACCGTCCTTTCAGCAGGGCGCGGATGCGCGGGGCGAGAACGGCGAGGATGCTCAGGATGATGAGCGTCAGCGCGATGGGGCTCGTGAAGACCGCTCCGTAGCCGTCGATGAGGAGTGCACGCCGGAGGTTGCCTTCCGCGAGCGGCCCGAGGATGAGGCCGAGCACGAGGGGCCCCGGCGGGAAGCCGAAGCGTCGCATCGCGAGCCCGAGGAGCCCGAAGGCGAACATGAGCACGACGTCGAACACCGAGTTGGAGACGGCGAAGGTGCCGACCATGCAGAAGGTGACGATGACAACCGAGAGGTAGCGCTTCGGCATGGCGAGCAGCTTGACGACGCCGCGCATGCGCACGAGCGCGAGGGCCAGCGCCAGCACGGTGGCGATGAGCATGATCGCGGAGAGGCTGAAGACGAGATCGGGGCGGTTCGCGAACAGGCTCGGCCCCGGCTGGAGCCCCCACACGATCATGGAGCCGAGCATGACGGCCATGACCGAGTCGCCTGGCACGCCGAGCGACAGGGTCGTCGTGACCGATCCGCCCATCGTCGCGGTGCTCGAGCTGTCGGCGGCCGCGACTCCCTCGAGTGCGCCCTTCCCGAACTTCTCCGGGGTCTTGGAGGCGCGACGCGCCTGGTCCCAAGCGATGACGCCGGCGATGTCGCCGCCAGCCGCGGGGATGACGCCGACGACGGCGCCGATTCCCGTGCCGATGGCCGTCGGCTTGCGCAGCAGCTTGCGTTCCGCCTTGTTCGGCCACCATTTGCCGAGCTGCGTGATCGGCTGCGGCTCGGGCCCCCTCTTGGCGGAGATGACCTGGTTGAAGACCTCGGCGATGCCGAAGAGGCCGATGATGGCGGCGATGAACGGCACGCCGCTCGAGAGCTCCGGGATGCCGAACGTGAAGCGCTGGTCGCCCGAGATGGGGTCGTTGCCGATCGTCCCGAGCCACAGGCCGAACGCTCCGGCCGCGAGGCCCTTCATGACGCGGTCGCCGGAGACGCCGATCATCATGGTGAGCCCGAACACGACGAGCGCGAACATCTCGATCGGCCCGAAGCTCAGCGCGAAGCCCGAGATGGGCTGCGCGAGGAACAGCAGGATGAGGATCCCGGCGAAGGAGCCGACGGCAGAGACGAGCGCGGAGCTCGTCAGCGCGATGCCGGCCTTGCCCTGCTTCGCGAGGGGGTACCCGTCGAAGGTCGTCGCGATCGAGGCGGGGGTGCCAGGCGTGTTGATGAGGATCGACGGCACCCGATCGCCGAACTGCGCGGCGATGTAGATGGAGAGCAGCACCGCGAGACCCTGGAGGGGCTCGAGGGTGAGGGTGAAGCCGGCCGCGAGCGCGACGGCCATCGTGGCCGTGACGCCGGGGATGGCGCCCACGAGCGTGCCGAGGAGCACCCCGATGATGAGGCACAGCGCGATCGTGGGGTCGAGGAGCGCGCCGAGCCCTTCCGTGATGCCGTTCACAGCGGCACCCCCAGGAGGAGCCCGAAGACCCCGTAGAGCACAACCGTCACGATGACCGGGAACAGCAAGAGGTCACGCCAGCCGCGGCCGCCGAGCACGAACGTGAGTCCGGCGGCGAGGAGCAGCGTGACGATCACGAAGTGGAGGAAGTACCAGGCGACACCGTAGGCGGCGATGGCCGCGAGCATGAGGAGCACCCGCGAGATGCCGCGCTTCGTGGGGGCGTCCTCGCTCGGCGCATCCGGCTTGCGGATGGCGACCCCGATGAGCAGCGCCCCGAGGAGCACGATGGCCCCGCCGAGCACGGTCGGCCACCAGCGCGGGCCGAACGGGTCGCCGCCCGTCGCCGGGACGACGGCGACGGCCAGGGCGATGGATGCTCCGCCGACGGCGATCACACCCGCCGCGATGAGCATGTCCCGCCGCCGGCTGACGGGCCGGGACTCGGAGGTCTCCTCGTCGACGCCGAGCGCCACGTCGAGAGGGTTCGCCTCGACTGATCTGTCCATGACGGTCACGCCTCTACTCGCCGAACAGCTCTGCGAAGCGCTCGTTCTCGGCCTTCACGAAGTCGGTCGCCTCGTCGCCGGGGATGAACACGGGGATGTTGCCGCCCGATTCGATGAGCTCGACGTACTCGGAGCTGCCGGCCGCGGTCTCGAGCGCCGCCTGCAGCGACTCCTTGACCGCGGGGTCGAGCCCGGTCGGCGCGCCCACGGCGGCCCAGCTGCCGATGACGACGTCGTAGCCCTGCTCGCCCGCCGTCGGCACGTCCGGCAGCGCGGGGGCGCGTTCCTCGGTGAAGACGGCGAGCACGCGGAGTCGCCCGTCCTCGTCGGCGGGAGCGGTCTCGCCGATGCCGGCGACGACTGCGTCGACCTGGCCGCCGACAGCTGCCGTGACCGCGGGGGCGCCGCCGTCGAAGGGCACGCCCTGGAACTCGACACCGGCGACGTTGCCGAGCTCGGTCGCCCCGGCCTCCCAGATCGAGCCGGGGCCGGCGTTGGAGATCGTGACGCTGCCCGGGCTCGCCGCCGCGGCGGCGACGAGCTCCTCGAGCGTCTGGTAGGGGCTGTCCGCGGGGACCGCGATCGTGCCCGGCTGCTCGTTGACGATGCCGAGGAAGTCGTAGCTGGCCGGGTCGATGTCGTACCCCTGGTGGCCGAGCATGCTCACCTCGACGGGGAAGACCATGATCGAGTAGCCGTCAGCCGCGAGGCCGGCGACGTGCTGCATGCCGACGGAGCCAGCACCGCCGGGCCGGTTGTCGACGACGATCGACTGCCCCAGCTCGGACTCGAGCTGCGTCGCGAGGGTGCGGGCGGTGAGGTCGGTCGCACCTCCGGCCTGCGTCGGCGTGTAGAACGTGATGGCTTGCGAGGGAAACTCCTCGCCACCTGCGGTTCCGCCCGCGCGGTTCGCGCAGCCGGAGAGGGAGAGCACGGTCGCCGCGGCGGCGAGCAGCGCGAGGGGCGCCAGTTTCGAAGGACGTCGCTTCATCGGGGTTCCATCCACTTCGTTGGGAATGTGTTGCATATGTTGCAACGCAGTTGCACTAACTGCACACATCGTATGAAACCCGAAAGCAGCACGCAAGTGGGAGCCGAAGATCGTCTCCAGAACTGGACTCAGGGGTAAGGCAAGGCTTATCTTTGCTCAGTGAGTGCTTCCACTGCCGTTCAGACCCGCCCCGCCTACCGGCCATACTGCGCCGAGGTCAGAGCAGTGCAGCGCCTCGCTCCCGCTTTCACTCGGGTGACCTTCACATGCGACGACTTCGAGTACTTCGGCACGACCGGACTCGACCAGCGCATCAAGCTCATCCTCCCCATGGCGGACGGCACGACCAGCGACTTCGGGCAGCGCGACGAGGAGGTGCTCGACGCCGGCCTCTGGTACGAACGCTGGCGGACGACCCCCACGGAACGCCGCAGCCCCCTGCGCACCTACACGGTGCGCCGCGTCGACCCGGAAGCTCGCGAGATCGACGTCGACTTCGTCGTGCACCACGGCGCGGGTCCGGCGGGCGCATGGGCCGAGAACGCGAAGCCGGGCGACGACCTCGTCATCGTCGGCCCCGACCAGCGCAGCGAGCAGTCGCACCTCGGCGCTGACTGGCATCCCGGCACCGCCAAGCGCCTCCTGCTCGCGGGCGACGAGACAGCGGTTCCCGCGATCGGCTCGATCCTCGAATCGCTCAGCGACCGGTGCGAGGTGGATGCGCTCCTCGAGGTGCCCACGAGCGCCGACATCATCCACATCGACGTGCCCGCCAGCTTCCGCATCACCTGGCTGCCCCGCGACGGCGCCGCCCACGGCACCCGGCTGACGCAAGCCCTGCAGCAGTGGTGCCTCGACTCCCCCGAGGCGCTCGCACAGGCCGCGGCCCCCCGCCCGCAGCAGATCGCCGACATCGACGTGGACGTCGACCTCCTCTGGGACAGCCCAGAGGACGGCGAAGGCGAGTTCTACGCGTGGATGGCCGGCGAGGCCGCCACCATAAAGACCCTCCGCCGCCACCTGGTGACCACCAACGGCGTCGACCGCAAGCGCGTCGCCTTCATGGGGTACTGGCGACTCGGCCAGTCCGAGCACCAGGAATGATCGCGGGCGCACGCGCGCGCCGCGTCCGCCTCGTCGCCGTCGGGGCGGTCGCCCTGCTCCTGGTCGCCGTGATCGTGAGCCTCCTCGTGGGGGCCCGCACCGTCGCGCCATCCGTGGTCGTGGATGCCCTGCTCGCGCCGAACCCGGACCTGGCCGACCACACCGTGGTCAGGGACCAGCGCATCCCCCGCACCCTCATCGGCGTCCTGGCCGGCGCGGCGCTCGCCGTCGCCGGCACCCTCATGCAGGGGATCACGCGCAACCCCCTCGCCGACCCGGGGCTCCTCGGCATCAACGCGGGAGCCTCCGTCGCAGTGCTCGTCGCCATCACGTTCTTCAGCATCTCCGCACCCACCGGGTTCGTGTGGTTCGCCTTCGCTGGGGCTGCCGTCGCCGCAGTCGTCGTCGCCGTCATCGGCACACGCGGCCCCGACGGCGACAATCCGGCGAAGCTCGCGCTCACGGGTGCCGCCGTCACCGCCGGCCTCACCGCCGTGACGACCCTCATCCTCACCACCTCCATCGTGGCGCTCGACGTCTTCCGCTACTGGCAGGTCGGAGGCCTCACCTCGCGCGGCCTCGACACCGTCGCCGTCGTCGCGATCCCCCTGCTCATCGGCGGCATCATCGCCATCGCGAGCGCGCGCGGCCTCGACCTCATCGCCCTCGGCGCCGACACCGCGGCAGGCCTCGGCCAGAACGTCCCGCGCACGCGCGCGCTCGGCATCCTCGCGACCGTGCTGCTCTGCGGCGGGGCCACCTCGATCGCCGGGCCCATCGTCTTCATCGGGCTCCTCGTGCCGCACGCGCTGCGCGCGATGGTCGGCGACGACTACCGGCGCCTCCTCCTCATCGGGGCGCCCCTCGGCGGCGCGGTGCTGCTCATCGCCGACATCGTCGGCCGCGTCATCGCGCCGCCCGGGGAAGTCCAGGCCGGTGTCGTGGTCGCCTTCGTCGGGGCCCCGGTGCTCATCGCGCTGGTCCTCCGCCGCAAGCAGGTGGCCCTGTGACCGCCCGCGATGTCCTCCCGAAGAACACGGCAGCGCCCCTCCGCGGCTCCGAGTCGCCGCTCGAGGCGGTGCGAGCCCGCGTCCGACGGCGCCGCGGGTTCGTCGTCGGCGGCGTCACGGTGGCCCTGATCGCCGTCGTCCTCCTCGGCGTCACGACCGGCGACTACCCGCTCACCCTCGAGCAGCTCGCGCGCACCCTGCTCGGGGGAGGCGACCGCCTCGAGTCCTACGTGCTCTTCCAGGTTCGGCTCCCGCGCGTGCTCATGGGCGTCCTGGTCGGCGCCTGCCTCGGCGTCGCCGGCGCCCTCCTGCAGGGCGTGCTCCGGAACCCGCTCGCGAGCCCCGACCTCCTCGGCATCAGCGGCGGCAGCAGCGTCGCAGCCGTGTTCCTGCTCCTCGTCTTCGGCGTCACCGGGCCGATCCTCGCGGTCGCCGCCTTCGCCGGGGGGCTCGCGGTCGCCGCCATCCTGCTCCTCGCGGCAGGCAGGCGAGGCGAGGCCGGCTTCCGGCTCATCCTCGCCGGCATCGGCATCTCGTTCCTCACCGTCGCCATCATGAACTACCTCATGGTCCGCAGCCAGGTCGAGCTCGCTCAGGCCGCCCTGCTCTGGGTCACGGGCTCGCTCGCGTCCACCGCGTGGTGGCACCTCCTCGTGGTCGCCGCCGTCGCCGTCGCCGTCCTCCCCGCCGTGCTCATCTCCGCGCGCTGGCTGCCGATCACCCAGCTCGGCGCATCCACGGCCGCCGGGCTCGGCGTCACCACCAGCCGGGTGCGGATGATCGCCGTCGTCTCCGCCGTGCTGCTCACCGCCGTCACGTGCGCCTTCGCGGGGCCCATCTCGTTCATCGCGCTCTGCGCACCCGCCATCGCCAGGTCCCTGCTCGGCCACGGCTCCATCGGAGTCGGGACGAGCGCGATCACGGGCGCCGCCCTCCTCACGGGCGCCGACCTCGTCGCGCAGTTCGCGATCCCGGACACCTCACTGCCCGTCGGAGTCGTCACGGGGGCCGTCGGCGCCGTGTTCCTGCTCTGGCTCCTCGCCTCGACGAAAGGACGCCAGCTGTGACCGGCGACCACCAAGCACCCGCAGCCTGGGTCGACCCCACCGCCGCAACGCCAGCGGGGCCGCGCCTCTCCGCGCGCGGACTCTCGGCCGGCTACCCCGGCCGCACCGTCATCGAAGGACTCGACCTCGACATCACCCCGGGCCGCATCACGATGATCATCGGCGCCAACGCCTGCGGCAAGTCCACCCTCCTCGGCGTGCTCGCGCGCCTCACCTCGCCCCTCGCGGGCAGCGTGCAGCTCGACGACGTCGACGCCGCCAGCATCCCCAGGCGCCGGTTCGCGCAGACCGTCGGGATGCTCCCCCAGCATCCGACCGCCCCCGACGGACTCACGGTCGCCGAGCTCGTCTCGAGAGGCCGGCACCCGCACCGCGGACTCTTCGACCGCTGGGGAACCGCCGACACGACGCACGTCGACGAGGCCATGCGCCGCACCGGCGTCGCGGAGCTCGCCGATCGACCGGTCGGCGACCTGTCCGGCGGGCAGCGGCAGCGCGTCTGGATCGCCATGTCCCTGGCGCAGAACCCCAAGGTGCTCCTCCTCGACGAGCCCACGACGTTCCTCGACCTCAGCCACCAGCTCGAGGTCCTCGACCTGCTCGTGAGCCTCAACCGGCGCGAGGGCACCACCATCGTCGTCGTCCTGCACGAGCTGAACCTCGCGGCCCGCTACGCCGACGAGCTCATCGTGATGCGCGACGGTCGCATCGTCGCCAACGGCTCCCCCACCGAGGTGCTCACGAAGGAGGTCGTCGCCGACGCCTTCGCCCTCGACGCGCTTGTCATGCCGGACCCCCTCACCAGAACACCCCTCATCGTCCCCGTCCCGGGAGGCGCCCACACGGGCAGCGAGCCCGAGTAGCCCCTCTCCACCCCCAGCTCTTCACGCATCCGCACGAAAGGAACCACCCCATGAACCGCACCCTCCGACCGATCGCCGCCGCCGCGGTGGCGGTCACGGCGCTCGCACTCAGCGCCTGCGCCCCCGCCGCCACCGACACGAGCGACGCGGCCGCCGCACCGGGCGACGCCGCGAGCTTCCCCGTCACCTTCGAGCACATGTACGGCACCACCACGATCGAAGAGGCGCCGACGCGCGTCGCGACGTGGGGCTGGGGCGTCACCGACGCGGTCCTCGCGCTCGACATCGTCCCCGTCGCCATGGCATCGATGGACTACGGCGGAGGCGAGGACCGCATCGCGCCGTGGGTCTCCGACAAGATCGAGGAGCTCGGCGGCGAAGCCCCCGTCATCCTCGACAACGCCACCTACGAGCTCTCCGTGGAGGCGCTGCTCGCCACCGACCCCGACGTGTTCATCGCGTCCTACTCCGGGCTCACGCAGGAGGAGTACGACGCCGTCACCGCGGCCGGCGTGCCCGTCGTCGCCCCCGAGGAAGCGATCTGGTCGACGCCGTGGCGTGACGTCATCACCGACACCGGCAAGGCCCTCGGCCTCGAGGCGGACGCCAACGAGATCCTCGCCGACCTCGACCAGCAGGTCGCCGATCAGGCCGCCGAGCATCCCGAGTTCGAAGGCACGACGATCGCCTACGCGTCCGAGGATGTGGACACCTTCTACCTCCTCCTCGAGAACGACCCGCGCGTCGAGCTGCTCACCGACCTCGGCTTCACGAGCGCACCATCCGTCGCGGAACTCGCAACCGGGGAGTCGACGTTCTCGACGACCGTCTCCAGCGAGAACCTCGACAAGATCGACGCGGACGTCGTCTTCACCCAGACCGAGACCGAGGAGCAGCTGCAGACGTTCCTGACCTCGGACCGCACGAAGCTCATCCCCGCCGTCTCCAAGGGCGCCGTCGCAGCGCTCGTGGGCGAGGAGAACGGCGCGGCCATCTCGCCGACCGCCCTCTCCATCCCGTTCTTCCTCCCGATGCTCGTCGAGCAGCTCGCCACGGCGACCGCGGTCGCGAAGAGCTAGCGACGGGGGCCCACCCCCACGCAGAACGCTGCCAGTCCCCCACGCAGAACGCTGCCAGTCAGATGCGCCCTCTCGGAAGCCGAGGGGGCGCATCTGACTGGCAGCGGTGGTTCTGCCCGACCGAGCGCTTAGCGCGCGGTGACGGGGTTGGAGAGCGAGCCGATGCCCTCGATCGTGCAGGTCACCGTGTCGCCCTTCGCGAGCGGACCGACCCCCGCGGGCGTGCCCGTGAGGATGATGTCGCCCGGCAGCAGCGTGAACACGCTCGACGCGTACTCGACGAGCTTGGCGACCGACGTGATCATCTGCGAGAGGTCGCCCTCCTGGCGCAGCTCGCCGTTGACCTCAGCGGTGATGCGGCCCTTCGAGGGGTCGAAGTCGGTCTCGATGATCGGGCCGAGCGGGCAGAACGAGTCGAAGCCCTTCGCGCGAGCCCACTGGCCGTCGCTCTTCTGCAGGTCACGGGCCGTGACGTCGTTCGCGATCGTGTAGCCGAAGATGACCTGAGCCGCGTCGGCGGCCGGCACGTTGCGGGCGACCTGGCCGATGACGACGGCGAGCTCCGCCTCGTGGTCGACGCGCTCCGACTGGGGCGGCAGCACGATGGGGTGGCGAGGGCCGATGACCGAGGTGTTCGGCTTGAGGAACATCATGGGCACCTCGGCGGCCTCGTTGCCGAGCTCGTTCGCGTGCTCCGCGTAGTTGCGTCCGAAGCCGATCACCTTCGAGCGCGGCAGCACGGGCGACTGCAGCTGCACCTGGTCGATCGGGATGCGTTCGTCGAGCGTCTCGTAGCCGAGGTAGAGGGGGTCACCCGCCAGCTTGACGTAGACCTTCTCCTCCTCGTCGAGGATGCCGAAAGTGAGCTGACCCTGGTATTCGAAGCGCGCGATCTTCACCGTGCCAGCCTACAGCGGCGCGGCCGAGGCCGCGCCGAGCCGCGCTACTGCAGTGCCGGGGCAGGCTCCGCGTCGCCATCCGCGCCCGTCTTGATCGTCTCGCCGCGGAAGAACCCCGGGCTGCGGAGGTACTGCACCACCATGAGCACGACACCGAGCAGGAGCACGCCGACCCCGAGCACGAACACGAGACCGATGCCGTCCTGCGCGATGCCGTCGGCGTCGTAGCTCGTCGCGAAGACCGCGGAGCCCGAGCCGAACGACGGCGACAGCGACGCCCTGGCGGTCTCGAAGAAGAAGTAGAGCAGCGCGAGCCCGCCGAGCAGCGGGAAGAGGAACCGGAAGAACAGGTTCCGCGTCGAGGAGAACAGCGAGCGGCGGAAGTACCAGACGCACGCGAGCCCCGTGACGCCGTAGTAGAAGCACACCATGAGGCCGAGCGCCGCGATCGTGTCCCAGAGGGCGTTCTCGGAGAGCAGCCGCAGCACGATGTAGAAGACGATCGCGGCCGCCGCCGAGGCGATGGTCGCCACCGATGGCGACTTGAAGCGGGGACTCACGCTGGCATACGACTTGGGCAGCGCCCCGTAATGGCCCATGGCGAGGAGCGTGCGAGAGGGTGACACCATCGTCGACTGCAGCGAGGCCGCAGAGCTGAACATGACGGCGACCGTCATGAGCAGCGCGAACGGGCCCATGATCGGCTCCGCGAGGGAGGCGAGGATGCTCTCCTGGTTGTCCGGGTTGCCGGCGCCAAGGCCCTCCTCGCCGATGCCCGCGTAGGCGAGGACCGCGAGCGTCATCAGCACGTAGATCGCGACCATGACGAAGATCGTGAGCATGGAGGCACGGCCAGGGGTCTTCTCCGGGTCCTTCGCCTCCTCGTTCATCGTGATGACCGTGTCCCAGCCCCAGAACAGGAAGATCGACAGCGAGACGCCGGCGGAGATCGCGGCGAGCGAGCCCACCTCGAACGGGTTGAACCACGACAGCTCGATGGGGGTCGCGTCGAACGCGGTGCCGTTCCCGACGTGCACGAACGCCGCGATGATGAACCAGACGATGGCGATGAGCTGCACGACCACGAGGACGTACTGCACCTTCTTCGTCGACTCGACGCCGCGGTAGGAGATCCACGCGGCGAGGGCAGTGAAGATGACGGTCATCGGGATGTTGATCCAGAGCACGCGCGTCAGGTCCGCGAGCTCTGGGTTCTGGAAGATCTGCGCCAGCATGATGAAGAAGAAGTCGACGGCGACGGCCGCGAGGTTCGAGAGCACGAGGACGGTCGCGGCGATGAGCCCCCATCCGCCCATCCACCCGATCCACGGCCCGAACGCGCGGGTCGCCCACGTGAACGAGGTGCCGGAGTCCGGCATCGCCGTGTTGAGCTCCCGGTAGCCGAACACGACGAGCAGCATCGGGATGAACCCGACGAGCATGATGGCGGGCGTGTAGACGCCGACCTGCGCGATGGTGGGGCCGAGGCCGGACGTGACGGCGTAGGCGGGCGCGATGCAGGAGACGCCGATGACGGCCGCCCCGAGCACCCCGACCTTGCCGGCGGAGAGGCCCTTCGCGCTCAGTCCCCCACCATGCAGCTCCTCGTTGAGCTTCGCCGCCGCTGCGGTTTCCGATGTTGTCATTTGGTGATGATGGCCCATCCCCGGAGAACCGTCAATGGGCCGAAACGGCCCGGAAATATTGCGTGAATCGACAGAACGGCCGGGGCCTCCGGGGCGGCGCTCGGTTTGCATTGCGCCGCGCCTCGCGAGACATTGGCAGTTGTCAGATATCGCCCCTCCCTTGACCGACGGCGGGCATCGACCTCGAGCGAGAGGGACCATGAAGAGGCCCACAGATCCGCATCCCGTGATCGAGACCCTGCTCAACGGCGGCGGCGACGACGAGCCGCAGCCCAGAACCCGGTCCTCCAGGCGGACACCGGCGGTTGGACCTCGCCGCCCGATCACCGGCAGCGGGCGCCACGTCTCGCGGCACAGGCGCACGAGCTCGAAGTTCGTGCGACGCCGCCTCATGGTCGCCGCCGCGGCGGCCGTCTGCGTGACCATGGTCGCCGGCATCGGCTTCATCTCGGCGACCTACTTCCAGGTCGTGGGCAACCTCGCCGACAACGCCGTGGGTCGAGCGGACGGAACGGGCACCGAGATCTCCGGATGGGATGGCGCCGTTAACATCCTCATCATGGGCTCCGACTCCAGGGACGGGCAGTCGAGCGCCGACTACGGGGAGGCAGGCGGGGCGCGGTCCGACGTCATGATGCTGCTGCACGTGTCGGCCGATCGCGAGGACGCGACCCTCATCAGCATTCCCCGAGACACGATGCTGCCGACCCCGGAATGCACGACCCCGGACGGTGCCGTGGTGCCAGCGCAGGAGGCCGCGCAGATCAACGGGGCGCTCGAGAACGGGCCGTTCTGCTCGCTCGACACGATCCGCGATTTCACCGGCCTGGACATCGACCACTTCATCGTCGTCGGCTTCGACGGCGTCATCGGCATCACGGAGGCCATCGGCGGCGTCGACGTGTGCGTCGAGAACGACATCGCCGACGACTACTCGGGGCTGTACATGACCGCGGGCACCCACAGCCTCCAGGGCGAGGCGGCCCTCGCGTTCCTGCGCACGCGGCACGGCTTCGCCGACGGGAGCGACCTGGGGCGCATCCAGGCCCAGCAGGCGTTCCTCGCCTCCCTCGCTCGGAAGGTCGCGAGCGCCGGCACGCTCACCAACCCGGGGGCCCTCTACGGGCTCGCCGACTCCGCGTCGAAGGCCATGACCGTCGACGAGGCGCTCGCGCAGCCGAGCAGCCTCGTCGCGCTCGCGCAGACGCTCGCGAACGTCGACCTCGACCGCATCGTCATGCTGCAGCTGCCCGTCGCGCCCTATTGGGCGGACCCGAACCGAGTCGAGCCGATCACGGCGGAGACCGACGCCATCTTCGCGACCCTCCGCGCCGACCAGCCGCTGTCATTCCAGGATGACCAGGCAGCGGATGCACCCGCCGGGGATGCCCCCGATGGCGACGGCGAGCAGGAAGGCCCGGAACCGCCCGACGACGCGACGCAACCGGACGACGCGGCTGCCGCGCCCGGCGAGCCGCTGACCCTCTCCGACGACATCGTGGGCCGGACGGCAGAGGACACCACCTGCGCGAGCTGACCTCGCCCCGCGACCCCGAGCTGCAACGCCCCCTCCGCCGCATCCGCCGCAGATGGGACACTTTCACCCCGTATCAGCGCTCGATACGGGGTGAAAGTGCCCCATCTGCGGCGGATGCGGCGGGGCGGGTTGGGATGCGGGATACCGCGGGACAGCTAGTCCTTCAGCACCTCGATCGACTGCGTGTCGCGGTCGTTGCCGATCTGGATCGTCTCGCCGCGGAAGAACCCGGGGCTGCGGAAGTACTGCACGACCATGATGACCACGCCGAGCAGCAGCACTCCGATGCCGAGCACGAACACGAGACCGATGCCGTCCTGGGCGATGCCGTCCGCGTCGTAGCTCGTCGCGAAGACCGCCGAGCCTGATCCGAACGACGGCGACAGCGACGCGACGGCCGTCTCGTAGAAGAAGTACAGCAGCACGATGCCGCCGAGCAGCGGGAACAGGAACCGGAAGAAGAAGTTCCTGGCCGAGCTGAACAAGCTGTGCCTGAAGTACCAGACGCACGCGAGCCCCGTGACGCCGTAGTAGAAGCAGATCATGAGGCCGAGGGCCGCGATCGTGTCCCACAGCGCGTTCTCGGAGAGCAGCCGCATGACGACGTAGAACACGACAGCGGCGATGGCCGAGGCCAGGGTCGCGACCGACGGCGACTTGAAGCGCGGGCTGACGTCCGCGAAGCGCTTCGGCAGGGCGCCGTAGTGCCCCATGGCGAGGATCGTGCGCGATGGGGAGACCATCGTCGACTGCAGCGAGGCCGCCGACGACGACAGGATGGCGATCGACATCAGCAGCGCGAACGGCCCCATGACCGGCCCCGCGAGCGCCGCGAAGATGCTCTCCTGGTTGTCCGGGTTGCCGGCTCCGAGGCCCTCGGTGCCGATGCCCGCGAAGACGAGCACGGCGAGGGTCGTGAGCAGGTAGATCACCATGATGATGATGATCGTGAGCATGGCGGCGCGGCCCGGTGTCTTCTTCGGGTCCTTCGCCTCCTCGTTCATCGTGATGACCGTGTCCCAGCCCCAGAAGAGGAAGATCGACAGCGAGACGCCGGCGGCGACGACGGCCATGTCGCCCAGCTCGAACGGGTTGAACCAGGACAGCTCGATGGGGGTCGGGTCGAAGGCCGTGTTGTTGCTCAGGTGCATGAAGGCGGCGACGATGAACCAGGCCAGCGCGATGAGCTGGAACGCGACGAGCCCGACCTGGATCTTCTCGGTCGCCTCGACGCCCCGGTACGAGATCCACGCGGCGAGCGCCGTGAAGAGGATCGTGACGGGGATGTTGATCCACAGCACCGTCGTGAGGTCGGCGAGCTCCGGATTCTGGAACACCTGCGCGAGCAGGATGAACAGGAAGTCCACGGCAACGGCCGCGAGATTCGAGAGGACGAGGACGGTCGCGGCGATGAGCCCCCATCCGCCCATCCAGCCGATCCAGGGCCCGAACGCGCGGGACGCCCAGGTGAAGGTGGTGCCGGAGTCCGGCATCGCCGAGTTCAGCTCGCGGTAGCCGAAGACGACGAGCACCATCGGGATGAAGCCGATGAAGAGGATCGCCGGCGTCTGCAGGCCGACCTGCGAGATGGTCGGGCCGAGACCCGAGGTCAGCGTGTACGCCGGGGCGATGCACGAGATGCCGATGATGGTCGCGCCGATGACGCCGACCTTGCCTGCGGAGAGCCCCTTGGAGCTGAGTCCGCCCCGCTCCGTGCTGTCTTCTGTCCTGGTCATTGCCCTGTTCCTGTCGCTGGGGATTCGGGAGCGGACTTGGGCGCCTCGGCAGGCTGCGCGGCGCGCGGCACGACGATGATCGGCACGGTCAGCACGCGCAGCAGGCGCTGCGCGCGGGCGCCGAGGAAGATGCGCCCTCCCTGGGCGAGGCGGCTGGAGCCGACGAAGGCGACATCGCCCGGCTTCCAGTCGGCCCGCTCGAGTGCGGCCTCGAGGCTCTCGCCCTCGACCGTCTCGACGGTGGCCTTGCCCGACTCCAGCAGGGCCTCCGCACGGCCGGCGAGCACTGCCCCGCCGAACTCGCGCACGAACTCGTCGACCTCCTGCACCTGGCTGGGCGGGACCCGGTCGAGCTGCACGAGCGAGAGCAGGCGCAGCTGCACGTCGCGCTGCAGCGCGCTCTCGACGGAGGTGCCGATGAGCGCGGCGGCCCCCGAGCGGGTGCCGAACAGCGTGGTGATGCGGGTGACGGGCCCCTCTTCGGCGAACCCAGCCGGAGCGAGCGCGACGGGCAGCGGCGAGGCGTGCAGCAGTGTGGATGCGACCGTCCCGATGGTGAACTGCCGCAGCAGTGCGGTGGTGGCGGCGCCGATGACCAGCGCGGCAGCGCCGAATTCAGCGGCGATGTCCATGAGCCCCTGGGCCTCGCCCGTGGCGCTGCGGACCACGCCGCGCGCCGCGATGCCCTCCGGCACCTGGGCGAGCGCTTCGCTCATCCACGTGTCGATCTGCTTGCCGATGATGCTGTCGGCATCGTCGAGCGGCAGCGGATGCGTGCCGCTGTACGGCGACGTCTCCGGCGTGATCATCGCGACGATGATCTCCGTGTCGGTGCCCTTCGCGAGGAAGGAGGCGAGGGCGAGGGCGTCATGCCCTCGATCGCTCGCGATGTAGCCCACTACGAAACGCTGCGCCATGCTGCCTCTCCAATTCTTGGGGTGTCGTCCGATTTCGGGATGCCGTGGGCGCTCAGGACTGGAGGATGCGCTTCGCCGTAGCTTCGCCCATCCGCACCGCGCCGTCAACGTGCTGGTAGCCCTCTGCCGCGAGGTCGGAGCTCGACCAGAAGATCGGGCCGACCGGGTCGTGCTGGATGGCGCCCCAGCGGTGGAGTCCGCCGAGGTCGTAGCTCGTGGCGTAGGCGCCGCGAGTCCACTCCTCTGCGCCGAAGTCGGAGAGGTAGAAGACCTCGGGGTCGAGGGCCTTCGGCCCGAGGAACTCGGCGACGGAGCCGAGGACGGCGGCCTTGCGCTCCTCGTCGCCCAGCGCCCACATGGCCTCGGCCGCCTCATCGGTGATGAAGCCGACGAGAGTGCCGCGCTCGTCTTCGTGGTTGGTGTTGTCATAGACCTCCTGCACGATGTGGCCGGCTCCGAACGCGGTGCCACTGAGGCCCTCTTCACGCCAGAACGGGGTGGCGTAGGTGGCGTGCACCTTGATGACGAGGCCCATGGAGATGTGCTGGTGCACGATCATCTGCTGGCGCGGCAGGGCGGGCACGAAGGAGACTCGCGAGTAGAGGTTGGGCGGCACTGCCATGATGGCGTGCTGGGCCTTGACGGTGATGTGGTCGGCGACGGCGGTGACGGATGCCGCCTTGCCTGCTCCGTTGTCCTCCCAGTGGAGGAAGCGCACCGGGTTGTTCAGGAACACGTCGTCGCCGAGCTCCTGCGCCATCTGCTGGCTGACCGACTGCATGCCGCCGATGACGCGCTTGTCGAGGATGAAGCTCTCGTCGACGAGGTTCGAGAACGAGCCGGCGGATGCGGCCATGAGCACTGCCTGCAGCGCGGAGAACGCGAAGGACGGCTTGGTGAGCATGCCGCCGGCGACGAAGAGCCCGATGTTGTTGCAGGCCTCCTCGTCGTCGGACTGCTGGCGCAGCCAGTGGTGGAAGGAGATGGTGTCGAGCTCGCGTGCCTTGGCGTGCGCCCACGGCTCGACGGGGCCGATCTCGGCGGCGAGGCCGTCGAGGAGCTCGATCATGCGGTCCATCTCGGCGGCGGTGTGCTCGCTGACGGGGAACGTGTCGCCCTCGTAGACGGTGCGCTCGCCCTTGGGGCTGATGTAGACCGACTTGCCCTCGCGGTAGCGCGAGAAGGTACCCTTGCCGAGCTCTTCGAGGAGGGCGAGGAGCGCCGTCTGGTCTGGCGAGACCCACTGGCCGCCGATCTCGAAGAACTGGCCGTCGATGATGTTGCTCCAGGTGCGTCCGCCGACGCGGTCGCGCGCCTCGAGGACGGCGACGGTCTTGCCTGCCTGGGTGAGGCGGCGGGCCGCTGTGAGGCCGGAGGGGCCTGCTCCGATGATGACGACGTCGCGTTCGATGGTCTGCATTTCCGCTCTTTCCGTTGTGACAGCTCCAAGCGCCCTGGCTTCGCCGTCGAAGTGAGTGTGGTTGGCGGCCGGCTTCCTGGCGCCGCCTTCCAAATAAACAGGATTAATTTACGTTAGTCGAGACGGGCCCCTCGGACAAGCCGCATTTCCGAGGAGCTAGGGTCGAACAACGGGAGGGCCAGTGAGCACCAGCGAGCATGTGGAGTCTGACGGACAGCGGCGTGCTGGGCGACCCCGCACGCGCATCCTCACGCAGAAGCGCATCACCGACGCCGCCATGCGCGTCGCGACCCACGAGGGGTACGACGCCCTGACGATGGCGAAGCTCGCCAAGGCGCTCGGCGTCACCCCCGCGGCCCTCTACAACCACGCGCACTCGAAGCGGCAGATCCTGCGCTGGATCGAGGATCGCCTCATGGCCGCCGTCGACGCCTCGGCGTTCGAGACCGAGCCGTGGGACGCGGCCCTCGCGAGCTGGGCGCGCAGCTACCGCCTCGTCATGAAGGAGCACGACTCGCTCGTGGAGGCGATCGCGAAGATGCCCGTCGCCGGCGCGACCGACACGCTCGCGATGTACGAGGGGGTCGCCTCAGGCCTCCGACGGGCCGGCTGGCCGGACGCCAACATCATGCCGGCGATCGTGGCGATCGAGTCGTTCGTCTACGGCTCCGCGTACGACCTCAACGCGCCCCTCGATATCTTCGAGCTCGGCGATCAGGCGGATGCGGCACCCACGCTCGCGGCCTCCGTCGCGGCGCACACACCGCTGGGGCTGCGCGAGCAGGCCTTCGAGCGCGGGCTCGACGCGCTCATCCGCGGACTCGGGGCGGCAGCGGGAGTCTGACTCCGGAGACCGACGCAGCGCCGCGGTCACCGCCGAGACCGTGAAGTGCTGACTGCACGCCATCGAGGGGACCTCGGTTTTACACGAGCGTTACATTGCAGAAACCTCCCGCGAAGCGTGAAGTCATAACTTCAACGCATGACCGATCAACTGGCACAGACTGGCGCATCCGGCAGCACCCGCGGCCTGGGCACCGAAGGCGCGGCGCCCGACAACCTCGTCGAGGCGGCGGGCCACCCCGTCGGCGACGGCAACATGAAGCCCGGCTACGACCCGCGGCTCGCGAACGAGGACCTCGCTCCCCTGCGCAAGCAGCGCTGGGGCTCCTACAACATCTTCGCCTTCTGGATGTCCGACGTGCACAGCGTCGGCGGCTACGTCACGGCCGGCAGCCTTTTCGCGCTCGGCATCGCCAGCTGGCAGGTGCTCGTCGCCCTCATCGTCGGCATCCTCATCGTGCAGTTCTTCACGAACCTCGTCGCCAAGTCGAGCCAGAAGACGGGCGTGCCCTACCCCGTCGTGAACCGCGCGATCTTCGGCGTCAAGGGCGCCAACATCCCGGCGATCATCCGCGGCCTCATCGCCATCGCCTGGTACGGCGTGCAGACGTTCCTCGCCGCCGAGTCGCTCAACATCGTGTTCCTCAAGTTCATCCCCGCCAGCGAGGTGCTGCGCACCGACTACTCGTTCCTCGGCCTGTCGGCGCTCGGCTGGATCTCCTACGCGATCCTCTGGTTCGCGCAGGCAGCGCTGTTCTGGGGCGGGATGGAGTCCATCCGCCGCTTCATCGACTGGGCGGGGCCAGCGGTGTACGTCGTCATGATCGTGCTCGCCATCTACCTCGTCAGCCAGGCGGGCTGGGAGAACATCGACTTCAACCTCTCCGCGGGTGAGCCGCTCGACTTCTGGGCCTCCATCCCGGTCATGTTCACGGCCATCGCGATCGTCGTCTCCTACTTCTCCGGCCCCATGCTCAACTTCGGCGACTTCTCGAGGTACGCGAAGAGCTACAAGGCCGTGAAGCGGGGCAACTTCCTCGGGCTCCCGCTCAACTTCCTGTTCTTCTCCATCCTCACGGTGCTCACCGCGAGCGCCACCGTGCCCGTCTTCGGCGAGCTCATCACGGACCCGATCCACACGGTCGAGCGCATCGACACGCACTTCGCGATCCTCCTCGGCGGCCTCACGTTCGTGACGGCGACGGTCGGCATCAACATCGTGGCGAACTTCATCGCGCCGGCGTTCGACTTCTCGAATGTCGCCCCGCACAGGATCAGCTGGCGGATGGGCGGCATGATCGCCGCCGTCGGCTCCGTGCTGCTCACCCCGTGGAACTGGTACAACAACGACGCCGCGATCCAGAACACGCTCGGCGTGCTCGGTGCGCTCATCGGACCGCTCTTCGGCATCCTCATCGCCGGCTACTACGTGATCGGCAGGCAGCGCATCAAGGTCGACGAGATGTTCACGATGAGCGAGACGGGCGCCTACTGGTACCGCAAGGGGTTCAACCCGAACGCGGTGTGGGCCATGGTGCTCGCCGGCGCCCCGACGGTCGCGATCGCGGTGCTGACCCGGCCGCTCGCCGAGGCGGGCGTCCTGGACCTGAGCTACCTCGCCGACTTCAGCTGGTTCATCGGCTGCGGACTCGGATTCGCGCTGTTCGTCCTGTTCGAGCGCCGCCAGCCGCTCATGCCGACGTTCGAGGGCGAGACCGCCGGCATCTCCGACGGATCGATCGAGGAGGACTGACCCAGCATGCGCATCACACTCGTCAACCCGAACACCTCCGTCGCCATGACGCAGAAGGTCGCGGCAGCTGCCAGAGCCGTGGCCGGCCCCGGCGTCGAGATCGTCGCCGTGTGCCCGGCCCCCGGTGAGGGCCCGGAGGCCATCGAGAGCCACTTCGACGAGGTGCGGGCGGCCTCCGTCGTCGTCGAGCTCGTCGAGCGCGATCTCGCGGACGGCGGCAGCGACGGCTACGTCATCGCCTGCTTCGGCGACCCGGGGCTCGACGCGGCACGCGAGCTCGTCGACGTGCCCGTCATCGGCATCGCCGAGGCGGCCATGCACGTCGCGGCGCTCACGGGGCGCACGTTCGGCATCGTCACGACCCTCTCCCGCACGCTCGGCCGCGCCGACGACCTCGTGCAGCGGTACGGGTTCGAGCGGGCGTGCGTCGCGGCGTACGGCACCGGCATCCCCGTCCTCGCCCTCGAGGAGACCGGCTCGGCGGCGTTCGAGGACATCGCCGCGTGGTGCGAGCGAGTCGTCCGGGAGGACGGCGCCGACGCGGTGGTGCTCGGATGCGCGGGCATGGCCGACCTGTGCGCTCGCCTCTCCGAGCGGGTCGGCGTGCCGGTCGTCGACGGCGTCGCCGCGTCGGTCGGGCTCGTCGCTGCGATGTCGCGCATGGGCGTCGGCACGAGCAAGCGGGACGAGTACGCACGCCCCACCCGGGCGCAGGCCGCGCCGCAGGGGCAGCTGCGGGTTCCTTCGGCGGCGATCGCATGAGGATCTCCGCGCGACGCGTCTTCCTCGGCGGCGGATTCTCGCCGGCGACGGTGTCCGTCAGCGACGGCACCATCGCCGCCATCGCCCCGTTCGACGACGACGCCGACGTCGTCCTGCCGGACACCCAGGTGCTCCTGCCGGGGCTCGTGGACACGCACGTGCACCTCAACGAGCCGGGCCGCACGCACTGGGAGGGCTTCGCGACGGGCACGGCTGCCGCCGCCGCTGGCGGGGTCACGACGGTCGTCGACATGCCGCTCAACTCGCTGCCCGTCACGACGAGCGTCGAGGCGCTCGACGCGAAGCGCGCGGCGACCTCCGGCCAGCTGGCCGTCGACCTCGCCTACTGGGGCGGCGTCGTCCCGCAGAACCTCGGCTCCCTGCGTCCGCTGCTCGCGGCGGGCGCGGTCGGCGTCAAGTGCTTCCTCGCGCCGAGCGGCATCGACGAGTTCGATCACCTCTCGTTCCCCGAGCTCGAGCAGGCGCTCGAGGAGCTCGCCGAGGTCGATGGGCTCCTGATCGCGCACGCCGAGCTCGAAGCGCACCTGAGCGAGGCATCCGGCCCCGTCTTCTCCGACTTCGTCGCGTCGAGGCCGCCGGTCGCGGAGGTCGAGGCGATCCGCGCCGTCATCGCCGCGGCGAGGCGCACTGGCGCCAGGGCGCACATCGTGCACGTGTCGGCGGCAGAGGCCCTCGACCTGGTCCGCGCGGCGAAGGCCGACGGCGTGCGCATCACGATCGAGACCTGCCCGCACTACCTGAGCCTTCGGGCCGAGGAGGTGCCGGACGGCGACGGGCGCTTCAAGTGCTGCCCACCTATCCGCGACACCGCGAACCAGGACGCGCTCTGGGCCGGCGTGCTCGACGGCACGATCGACGCGATCGTCAGCGACCACTCCCCAGCGACGCTCGAGCTCAAGGCGGGGCCCGACCTCGGCACCGCGTGGGGTGGCATCGCCGGGGTGCAGACCGGGCTCACCGCGGTCTGGACCGAGGCCAGGCGGCGCGGCATCCCGCTGGAGGCGATCCTGCCCCTCTTCACCACGGGACCTGCCGCGCTCGTGCGCCTCGAGGACCGTGGCCTCATCACGGTCGGCGCCCCGGCCCACTTCGCGGTCTTCGAGCCAGACCTCGAGCACACGCTGGAGGAGAATACCCTCGAGTACCGCACCAAGATCAGTCCGTGGCACGGGGCGCGGATGCACGGGCTCGTCGACTCGACCTACCTGCACGGAGAGCTGATCTACACGCGGGCAGCCGGGCTCACGTCCCGCCTGGGCCGCGAGGTGCTCGCGGCGGCGAACCCCGCACGACTGGACCTCGACGAGGAGCAGGCAGCATGACCACGATTCCCACCGCAGCTCCCGCGGCTCCCGCGGCGAACCGCTACGGCGTCGGCGCGGCCACGCCGGCATTCGCCCCGCTCCCCATCCTGCAGCCGGGCACACGCCTGCCTGAGGGCGCGAGCTACCTGCCATCTGGAGCATCGACCTCGATCTGGGGCAGGCTCCCGAGCGCGCGCGACACCCCCGTGCTGACCGTGCGGCCCGGGGCGAGCGTCGTCATCGACACCGTCAGCCACGAGGGCCTGCTGCCCGACCAGGGACAGCACCCCGCCGCGTTCTTCGCGGCGCACGGCGTGCATCCGGATGCGGTGCTGCTCGACGCCATCGAGATCGCCGAGCACGCGCCCCGCGACCCGGCGAACGACGGCCCGCACGTCGTGACCGGCCCCATCGCCGTCGAGGGTGCCATGCCAGGCGACCTGCTGCGCATCACGGTCGAGAAGCTCGAGCCTCGCGTGCCGTACGGGGTCATCTCCAACCGGCACGGCAAGGGTGCGCTGCCCGGCGTGCTGCCGCGCAGCCGCGAGACCGTGAGCGTGTTCGCCGCGGTCGAGGAACGCGGCGGCGAGCTCGTCGGCACCATGCCACTCACCGAGGGCGGCGTTCGGAGCGTCGTGTTTCCCCTCGCCCCGTTCCTCGGCACCATGGGCGTCGCTCCCGCCGCAGGCGCACGCCCGCACTCCGTGCCGCCCGGCCCGCACGGCGGCAACATCGACATCAAGCTGCTCACCGAGGGCAGCGTGCTCTACCTGCCCGTGCAGGTCCCCGACGCACTCGCCTACGTCGGCGATCCGCACTTCGCGCAGGGCGACGGCGAGGTCGCCCTCACGGCGCTCGAGGCCTCGCTGCGCGCGACCCTCACCTTCGACGTCGTTCCGGCGGCGGATGCGCGGCGCGAGTTCGGCGACCTCACCGGCCCGCTCGTGCGCACGCCCGAGTACCTCGTGCCCACCGGCCTCGACCCCGACCTGAACGCGGCCATGCGCAAGTGCGTGCGCGCCGCCGTCGACCTGCTGCAGGCTCGGTGGGGCATGGACGAGCACCTCGCCTACGCGTACCTGTCGGCGGCCACCGACTTCGACATCTCGCAGGTCGTCGACGTCGTCTGCGGCGTGCACGCCCGCATCCGAGAGGCCGACTTCGCCGACGTGGCGGCTGGCACGGCACCGCAGAACGGAACAGGAGCACCCGCGTGACCTCAGTCGAGCAGAACGCCCCAGAGACGACGCGCGCGGACGGAGCCCCACCCGCCGCGCTGCTCGCCGCCTTCGAAGCCTACGAGCGGGCAGTGCAGAGCAACGACCTCGACGAGCTCGACGCCTGGTTCGCGCCAGGAGACGCGACCCTGCGCGGCGACGACAGCGGCCTGCTGGTCGGCCACGAGCAGATCAGCGAGTTCCGTGCCCAGCGCGGCGGCGTCGCGAAGCGCACCATCGAGCGCATCGAGTACCGGTCCCTGGCCGACGGCGTCGCGCTGCTCGTCTCCACCTCGCGCTTCGCCACCGGCGGGCTCGGACTGCAGACGCAGCTCTGGCAGCAGCTGCCGCAGGGCTGGCGCATCACGGCCGCGCACGTAACCCCGAGGCCCCGGGCCTTCGACCGCTCGATCTGGCGAACCGTCGGCGACCCGCTCTTCCAGGGCGCGTGGGAGGGCCCCCTCGAAGGGCTCAACGTCGCCGTGAAGGACCTCTTCGCGATCCGCGGCTACCGCATCGGCGCAGGCAACCCCAGCTACCTCGACTCCGCGAAGGCCGAGACGAGGACCGCGCCCGCCGTCAAGGACCTGCTGCGCGGCGGCGCCTCCCTGCGCGGCATCGCCCGCACCGACGAGTTCGCGTACTCGATCGCCGGCGACAACGCGCACTTCGGGACTCCCCCGAACGCCGCCGTCCCCGGTGCCCTTCCCGGCGGCTCCTCGAGCGGGCCAGCATCCGCCGTCGCCAACGGCCAGGCCGACATCGGCCTCGCGACCGACACCGCCGGATCGGTGCGCATCCCCGCCTCCTATCAGGGGCTGTGGGGCCTGCGCACGACACACGACCTCGTGCCACGTCAGGGCCTCCTGCCGCTCGCGCAGTCGTTCGACACCGTCGGGTGGCTCACGCGCGACGGCGAGACCCTGCAGCGGGTCGCCGACTGGTGCCTCTCCTACGACAGCTCCGAGTCCACCGCGAGCGCGGCGGGGCAGCGCGGCGAGGACCTCCCCGGCCGCCTCGTCGTGCCGGCCGAGGTGCTGGCGGCCGCCTCGCCAGAGACCGTGTCCGCCTTCGAGGCGTTCCTGCGCGAGCTGGAGGAGCGCGGAGCCGTGGCTGCGCCGGTCGAGCGGGCCTCGATCGGCGAGCTCGCGAGCTACCAGGAGCCGTTCCGGATCGTGCAGGGCGCTGAGGCCTGGCGCAACAACCGCCCATGGCTGGAAGCGCACCCCGGCGCCACGGGCCCCGCCGTCGCTGCCCGGTTCCTCGCCGCCTCGCAGATCACCGAGGCGCAGGAGCAGGCGGCCCGCGACGCCCTCGCTCCCCTCAGCGCCCGCCTCGAGCGACTCGTCCGCGATGCCGTGCTCCTCTTCCCCACCGCCCCTGGGGCAGCGCCGAGCCGAGCCGCGGATGCATCGAGCATCGACGCCATCCGCACCGCGACGCTGCGCATGACCACCCCAGCCGCCGTCGCCGGGCTGCCCGCGCTCTCCGCGCCGCTCCTCAGCGTGCCGACCACGAGCAGCGCGCAGGCCGCGCCCGTCGGCGTCTGCTTCGTGTCGCGAGCGGGCTCCGACCTGGCGCTCGTCCGACTCGGCCGCAGGCTCGCATCCGCCGCAGCCCCCACCCCGAGAGCCACCAGCCGCGCCGCGACGAGCGCGTGAGCACCGAGAGAATGAAGCAGATGACCGCGATCCTCCCCATCGAACCGCCAGCCCGCCTCCTCATGGGGCCCGGCCCCATCTCGGCGTACCCGAGTGTGCTCCGCGCCATGTCGAGCACCCTCGTCGGCCAGTACGACCCGTTCATGACGCAGGCCATGAACGAGACGCAGGAGCTGTACCGGCAGGTGTGGGCGACCGAGAACACCGCGACCGTGCTCGTCGACGGCACCTCCCGCTCCGGCATCGAGGCGGCGCTCGTCTCTCTCATCCGGCCAGGCGACCGTGTGCTCGTCCCCGTCTTCGGTCGGTTCGGCCACCTCCTCGCCGAGATCGCGGAGCGCGCCCTCGCCGAGGTGCACACCATCGAGGTGCCGTGGGGGCAGGTCGTCCCCGTCTCGCAGATCGAGGAGGCCATCGTCCGCGTCAAGCCGACCCTCCTCGCCCTCGTCCAGGGCGACACCTCCACCACCATGAACCAGCCCCTCGACGAGGTCGGCGCCATCTGCGCGAAGCACGGCGTGCTCTTCTACGCCGACGCGACGGCGTCCATCGGCGGCAACGAGTTCCTCGCCGACGCCTGGGGCCTCGACGCCGCGACCGCAGGCCTGCAGAAGTGTCTCGGCGGCCCGAGCGGCTCGGCACCCATCACCCTCTCCGAGCGTGCCGTCGAGGTCATCCGCTCCCGCAGCCGGGTCGAGGCTGGCATCCGCGAGACGGGCGACGAGTCCGCGAGCGACTTCATCCGCTCCAACTACTTCGACCTCGGCATGATCCTCGACTACTGGGGGCCGAGGCGCCTCAACCACCACACGGAAGCCACCTCCATGCTCTACGCGGCGCGGGAGTGCGCGGCCGTCCTGCTGCGCGAGGGCCGGGACGCCGTCATCGAACGCCACCGCGTCGCCGGTGCCGCGATGCTCGCCGGCGTCCAGGCGCTCGGGCTCGAGGTCTTCGGCGACGTCGCGCACAAGATGAACAACGTCGTCGCCGTCGTCATCCCGGGCGGCGTCCCCGGCGATACGGCAAGGCAGGACCTGCTCGACGACTTCGGCATCGAGATCGGCACCTCCTTCGGCCCGCTGCACGGCAAGGTGTGGCGCCTCGGCACGATGGGCTACAACGCCCGCAAGGACACCGTGCTCACGACCCTCGCGGCGCTCGAGGCCGTGCTCCGCCGATACGGCGCATCCGTGCCGACCGGCGGTGGAGTCGAGGCCGCAGCCGACGTCTTCCGCGCAGCCGACAGCCCCCGGGGAGCCGCCGAATGACGGCCGCGCGACTGGGCGCCCTCGATCCCACCCTCTTCGAGCTCGCCGCCCGCCGCGTCATGGCGCGCTGCGACGAGCTCGCCCGCATCACCTCCACCCCAGGCGCCATCACCCGCGTGCACCTCTCCCCCGAGCACGCGCGCGTCAACCGGCTGGCCGCCGAGTGGATGCGTGAGGCCGGCCTGCAGACCAGGCAGGACGCGGCGGGCAACCAGCTCGGCCTCCTCCCCGCGGCGGACCCGGAGGCGCCCGTGCTCATGCTCGGCTCGCACCTCGACACGGTCGTCGACGCCGGCCGCTACGACGGCATCGTCGGCGTGCTCATGGCCATCGAGGTCGTGCGCCTGCTCCAGCGCCACGACGACGACACGAGTGGGGTGGATGCCCCCGCCCGCTCTCCGTTCGACTTCGGGCTCGAGGTCGCCGCGTTCTCGGACGAGGAAGGCGCCCGCTTCGGCAAGGCGCTCCTCGGCTCCTCCGCCGTCGCCGGCACGTGGGACGACGACTGGTGGGAGCTCGAGGACCCAGACGGCACCACCCTGCGCGAAGCCGCCCTCGAGTTCGGCCTCGACCCCGGCCGCGTCTCGGAAGCCGCCCGCAGGCCGAGCGAGCTCGTCGGCTACCTCGAAGCGCACATCGAGCAGGGGCCCGAGCTGCACGCCCGCGGCGAACCGCTCGCCGTCGTCTCCTCCATCGCCTCCGCCCGTCGCTTCCAGCTCGTCGTCGAGGGCGAGGCCAGGCACGCCGGCGGCACCCCGTACGACATGCGCCGCGACGCGCTCCTCGGCGCGAGCGAGGCGGCCCTCGCCGTCGAGCGCATCTGCTCCACCCAGCACCACATCATCGGCACGGTCGGCCAGTTCGAGGCGTTCCCCGGCGCGATGAACATCGTTCCGGGCGAGGCGAGGTTCAGCCTCGACCTGCGCGGAGAATTCGACGGCGAACGCGACCGCGTGTGGGACCAGGTCTCCCGCGAGCTCGACGACATCATGGGCCGCAGGCGCCTGCGCTGGCACACCCGCGAAGTGCACAACGCCCCAGCCCTGTTCTGCGCGCCGCTGCTGCAGGACGTCGTCGGCGAAGGCATCCGCTCCACCCTCGTGCCGGGCATCGCCGCGGACGGGAGTATCCTCGGCTCGGGCCGGACCGAAGACCCGACGACCCTGTTCAGCCCAGCCGGACACGACGGCATGGCCATCGGCGCCATCACCGACGTGGGGATGCTCTTCATGCGCAACCCAGACGGCGTCAGCCACCACCCAGACGAAGCAGTATCGCTCGGCGACGTCGCCCTCGGCATCCGCGCCCTCGCGGAAGCCGTCGCCCACCTCGGCGCAGAACACCGCAGAACCTAGGAGCTCCATGACCACGCCCGCCACCACCAGGACCCGCCGCGACTGGATAGTGCTCATCTCGATCGGCCTCGCGGCAGGCTTCCTCTCCGGGTTCCTCGGCGTCGGCGGCGGCACCATCATCGTGCCCGCGCTGACGGCCATGCTCGCGTTCGACCAGCGCCTCGCCGCCGGCACGTCGCTGGCCGCGATCATCCCGCCTGCCATCGTCGGCGTCGTCGGCTACGTCCTGACCGGCTCCGTGAACTGGCTCGCGGGCCTGATCCTCATCGTCGGCGCCATCACCGGCGCCTGGATCGGATCGTGGCTCCTCAACAAGCTGCCGCTCATCGTGCTCCGGTGGATGTTCATCGTGTTCCTGCTCGGCGTCGCCGTCTCCCTGTTCCTCGCCGTGCCGAGCCGCGACGCCGAGGTCACCATGACGGCGCTCACGGCGCTCATGCTCGTCGCGCTCGGCCTCGTCACCGGCATCATCTCGGGGCTCATCGGCGTCGGCGGCGGTGTCATCCTCGTGCCTGCGCTCATGCTGCTGTTCGGCTCGAGCGACCTCGAGGCGAAGGGCACGAGCCTCCTCGTCATGATCCCCACCACCATCACGGGCACGATCGGCAACTCCCGGCGCCGCAACGTCGACCTGAAGGCGGCCGCCGCGATCGGGCTGACGGCCGCGCTCACGAGCCTCCTCGGCGTGTGGTGCGCCGTGCTCATCGACCCGATGGTCGGCAGCATCCTCTTCGGCGCGTACCTGCTGTTCATCGCCGGGCAGAACGCGTACAAGACCATCAAGGCGCAGCGCAAGGCGAAGCAGGCCCCCGCCGCCTGACCCGCCCGGCCCAGCCACCCGGCAGGCACTGACACCCGTCCCCGGCACAGACACGCGTCCCGACACAGACCTCGGGCAGATGCAGCTTCGTCTCGCGATGAAGCTGCATCTGCCCGAGGTCTGTGTTGTTGGGGGTCTGCGCCCGGGGCGCCAGGGCGGCGGCGAGGAGCTGCCTCCGGAAATACCTCGACGCCCCGGCGGCGCGGAATGTGCCGGGGCGTCGAGATTCTGTTGCCGGGGTCTCCCCCGGCGGCTTGATGCGCGCCCGAGACGGGCGCGGGCGTTCTACGCCTGAGCGCGGATAGCAGCCTCGAGCACGTCGAGGCCGTCGTTCAGCAGCTCGTCCGTGATGGTGAGCGGCGGGAGGAGGCGCACGACGTTGCCGTAGGTGCCGCAGGAGAGCAGCACGACGCCCTGGCCGAGCGCATCCGCGACGATCGCCTTGACGGCGGCCGGGTGGGGCTTCTTCGTGGTCGTCGCCGTGCCGGCCTCGACGAACTCGAACGCCAGCATGGCGCCGCGACCGCGGACCTCGCCGATGATCGTGTTCTCGCCGAGCTCGGCGCTGAGCGCCTCGAAGCGCGTCTTCACGATCGTCTCGATCTCGAGGGCGCGGGCAGCGAGCTGCTCGTCCTCCATGATGCTGATCGTCGCGAGCGCGGCGGCCGTGGCGACCGGGTTGCCCGTGTAGGTGCCGCCGAGCCCGCCGACGTGCACGCTGTCCATGATCTCGGCGCGGCCGACGACGGCCGACAGCGGCATGCCGCCCGCGACGCCCTTGGCGATCGTGACGAGGTCGGGCACGATCTCCTCGTGCTCCGACGCGAACCAGGCGCCGGTGCGGCACATGCCGGCCTGGACCTCGTCGGCGATGAAGACGACGCCGTTGGCCTTGGCCCACTCGACGAGCGCGGGGAGGAAGCCGTCGGCGGGGACGATGAAGCCGCCCTCACCCTGGATGGGCTCGATGATGATGGCCGCGACGTTCTTGCCGCCGACCTGCTTCTCGATGACGTCGATCGTGCGCGCTGCCGCCTCGGCGCCCGTGAGGCCGTCCCGGTAGGGGTAGCTCATGGGCGCGCGGTAGACCTCGGGCGCGAACGGGCCGAAGCCGTCCTTGTACGGGATGTTCTTCGCGGTGAGAGCCATCGTGAGGTTCGTGCGGCCGTGGAACGAGTGGTCGAACGCGATGACGGCGTTGCGGCCGGTCGAGTGGCGGGCGATCTTGACCGCGTTCTCGACGGCTTCCGCGCCGGAGTTGAGGAGCACGGCCTTCTTGGCGTGGTCGCCGGGCGTGATCTCGATGAGCTTCTCTGCGACGGCGACGTAGCCCTCGTACGGGGTGATGCCGAACGCGGTGTGCGTGAAGTGCGCTGCCGCCTCCTGCACGGCCGCGACGACGCGGGGGTGGGATGCGCCGACGTTCGTGACGGCGATGCCGGCACCGAAGTCGACGAACTGGTTGCCGTCCACGTCGCGGATGATGGCGCCGTCGACGTCAGCCGCGTACACGGGGACTGCGGGCACAAGCGATGCGGAGACGCTCGCCTCACGACGCGCAGTCAGGGCCTGCGACTTGGGGCCTGGAATGGCGCCTTCGAGCTTGCGCTCCTGGGCAATGCGGAACTCCGTCACGGTGCTTCCTTCCTCGGGGTTCGACCTCTTGGTATGGCTTGAAGGCTACGCGGTTCTGCACCGCGAGACGAATGGGCACGCGCACGACCGGTTCGACCACTTCTGTGCATCCGTCTAGGGCATGTCTAGAATCGGGGCATGCTCGCCACCGTCGACACGCTCCTCGCGAACCGTTCCCTGGGCCTCACCCTGCACACGGGCGAGCCGCAGGCGCTGCGCGCCGGCATCGAGTGGGTGGCGACGACGGAGCTGCTCAACCCGCAGCCGTTCCTCACGGGCGGACAGCTGGTGCTCACGACCGGGATGCGCCTGCGGGGCACACGCGCGTACCGCTCGTTCGTGGAGTCCCTCGTCGAGGCGGACACGGTCGCGCTCGGCGTCGGGACCGGCTTCACGCACGACACCGTGCCGGCCGCCCTCATAGCGGCGGCCGAGCAGGCCCGGCTCCCGCTCTTCGAGGTCGCCTACGAGACGCCGTTCGCGGCGCTCACGAAGGTCGTGACGCAGGCGAGCACCGACGAGCAGCACTCGCGCCTCGAGAGCGAGCACCGCCAGCAGCAGCAGCTGGTGACGTCGCTGCTCTCCGACGGCGGCATCACGGGGCTCGCCGCGAGGCTCGCCAGGCTGACGAGCTCGCACGTCGCCGTGACCCGCCTCGGCGAGCTGCTCGCCGGCAGCCTCGACGTGCACGACGAGGCCGTCACGGGGTGGGATGCGCTCCCCATCTCCACGGGCCAGTCGGCAGGCGCGACCCTCCACATCACCAACCCCCGCGTCAACGAGGGCCTCGTGAACTACGCGCGGTCGCTGCTCAGCCTGCAGCTCATCCAGGACACGCGTCGCGTTCGCGCCGCCCGCGACGCGTCTGGGCACGTGCTGCACGACCTCATCCGCGGCAAGTTCACGGTCGAGGACGCCGAGCGGCGCCTGACGGCGCTCGGCGTGGCCACGGGTCAGGCCGCACGCGTGCTGGTCGCCGAGACCGAGGAACGCCGCACCGCGGAGCTCACCGCGCTGCCGCTGCCCGCCGAGCTGCAGTCGTCGGTGTCCGCGGTCTTCGAGGGCCGTCTCCTCATCATCGCGCCGGAGCGCACGCGCATGCCGAACGCGGCCGAGGCGTTCATCGGCCTCGCCCGCTCCGCGGGCATCGCGGCGCGGGTCGGCATCGGCGACCTCTACCCGGCCTCCCTCGCCCTGCGCTGGAGCTACTTCGAGGCCCGGGATGCGCTGCGCAACGCGCCGAAGGACATCGACGTCGCCACCTCCGCACGCCTGTCCATCTCCTCGCTGCTGCTCGCGAGCCGCGACGTGCCCGTGCTGGAGCTCGCCGCCGAAGTGCTCGGGCCGCTCGAAGCCCACGACGCCGAGCACGGATCGATGCTGCTCGCCACCCTCGACGCCTACTTCGCCCACTCCGGCCAGATCGCGCAGGTCGCCGACGGGCTCGGCACCCACCGCAACACGGTGCGCTACCGCCTCGACCAGATCGCCGCCATCTCCGGCCTCGACCCGCGCATCATGTCGGAGGGCGTGCAGCTGTGGCTCGCCGGGGCGGCCAGGCGGCTGCGCGCCGGCGGCGCGTGACGCGCCGCGCGCATCCGCACCCCGCCGTTCTGGGAGACTGACGGCATGGCGAACACGTACACCCTCCCCAACGGCGTCGAGCTCGGCGACGACGGAGCCGTCGACATCACCGTCGACGTCCTCGACGTCGAGGACCTCGCGTTCGCCCACGTCTGCCGGTCGCTGCGCCAGCAGCTCGAACCCGGCCGCGGCCTCATCGTCACGATGCCAGCCGGCGACGACGTGCTCGGCTACGTGTACCGCGAGGAGCAGCGCGAGGACGGGCGGCGCGACGAGTTCGACGACACCGACTCGTTGTTCGTCGACATCCACGAGCTCACGTTCGAGTTCGACGCTCCCCGCGACACCCACATGGACGAGGACGGCGTTCGCGCGCTGCTCGCGAAGGCACGCCCGGACACCGAGCTGAAGATCGAGGGCATCGAGCTGCTCGAGCTGCGAGACGGACCGATGTCGCTCATCACCTGCCGGCCCCCGCGCGCCTGGACCTTCCGGCAGCTTGTCCTCGAGGTGCAGCTGCTGCGCGGGTCCTACATGGCGCTCCACTACAAGAGCTAGCGGCGACCCCGCGTCACCGCACGCCAGCGGACGGCGCGCGACGGCGCCACCGCGAACGTCAGGAACCAGCCTCCCGCGAACGCGAACAGCGCCAGCAGCCCCATGCCGGCGACCGGACTCGCGAATACCCCGAGCGCGAGCATCCCGAGCACCGCCGAGATCACCACCACCCGCCGCAGCCACGCCGAGACGTGCACGAGGAACCTCGTGGTCGCCCATCCCGCGAGCGTGGCGACCACGAGCACCACCGGCGCCAGCCAGAACTGCCCGGCCGTGAGGAACCCGGCGAACAGGCCCGCCAGGCCGAGCTCGAGCACCGCGAGCAGCACGAAGCCTCGCCTCGACGGCGCGGCCATCGCCTGCTCCTGGTAGTCAGCACCCTTGCGGGCAGCCCAGCCGTAGACCACGCGTCAGCCCGCCGTCCGTCCGGTCGTCGTGTTCTCCGCCTCGCCAGCCCCTCAGGCCAGGCGCTGCGTCCAGCCCATGAGGTCGGGCAGCTCGCCGTTCTGGATGCCCGTGAGCTCGGCGCGGATGCGCATGCTCACCGAATCCTGCGTGATGACCGGGTTCTCGATCGTGAACTCGGGCGACTTGACCTTGCCGATCGGCGAGATGACCGCCGCAGTGCCGCAGGCGAACGCCTCGACGATCGTGCCGTCGGCGACCCCCTCGCGCCACTCGTCGATCGTGATGCGGCGCTGCTCGATCTTCCGACCGGCCCGCTCGCACAGCTCGAGGACGCTGTCCCGCGTGATGCCGGGCAGGATGGAGTCGCTCAGCGGGGTGAGGATCGTGCCGTCCGACTTGATGAGCACGATGTTCATGCCGCCGAGCTCCTCGAGGTACGTGTTCTCCGCCGCGTCGAGGAACAGCACCTGCTCGCAGCCGTTCGCGTACGCCTCCTCCTGTGGGAGCAGCGACGATGCGTAGTTGCCGCCGCACTTCGCGGCTCCCGTGCCACCCGCGCCAGCGCGGGAGTACTCCTGCGAGAGCCAGATGTCGACGGGGCGCGTGGGGTCGGAGAAGTAGGAGCCGGCTGGGCAGGCGATGACCATGTAGCGCACCGTCTGCGCCGCGCGCACGCCGAGGAAGTTCTCGTACGCGATCATGAAGGGGCGCAGGTAGAGGGTCTTGCCCTCGCCAGCCGCCGGGACCCACTGCTCGTCGATCTGCACGAGCTGGCGCACCGACTCGACGAACAGCTCCTCGGGCAGCTCGGGCAGCGCGAGGCGCCGTGCGGAGCTCTGCAGGCGGCGGGCGTTGCGCTCCGGCCGGAACGCGAACACGTCTCCCCCGCCGTGCCGGTAGGCCTTGAGCCCCTCGAAGATCTCCTGGCCGTAGTGGAAGACAGCCGACGAGGGGTCCACCTGCAGCGGCCCGTACGGCACGACTCTGGCATCGTGCCAGCCCTCGGCGAGGGTCCAGTCGATGATCACCATGTGGTCCGTGAAGTGCTTGCCGAACCCGGGGTCGGCGAGCACCGCGTCCCTGACCTCGGCGGAAGCCGGAGCCGGGTTGCGTTCGATCGTGAACTCGAGGGAAGCTCCCTCGGCCACGGCGGCCTGCGTCGTCGTGCCGGGCTGGGTGCTGCTGGTGTCGCTCATGCGTGGGTTCCTTGCGCGGTCAGTCGGGAGATGATGGCGTCGCCGATCTCGGAGGTGCTCCTGGCCGTTCCACCTCGGGATGCGAGGTCAGCGCGGCAGGCGCTCTCGAGGGATGCGGCTGCGTCCGAGAGTCCGAAGTGCTCGAGCAGCAGAACGACGGAGAGGATCGCCGCCGTCGGGTCGGCTTTGCCGAGGCCCGCGATGTCTGGAGCCGAGCCGTGGACGGGCTCGAACATGCTGGGGAACTCGCCTTCGGGATTGATGTTCCCCGAGGCCGCCAGCCCGATGCCGCCGGTGATGGCTGCGGCAAGGTCGGTCACGATGTCGCCGAACAGGTTATCGGTGACGATCACGTCGAATCGCTGTGGGTTCGTGACGAAGAAAATCGTAGCAGCGTCGACGTGCAGGTACTCGACGGCAACGTCCGGGTAGTCGGCGGAGACCCGGTCGACGACACGCTGCCAGAGCACGCCGGCGTTGACAAGCACGTTCTTCTTGTGCACGAGCGTCAGGTGCTTGCGCGGACGCGACTGCGCCTTCTCGAACGCGTAGCGGACGGTGCGCTCCACGCCGTAGGCCGTGTTCACGGAGACCTCGGTCGCGATCTCGTGCGGCGTCCCGGCACGGACCACGCCGCCGTTGCCGACGTATGGCCCCTCGGTGCCCTCGCGGACGACGATGAAGTCGACCTCGCCTGGGTCGCTCAGCGGGGTCTTCACGCCGGGCGAGATCGCGCCAGGGCGCAGGTTGATGTAGTGATCGAACGCGAAGCGCAGCTTCAGCAGCAGACCGCGTTCGATGATGCCGCCCGCGAGGCGCTCGTCGGCGGGGTCTCCCCCGACCGCGCCGAGCAGGATGCCGTCGTGCTGGGCGAGCGCGTGCAGCTCCGCCTCGGAGATGATCTTGCCGGTCTCGAGGTAGTGCCCCGCTCCAAACGGATACTCGGTGAGGCTCAGCTCGACGCCTTCCGGGAGGGCGGCGCGGAGCGCTCGCTGCGCCTGGGCGACGACTTCCGGGCCGATACCGTCACCCGGGATGACGGCGATGTCGAGCTTCTGAGTCGCTGCACGTTCCGACACGAGGCGTCCTTTCCTGCCGACGGCGATCGCGGCTCTCCCAGTTTAGGCCGCGGCTGGGCTAGCGTCTGTCCCCATGACCACCGCCATCCTGCGCCGCAAGGACGACCTGCCTCGGGAGCGCGCCGCGAGCCGCCTCACGGCGTACGTGTACGGCAACATCATCGTGCTCGCGACGCTCCTCGGACTCGTGCACGCTGGCGAGAACCCCGGCGAGGGCGCGATCGTGGTCCTGGCCACGGGCGGCACGACCCTCCTCGCGCACCTCATCGCCGACGCCGTCGGCCACTCGACACGCGCCGCCGACCGCCCAGAGCGCACAGCGCACCTCAAATTCCTCCACGAGCTGCGGGACGCGGTCCCGATCGCCTCTGCCGCGTCCATCCCCGCGGCGATCCTCGGAGTCGCCGCGCTCGGTGTCATCGACGGCGAGACGGCGCAGATCGTCGCCGAGGTCGTCATCATCGTGCGTCTCGCCGGCATGGGCTTCACCATCCAGCGCATCCGCGGCGAGAAGCCCTCCTTCCGCACCTTCGCGGCCGGCATCGGCCTCGCCCTCGTCGGCGTCGGCATCTCCGTGCTCAAGGCGAACCTCGGGCACTGAGGACGCCCGCGGTTCAGAGCGGGAGAAGCTGGTTGCGCGCCAGTTCTCGGTAGAGCTCTGACGTCTGAATGAGCTCGTCATGGCGTCCCGAATCGACGATTCGTCCCGCGTCCAGCACGAGAATCCGGTCCGCAGAGCGCACCGTGGCGAGGCGATGGGCCACGACCAGCATCGCGTACCGTCCCGCCCTGCGTGCGATCGCCGCCTGCACGCGCTCTTCGTTCACCCCGTCGAGGTGCGACGTCGACTCGTCGAGCAGCAGGATGTCGGGTTTCAGGAGCAGCGCGCGCGCAATCGCCAGGCGCTGACGCTCACCGCCTGAAAGCAGCACGCCCCCCTCCCCCAGATCTGCGTCGAGGCCGAGTGGGGAGCGCTCGAGCACTCCCACGAGGTCCAGTTCGCTCAACAGCTCGCGAATGTCGGTGTCGGTGTGCGCCTGTGAGCCAAGTGTCACCGCGTCCCTCAGGGACCCCGCGGGCACGGGCGCCTCCTGCTCGACGTAGGCGATCCGGGACCGCACGGCCTCACGCGAGATGCCAGCGGTATCGACCCCGTTGAAGCGGATCGTCCCCCGATCCACATCGTAGAAGCGAGCGATGAGCTGCAGCAGCGTGCTCTTCCCTGCCCCGGATGGCCCGACGAGCGCGACGCGCTCGCCTCGCGGCACCTCGAAGCTGACCGCTGCGAGCGTCGCGAGATCCTCGGAATCCCGCTCGGGAGCGACTGGGTAGGAGAAAGCGACATCCTGGAACTCGAGGACATTGCCCTCATCGGTGGCAGGAGCGGTAACGGCTCCAGCTTCAGCATCCGCCTCCAGCGGCAGCTCCATGACCTCGCTGATGCGCACCATCCCGCCCACAGCCTCGCCGACAGCGCTGATCGTTCCGAAGATCTGCCCGAGCGGCATGATCATCAAAAACAGGAACAAGATGAAGGAGACCAGGTCGGAGACGGTCAGCACACCCGCCGCGACCTGGTAGCCGCCGAGTCCGAGGACCACAAGGAACGTGGCCTGCATGGCGGCGGACGAGACCGGCGCGAGCGTGGCGGTGATCCGCGCGACCCGCAGGCCGGCAGCCCAGCTGGCTTCCACATCCCCCTTCACACGCTCCGACTCCGCGCCTGTCATGTTCGCCGCCCGCACTGTGCGCACGGCGCGGATAGCCCGATCCAGCGAGGACGACAGGCGGCCGACCGCCTGTTGCACCCCCAAGCTGGCCTCCTCGATCCGTGACGTCATCATCACGACGAGGAAGACGGCAACGAGTGCGACGCCGAGTGAGACCATGAGCAGCAACGGATCTATCAACCACATCGCCACCAGCGCGCCGATCAAGGTCACGACACCGGCGATCGACTCCACGAATCCCTGCGTCAACATGCTGCGGATGACCGAGGTGTCCGCGTTCACGCGGGAGACCAGATCACCGACGCGGTGGCGATCGAGGGTCGCGATGGGAAGACGCAGGATGTGGTCGACGAGGCCCACCCGAGCTGATCGGATGGCGACCTCGGCCGTTCTCTGGATGAGGTACTGCAGGAAACCCGAGATCAGCCCGCCCACGACGAGAAGGCCGACGATCAGCCACGGAAGCACCCCAAGCGATTCGCTCGCGCCGACCCGGTCGATGATCTGGCCCACGAGCCACGGCTGCGCGAGCGCCGCTCCCGAGCCGCAGATGCTGAGGACCACGATCACGACGAGCGTGGGCTTCTGCACGAAGACGTGTCGGAACAGACCGGCGAGTGCCGCCGACCGCTTCTCCCGCGGAAGGCTCATGCGCGCACATCCCGTCGGCAGAACGCGAAGGCGGCGGAGCAGGCCAATGCCACGACCGTGAGGAGGAACACCGCGTATGCGCTCCCGGGTTCGAGCGCTGCCGCCGGATTCGCTGCGGTCACGGCGGCCGCATCGAACAGCTGCGCGCCGGCGATCGTCGGCAGGAACTTCGCCCATGGCGTCAGGAAGACCAGGACGAGCGAGATCTGCGAGACCGCGATGAGCACGAGCAATGGCACCAGGGCCTGGCGGACCAGCACCGCGAAGCTGAACCCGATCAGCGCGATTCCCGTCCAGTAGACGACGCCGCCCAGCCAGCGCACCAGGAGCGAGACAGGCACGCCCTCGCTGAGCACACTCAGCGATCCGAGACCGAGCTGACTGCAGATGCTGAGCAGCGGGATCGTGACCGCGCCGAGCAACGTCACGGTGACGGCGAGGACCGAGATCTTCGCGATGACGAACCTGAGCCGATTCGGCACCGCGACGAGCGAGGTCTGGATCTGGCCGCCGGAGAACTCACCGCTTCCCGCAAGCACCCCCACGATGATGACGCCGATCTGCCCGAGTGCGATCCATTCGAGACCGACGACCTCCGGCGTTGTCCCCGCTGCGAGCATCGGGTCGTCGACGCGCAGCCCCTCGCCAACGGAGGGGGCGGTGACTGCTGCCATCAGGACCGGAACGACGAGACTCACCGCCAGCGTGATGAGGACTGCTCTGAGGGTGAAGAGCTTCCAGGACTCTGACGCCAGTGCCATCTTCACGCGGCATCACCCGCAACATGCTCGGCGCGCCCTTGCGTCCAGGCGAAGTACGCGTGCTCGAGACTGTCGTACTCCGCGACGAGGCTCGCCGCTGCCCCCGCCCTGATGACCGTTCCGCGTGCCATCACGACGAGGTCATCAGCCATGGACTGCATCTCCCCCATGAGGTGCGACGAGATGAGCACCGTGCGTCCGGAACCCGCCAGCGAGCGAGCAAGATCTCGAATCCAGCGAATACCCTCCGGGTCGAGCCCGTTCATCGGTTCGTCCAGGATCACGACCTCCGGGTCGCCGAGGAGCGCGCCCGCGATGCCCAGACGCTGCCCCATGCCCAGAGAGAAGGTCCCGACGCGACGGTCAGCGACGTCCGACAGCCCGACGAGCTGCAGCGTTTCCGGGATGCGCGTGGGCGAGATCCCGTTGCTGGCCGCCATCCAGCGGAGGTGCGCTCTCGCCGTGCGTCCGCGATGGGCACCCGACCCGTCGAATTGCGCGCCAACGCGGGTCAGGGGACGCCGCAGACTTCGGTACTCGGAGCCGAGCACCAACGCGCGCCCGGACGTTGCTCGGTCGAGGCCGAGCAGAATCCGCATCGTCGTTGATTTGCCCGCTCCGTTCGGGCCGAGCAATCCCGTCACCCTGCCTGCTCTGGCTTCGAAGGACACGGACTCGATGGCAGTCCGCTTTCCGTAGTTCTTTGTCAGGTTCTCGACTTCGATCATGAACCCACCCCCTTTTCTGCGTGGTTGACGGCCCAGGAGCGGACCGAGAGAAATCCAGCGACGGCGAAGACGCCGATCCAGCTCAGCAGCACGAGGAGCCCGAGCATCGGCCCCAGGTCCCCGACAAGCGGAGCGTCCTGAAGAAGGAGTTGTGCGCCTGCCTGGTCGGGCAAGAACCTGGCGACCGAGGTGAACTCGAGCAGGTACGGCGAGATGGCGAGCGTGAGCGCGAGCATGGCGCAGAGCCCAACGATGCCGCTGCGGAACGCCGACGAGATCAGGAACGAGAGCAGGCTGATGAGCGACCAGTAGACGAGGTACCCCGCGAGCAGGCGCAGGTCTCCACCGGGGAGGCTCGTCAGGCTGTCGACCGCACGGCAGTCGAGGACAGCGCAGCGGACGGCATAGCTCCCGAGAACAGCAGGAAGGGCGACCGCGAAGCCGAAGGCGAGGGCGGAGAGCGCCTTCGCGAGGAAGAAGCTGCATCGGTTGGGAACAGCGAGAAGCGAGGATGCCACAACACCGTTGTCCCGCTCCTGCGCGAAGACACTCGCCCCCAGGAAGATCGCCCCGATCTGCCCGTAGTGCAACACCATGAGGAAAGCCGACTGAGGCTCGAGTCCGCCAGCAGCGCTGACATCTCCAGAGAGCATCGCCTGGTGCGTCAGCGCGGTGACGCCGTACGCGGCACCTGTCACGACCGCAACGGTTGCGAGACTCGCGTTCCGCGACGAACGCAGTGAGGTGAACTTGATGGCTTCCGCGTGGAGCGATTGGAGGAACATGGTCATGACGGCCTGTCCTCTTCGGTCGTGACGACTCTCCGGTAGCTGGCTACCTCGGGGGGTTCCGACACGGGCACGCCATCCGCTTCCACCCAGGCATGCGCGACGAACGGCCCCGTCCGGTAGCCGGAGCACCAGCTCGGCGCGTGGCCTTCGAAGCGGCAGAGAAGGACCGTCGCGATCGAGCGCTGCAGGCAGCCCTCTCCAGCGCAACGCTCACTCGCGCCGCACACCGCCGCGCGTGCGACTTCCGCCTCCTCGCGCGTCGATGGGCGGACCCCACGGCGCAGCTCGATGAGCAACCGTCTGATCTGCCGCGGCTTGGCGTACGTGATCAGATACGCGACCGAGACCGCGCACCGCACGGTCAGGGCGCGGCAGCCCCTCGTCGCGATGGAAGGCTGGGCGTTCAGCGGAAGGCTCATGCGTTGCGCTTCACGATGCGCGCTTTGATCAGGACGGCCAAGAGGCCTCGCACGTCATCTCGCACGCCTGCCGAGGGGCCGTGCTCGCGCTCCAACCGGTCAACGGCGTCCGCGCGCGTGCATCCCCGGACGGTGAGCTCAAGCACCAGCCTGGCGGTCGAGTTGCCGCGCCAGTACGTTCCTCCACCGGCATCGAAAACCACAACGCCTTCCCCCTCTTGCTCAAACGAGCATGTCGGCAACAAGGTATAGATATCGGCGTCGCTCAATCTGTAGCTCATTCGCCTTCCATTTCCCGAGCCCAGAGCTCAAGGGTCGCGAGCTGCTCGATTTCGAAGAGGTCGTGCGTCTTCAACACGGGCATCTCCAGTGCAGTGAGAATCGCGTCGGGATTCAATAGACCTTGATCGACAAGAAAACTCTCGCGAAACAGTGATTTCAGGCCACCGATTCTGGAAGCAAAGGCACTGAACAGATCTGCGCTGTACTCACCCTTGTCTTCACGACTGAATATCCACTCAGGCGCGAGACCCTTCATGCTCGCGGCCAGCAGGGGCTTCGAATGCCGCTGTCCTATAGCGATCGACGAGGAGAGCCCGAACATGAGCCGCAGGATCTCGTCATCGAGAAATGGCGCTTCCCAATGAACCCCCTCGTCGGCAAACGCCTCGTTGACCTGCCGCACGATTTCCCCTTGGAACATGACCGACTCGGCCATCTGGTGCCGGGCCCTATCGGGAAAGTGCGGCTCGATCCCGGCCGTTGCCTGACCGCGGATCTGCGCCTCGACTCTCGCCCGTGTCTGCGCGGAGGCGAAACGTGAGACCCCGAAGCCCGGGGCCCAGCCGAAGGCGTCAGCGTGCGGACTCGCGTCCGCGTGGACACGCGCCACCAATTCGTCACCAAGGGTGCGTGTGGAGCACACGGCTGCAAGAGTCCGCAGCACCGGCCACCGTTGCGCACGCGCCAGACGGGCAGCGGACCGCAGCCCCACAGCGACCGCGCCGGACTGCACCAACGACGACATGATCGCCGGTTGCAGGGCGAACAGCTCGTCACCACCTAACCCATTGATGTGCGTGCGAATATCTCGGGCGCGCTCCTGCTCGAACAGCATCTCCAGATGTGGCATGTTGGCTCGCCAGGCCGGCGGCCCGGAAACGCCGCGCCCTGTGCGTTCCCCGTTCCGTGCTGCCGTGGCGAATGCGTCAAGCGTCGATGTGAAGGACGGCAGCTCCACGAACTCGCCGCGCAGCTCAGCCGCGGCTCGCCGCGCATATCGCGAGTCCTGGTTCTGTGCATCCGCAGTTCCTGCATGGAAGTGAGCAACCTCGCCCCCGACCGCCTCAACCAGGTAGGCGAGCGACGTCGAGTCCATCCCCCCAGAGAGATCTGCCCCGAGGCGCTCGCCCGGGCAGAGGCGCCGCTCGACCGCGGTGCGGAGAGCGTGCCGCAATTGGTCCGCCGCCGCTTCGAACGTCGCATCTCGGTGCTCGCCCGCCTCCCACCAGCGTCGATCACCCCCTCGCCCCTCCGCGACAACCAGGTCGTGACCTGGGGCGACCACCCGGACATTCGCCCAGAACGGACGCAGACGGAAGATGCTCGGCAGGTTGGGGCAGGTCTCCAGCGAAAGTCGGTCGAGGTCCAGCGCAGCGAAGCCACGCAGGTCGAGCTGGGATGCACTGGTACGAACGACCCCGTCATCCATCGTCCAATAGCAGAGCGTGGACGTCGAGAAAGTCGACCGGATTTCATTGAGCGTTGAGATGCCCCTCACCACCTTTCTCCTTCGAGCCTGGAGGGGACGATGCACGCGATGAGCGCACCGCCCCCTCGTTCGAACGACGACCCCTAGCCGACCGTCACCTTGATGAATGCTCGCCCGCCGAAGATGTCGCGCCAGCGACCGAACCAGACCCCGTTCGTGACCTTTCGGTAGGATCCGACCTGCTCGATTTTCGGCGCAATGTAATTGGACATCTTTCCCCCTTGATAGTGACTTCGCGGCCTCCGTTCGACCGCCGTTCTAAACTAGAAAAGGTCGCTCTTCACGTCAAGCATTTACCATGAAGCATCATGCAAGTTTCCGATTTACAGCATTGCGCCGCGACAAGAGCATTCTCGGACCCCTTTCCCACACGACTCTTTCGGCAACGAGAATGCGGTTTGGGAAGGACACCGCCTCCGTACTGCTGACGTGCTTTTCTGTGCATGCGGCTAGCGTTGCATTCGCGCGGTCCGCGGACCATCCTTCGAAAGTTCGACCCTTGGACAATTCACCTGATTCCACGCACCAATGCGTGTTTCGCCCGAACATTGGACGACAAGCATCCCCACCACGGAGCCGCGCACTTCAGGTCCACCCCATCCCGAGCGCACAACAACGCTGCTTGTGTGCACAACCGCGGCGATCTGTGACGCCTCGGGTGTGAGGTCACGGGACATCGGTGACAGTTTTGCCAGCGAATGATCTGGAGCTGAACGGTGCCACCGGCGGCTGACTGATCGCGGGACCGACATGGGCATCAACAGGCTCATTCGACGACATGCCCCGGGTTGATCAGCACGCCCACCCAACCGATAAGCCCGAGAAGTGTCACTACCGGCCCCGCTCGAACTGTCACCGATGTCCCGCGACATGACGGATGCCAAAGAGGCCACTTGGCTGGCAGCGACGGGCGTCGCTCGCCTCGAGAGCGCCACTTGCCTGGCAGCGCTCGCGCCGCAGGGCGCGTGGACGCTCGCGCCAGCGCAGCGTCGTCCAACTTGCGTGATGGATGCGCGAGAACAGCCTCGCAAGGCCCCGCCGTCCCGCATCCATCCCGGAAGTTGGTCACGCCACGAGCCGGCCGCGGCGACAGACCAACCACCGCGACCGTCCACGCCCCGCCACCCGCTCCCACCGCGAGCCTCCATCGCTGCCCGGCGAGTCGCCCTCCAGCCGGGGCATCAGCGGGGCAATTGGCTGGCAGCGATCGCGCCCGCGGCGGGACGGGGCGGGACGGGACGGGACAGGACGGGACAGGACGGGACGGCTCTCCACCCGCCCGGGCGGGGCGGGGCGGGGCGGGGCGGCTCTCCACCCGCCCGGGCGTCGGCCAGCTTGCGTGACGGATGCACCGCAGCACGTCCACCGGGCCCCACCGGGCGGCATCCATCCCGCAAGCTGGCCACGACGGCCACTGACCGAAAACGCTGCCTGCGTCTTCACCCCCGGCGAGCTCTCGCAGGGGGTGAAGACGCAGGCAGCGTTCGCCGGGGCGGCAGGCCGCCGCTGGAAGTGCTAGCTCTCGATGATGTCGATCTCGTGCAGCTCGGAGGCGCCGATCGCGTCGCGCAGCTTCGCGAGCAGCTCGTCGCTCGCGGGCTCGTCGATCGTGAGCACGGAGAGGGCCTGGCCGCCCTCTTCGTCGCGTGCGATCTGCATGCCGGCGATGTTCACACCGGCGTCGCCGAGCGCGGCACCGTAGACGGCGACGACGCCGGGGCGGTCGCTGTAGACCATCACGAGGTGGTGGTTCGCGAGCGGCACTTCGATGCTGTATCCGTTGATGCCGACGAGCTTCTCGATCTGCTTCGGGCCGGTGAGCGTGCCGGACACGGAAACCGTCTTGCCGTCGCTGAGCGTCGCGCGGAGGGTAAGCACGTTGCGGTACTCGTCGCTGTCCTCATCCGCGTTCATGCGAACCTCGAGGCCGCGCTCCTCCGCGAGGAGCGGCGCGTTCACGTAGGAGACCTGCTCGGTAACCATGTTCGTGAAGAAGCCCTTGAGCGCGGCGAGACGCAGCGCCTTGATCTCGTAGCGTGCGAGCTCGCCGTGCACCTCGATGTCGAACGCCACCGGGGAGGCGCCGATGAGGCCCTGCAGGAACTGGCCGAGCTTCTCCATGAGCGGGATGCCGGGGCGCACGTACTCGTCGATGACGCCGCCGGCGACGTTCACCGCGTCGGGCACGAGCTCGCCGGCGAGCGCGAGGCGCACGGAGCGGGCAACCGAGACGCCGGCCTTCTCCTGGGCCTCGTCGGTGGATGCGCCCAGGTGCGGCGTGAGCTGCAGGTTCGGCTGGTCGAGGAGGTCGCGGTTCGACGGCGGCTCGGTGACGAACACGTCGAGGGCGGCGCCGGCGATCTTGCCTGATTCGAGGGCGTCGCGGAGCGCGTTCTCGTCGATGATGCCGCCGCGTGAGCAGTTCACGATGCGCAGCTCGGGCTTGGCGAGCGCGAACTCCGCGTCGCCGATGAGCCCCGTCGTCTCGGGGGTGCGCGGGATGTGGATGGTGATGAAGTCGGACTGCGCCATGAGCTCTTCGAGGCTGAGGAGCTGCACGCCCAGCTGGGAGGCGCGGGCGGGCGTCACGTAGGGGTCGTAGGCGACGAGCGTCACGCCGAAGCCCTTGAGGCGGTCGACGACGAGCGTGCCGATGCGGCCGAGGCCGACGATGCCGACGGTCTTCTCGAACAGCTCGACACCCGTGTACTTCGAGCGCTTCCAGTCGCCGGCCTTCATCGACGCGTTGGCGTTCGGGATGTGGCGAGCGAGCGAGATGATGTGGCCGACCGCGAGCTCGGCGGCCGACGTGATGTTCGAGGTGGGCGCGTTGACGACCATTACGCCGGCCTTCGTGGCGGCTGGCGTGTCGACGTTGTCGAGGCCGACGCCGGCGCGCGCGATGATCTTCAGGTTCGGGGCTGCGGCGATCGCCTCGGCGTCGACCTGGGTCGCGCTGCGCACCAGGATGGCGTTGGCCTCGGCGAGTGCCTCGAGGAGCGCGGCACGGTCGGTGCCGTCGACCTGGCGGACTTCGAAGTCGGGACCGAGCGCATCCACGGTTGCGGGGGAAAGCTGCTCGGCAAGCAGAACGACGGGCTTTGACACGTGAAGAATCCTCCAGTGGAGACAGGGAGTCTGCGGGCGCAGGCCGAACCGATCCTATCGCGGGGCGCGCCAGCGGCCCGCGCCGCCGTAACACGCGGCCCCTGGCATGCGCAGAAGGGCCGGCCCCGAGCGGATGCTCTGGGCCGGCCCCGTGCAGTTCAGGACTGCGGACGGCTGGTGACGCTTAGCGCGCGACCTGTCCGTCGACGTAGTCGCTGTCGGTCTGCTTCCAGGCGAAGAGCTTGCGCAGCTCCTGGCCGGTCTTCTCGATGGGGTGCGACTCACCCTTCTTGCGGAACTCGGCGAACTCGACGCCGCCGTTGTCCTGGTCGTCGATGAAGCGCTTCGCGAAGGCGCCGGACTGGATGTCGGCGAGAACGGCCTGCATGTTCTCCTTGACGCTCGGGTCGATGACGCGCGGGCCGGAGACGTAGTCGCCGAACTCCGCCGTGTCGGAGACCGACCAGCGCTGCTTGGCGATGCCGCCCTCCCAGATGAGGTCGACGATGAGCTTCAGCTCGTGGAGCACCTCGAAGTAGGCGATCTCGGGCTGGTAGCCAGCCTCGGTGAGCGTCTCGAAGCCGTACTGGATGAGCTGCGACGTGCCGCCGCAGAGCACAGCCTGCTCGCCGAAGAGGTCGGTCTCGGTCTCCTCCGTGAAGGTCGTCTTGATGACGCCGGCACGGGTTCCGCCGATGGCGGCTGCGTAGGAGAGCGCGGTCGCCCAGGCGGTGCCGGACGCGTCGTTCTCGACGGCGATGATGTCCGGGATGCCGCGGCCTGCGACGAACTCGCGGCGCACCGTGTGGCCGGGGGCCTTCGGGGCGACGAGGATCACGTCGACGCCCTCGGGGGCGTCGATGTAGCCGAAGCGGATGTTGAAGCCGTGGGCGAACGCGAGCGTCTTGCCCTCGGTGAGCTTGTCCTTGACGCTGTCCGTGTAGATGGAGCGCTGGTGCTGGTCGGGGGCGAGGATCATGATGACGTCGGCCCACTCGGCTGCATCCGCAACGTTGAGGACCTCGAAGCCATCTTCCTGGGCCTTGGGGGCCGACTTGGAGCCGTCCTTGAGGCCGATCTTGACCTCGACGCCGGAGTCGCGAAGGTTCTGCGCGTGGGCGTGGCCCTGCGAGCCGTAGCCGACGACGGCTACCTTCTTGCTCTGGATGATGCTCAGGTCTGCGTCGGTGTCATACAGGATTTCAGCCACTTGTGTGCTCCTTGATTGTTGGCGTTCTGGCGTTTGGGTGGTGCTGAGCGGATGCGCGCGACGCGGGGGTCAGCGCGCGACCCGCTCGGTCATGGATTTGGCGCCGCGCCCGACGGCCACGAGGCCCGACTGGACGATCTCGCGGATGCCGTACGGCTCGAGCACGCGCAGGAAGGCCTGCACCTTGCCCGTGTCGCCCGTGGTCTCGATGACGAGCGCATCCGTCGCCACGTCGACGACGCGGGCCCGGAACAGGTTGACGGCTTCGATGACCTGCGAGCGCGTCGTCGCGTCGACCTTGACCTTCACGAGGAGGTGCTCGCGCTGCACGGAGGCGTCGTATTCGAGCTCGACGATCTTGATGACGTTGATGAGCTTGTTGAGCTGCTTGGTCACCTGCTCGAGCGGGAACTCCTCGACGTCCACGACGACCGTGATGCGCGAGAGCCCTTCGACCTCGCTCGTGCCGACGGCGAGCGACTCGATGTTGAAGCCTCGGCGGGCGAACAGCCCGGCGACGCGCGTCAGGAGGCCCGGCTTGTCCTCGACGAGGAGGGAAAGTACGTGCTTCGACATGTTCTACTCCCCCTCGAAGGTCGGGCTGTGTTCCTTGGCGTACTGGACGAAGCTGTTCGAGACGCCCTGCGGCACCATCGGCCACACCATGGCGTCGGCGCTCACGACGAAGTCGATGACGACGCTGCGGTCGTTGGTCTCGAGTGCGAGCTTGATCGCGGCGTCGATCTCCTCCTCCTTCGTGACGCGGATGCCGAGCGCCCCGTAGGCGTCGGCGAGCTTCACGAAGTCGGGGATGCGGACCGTCTCGTGCCCCGTGTTGAGGTCGGTGTTCGAGTGGCGTCCGTCGTAGAAGAGCGTCTGCCACTGTCGCACCATGCCGAGCGACGAGTTGTTGATGATCGCGACCTTGATGGGGATGTCGTTGATCGCGCAGGTCGCGAGTTCCTGGTTGGTCATCTGGAAGCATCCGTCGCCGTCGATCGCCCACACCGTGCGGTGCGGTTCGGCGACCTTGGCGCCCATCGCAGCTGGGATGGCGTAGCCCATGGTGCCGGCGCCGCCGGAGTTGAGCCACGCGTTGGGACGCTCGTACTTGACGAACTGCGCCGCCCACATCTGGTGCTGGCCGACGCCCGCCGCGTAGATGGCTTCGGGCCCGGTGAGCTCGCTGATGCGCTGGATGATGCGCTGCGGCGAGAGGAGGCCGTCGCTCGGCTCGGTGAAGCCGAGCGGGAACTCCGCCTTGAGGCCGTTGAGGTAGGTCCACCACTCTTCGAGGCGCGAGGCCTCCGCGGGAGCGTGGTCGGTGACGGCGGCGAGGAGGTCGATGGCGACCTCGCGCGCGTCACCCACGATCGGCACGTCGGCCGTGCGGATCTTGGAGATCTCGGCGGGGTCGATGTCGACGTGGATGACCTTGGCGTTCGGCGCGAAGAGCGCCGACTTGCCGGTCACTCGGTCGTCGAAGCGGGCGCCGATCGTGATGAGCAGGTCGGCTTCCTGCAGCGAGAGCACCGCGGGTACCGTGCCGTGCATTCCGGGCATGCCGAGCATCTGCGGGTGCGAGTCGGGGAACGCGCCGCGTGCCATGAGCGTCGTGACGGCCGGCGCACCGGTCTTCTCGACGAGGCGCTGCACTTCGGCGGACGCACCGGAGCGGACGATGCCGCCGCCGAGGTAGAAGACGGGCTTCTTGGCCTGCGCGATGAGCTGCGCCGCGGCGAGGATCTGCTTGCCGTGCGCCTTCATGACCGGGCGGTAGCCGGGCAGGTCGAGCTTCACCGGCCAGACGTACGGTGCCTTCTTCTGCTGCGCGTCCTTCGTGATGTCGACGAGCACGGGCCCGGGACGACCGGTCGACGCGATGTGGTACGCCGCGGCGATGGCCGCCGGGATCTCCTCCGGCGTGCGGACGAGGATGCTGTGCTTCGTCACCGGCATGGTGATGCCGATGATGTCGGCCTCCTGGAAGGCGTCCGTTCCCATGAGGTGCGAGAACACCTGGCCGGTGATGGCCAGCAGCGGCACCGAGTCCATGTAGGCGTCGGCGATCGCGGTGACGAGGTTCGTTGCGCCTGGGCCGCTCGTCGCGATGCAGACGCCGGTGCGGCCACTCGCCGAGGCGTAGCCCTCGGCGGCATGGCCGGCGCCCTGCTCGTGGCGAACCAGGATGTGGCGGAGCTTGGTGCTGTCGAGGAGTGGGTCGTACACCTCGATGATGGCGCCACCCGGCAGTCCGAAGACGTCCGTGACCCCGAGGTTCTCGAGGGTGCGGACGACAGCCTGGGCTCCGGTCAGCATCTCGGGCTCGTGCCCAGCGGAGGGTGGTGACGCCGCGGCGATGCGGGCGGCAGTTTCCTGCGTCATGAGATCCGTTCTTCTTCGTACTCGATGAGTCGAGCGCGGTCGATGAGGGCCAGCACTGAGGGCTAGCCCGTGGTCGCGCCCTCGGACGCGCTGCGAACGAGCTTCGAGTATTTCGCAAGCACGCCGCGCGTGAACTTCGGAGGGAGCGGTTCCCAGCCTTCTCGGCGGGAGGCGAGCTCAGCTTCGTCGACGAGTAGGTCGATCGAGCGAGCCGCGATGTCGACCCGAATCAGATCTCCACTGCGGACGAAAGCGATAGGACCTTGGTCGACCGCTTCCGGTGCAATGTGGCCGATGCACAGGCCGGTTGTGCCGCCTGAGAATCGTCCGTCCGTCAAGAGTAGTACATCCTTGCCGAGACCTGCGCCCTTGATGGCCGCCGTGATAGCGAGCATCTCGCGCATGCCCGGTCCGCCCTTCGGGCCCTCGTAGCGGATGACGATGACGTCGCCCGCTTCGATCTCGCCGTTCGTGAGGGCATCCATCGCGCCGCGCTCGCGCTCGAAGACACGTGCTGGGCCCTCGAAGACGTCGGCGTCGAAGCCCGCCGTCTTGACGACCGCGCCCTCGGGAGCGAGGGAGCCGTGCAGCACCGTGATGCCGCCGGTCGCGTGGATGGGGTTGCTGACCGTGTGCACGACGTCGCCGTCGACGGGGTCGGGATTGAGGTCGCGGAGGTTCTCGGCGAGCGTCTTGCCCGTCACCGTGAGCGCGTCGCCGTGCATGAGGCCCTCGTCGAGGAGCGCCTTCATGACGACGGGGATGCCGCCGTGGCGGTCGACGTCGTTCATGACGTACTTGCCGAAGGGCTTCATGTCGGCGATGTGGGGAACCTTGTCGCCGATGCGGTTGAAGTCGTGCAGGGTGACGTCGACCTGCGCCTCGCGGGCGATCGCGAGGAGGTGGAGCACGACGTTGGTCGATCCGCCGAGTGCCATCGCGATCGCGATCGCGTTCTCGAAGGCCTCCTTCGTGAGGATGTCGCCCGTCGTGATGCCCTGGCGGAGCAGGTTGACCACTGCCTCGCCGGAGCGGTGGGCGAACGCGTCGCGACGGCGGTCGGCCGATGCGGGGGCCGCCGAGCCCGGCAGGCTGAGGCCGAGGGCCTCAGCGACGGAGGCCATCGTGTTGGCCGTGTACATGCCACCGCAGGCGCCCTCGCCTGGCGCGAAGGCGCATTCGATTCGCTTCAGGTCGGACTCGGACATCTTGCCGGCCTTCGTGGCGCCGACCGCCTCGAAGGAGTCGATGATCGTGATGTCCTTCTCGGTGCCGTCCGAGAGCTTCACCCAGCCCGGCGCGATGGACCCCGCGTAGAGGAACACGCTCGAGAGGTCGAGGCGTGCGGAAGCCATGAGCATTCCGGGGATCGACTTGTCGCATCCCGCGAGCAGGACCGTGCCGTCGAGGCGCTCGGCCATGACGACGGTCTCGACGGAGTCGGCGATGACCTCGCGCGAGACGAGCGAGAAGTGCATGCCCTCGTGGCCCATCGAGATGCCGTCGGAGACGGAGACGGTGCCGAACTGCAGCGGGTAGCCGCCGCCCGAGTGCACGCCCTCCTTCGCGCCCTGCGCGAGGCGGTTGAGGGAGAGGTTGCAGGGGGTGATCTCGTTCCACGAGGACGCGATGCCGATCTGCGGCTTGTCCCAGTCCTCGTCGCCCATGCCCACGGCGCGGAGCATGCCGCGCGACGTGGTGGCTTCGATGCCGTCGGTGACGACCCGACTGCGTGGCTTGATGTCGATTTCTGGCTCAGGCATGCCCGCCATTCTACGCCGCGGCGACGGCCGGGCAGTGCCGTGGCGACGGGCTACTTCTCGCCGTGCCCGAGGCCCTCGTGCTCGGGTGCCGGCTCTCGTTCCGGCTGGCCGGTCCGGACGGCGTGCGCCCGAGTCAGTTCGTCGTCCGTGCGGCGCTGCGCGCTCTCGACGGCGGCCGCGAGCTCGTCGGCGTACAGGGGCACGTTGTCGAACTGCCTGCTGCGGTAGCCGGCTCGCGCGAGCATCGTCGCACCCGCCGGGGTCGTCAGCATCTGGAAGAACATGATCGGAATGAGGAACAGGATCGTCGGCAGGTGCGTCTGCTGGACGGCGAGGCCGATGAGCAGGAACATGAGCCCGGCGATCTGCGGCTTCGTCTGCGCGTGCATGCGCATGAGCACGTCCGAGAAGCGCATGAGGCCGACGCCCGCGGCGAGCGACAGCAGCGCGCCGAGGCCAAGGCAGACGAGGGAGATGACGTCGAGGATCTCGAGCGGCCCCTCGGTGAGGAGCCCCCCGGATGCGAGAAGCGGGTCAGAAGCGCTCACTGGCGTTGGCCTCCTGCCTGGTGACGTGCCTGGCCACTGCGACCGAGGCGATGAACGCGGTCATCGCGAGTGCGAGGACCAGCGGGAGGGTGTCCGTGTGGCCGCGGATGATCATGTCGGCGACGAGCACGCAGATGAGGATCGTGAGGAGCGCGTCGGACGCGACCATGCGGTCGATGATGGAGGGGCCGCGGATGATGCGGATCACCGCGAGCAGCGCGGCGACCGCGAACATCGTGCCGAAGATCCAGACGAGCACGTCGACGACCATCACTTGTTCCCCTCCGGAGCCGTTGAGCGGCTGCCCGCCGCGCCCTCGATGAAGACGGGCATGTCGTGCGCGAACTGCTTGTCGCGGATGCCCTCGTGCTTCTTCTGCGCTGGCGACTGGCCGATGGGGCCGAGGCCGCGGCGCACCCGGTCTCGGTTGACTCGCCAGAGGTCGTCGCGTGTGCCCAGGGCGAGCGCGAGGCCCTCCTCGACGTCGAGCGCGAGCGCCTTGACGGACTCGACGGCCTCGTCGGTGGAGGCATCGAGCACGTGCAGGTACAGCACGGAGTGCATCCGGTCGACCTCGACCACCATGGAGCCGGGGATGAGCATGTTCACCTCGGCGGTGAGCGTGAGCACGAAGTCGCTGCGCGTGCGCAGCTGCACCGAGACCACGGAGCCGAGTGGCGGCTTCGCGGGCCGGAACGCCAGCCACGCGACGATGAGGGATGCGCTCACAAGGCGGTAGAGGAACTTCACGAAGAAGACGAGACTCCACCACAGGTTGAAGCGACCCGAGAGGTCGACCGCCGGCAGGTAGAAGACCTCGACGATGATGACCGAGAAGATGATCCCGGTGACGACGCTGATGACGTCGACGTGCCCCCACAGCACCAGCCAGAACGCGACGAGCGCGAGCAGCAGCGGCAGCTGGACGAGGATGGCGTGGCGCCTCGGCTTGCGGGCGCTGACGTCTTTCACCTTCATGGCTTGAGCACCTCCCCGTTGGAGACCGAGCTGATGTACTCGGCGGGTACCAGGTCGAACGCGGCCGTCTCGGACCATTCGTAGATGGGGCCGGCGAAGACCGTGATGGCGACGCTCACGGCGACCATGGTGGTCGTCGCGATCGTCATGAGGCGCGACGAGGACTTCGTCTCGGTCACGACGGCGGACTCGGGGGTGTCGGAGATGCGCTCTGTCATGGGCGACGAGAAGTCGACGACCTGCTCCTGCGTGCGCCAGAAGCCGAGGTTCCAGACGCGGATGAGGGCGTAGAGCGTCAGGAGGCTCGTCACGGCACCCGCGCCGATGAGCACGTAGCTGAGCACGCTGCCCTCCGCCGCGCCAGCGGTGAAGAGGCCGACCTTGCCGATGAAGCCCGAGAACGGCGGGATGCCGCCGAGGTTGAGCATCGGGATGAAGAACAGCACCGCCACGAACGGCGCGCGCTTGAGCATCCCGCCCAGGTGCGTGAGCGAGGACGAGCCCGCGATGCGCTCGATGAGGCCCGTGACGAGGAACAGGGCCGTCTGCACGATGATGTGGTGGACGATGTAGAACACCGTCGCGGCGTCACCGAGCTCCGTGCCGAGCGCGACGCCGAAGATCATGTAGCCGATGTGGCTGACGAGCGTGAACGACAGCATTCGACGGATGCCGGCCTGCGCCACGGCGCCGAGGATGCCGACGACCATCGTCAGCAGCGCTATGACCATGAGCAGCACGGAGATGTCGTTGTCCCAGAACAGCAGCGTCTCGGTGCGCAGGATGGCGTACACGCCCACCTTGGTGAGCAGGCCCGCGAACACGGCCGTCACCGGTGCTGGCGCCGACGGGTACGAGTCCGGCAGCCAGAAGGACAGTGGGAAGAGCGCCGCCTTGATGGCGAACGCGATGAGGAGCGGCATGTGCAGCATGAGCTGCACGTCCTGCGGCAGCTCGGCCATCCGCACGGCGATCTCCGCGAAGTTCACGGTGCCGACTGCGCCGTAGATGAGGGCGATCGAGCCGAGGAAGATGAACGAGGACACGAGGCTGACGACGATGTACGTCACGCCCGCCTTGATGCGCTCCGTCGTGCCGCCGAGCGTGATGAGCACGAAGCTCGACACGAGGAGGATCTCGAAGCCCACGAACATGTTGAAGAGGTCGCCGGCGATGAACGCGTTGTAGACGCCTGCCGCCAGCACGAGGTAGGTGGGGTAGAAGATGGAGACGGGTGTCTCGTCGTCGCCGTCCGCTGCGCCCTGTCCGATGGAGAACGCCATGACGGCGAGCAGCACGATGCTCGTGACGAGCACGAGCATCGCCGACAGCTGGTCGACGACCAGCGAGATGCCGAAGGGGGCGAGCCAGCCGCCGCCCTGCACGACGAGCGCCTCACCCGAGGTGTTGACGGCCACGAGCAGGCCGATGCTCACGACGAGTGCGAGCACGAGCGTTGCCTGGGCCAGGAAGATCTGGAGGCGAGCCGCGCGAGCCGCGGTCAGCGTGAGGGCCGCTCCGATGAGCGGCACGAGCACGATGAGGGGAACGAGCCAGGTCATGAGCGGTCCCCCTTCCCTGCGTCGTCGTGCGGTTCGGCGTGGTCGTCGGCGCCAGAGTCGAGTCCGACCTCGCGAGCACCGTCGGGCTGCGAGCCCTGCTCGGCTTCCGCATCCTGCTCACCAGCCCGGAACTCCTCCAGCTCCTCGTGCCGGTTGCTCGGCTCGGTGGCCTTGAGCGATGCCTCGGCGAAGCTGTCCTTGCCCGAGCCGGGTTTCGGCCCCCCGCCCATGTTGATGCGGGCGGTCGAGACCGCCGCTTCCGCGTACTCCCCGAACTCCGTGTCGCCCGAGTCGTCCTCGTCGAACTCCTCGTCGTCCTGAGACAGGTCGGCCGTGCGCATCGCGATGTCCTCTTCGTCGTCGCTCACGGTGTCGGCCTGCGCCAGGCGCCACGAGCGGTAGATGAGGGCGAGCATGAAGGCCGTCACGCCGAAGGTGATGACGATGGCCGTGAGGATGAACGCCTGTGGGATCGGGTCGGAGTAGTCCTCCGGCGCGACATCAGGGTCGTAGATGGGGGCGAGGCCGAAGCTGCCCGACATGAAGAAGAGCAGGATGTTCGTGGCGTTGCCGACGAGCAGGATCCCGAGGAGCATGCGCGTGAGGCTGCGCTCGAGGAGCAGGTAGACGCCGCACGTGTAGAGCGCGGCCATGCCGACGAGGAGCACGAGGGACAGGGTCATGAGCGGGTCACCTCCTCGGATTCGACGGGTTCGATGTCTGACTGAACGGCTTCGACCTCTTCGTTGACGCGGGCGAGCGCCCCCGTGTTGTAGCCCGTCTCGCCACCGTCCTGGGTGTCGCCCTGGAGGCCGTCGTGCTCGGCAGCCGAGTCGGAGTCGGGGGACGCATCCTGTTCGATCTGCAGGTCGATCTCCGAACCGAGGGAGCGCAGGATGTCGATGACCAGCGCGATGACGATGAGGTAGACGCCGATGTCGAAGACGGTCGACGTGACGAAGACGAACTGGCCGATGCCGGGGATGTCCTGGTCGATCCACGAGGAGGTGAAGGGCGCCTGGCCGAAGAAGATCGGCACGAGCGCCGTGAGCGTCGCGAGCAGGAACCCGATGCCGAGCAGCCGACCCGCATCCACCTTCACTGCCTCATCGAGCTCGGCCCTGCCGCCGGCCAGGTAGCGCGCGGCGAGCGCGAGGCTCGCGACGGCACCGCCCGCGAAACCGCCACCTGGGGTGTTGTGGCCGGTGAAGAGGAGGAAGAGGGACGCGATGAGCAGCGCGTGGAACACGAGCCGCACGACGACCTCGAGGATGATCGAGCGGTTGTTCGGGGCGAGCGACTTCCCGGCGATGAGCCAGACCTTGCGGCGCTCCCCCTGCAGCTTGTCTGCCTTGCCGAGCTTCTGGCCGGCGGCGCTCACGGCCGCGAGGTCGATGGGCTCGGTGACGGGGCGGGAGGCGCGCAGGAAGCGCGGGCCGCGGGCGGCGTCCACCCGCGAGCGGCCGCGGTTGTTGAGGTAGACGAGGCTCGCGACGCCCGTGGCGGCGGCGATGAGGACGGAGAGCTCCCCCATCGTGTCCCAGCCGCGGATGTCGACGAGCGTGACGTTGACGATGTTCGAGCCGTGCCCGCCCTTGAAAGCGAACTCGGGGAAGAACAGCGAGTCGGGGGAAGCCTGGCGGGAGGCGAGCGCGATCCAGGCGACGATGGCCATGACGATCCCGACGGAGCCGCCGATGAGCCAGCGCAGCCACGACGGCGGGTTCTTGAGCGCCTTGCCGTGGCGTGCCGGGAGTCGGCGCAGCACGAGGACGAACACGACGAGCGTGATGGTCTCGATGAGCGCCTGCGTGATCGCGAGGTCCGGGGCGCCGGAGAGCGCGAACAGCCCCGCCATGCCGTAGCCGGTGACGCCCACGAGGATGACGCCCTGGAAGCGCTTCTCCGAGCTCGTCACGAAGAACGCGGCGAGGATCATGATCAGGATGATCGCGATCTCCTGCCAGCGGATCTCGGTCTCGAACGCGGGCACCGGGGTGTCCATCGTGACGAGCGTGAAGACGGAGGCGACGACGAACATGATGAAGATCGACGCGAGGTAGAAGGGCAGCGAACCGCGCTGGGTGGTCGCGGTGGTGCGGGCGGCGATGACGTCGACGACGCGCATCGTGGTCCAGTAGCCGCGCGACGACTCGATGAGCGGCGGCACCTTCGCCTGGGCGCGGGCGACGGGCGCCCGCCAGAGGAAGAGCAGGCCACCGAGGATGAAGGTGCCGATCGTGATGAACAGCGCTGGCTCGAATCCGTGCCACAGGGCCAGGTAGTACGGCTTGGCGCCCGGCATCTCCGGCAGCGTGTCCGCGTACATCGCGAGCACGGGGTCGACGAGGCCGGAGGCGAAGCCGAGGCCGAGCGAGGCGGCGACGAGGATGAGCGGGGAGAACATGAAGTCGAGGTGCTCTGGCACGTAGCGGACGCGCTCGACCTCGGGCTTCGACGCGAAGGCGCCGTAGAGGAAGCGGGCCGAGTAGGCGACCGTGAACACGGTGCCGATGATGACGCCGACAAGTGCGACCCAGCCCCACATGTTGCCGGCCTCGCCCGCCTCGAGGAGGGCCGTGAGGATGGCCTCCTTGGCCACGAACGTGAACATCGGGGGCACGCCGGCCATGGCGGCGATCGCCAGCGCCGTCATCCAGAACAGCACGGGTGCGGCCTTCGCGAGGCCGGAGAGCTTGCGGATGTCGCGGGTTCCCGTGCGGTGGTCGATCATGCCGACGATGAGGAACAGCGCGGCCTTGAAGCACGCGTGGGCGATGACCATGGCGAGGCCCGCGAGCGCCGCGTCCCGCGTGCCGAAGGCGACGACGATGGTCATGAAGCCGAGCTGGCTGACGGTGCCGTAGGCGAGGATCAGCTTGAGGTCGTGCTGGCGCAGCGAACGCCACCCGCCGATGAGCATCGTCGCGATGCCGATCGTGACGAGCACCTCGCGCCAGCCGGGCATCTCCGCGTAGCCGGGTGCGAGGCGAGCGATGAGGTAGATACCGGCCTTCACCATGGCCGCGGCGTGCAGGTACGCGCTCACCGGGGTGGGCGCGGCCATCGCGGCGGGGAGCCAGAAGTGGAACGGCGCGAGGGCCGACTTCGTGACGGCACCCGCGAGCACGAGCATGATGGCCGTGATGGTGAAGCCGTCGAACTCGGGCGGGTTCGCGATGATCCCGGACAGCAGCGACGTGCCGGTCGAGGCGTGCAGCATGACGAGGCCGACGAGCATGGCGAGGCCGCCGAGCGTCGTGACGAGCAGCGCCTGCATCGCAGCACCGCGGCTCGCGCGCTTCGACGAGTAGTGCCCGATGAGCAGGAAGGAGAGCACGCTCGTCGCTTCCCAGAAGATGAAGAGGAGGTAGATGTCGTCGGCGAGCACGAGGCCGAACATGACGCCGGCGAAGGCGAGCAGCACCGCGGCGAAGCGGCCGATGTCGGGCTCGTCCGGCTTGAAGTAGCGGCCGCAGTAGACGAGCACCAGCGAGCCGATGCCCGTGACGATGAGCGTCATGACCCAGGCGAGCACGTCCATCCGCATGGCGATGGCGATGTCGATCTGCGGGATCCAGGGGATGCTCTCGACGAGCACCTCGCCACTCAGGATGCGCGGACCGAGCAGCGCGGTCCAGACGAAGGCGACGGCGGGGACGGCGGCGGCGACGAGGAACGTCACGTTCCGAAGCCACCTGTGGAGCACCGGAATGAGGATGCTCGCGCCGAGGAAGATAGCCAGGAACGCGATCATTCGGCCTCCTGGAGCTCATGCAGCGGTGTGGACAGATTTATTTTACCTGGCAGTTGACTGCGTGTGTGCCGAATGCCGTTCTCGGTAGCGTGTGTGCATGCAGCTCTCACCGCCAGGACTCCAGCCCACGGCGACTCAGGCGCGTGCTCTCGCGCCGGATGCGGCTCGAGGTTTCGCCCTCCTCTTCATCGCGATCGCGAACCTCACCGTGTACCTGTACGGCAGGGAACAGGGCATCCTGTTCCGCCCGCTGGACCCCGTCGTCGGCGACCGCATCGCCGATGTCCTCGGTGCGCTCTTCATCGACAACCGCAGCTTCCCTCTCTTCTCGCTGCTGTTCGCGTACGGCTTACATCAGCTCGTCACCCGCGAGGAGCGCAGGGGCACGCCGTGGCCGGTGGTGCGCGGGCTCCTCGCGAAGCGCAACACGTGGCTGTTCGTGTTCGGTGCACTCCACGGGCTCCTCCTCTTCATGGGCGACATCATGCACACGTACGCCCTCGCAGGCTTCGTCCTCATCCTGCTGATGCGCTCACCGAGCTGGGTACTCTGGCTCGTCTTCGGCATCACCGCCCCGCTCGCCATCGCGTTCGGCAGCGGCGACGGGGCTGCGGCGTCCGGGCTCAGCGAGATGGAGACGGGGGCTGTCGTCCAGATGCCGTCGGTCCTGAGCGAGACGTTCCTGGATGCGCAGGCCGCGCGGGTGGGCGAGTTCCTGCCGTTCCTGGCGTTCGCGCCGCTCACGGTGCTCGGAGTCCTCCCACCCATGATGCTCGGCCTCATCATGGCGAGGCACAAGCTCCTCGAACGCCCGTGGGAGCACGCTCGCACCGTGCGCCTCATCGCGACGGCCGGCATCGCGGCGGCCGTCATCGGCGGGATCCCGTTCGCCCTGGGGCTCGCGTTCGGCTTCGAGCCTGGCCCGGTGTGGTTCCTGGCCGGATCGCTGCACTCCGCCACCGGCATCCTGGCCGGGGCTGGCTACGCGGCGCTCTTCGCCCTCATCGTCGCCCGCAGCCAGCGGGCCGGGACCGCGCCCGGCCCCATCGTCGGGGCACTGACCGCCCTCGGGCGCCGCTCCATGTCCGGCTACCTGGCACAGTCCGTCATCTTCCTGCTCCTCATGCCCGCCTGGTCGCTCGGTCTGGGCGGCACGGTCGGCACCGGTGGCGCGTTCCTCATCGGGGCCGGCGCCTGGCTCGCGACGCTCCTCGGCGCCGTCCTGCTCGAGCGGGCTGGCAAGCCGGGACCGGCCGAGTGGGCCATCCGCAGACTCAGCTACGGCAAGCCTCCCGCGAGCGCCACACCGTCCCCGCACAGCTGACGCCAGCCGCGGTCGTACGATGAGCCGCATGCAGACGAAGAGGCTCTACCGCGAAGGAAAGCGAGTCGAAGGTGAGCATTCGCTGACGGCCCTCGCCGAGCACCGAGCATCCGCGAACTGCACCGCCTGGGTCGACCTGACGCTCGACGAGGAGGGTGCCCTCGACGAGCTGGCGACGCTCCTCGACCTGCACCAGCTCGCGGTCGAGGACGCACGGTCCCACCTCGAGCGGCCTCGGCTCGCCAGATTCGACTCGCACCTCCTGCTGACGCTCTCGGCGTCGGAGTGCGACGAGGAGGGCACCGTCGAGATCTCGCGGCTGACGGCCTTCATCCTGCCCGGCATCCTCATCACCGTGCACGAGGATCGCTTCCCCATCGACGCGGTCGCGAAGCGGCTCGACGACAACGAGGAGCTCTCCACCTACGGGGTCCCGTGGCTCGTGTGGGCGCTGCTCGACATCGTCGTCGACAGCCACACCGACTCGGTCGAGCGGCTCGACGAGGTCATCGAGGCGCTCAGCGACGGCCTCTTCAGCGAACGGCCCGACACCAGCGAGGTGCAGCGGCGCGCATTCACCCTGCGCCGCAGCGTCTCCAAGCTGCGCCACGCGACGCTCCCCCTCAAGGAGGTCATCACCCTCCTCATCCACCAGGGAGAGGAGAAGGTGGCGCCGGAGCTGCACCCCTACTTCGCCGACGTCGGAGACCATGCTGGCCTTGCCGCCGACTGGTCGGAGACACTCGCCGACCACATCTCGACGGCCATCGAGACCAGCATCGCCCTGCAGGGCAACAAGATGAACGAGATCATGAAGAAGGTCACGGGCTGGGCGGCGATCATCGCCGTCCCGACAGCCATCACGGGCTTCTTCGGCATGAACGTCGACTTCCCCGGCCACGACCAGGTCGAGGGCCTCATCGCGTCCGTCACCCTCGTCATCGGCTCCTCCGTCGTGCTCTACATCGTGTTCAAGAGGCGCGACTGGCTGTAGGCGCGACTGCGAGCAGACAGACCTGTGGGGTGTGCATCCGGTTCTTGCGAAACGGATGCACACCCCACAGGTCTGCGTGCGCGGGCCGCCCCAGCCGACCGCGCCGAGCGGCCTACGCGGTCGCACGCTCCTGGTCGATGACCTGTGCGCTCTTCGCGTCACGGGAGTGGTCGGTCGAGCCATGCACGTCCTCGTTCATGGTCGCCTCGTCGAAGGGGGCGCCTCCGCTGAGCACGAGGTCGACGCGCTGCTTGTCGATCTCCTTCGTCCACGTTCCGACGAGCACCGTCGCGACGGCGTTGCCCGTGAAGTTCGTGAGGGCACGGGCCTCCGACATGAAGCGGTCGATGCCGACGATCACGCCGACGCCATCCACGAGGTCGGGGCGGTGAGCCTGCAAGCCGCCTGCGAGCGTCGCGAGGCCAGCACCGGTCACACCGGCAGCGCCCTTCGAGGCGATCATCATGAAGACCAGCAGCGACACCTGCTCGCCGATCGAGAGCGGCGTGCCCATCGCGCTGGCGATGAACAGCGACGCCATCGTCAGGTAGATGGCCGTGCCGTCCAGGTTGAAGGAGTAACCGGTCGGGATCGTGATGCCGGCGACCGACTTCGAGACGCCGACGTGCTCCATCTTCGCGATGAGGCGGGGCAGCGCGACCTCGCTCGACGACGTCGACACGATGAGGAGGTACTCACGGCCGAGGAACTTCATGAGCTTGAAGATGTTGACGCGGGCCACGAGCCACAGCAGCGAACCGAGCACCACGACGATGAACAGCGCGCACGTGATGTAGAAGGCGATCATGAGCGTGCCGAGCGCGATGACCGCGTCGATGCCCGTCGCCCCCACGACCGCGGCGATGGCGCCGAACGCGCCGACCGGGGCAACCCACATGATCATGCCGAGCACGCGGAAGACGAGCGCCTGGATCTGCGCGATCGCGTCGATGATGGGCGCCGCCTTCGTGCCCATCTTCTGCAGGCCGAAGCCGAGCAGCAGTGCCACGAACAGCACCTGCAGGATGCTGCCGTCGGTCAGCGATGAGAACAGCGACGTCGGGATGATGCCGAGGAGGAAGTCGGCCGTTCCCTCGCTCTTCGCCGCATCCGCCTCGTACGACGCGCTGGCGATGTTGAGGCCCTCACCCGGGTGGATGAAGTTGCCGACGACCATGCCGATGCCGAGGGCGAAGGTCGACATCGTGATGAAGTAGAGGAGCGCGAGCCCACCCACCTTGCCGACCGTCGCGGCCTTCGCGATGGAGCCGACGCCGAGCACGATCGTGCAGAAGATGATCGGGGCGATCATCATCTTGATGAGGGCGACGAACGCCTCCCCGACGGGCTTGAGCGCCTTCCCGAACTCCGGGAGGACGAGACCGACCGTGATGCCCGCGAGCACCGCGATGATGACGGCGATGTAGAGCCAGTGCGTCTTGTCGATGCCGCGCTTGCGCGGAGCCTTCTGGTCCTGAGATGTGAGCGCCATTGCTGTCTTCTCTCCTTTGAGATCCGACGCGAGCTGCGTCGGGAACGATGGATCGAGCATCCGCTCCCCCACATGACCGCCGCGACTTGCGTTCATACTGTTCTCACCGCCGGCGGTGCAGTGCAGCGCCGGGAGAAGCGACGACCGTGAGGAGGAGCGCCATGCGATTCGCAAGCTGGAGCGTCGCGACGCGCCTCTTCGTGCTGCAGTTCGTCGCCATCCTCGTGCTCACCGGCATCGGCGTGGCGATCGTGTGGGCGGATGCCAGACGCGAAGCCGAAGACGACGCCGCGCTGCGCAGCCTCGCCGTCGCCGAGACCATCGCCCACGACCCGTTCGTCGTGGAGCAGCTCGAGACCGCCGCCCCGAGCAGCACCCTGCAGCCCTACGCGATCTCCATCTCCGACTCCACCGGCGTCGACTTCATCACGATCATGGACACGGACGGGGTGCGCATCACGCACCGCAACCCCGAGGAGATCGGCCGCCCGTTCCAGGGCAACATCGACGCTGCACTCGCCGGCTCCACCTTCACGGAGACCTACACGGGCACCCTCGGCCCCTCGGTGCGCGCCGTCGCCCCCATCTGGGACGACGGCGAGGTCGTCGCCCTCGTCTCTGCGGGCGTCACCGTGTCGAACGCGCACGTCGCGACCGGGTCCCGTATCGCGCTCATCCTCTGGTCCGCGCTCGGCGCGCTGCTCATTGGCGGCGCTGGCGCCTGGGCGCTCAGCCGCTACCTTCGCCGCGTGACCGACAATCGCGGCCCGGAGGACCTCGCGCGGATGTTCGCCTACTACGAGGGGGTACTGCGCTCCATCGACGAGGGCCTGGTTCTCATCGATACGAAGGGCAGGATCGCGCTCACGAACGTGAAGGCCGCCGAGTACCTCGGCCTGCCGCCCTTCGACGAGCACGCCGCGCCGGTCCCGGTGCGCGACCTGGAGGCACCCGAGATCCTCCGCGAGGTGATGCTGCGCGGCGAGGCCGTCGTCGACGAGATCGTGGTGACGGAGCGCCACGTGCTCGTCGTGAACGGCGAGGCGGTCGTGACGCGCGGCCCCGGCCACGACGCTCCCCGGTTCGCGGGCACCGTCGTCACGCTGCGCGACCATTCCCGCATCGAGGAGCTGAGCGGCGAGCTCGAGACCTCCCAGACCCTCGCCGCGGCGCTCCGCTCGCAGGCGCACGAGTTCGCGAATCGACTCCACACCATCATCGCCCTCATCGAGCTCGGGCAGCCGGAGGAGGCGATGCGCCTCGCCAGCTCGACCCTCGGAGTCAGCCAGGAGCTGGCCGACCGCCTCGTGCGCGCCGTCGAGGACCCGGTGCTCGTCGCCCTGCTCCTCGGCAAGTCGGCGCAGGCCGACGAGATGGACGTGCGCTTCGAGCTGCACCTGCCGGAGCGGGTCCCCGCGAGCGCCTCGGCTCGCGACCTCATCACGATCGTCGGCAACCTCGTCGACAACGCGCTCGAGGCGGCCCGGACGACGCCCTCCCCCGCCGTGCGGGTGCTCGTCGAGGAACTCGACGGGGAGGTGCTCATCGAGGTGAGCGACAGCGGAGAGGGACCTGACCCGGACTTCCTCAGCCGCATCTTCGAATTCGGCGTCTCCGGCAAACCCGGCAAGGGCCGAGGCGTCGGGCTCGCGCTCGTCCGCCAGGCCGTGCGCAGGTCCGGGGGAAGCATCGACGTCGAGGGGTCCGCGTTCACGGTCTGCCTGCCGCTGCGCGAGCAGCCGGAGGCCCGAGCAGAGGGCACGGTGACCGAGACCGGGCACGGCGTGCCGCGAATCCACGTGCCCGCGGGCACCCGAGGCGCCACCTCGCGCAGTGCAGGAGCGTCGGATGACCGCTGACGAACGCTCGCCGCGAGACCTGCATGTGCTCGTCGTCGACGACGAGCCCATGACCGCACGAGCGCACGCCTCCTATGTCGACCGGCTCGCCGGCTTCACGACGGTCGGCGTCGTCGGCACGGCGTCCGCCGCGATCCTCGCCGTCCGGGCGTCGGGCAACGGTCATGCTGCTCGCATCGACGTCGTCCTCCTCGACATCAACATGCCGGATGCGACCGGCATCGACGTGGCCCGCAAGCTTCGGGCCGAGGGGCACGACGTCGACATCATCGCGGTCACCGCCGTCCGCGAGGCCGCGACCGTCAAGCAGGCGGTGTCGCTCGGCATCGCCCACTACCTGCTGAAGCCCTTCACCTTCCAGACCTTCGCGGAGAAGCTCGAGGCGCTCCGCGAATACCGTGCAGGCCTCTTCGACCACGTCGTCTCGAGCCAGGACGAGGTCGACCAGACCCTCGCGGCCCTCCGGCACGCCGCACCGCAGTCGAGCCTTCCCAAAGGACTGACCAGCGAGACCCTCACGGGCGTCATCGCCGCCCTCCGCGGCCTCGACGCCGGCAGTGGCATCTCCGCCAAGGAGCTCTCCGAGCAGCTCGCCCTCTCCCGAGTCACTGCCCGCCGCTACCTGGAGCACCTCGTCGACACGGCAGCCGCCGAGCGCACCCCGAGGTACGGCACGCCCGGTCGACCGGAACTCGAGTACCGGCTCTCCTGAGCCGAGCCAGGCTCCGTCACCTTTCGGACAGCCGGGAGGAGTAATCTCCGGAAAATGATCACCGTCGGCATGAGCACCTCCTGCACTTTCCCGAAGTCTGTCGAGACCTCGTTCCAGATAGCTCGCGACGCGGGCTTCGACGGTATGGAGATCATGATCTCGACGGACCAGACCTCACGAAGCGTGGACGCGCTGAAGCGTCTCATCGACAAATACCAGCTCCCCGTGCTGGCCGTGCACGCACCCGTGCTGCTCTTCACGCAGTTCGTGTGGGGCCGCGACCAGCGCACGAAGCTCCAGCGCTCCGCCGAGCTCGCCCGCGACATCGGCGCCTCAACGGTTGTCGTGCACCCGCCGTTCCGGTGGCAGTCGGGATACGCGGAGAACTTCCTCGGCATCGTCCGCGAGATCAACGAGGACACCGGCACCGAGATCGCCGTCGAGAACATGTTCCCGTGGAAGGTGTCCGGCCGGGCGCTGCAGGCCTACAAGCCGGGCATCGACCCAGTCGACATGGACTGCGACGCCATCACGCTCGACTTCTCGCACGCCGCGCTCTCCGGCCGCGACTCCCTGCAGATGGCGAAGGCGGCCGGCGACCGGCTGCGGCACATCCACCTCTGCGACGGACAGGCGCCCGAGGCGAACGACAAGCTCTTCGACGAGCACCTCGCGCCCGGCGAGGGCGGGCAGCCCGTGGCCGAGACCCTCCAGTACCTCGCGTCGATCGGCTGGTCTGGCCACGTGGTCGCCGAGGTGAACACGCGCAAGGCGAAGAACGAGCCGGACCGCCTGCGCATGCTGCGCGAGACGGTCGCGTTCGCGCACGAGCACCTGCAGCTCGGCCGCCCCGTCTCCGACACCGTCTAGGCCCGGTCGCCTCCCGCACTCGGTTCTCGGGATGGCTTGCACGACTTCGGATGGCTTGCAGGCCATCCCGAGGCGAGAAAGCCATCCAGAAACCTGCAGTGGTGAGGCGAGGCCGGGCCGGCCGAGCCGGCGCTACACGGTGACCGGCTCGCGTCGGCCCGCCGTGAGTCCAGCCACGAGCGACGGCTTCGAGCGCCGCCTGCGGCCGATGACCAGGCTGGCGGCCCCGAAGGCGACGGCGGCGATGACGAGCATGCCGACAGCGGCCATGACGACTCCGGATGCGGTGCCGCCCGAGTAGGCGAGCTGCAGCCCAGCGGCGAGGTGCGTGCCGGGGAGCAGCCCCGACAGCATCTCGACGAAGGGCGACTTCAGCTCGAGGGGCACGAGACCGCGCATGGCGAGCACCTGGATGCTCAGCAGGCCCATGGATGCCACTGCGGCGGCACGCCTGCCCCAGAGCGTCGTGAAGAGCAGGTGCACCCCGATGAGGGCGAGCGCGCAGAGCGATCCCAGTCCGAGCGTCGCGAACGCGGCCGTGACGGGAACCCCCACGAAGCCGTGGGCGATGACCATGACGGCGAAGAGCACCGCGCCGAGCGGCAGGAGCATGCGCGTGGTCGCGTCGAGCAGGATGCGCCCGTTCGAGGCCATGGAGGCATAGGCCTCGGTCGGCACGAGGCGCCGCATGAGCGTGGTCGCGAGGGCCGTGAGCCAGAGGGCGAGCGGCAGGATGAGGGTGGTGAGGATCTCGCCGAAGCTCACTTCGTGCTGCATGCTCTGGTTCGCCTGCACGGGGTTGGCAACCACTTCGGCGAGCGCGTCGGGGTCGCCGACGGCGTTCTCGGCCTGCGTGGCGCCGTCGCTCAGGCCCGTCGAGAGCTGGCTTGCTCCCGAGGTGAGCTCTCCGACGCCGTCCTGGATGGGCGCGACGCCGTCGACGAGCAGCTGCTGCCCGTCGCGGAGCTGCCCGAGGCCGGTCGCAAGTGCGCTGGCACCCGTCTCGAGCTGAGTGCCGCCGGTCACGAGCTGGGACGCGCCGCTCTCGAGTTCGTCGCCTGCCGTCGCGAGGTCGGAGGCTCCCGTGGTGAGGCTGCTTGAGCTGGCGGAGAGCTGCGTGGCCCCGGTGTTGAGCTGGTCGATGCCGTCGGCGAGCTGGACGAGGCCGGCGCCGAGGGTGGGCAGCTCGGATGCGCCCTCGGTCACGGCGGTGAGCTCGCCCGTCGCGCTGTCGAGGGTCTCGACGAGGCCGTCGACGCCACCGGTCGTGCCGACGAGGCCCTTCAGCTGCGTCTCGCACTCCGTCTTGAGGGTCGGGTCGGCGAGCGCGGCGCACCAGGCGACGAGACCGTCTGTGGAGTCGTTCAGGGAGACGAGCGCTGGCCTGATCTGCTCCTGGTAGGTCGCAGTGCCTTGTGTGACGGCGCTCGAATATCCCTTGAGCTGCGTGCCGGCGTCCTGCAGCTGCTGGCCGCCTTCGCGGAGCCCTGGCGCCTGCACGGCGAGCTCGCCGATGCCGGCCGCGAGCTGGTCGGCGCCGCTCGTGTACTGCGTGACGCCCGCCGAGAGCTGGTCGACGCCCGTCGTGTACTGGCTGATGCCGCTCGAGAGCTCGCCGACTCCGGACACGTAGGTGGTCACACCGGTGGAGAGCTCGCCTGCGCCGTCGGCGCTCTGCACGAGCCCGGTCGCGAGCTCGTCCTGCCCGTCGGCGAACTGGGAGAGCCCGGAGCCGAGCTGCGTGCCGCCGTCGGCGAGCTGCGAGGCGCCGTCTGCCGCGTCGCGCAGCGAGGTCGCCGTCTGACCGATGCCATCGAAGAGCTGCACGGCGACCATCTCGGTCACCTGCGTGCCGAACTGGGCGGTGAGGGCGTCTGCGAGTCCGTTGGCGATTGCCGGGGAGAGGTAGTCGTGCGACTCGTCGGTGGTCACGTCGATCGTGGCCGGCTGCGCGCCATCATCGGCGATGCCCGTGATGCGCGCGGAGAAGTCCTCCGGGATGGTGACGACGACATACGCGGAACCGTCTTCCAGCGCTGCCTTGGCCGTGTCCGCGTTGGCGAGCTGCCAGTCGAAGCCCGTCGCGGTGTCGGGATCGGTGAGGGCGCTGACGACGAGGCGTCCGGCGATGACGGTCGTCTCCGTGCCGTCTGGCGCCGTCTGGGTCTGCAGCTGGTCGTTGTTGACGATCATCGCGGGGATCGCCGAGGTGCGTGCCTCCGCGCCGGCGAGGCCGGCGAAGTAGGCACCCGCGACGACGAGCGGCACGAGGATGGCGACGAGCAGGTTGCGCAGGCGCCTCTGGCGCAGGGCCCCGCGGTCGGCCGTGACGGCGTGGAGGACGGCGGCGCTCATGCGAGTGCTCCCTTGTGCGTGCTGGTTGCTGCTTGGGTGGATGCTGGGGTGCCGGTGGGTGCGCTCGGCTGCGCATCGAGGCGGATGCGCCCGGCGGGGCGGCGGACCTCTCCGAGGATGGCGGCGGCGTCGAGTCCGCTGGGGAGCCCGAGCACGATCGTCATCTCCGGTGCGGCGAGCGAGCTGGCGGCGGCGAGCACGGCGGCCGCCAGGCGCGTCGTGACGTCCGGTTCGGCTCCCGGCCCGAGGTCGAGGACAAGCACTTCCGGCCCTTCGGCGAGCGCGATGCGGGCGAGCGCGACTCCTCTGGATGCTGGCCGCAGCTCGCCGAGGCTCGTCTCGGCGCTGACGCGCGGCGAGCCGTCGCGCAGGCGGGCTGTGGCGGCCGAGATCTCGGCCACTCCCTGGTCGATGAGTCCCGACGGCACGGCTCCCCCGGCGGCGCCGCGCCCGAGGCGGAGGCGCTCCTCGAGGAGCGCCCCGACGGTGAGCTCCGCGGATCTGGCGTCGAGCGTCGACGCGTCGACGACGGCGACGCGCTGCATGAGCGCGCTCTCGTCTCCGGGAGTGAGGTGCCCGTGGGCGTGGGCGTGCCCGCTCACGGGGGCGATGCGTCCGGCGAGCGTCGCGGCGAGCAGCCGCCGTTCGGCGAGCTGTCCTTCGACGAGCAGCACGCCGCCGCGCTCGATGCCGCCCGTGACGGGGCGTGTCGCCGCCGAGTCGGAACCGGCGATGAGCGCGTCCATGGCGATGCCGTCTGGCTGGTCCCGCATCCATTCCGCGTTCTGCCGGTAGTGGCGAAGGTGCTCGCCCTCCACGTCGAGGTCGGGGAGGATGCGCTCGAGCCAGGCGGGCAGGGCCCACGCCCGCTTGCCGAGCATCGCCATGATGGCGGGAACGAGTGTCATGCGCACGAGGAACGCGTCGAAGAAGATCCCGGCCGCGAGGCCGAGGGCGATGGCTTTGATGACGCCGGCTCCCTCTGGCACGAAGGCGGCGAACACGAAGAACATGATGAGTGCGGCAGCCGTGACGACGCGCGCGCCGTTCGCGAAGCCGGTCTCGACCGCCTCCTTGGCGTTCCCGCCGCGAACGTAGGCCTCGCGCATCCCGGAGACGAGGAAGACCTCGTAGTCCATGGCCAGCCCGAAGATGATGGCCATGAGCAGGATGGGCATGAAGCTGATGATGGGGCCGGGCACGACGTGCAGGGCGTCGGCGAACCACCCCCACTGGAAGATCGCGACGACCACTCCGAAGGCGGCGAAGACGCTCAGCAGGAAGCTCAGCGCCGCCTTGAGGGGAACGAGGATCGACCGGAACACCATCATGAGCAGGAAGAAGCTGAGCCCGACGACGACAGCCGCGAACGGCAGGAGCGCCTGGTTGAGGCGATCGGAGATGTCGAGCGCGATGGCGGTCGCACCGGTCACCGAGGTCTTCATGCCCGTCTCGGCTTCGAGCTCGTCGCCGAGGTCGCGGATCTCGCCGACGACCCTCAGCGTCTCGTCGTCGTCCGGTCCGGTCGAGGGGACGACCTGGATGATCGCGGAGTCGACGGTCAGGTTCGGCAGCGGGTCGCCGACGGTGTCGATGCCGTCGACCTGCGCGACGCGGTCGGCGATGAGCTGCAGGTCGTCGAGCAGTGTGTCGTTGTCGCCCTGCGTGATGTCGACCATCACGATGAGCGGCCCGTTGGCCCCCGGCCCGAAGTGCTCGGAGACGAGGTCGTAGCCGATGTGCGCGACGCTGTCCTCCGGCTCGGAGGCGCCGGAGGGCAGTGCGAGCTTGAGGTCGAGGGCGGGGATGGCGAGCGTGCCGAGGATGGCGACGACCGCGAGCGCGAAGGCGAGCGGCGCCCGCATGACGAGTCGCACCCACCTTCTGCCCATGGTGGGCTTCGCGTTCGCGCCGGTCTCGCGGCGGAAGGCGCGCGACCCGGCCTTGGGCCGCATCCGCTCACCGGCGAAGCCGAGGAGGGCTGGCACGAGGGTGATGACGGCGGCCATCGCCGCGAACACCGCGGCGGCGGCGGCGACGCCCATGACGCTCAGGAACGGGATGCCGACGATCACCAGGCCGAGCAGGGCGATCATGACGGTCACGCCGGCGAAGACGACGGCGTTGCCCGCGGTGCCGACGGCCGTGGCCGTGGACTCCTCCGGGTCCATGCCGGTGGCGAGCTGCGTGCGGTGGCGGGAGACGACGAAGAGCGCGTAGTCGATGCCGACGGCGAGGCCGATCATGACCGCGAGCAGCGGGGTGGCGCTGGAGACGACCACGAACTTCGCGGCGAAGAGGATCCCGCCCATCGTCACACCGACCCCGACGATCGCGGAGGCGAGCGGGAGACCTGCGGCGAGCACCGACCCGAAGGCGACGAACAGCACGATGGCCGCGAACACCACGCCGATGACCTCGGTCGGGGTGAGGCCGTACTCGAGGTTCTGGAAGATCTGACCGTCGAAGCCGACCTGCAGGCCGGACCCCTCGAGCGAGGTGCCGATCTCGGTGACCTCGTCGATCGTCGCCTCGCTGATGTCCTCGCTGGTGCCGTCGAACTGCACGCGGATGATGCCGGCTTCGGCATCGTCGGAGATCGCGTCGGTCGCGAACTCGGAGAAGGGCGACAGCGCCTGGCTGACTCCGTCGAGCTCGCCGAGCCGGTCCGCCGCATCGTCGATGGCGCCGCGGTACGGCTCATCCTCGACGGAGTCACCCGTCGGCGTGACGACGACGATGCTCGCGCTCGCGCCTGCGGCCTCGGGGAACACCTCGCCGAGCCGGTCGAGCGCCGCCTGCGACTGGGTGCCTGGGATCGCGAACGACTCCTTCAGCGCCCCTCCGGCAGCGACGCCGACGCCGAGCAGCACGGCGAGCAGCAGGATCCAGGCGGACAGGACGCGCCACGGGTGGCGGTAGGAGCCGCGGGCGATTCGGAAGAGGAGGAGGGCCATGGGTTCTTTGCCTGACTGTCGTCGGTCGACTACCGGCGCGTGGCCGAGATGAAGGTGAGGGCGGCGACGAGCTCGTCGCGTGTCGGCTCCGGCTTGTTGGCCTCGCCTGGGATGTTCTCGTTGGCGAGGCAGTAGGCGACTCCCGCGAGGCCGATGGCGATGCGCAGGGCGCGGTCCGGGTCGTCGTCCGAGAGGGCGACGACGAGCCGCTCGATGATGGGGTCGACTCGGGTGGCGATGAACTCGCCGGCCCCGGTGCTGCGGTGGTTCACGAACATGTGCACGGCGAGGCGGTGCTGCAGCAGGAAGTCGACGAAGGGGCCGACGAGGCGCTCCTCCTCCGTGCCGATGTCGAGGTGCTGCAGCGAGTCGACGAGCTCCTCGAACGCGCCGAGGGCCTCGAGCACTGCCTGCTCGAAGAGCCCCTGCTTCGAACCGAAGTGGTAGAGGAGGTTGGCCTTCGTGTACCCGGCCTTGCTCGCGATCTCCTGCAGTGAGGCCCCTTCGTAGCCGTGCGCGGCGAACTCGACGAGTGCGGCTTGCTTGAGGAGGTCGGTCGGGTGCTTGCGCTGCCCTGCGTGGGGCGCTTCGGCCTGGGCCTTCTCGGCTGGGGGGATCTCGGTCACCCGTGGAGTCTATTGACCGAACGGTCAGACTTCAACCGATCGGTCAGGAAACGTGGGGTGGCGCTTCACGGCACTCTCCAAGATGCAGACAGACGGCACCGCTAACCTGACCACGTCCACCAGAACGTCGGCGCGATCACAACGACGCGACCCCCGGCACAAGCAGGGAGCGGAAGCCATGCGCAAATTCCTCACCAACGGAGCGATCCTGTCCTCGATCTTCGGTATCGTCGGCGTCTTCCGACAGACCTCGATGGAGACCAAGCGCTGGCGCGCGGTGCTCGTCTGGCTCGCCTGGGGCATCTCGACGGCCCTCGCCATCAGCGCCGTCATGGACGACGCCAACCAGCGAAAGCTCGAGCTCGACTAACAATCCCGGCAGCGTGCGGCGTGTCTCTCGACTCGCCGCACGAACGCCGCGAGACTAGTGCCGTCTCATTTCGGGCGCAGATGACCTGTACCCGGAAGAAGAGCCCATATTCCCGGTGCAGAAAGGGGACTCCGTGTTCGGTTGGTTCCGCAAGCGGCGACACCCCGAGGGTGACGCCACGTCGACGACAGACTCGACACAGCCCACCCCCCAGCAGGGAGCCCCCACTCCCCCCGTTTTCCCCCAGCAGCCGATGAGCGCGATTCCTGCGCCGATCCCTGCAGTCTCGGCACCGTCAGCCCGCCCGGCCATGCCGCTCGGAGGCCACCCGAACTTCTCGGGGCTCGAGCGTCCCGGCAGCGAGCTGGAGCCGCCGCGCCTGCTCGAGCCGAGCGCCATCATGAGCGACGAGGCACGCGAAGAGCTCACGCTCCTCCTCGACGACATGTTCGGGGCAGAGGGCCGCTACCGGCTCGAGTGGCGCCCAGACCGCGAGCCAGGCGACGACGCCATGTTCTCCGAGATCATGGTCGCCGACCTCGTTCGGCGCATCCAGAACACGCTCGGAACGGTTGCCGCACTCGAAGCCGGCGACGCGGCTCCGGCCCGACTGACGCCCGTGAGCGAGCAGGAACGTCAGCGCGCCATCGAGACGTTTCTGAAGCCAGAGGAGTCGCTCGAGGACCTCGTCGAGACGGTCACTCCTCGCCCCGCCGACATCGCCGCTCGGGCAGCAATGTCCGCAGAGCGGAAGATCGCCTGAGTCTTCATCGGCTGAGTCGTCACCGACTCTCCAGCTGAGCTGCACAACGAAGAACCCCGGTCCGAAGTTCGGACCGGGGTTCTTGCGTGCGCGCTGCGCGCCTAGAAGGCGAGGTAGGGCAGGAGCCCCGTGAAGATCACGGCGGCGACCACGAGGTACCAGACGATGATGATCGTCAGCAGGAACGGGGCGAGCTTCTCCCCCACGCGCTTGGCGCCGGCACCGAGGTGCCCGTGCGCCATGTTGAAGATCGTGCCGGTCGAGACGAGGGGGATCGTCGCGGCCCAGATGATCATGCACCACAGGCACAGGCGGGCGAGCTCGAAGGCGCTGTACCACTGCAGGTAGCTGACGAGCGCTGCGGCACCCAAGAGCCCGACCTGGAACGCGACCCAGAACCAGCGGCGGTAGCTCGCACCGGCGAGGATCCCCGCGCCGATCGCGACCGTCACCGCGAAGGTGACGAGCCCGATGATGATGTTCGGGAAACCGAGGATCGCGCCGGCGGACGACTGCATGGCGGGCCCGCACGTGACGAAAACGTTCAGGTCGCAGATGAGCGCTTGCGTGGGCTCCTGCAGCTTGTGGATGTACTCGACGGTCAGGAAGAAGCTCGCAAGCAGCCCCACGCCGCCGAAGACGACGAGCGCCCACGCCACGTTCTTGGGCGTTCGGACGAGCCAGGGCAGCTTGACTGCGCTGCCCTGCTCGTCCTCGATGGTCTCTGCCGGTTCGGAAGAGCTCGCCATCTCGCGTGCCCGCTACTCGCCGGTGTTCGCGGTGCCGGCAAGCGCCATGAGCGCCTCGACGTCCGGAGGAGTCTGCTGCAGCTCGCCGTCCACGAAGATGCTCGGGGTGCCGGAGACGCCAGCCTCGCGCGAGGCGGTCGTGTTCGAGGCAGCCCAGCCCGAGAACTCGCCGTTCGTCGCAGCGGCGAGCGCTTCCGGGTTCGTGACGCCCAGCTGGCTGAGCGCCGAGGAGTAGTCCGCGGGGCCCCAGCTGGTCTGCGTCTGTGCGGGGATGCCGAAGAGTCCGTCGTGCACCGCGAAGAAGGCGGAGGGCTCGTATGCCACAGTCGAGGCGATGGCGGCTGCGGCCTCGGCACCGTACGGCGCGACGATGTTGATCGCGTGGTAGGTGACCTGCATCTCACCGGCTGCGACGAGGTCGTTGTACACGGCCCCGGTCTGCTCGTGGTAGTCCACGCAGTGGGGGCACGAGTAGTCGTAGTAGTAGTCGATCTTGACCGGAGCATCCGCTGCGCCGACGACGATCGCCGAGTTGTCGACGACCTGGATGGGCTGCTCGACGGTCGAGCCGTCGAGGCGCGCGACGGCGACGTTTCCTTCAGCCGAGATCTCGATCTTCTTGCCGAACCAGGTCGAGCCGAACACGGCGAGCAGCACGATCGCGCCAAGCACGACCACGGCGCCGACGATGATGCCGACCTGCGTCAGGACGCGCGTGCGCTTGGCGCGCGCTTCTTCCTGCTTGCGGATGGCGTTGGCCTCCTCGCGAAGCTTCTGGATGTGTTCGCGGTTCTTGTCTGCCATTGCGGCTCTCCTCGGGTTCGACGACCGGCGTCATTGTACGTGAGATCATTTTGTGACCTTCACATAAATACTTGCGGCCACAACCATTACATTGTGCACCCCCGAGACCAAGACCACCCCCAGGGAGCAGCTGCCGTGAGTTCGATGTTCCGCTCGCTCCGTGAACGGAACTACCGCATCTGGTTCGCCGGATCGCTGACATCCAACGTCGGAACGTGGATGCAGCGCACCGCCCAGGCGTGGATCGTGCTGACCGAGCTCACCGACAACGATGCGACGGCGCTGGGCGTCGTCATGGCCCTGCAGTTCGGCCCCCAGCTGCTGCTCGCCCCCTACGCGGGGGTGATCGCCGACCGCGTGTCGAAGCGGAAGGTCCTCATCTGGACGCAGTCGGTCATGGCAGTGCTCGCACTCGCGCTCGGCGCCATCGTCACGGCGGGCGTCGCCGAGCTCTGGCACGTGTACGTCTTCGCCCTGCTGCTCGGCTGCGCCGCGTCCCTCGACGCCCCAGCACGCCAGGCCTTCGTCTCCGAGGTCGTCGGGCTCAAGCTGCTGTCGAACGCCGTGGCGCTCAACTCAGCCTCGTTCAACGGCGCCAGGATGATCGGCCCGGCGGTCGCCGGGGTGCTCACCGTGTTCATCGGCGCCGGCCCCGTGATCCTCGTCAACGCACTGACGTACGTCGCGACCATCGCCGCGCTCCTGGCCATGCGCACCTCGGAGCTGCTGCCGTCTCCCCCGTCGAAGCGAGGTCGCGGCCAGATCCGGGAGGGCATCCGCTACGTCGCGAACCGCCCCGATATCGTCGCCGTGCTCGTGCTGGTGTTCCTCCTCGGCACCTTCGGACTCAACTTCCCGATCTACACCGCGACGATGACGACCATGGAGTTCCAGGGCGGCGCCGACAGCTTCGGGCTGCTCTCCTCGATCCTGGCCATCGGCTCGCTCGGCGGCGCACTGCTCGCCGCGAAGCGGGAACGCGCCAGGTTCCGCGTACTGCTCTCCTCGAGCGCGTTCTTCGCACTCAGCTGCCTCGCGGCGGCCCTCGCGCCGACCTTCTGGCTCTTCGCGCTGGCGCTCATCCCGATCGGCTTCACCTCGCTGAGCGCCATCACGACCGCGAACGCGCTCGTGCAGGGCAGCGTCGAGCCGTCCATGCGCGGACGGGTGCTCTCGCTGTACATGGCGATCTTCCTCGGCGGAACCCCGATCGGCGCGCCCGTCGTGGGGTGGATCGTCGAGCTGTTCGGGCCGCGAGCCGCCCTGCTCGTGGGCGGCGCATCCGGAGCCGTCGGAGCCCTGCTCGCCGCCTGGATCCTGCATCGGGCCGGAGCGTTCAGATGGCGCGACAGGCCATGGCGCCAACCGGACGACCCGCGAGCCGACCAACCGCTCTGAGCGCCTTGAGCGCGTCCTGAGTGCGCCTTGAGCGCGCCCTGAGGACTCCCCACAGGGCCGCGCGGGCCGCTAGTGCGCCCCGAGGACCCGCGTGAGGTGGGCGTTGTCGAACACGCCTGCGGGGTCGAGTCGTTCCCGGGCCGTGTGGAAGTCGCCGAAGCGCGTGATGACGTGCTTGAACTCCTCGGCCCGCACCGTGTGGAAGCTCCCCCAGTGGGGCAGACCACCGAGGCGGAGGAACAGGTCTTCTGCGGCGCTGAAGATGGGCCGAGCGTCGAGCGTCGACGGGACCCGGACGGCGATGTTGCCGACGGCCCTGCGGTAGGCGTTCGACAGGCACGCGTCGTCGGCGGCAGTCGTCGAGATGCGCACGGCGTACGGCAGGTTCAGGTGAGCGCGCTCGATCGTCTCGTCGAGGGCGCGAAGCACCTCTGGCGTCTCGGCGATGGGGAACGAGTACTCGAGCGACGCGAACCGCACCGGGGCGGGCTCCGCGAGCGCCCGCATGGGCCCGAGCGTCGATTCGCCCACCGGATGCACGCGGTTCGCGAGCCTGTTCACGGCGGGAGTCAGCAGCGGCAGCGACTTCGAGAGCCCGATCGCGAGCACCTCGCCAAGCGCACCGAACGACGCCGAACGCCGTGACGGCGTCGGCTCGTCGGCGATCTCGCCGGACTCGCGGAACCCCTGCGTCACGAACACCTCGTCGGTGTGCGGCCGCCAGCTCGCGGAGAAGTGGTCGGCCCCGGAGGCGAGGACCTCGAACTCGTCGACGAGCGCGCTCATGCGCATCTCCTCGGCGGAGGTGCGGATGCGGTAGCCGGGCACGATGCGGAACACGAGCTCCGTGAAGACGCCCAGCGCGCCGAGGCTGAGCTTGACGGATGGCCAGAGCTCGAGATCCTGGTGGGCGCTGACCGTGACCAGCTCGCCCGTGCCCGACACGAGCGTGGCCGAGACCAGCTGGGACGAGAGGCTCGCGAAGCGCGCGCCCGTGCCATGGCTCCCCGTGGCGACGGCACCGCCGAGCGTCACGGCCGGGTTGTTCGGGATGTTCTCGAGCTGCCAGCCGTAGGACTCGAGGAGGGCCCCGGCCTCGGCGATCGTGGTGCCCGCGCCGAACGCGGCCTCGCGGCTGTCGAGGTCGATCCAGTTCAGGCCGCGCAGCCCGCGCGCGTCGAGCAGGACATCAGGTGCTGCAGCCAGGGCGTTCGAGGTGTGGCTCGCGCCGACCGGACGAACGTGCCTGCCACTCGCGTAGGCGTCCGCGACGATCTGCTGCACGTCTTCAGCGACCCGTGGAGCAACGATGCTCGAGGGGTTCGCCCGTGCGGTTCGCGGCCAGTTCGCCCACAGTTCACCGGGTGCATTCGTCACGGAATCCGCCTCCTCGTCGTCGGCGCGTTCCGCGCCAAGCCAGTGCATGCCCATTCTGCCAGCACCCAGCCTCCAAGAACGGCAGACCGGCGATGGGCGGGCCGGCGAGGCACCCTGCGGGGAGATGCAAGAGCCTGCGTACCGACGCCGGGGACTGCGCACAGATGCAAGAAGGCCCGGTAGCTGGCGAGAGCTACCGGGCCTATCTCGTACACCCCCTCGGACTTGAACCGAGAACCCATTGATTAAGAGTCAATTGCTCTGCCAATTGAGCTAGAGGTGCATGTCGTTCCGTTTCCGTGGCGACCGAGAGAGCATAGCACTGTTTTGAACTCGAAGTCCAATCGGCCGCAACATGCCACGATTGAGGGCATGACGACAACAACTCCGGCCCGCCTCGAGCCGGGCACCAGCGCCCCGGACTTCACCCTGACCGACCAGGACGGCAGCGCCGTCTCCCTCGCCGACTTCCGCGGCAAGCGGGTCATCCTCTACACGTACCCCGAGGCCTTCACGCCCGGATGCACGGCTGAGGCCTGCGACTTCCGCGAGAGCGACGCTCCCCTGCGCGCAGCCGGCTACACGATCCTCGGCATCTCCTCGGACGACCCGGAGAAGCTGGCCGAGTTCCGCGAAGCGGAGCACCTCGACTTCACGCTCCTGAGCGACGCCGATCACGCGGTGCAGACCGCCTACGGCGCGTACGGCGAGCGCAACAAGTACGGCCGCGTCGCGGTCGGCTCCATCCGCTCCACCTTCGTGATCGACGAAGAGGGGCGCATCGTGCACGCGCTCTACAACGTTCGAGCTGCGGGCCACGTCGCCCGCATCCTCAAGCTGCTCGAGGTCTAGCGGGACTCGGCCAGCTCGTCGTCGTCGCGGTGCAGTGCACGGCCGGTCGCCGGATGCACGGCCGCGACGACGCCGACGAGGCTGACCGCGGTCAGCGCCCAGCCGACCCAGACCGCGATATCGCCCTGGAGGAACACCCAGGCGACTGCCAGCTGCATGATCTGCCAGGTGATGGCGGCACCACGGACCCAGGAGCGCAGGCGGAGCGTCGAGACGGCGACGAGCGCCAGCAGAACGGCCCCGAGCAGCGACAGGCCAGCGAGCGCAAGGGATGAGGCGAGGAACTCCGCCTCCTGCGCAGCCGTCTCGATGACGAGGAACACCGTCGCGGCGGCGAGGATCGCGGCCTCGAGCCCGAGGACTCCGGCGAGCAGCAGGACGGTCTTCGGGCGCTTGGTCGTGCCGGTGCTCACGAATTACCCCTTGCCTGGAAAATCACGCTGTGGCAAAATCTTTCTCTAGGTAGAGATACCCGGAGGAATGCAAAATCGAGGCCAAGTCTATAGGCCAGTCACCGCATCCCGGGTTCCAGAACTTCGCTCCCAGCGGAGCGTTTTTGTGCGCGAGGCGCACTCGATAAGGAGCACCACTGATGGATTGGCGCGACACTGCCGCCTGCTTGGACGCAGATCCCGAGCTTTTCTTCCCCGTCGGGAACACCGGCCCAGCTGTAGACCAGATCGATGCTGCGAAGGCCGTCTGCGCTTCGTGCAAGGTCACCGAGGTATGCCTCCAGTACGCACTCGACACCGGTCAGGATTCCGGCGTCTGGGGAGGCCTCTCGGAGGACGAGCGGCGCGCACTCAAGCGACGCGCAGCGAGGGCTCGACGAGCTTCCTAGCAACCGAACATTCCGCGGCCTGGCCGCGGATCGCCCGACGGGCGGCGCTCACGCGCCGCCCGTTTCGCGTTTCCAGCGGCTCGGGATGCGCAGCTTCACCTGCGTGCCCTCACCTGGCTCCGAATGCCATTCGATCGAGCCACCGAGTTCGCCCTCGACGAGCGTGCGCACGATCTGCGTTCCGAGACCCGCCCCGATTCGTCCGGCGACGAATCCGGAGCCGGTGTCGGCGACCGTGACGGAGAGGCCTCCCGGCGTCTGCTCAGCGGTGACCGTCACCTCGCCTTCCTGGCCGGCGAGGCCGTGCTCGACGGAGTTCGTGACGAGCTCGGTGAGCGCCAGGGCGAGGGGGGTCGCGTACTCGCTCGGCAGCGTGCCGAAGCGCCCGCTGACGACGGGCCTGACGACCGTGTTGGAGGTCGAGGACACTTCGGTGATGAGCTTCATCACGCGGAGGAAGACCTCGTCGAAGTCGACGGTCTGCGAGAAGCCGCCGGAGAGCGTGTCGTGCACGACCGCGATGGAGGACACACGCCGCATCGCCTGGGTGAGGGACTCCCTGGCTTCGTCGCTGCGGGAGCGACGGGCCTGGATGCGCAAGAGGGCCGCGACGGTCTGGAGGTTGTTCTTGACCCGGTGATGGATCTCGCGGATCGTGGCGTCCTTGGTGATGAGCTCCTGCTGCTGGTGCCTGACGTCGGTCGTGTCACGGCAGAGGACGATCGCGCCCGTGCGCTCTCCGTGCGCTCGCAGCGGGAGTGCACGCAGGGTGACGGTGATGTCTCGTGCCTCGACGTCGGTCATCCAGGGTGCTCGACCGGTGACGACAAGCGGAAGCGCCTCATCGACCGTGACGCGGCTCTTGTCGTGGACCAGGGCGGAAGCGACTTCCGAGAGCACCTCGCCTTCGAGCTCGCCGCCGAAGCCGAGCTTGTTCATCGCGCTCAGCGCGTTTGCGCTCGCGAACGTGACGACCCCATCCCGGTCGAGCCGGATGAGGCCGTCGGAGGCGCGTGGCGCGCCCCGGCGGGAGATCTGCGGGGCTTCCGGGTCTGGGAAGGCGCCTTCCTCGATCATGGCGAAGATCTCGTCCGCGCAGTCACGGAAGGTCTCTTCCTGACGAGTGATGGAACGCGTGCTGCCGAGATTGGTGTGCCGTGTGATGACGGCGATGGGGTGCTGGCTCACACCCTCGCCGGGGAGACGGCAGAAGACGGGCGTCACGAGAAGCTGTGTCGGGATCTCGTCGAACCAGTCGGGTTCTGTCGATCGCACGGTGGTGCCCTCTTCGTAGGCACGGCGGACGGCGACCGCCCACTGTTCGCGAACGGGCTGCCCGATGAGGTCTCGGTAGAACAGCGTCGGGGCGCTCGATGGGCGGCCCTGCGCGACCGCTACGAAGTCGTCGTCCTTGGTGTGGACCCAGAGAACCACGTCGGCGCACGAGAGGTCGGTGAGGAGCTGCCAGTCGGCGCTCAGCTGGAGTATCCACGACTGCTCAGCTTCACTGAGGGTTCCGCGGCGCTGGAGTTGCGAGGAGAGACTGGACACTCGGTCAGCTTAGGAGTTCTGACCTTGCAGTTCGCCACGACCGCGCCAGAATCGACGAAATGGGGCACTTCCTGCTGTCCGCTTGCCGAGGCGCACGCCGTCGACAGCCGGGGTGTTGACTTCCGCCTCCGCCAGCAATGAGTCTGCGACGTAGCTGGAGATCGCGCGTGCGAATCCGGAGCGGGGACTCGCGTAGGTCACGGGCTCGCCTGCGAGGAGCGCACGGTCGCACGCCGACTGGTCGAGCGGGATGAGGGCGCTCGCCTGCAGACCGGCGAAGCGCGAGAGCACGTGCTTGATCTGTCCCGCTGCGCCAAGGCCGACCGCCTCCCCCCGCACTCGGTTGACGATCACGTCCACAGGGGTCTCGCCGGTGATCTCGATGAGGTTCACCCTCGCTCGCAGGAACCGCTGCAGGCCGACCGCCTGCCCGTCTGCGACGGCCAGGATCCGGTCCGCAGCGCCGAGTGAGGTGAGCGTCGCCGCCGATCGACGAGGGGAGAACGCATCGCTCGCGATCTCGTCGTCCCTCTCGAGGCTGAACCCCACGTCCACGACGACGAGATCGGCGATCTCCCGGCATCTCTCGAGCACGGTGAGGACACGCTCCCGACTGAGCTCCGGCCACCTGGCAGGGTTGGCGATGCCCGTGAGCACCAGCAGCTCGTCTCGACCGATTGCAGGGGGGGCCGCGATCCGCTCGAGCTCGGCGAGCGTCAGCCGCGCCGCACCCGCGAGACGGCACGCGGCTGCGAAGCCAGGGGCCTCGTCGGTGATGCCGAGCATGGCGGCGAGCGATCCCCCGTAGCTGTCGGCATCGATGAGGAGCACCCTCCGGCCTGCCGCGGCCGCGCTGGCGGCGACCGCGGCCGCGACCGTCGACGCCCCCGGCGCCCCGTGCGAGCCCCAGACTGCGAGCAGGGCGCCCCTTCCTCCCCGCTCTCCTCTTCGTGCTGGACGTGGTGCCTCTGCGGCGCCCGGCTCTCTCGTCGCCCGAGTCGCCGCGTGTGCACGGGCTCGCCCAGCACGCCTGGCCGCTGAGCGGCTGCCCTCGGCCACCGGAACGCGCTCCGTGTCGCGGGCTGCATGCCGCGCGTCCGTCGGGCGAGGCAGAGCCGCAGGAGGCCTCGCGAACGAGGGCGACTGCTGTGGGATCGGCCCCGTCGAGACATCGCCGACGCCGTCTGGCGCGGACTCGAGCAGCATCTCGATCTCGCTCCAGCTCGCCGCCGCCTCCACGACCTCCCGCGCGGAGAGCGCCTCCGCGTTGCGGCGCTCGAGGTCGCTTGCCACCACGACGATGAAGCGCGCCCCGAACCGGACGCAGGCGGCGAGGCTCCGTGCCGTCAGGGTCTCCGGCGCGCCCTGCAGGAGGACGATCTCGGGGCGGAGACGCTCGATTGCTGTTGCGGCGGCGAGTCCTCCGGAGACCCGGTCGACGATGTCGTGCCCGGCCGCGATGATGCCCTCAAGGAGGCGGGCCTCGATCTCGAAGTCGATGGCCATGAGGATGCGCGCCACCTCAGTGCTCCGCCTCGAGGTACACAGGCACAAGCGCGACGCGGGCGTCGTTGCTGACGACAGCGAGCAGCGTCGGTATCTCGCTCTTCGGGAGGAGCAGTTCGACGCGATCGGCCTGGCTGCGCGAGAGCGCTCCTTCCCGGGGGAGGATCTTCGCGACGATGGCGCTTGCCGAGATCAGGACTGGCGCACCGTAGGTTCCTGGGCTGCTCTCCTGGCTCGACCAGAGTTCCACCGCGCCGCCCGCACCCAGCTCGGTCGGGAGGCCGCCCGCGATCTCCACGACGATCGAGGTGCGGCTGGTGTCTGCGGTTCCGATCAGGGATCTCGGGACGAGCTCGCCCGACTGCACTGCCTGCGTCACGACGAACTCGCCCTGCGGGGCGGTCCCGACATCGAGGTACGCCCCGGCGCTCGCTCCGAGACCCACCTCGACCGGGACGAGGTCATCGACCGTCAGCACCGCGCCTGGCGCGATCGTCGATGCCGCCGCGTAGGCGACCGATGTGCGGTTGCCGACGACGAGCACCCCCACGACCCCCAGCACCGAGACGGCGACGAGAAGCACGCCGATGACGACCCGCGGGTCGACCCAGCGTCTCGGTTTCCGAGCCTTGGTCACGGTCATGCGTCTCTCCCCCACCGTCGGTCGCCAGGCGCGGCGACTCGGACATCGTGGCGCAAGGTGGGAAACGGCGCAGAAGTTATCCACAACGCGGGGCGAGCAAGCGAGGTCGGGCGATAATCGACGGCATGAACGCATCCGTTGACCCCCAGTCAATCGGCCGCTTCCTGACCCTCGCCGAGGTCTGCGAGATCCTCAACGTCACGATGGATGTCGCAATGGGACTCGTGCAGAGCGCGGAGCTGCCCGCGATCCGCATCGGCGGAGTCGGCGAGTGGCGGGTCGAGCGGAGCATGCTCGAGCAGTACATCGACGACCAGTACGACTACCAGCGCCGTGTCGCCGCGCTCCGGCAGGCCGAGTTCGCCGACTCCGGCGACTTCCTGACCGCTGACGAGCATCAAGACGAGGCACCCCCGCGACTTCGACCACTCCTCTAGCTCGCACCTCTTCAAGCGCTCACACCGAGCCAGCGACGCGGGAGAGTGCCGCGCGGGCGTGCGAGGCCGCGATCCTCGGCCGGTCCGCGGCTCAGTCGCCGGCGAGGATCACGAGACGCAGATCGTCGAGCGGGATGATCCGGTAGGCGACGACATCTTTCGAGCGACGCGCGACCCCTCGCTCGTGCACCGCGACGTCGACGTGGTCTCGGGCGACGCGGTCGATGGTGCCGACGATCGACCCGGTGGTCACGACGAACTCGCACTGCGCTCGGCGCCGACCAAGGTCTCGGAGTGCGAACGCCAGCCCCAGCCTGCCGGAGAGATCGCCCGGCCTGTTCCCCGTTGACTCGCGGAGGCTCGCGAGCAGCTGCGCCTCCGTGAGCACCAACGACGCGATGCCGGCAGTCGGCACGATGCAGACGCGAACTCGCCCCGATTCCGCGACGAGCTCGGCCGAGAGCCAGTCGCTGCCGAAGGCCCGTGGGCGCACCGCCACGATCGAGCCGTCGGACATCTGCAGCGACACGGGCTCGTCACCGCTCTCCGCGAGCGCGACGAGCCGTTCACGCAGCGAGAGCCGACCGACCCGCAGCCGTTCGTCGTCGATGGCGCGCCTGGCGGCCTCGTCGTCGATCCCGCCCTGAAGCTGACCTGCGAGGTCGTCGAACATGTCGTCCCAGCGCACGCGGCCAGCGTAGGGGCAGGCGCAGCAGCGGCGAGGGTTATCCACAGGGCAGTTCGAACCTCGCGAGCCGAGCCGGACGCGTGGTTTCATGACGCCAGGCGGTTCGGGGGGAATCGCCGCAGAACATTCGGGGGCCGCATGTTGCCAGCGCGCAGCATCGGGGCGCTACGCGCCGTCGATGCAGCTCATCCATCCGCCACGTCCGGGGCGGGGGTGCTCATCGATGCCGATCCGCTGTTCGTCCGCGAGCGCACGGCCGCGAGCGACCTGCCGGAACCGAGCCCGCTCATCTCGAACCTCGCGAGGAGCGTCGTCGAGGTGATCGCGGGCGTCCGAGACATCGAGCAGCTCTCACGGTGGGTCACCGACGACGTCTTCCGCCATCTCCTCATCCGCACGCAGCACGCGAACAGAGCGCGGCAGGCACGACGGCGACCGACGCGACGCCCGCACTTCGTGGAGCTCAGCCTGCGAGTGCAGACCACAAGCGAGAACATCGTCGACGCGGTTGTCATCCTCGATTTCGGGGCGCGCGTTCGCGCGGTCACCGTGCGGCTGGAAGGGCTCGACCGTCGCTGGCGGGCGTCCGCGATACACGTGCTCTGATCGCGGTTGCGGCGCCTCGGACGACGCAGCGGGCGCCCCACACTGTGGGACGCCCGCTGGTCAGGGTGCTCGACTCCGAGCAGCCGTCGTTACTTCTTCCTGCGGCGCTGAGCCCGGTTGCCCGCTGGCTGTCCACCCGGCTTGGACGTCGCGCCCTTGCCGAACGAGCTGCCTGCAGCCGGCCCTGAGGACTCCGCCTCCGCCTGCTCGCCCTGCTCCGCAGCCTGACGCTTGGCGGGGTTCCCCGAGCGAGAGACAGGCTGGCGGGGTCGCGTGCCCTGCGGGGCCTTCGCGACCGGTGCCGCGGGCTCCTCGCCGGCTTCCTCACGAGCCTGGTCGAGCGCCGACGAAGTGCCGAGGTCGCGCTCGCGACGCTTCGCGTCCGCCGTCGCCCGCTGGTTGAGCTGGCCACGCTCGTTGCGCACCTCGACCTCACCCTGGTCGGTCGCGGCAGAGTAGCTCAACGCGGTCTGGGCCTTCTCGTCCAGCCCCTTCGCGACGATCTGCACGTCCGGGGTCTCACTCGCAGACGGGGTCTCGTCCTTCTTGACGGTGACCTCGAGGTTGTAGAGGAACCCGACGGACTCCTCACGGATGCTGCCGAGCATCTGCTGGAACATCGCGAAGCCCTCACGCGTGTACTCCACGAGCGGGTCGCGCTGGGCCATCGCACGCAGACCGATGCCGTCCTTCAGGTTGTCCATCTCGTACAGGTGGTCGCGCCACTTGCGGTCGATGACACTCAGCACGACGCGTCGCTCGAGCTCGCGGGTCGCTTCCTCGCCGATCGACTCCTCACGACGCTCGTACGCGAGACGTGCATCGGAGAGCACCTCCTCCTCGAGCATCTTCCTCGTGAGCTTGCTGCGCCCGCCAGCCTCCTCGAAGAGCTCGTCCTCGGTGATGCCGACCGGGTAGAGCTGCTTGAGGTCGGTCCACAGGGCGTCGAACTCCCAGTCGTCGCCCGTGCCATCTCCCGTGTGCTCCTGGATGATGTCGTCGATGGCGTCGGTGAGGAAGTTCTGCACCTTGTCGGCGATGTCGTCGCCCTCGAGGATGCGGCGGCGATCGCTGTAGATCGCGGTGCGCTGCTCGTTGAGCACGTTGTCGTACTTGAGCACGTTCTTGCGGATCTCGGCGTTGCGGGACTCGACCTGGGACTGCGCCGACCGGATGGCCCTCGACACGATGCGGGACTCGAGGGCGAGGTCGTCGGGTGTTCCGTCGCCTGCCATGATCGCGCGCGTCGCTCCCGTGTTGAAGAGACGCATGAGGTCGTCGGTCATCGACAGGTAGAAGCGGCTCTCGCCGGGGTCACCCTGACGGCCGGAGCGGCCGCGGAGCTGGTTGTCGATTCGGCGGGACTCGTGGCGCTCGGTGCCGAGGACGTAGAGGCCCCCTGCCTCAGCCACCTCGTCCGCCTCGCTCTTCACCTGCTCCTTCATGGAGCCGAAGACCTCGAGCCACTTCTCGTCGTACTCGTCCGCGTTCTCCTGCGGGTCGAGACCGAGCGCCGTCATCTCGGCGACGGCGAGGAACTCGGCGTTTCCGCCGAGCATGATGTCGGTACCGCGGCCGGCCATGTTCGTCGCGACCGTGACGGCGCCTCGACGCCCAGCCTGGGCGACGATCGCCGCCTCGCGTGCGTGGTTCTTCGCGTTGAGCACTTCGTGCTTGATGCCGCGCTTCGCGAGGAGCTTCGAGAGGTACTCGCTCTTCTCGACGCTCGTCGTGCCGACCAGGACCGGCTGGCCGGTCTCGTGGCGCTCGACGATGTCCTCGACGACCTGGTCGAACTTGACCTTCTCGTTCTTGTAGACGAGGTCGGGGTTGTCCTTGCGCTGCATGGGGCGGTTCGTGCGGATGGGCACGACGCCGAGCTTGTAGGTGCTCATGAACTCCGCGGCCTCGGTCTCGGCCGTACCGGTCATGCCCGCGAGCTTGTCGTACATGAGGAAGTAGTTCTGCAGCGTGACCGTCGCCATCGTCTGGTTCTCGGCCTTGATCTGCACCCCTTCCTTCGCCTCGATGGCCTGGTGGAGACCCTCGTTGTAGCGTCGGCCCTTGAGGATGCGGCCGGTGTGCTCGTCGACGATGTTGACTTCGCCGTTCTGCACGACGTATTCCTTGTCGCGCTTGAAGAGCGCCTTCGCCTTGATGGCGTTGTTCAGGAAGGAGATGAGCGGGGTGTTGGCCGACTCGTAGAGGTTGTCGATGCCGAGGGCGTCTTCCACTCGGTCGATACCCGGCTCGAGCACGCCGATGGTCCGCTTCTTCTCGTCGACCTCGTAGTCGCGGCCCTCCTTGAGCTTGCGCACGATCGAGGCGAACTCCGAGTACCACCGGTTCGCATCCCCCTGCGCTGGCCCGGAGATGATGAGAGGCGTTCGGGCCTCGTCGATCAGGATGGAGTCGACCTCGTCGACGATCGCGAAGAAGTGGTCACGCTGCACCATGTCCTCTGATCGCCAGGCCATGTTGTCGCGGAGGTAGTCGAAGCCGAACTCGTTGTTCGTGCCGTAGGTGACATCGGCGGCGTACTGCTCACGGCGCTCGGCCGGGGACTGCCCCGCGACGATGCATCCGGTTGTCATGCCGAGGGCGCGGAAGACGCGGCCCATGAGGTCGGACTGGTAGGTCGCGAGGAAGTCGTTGACCGTGACCACGTGCACGCCCTTGCCGGCGATGGCGTTGAGGTACGCGGGCAGGGTCGCGACGAGGGTCTTGCCCTCACCGGTCTTCATCTCGGCGATGTTGCCGAGGTGGAGCGCCGCCCCACCCATGAGCTGCACGTCGTAGTGCCGGAGACCGAGCACACGTCCTGCGGCCTCGCGGACGGCACCGAAGGCCTCTGGGAGGAGAGCGTCGAGCGACTCCCCAGCCTCGTGACGCTCACGGAACGAGACCGTGATGTCACGGAGCTCGTCGTCGCTGTACTCCTTGAAGGCGTCCTCGAGGCGACCGACCTGCTTGGCTACGCTCTCCAGCTTGCGAAGGGTGCGCCCTTCGCCCATGCGGAGGATCTTCTCGAGAACTGAGGCCAAGGTCTGCTCCTACTGGTTGACACAAGTGGCGCGAGAACGCGCGGCGAAGCACAGCCCGTGCTGTGCACATCGGTTGATTCTACGCACCTCGCCCCGTCCGATGCTGGATGCATCGACCGGGGCGAGGTGGGCGAGAACGGAACTAGGAGACGGGAACCGAGTTCTCGTCGAGCGCGATGACTCCGTAGTCCCAGCCGCGGCGTCGGTACACGACGCTCGGACGGAGGGACTCACTCTCGATGAAGAGGAAGAAGTCGTGCCCGAGGAGCTCCATGTGGTCGACGGCTTCGTCGTTGCTGAGGCGCTTGGGGGCGAAGGTCTTCTCCCGGATCACCACGGGCGAGTAGAGCTCCTCGAGGCTCTCCTCCTCCGCCTCGATCTCCGACGCGGTGGCGCCGGATTCGACGAGGCGGATCGTGTCGGTGTTGGCGGGAGTGACGTCGATCTGCGCGAAGTTGTCGGCGGCCGCCTCCTGGAGACGGAGTGGCGTGTGCTGGCCGCGGTGGATCTTCTTGCGGTCCTTGTTGCGGCGAAGTCGCTCGACGAGCTTGTCCAGGGCCAGATCGAAGGCCGCGTACTTGTCACCGGCCTCGGCCTCGGCGCGTACGACCGGGCCGGGTCCGAAGAGCGTGATCTCGACTTTGCCCTTGTCGAGCAGGTTTCCAGCTCTGTCGGTTCGCTTGGTCAGCTTGATTTCCGCTGCCTGCGTCTTGCCATCGAGAAGCGAGACCTTCGCAAGCGCCTTCTCGGTGGCGTACTCGCGGAAGCGGTCCGGGATCTCGGTGTTGCGACCGGTGATCGTGATTTCCATGTCACTCTCCTGTCGTTCTGCACGAGGCCGAGGTGTCACTGCCTCGTGATGCTGTGCCGCAATCGTAGACCCCTATTCACCCGGTGTTGTCTGCGATTTCGCAGACATGCCCTACCCTCCGCGCGTGTCGACTTCCGGGCGCGCTGCCCTCGCAGATCTGCCGACTGTCTCGGCGACGACGACGCATCCGACCACGACCGCGCCGACGCTCTCCAAGGCACGGACCGCTTCACGCATCGTCGCGCCACTCGTGACGACATCGTCGACGAGCACCACCCGCGCGCCTGCCAGTCCCGGGTCGGCGGCGAAGGCGCGCCGCAGGTTCTCGGCCCGAGCGGGGGCCGTGAGCCCAGCTTGGTCCTGCACGCGCCGGACGAGTCGGAGCGCCCGCACACTCCTCGTCCCTGGCAGCGCCTGCTCCCAGAGCAGAGCGAGGTGCACGTAGCCACGAGCACGGATCGAGCTCGCCGACGACGGGATGAGCACCGGCACCCAGGTCGCGGAGACGGGCCCGGAGTGCGGTGCCGCCTCCCGACCGCTTCTGGCAGCGGCGGCAAACCCCGAGACCGCCGACCGCAGGAGCACCCCGAGCGGGCGCGCCGCATCCGCTCTTCCCCGTTCCTTGAGCGAGGCGAGGAGCACCTTCACGGAGCCCTCGTAGGCGCAGGCGGCGATGACGGGGATCCGGCCTCCATCAGCGGCGATGATCCTCACGCCGCACGCCCGCACCGCAGCGAGCCGGGCAAGCTGCTCAGCGCAGCCCCGGCAGAGCGCGCGACCGAGCCGGCCGCAGGCGGCGCAGGCGACGGGGAGGAGAACCGCCAGTGCGTCGAGTGAAGCTGCGCGCAGTCGCTCCACCCGGTCGTGGAGCAGCGCTGTGACGCCGGCGGGCAGGGGCATCGTCCAAGCATGACGACAAGCGAGGGCGAGACGCTGCCTCGATCCCGGAGCTGTGGAGAACCGAGACCGGCCCTTGATCACACCTGGGTCAGGATGAAGTCCACGACAGCCTCCGACTGCTGCCACCTGTTGCCCTTCGGCACGTAGATATGGCGGTCCTTGTCGAGCACTCGAAGACCGGCGGGCGTGTTGCTCCCCGTGATCTGCTGCCCTTCGAGCACGGCGCCGTTGACGCTGACCGTGCCGCCGACCGTCTGCGTGCGCACCTCGGCCGTGCCCTCGCTCCCCGTCGCGAGCACCGCGAGCGAGGTCTCATCGACCCAGGCGAGGTCGATCGGCGAGGCGCCGCCCGGCTCGAGGATGAGCGGGTTGCCGAGCGCGATCGGCCGGTTGGTGCTGGGCTCGCGTTCGATCGCCATGACGGCGACCTTGACTCCGACGGAGCTGTTCTCGAGCACCGCGAGCCTGGCACCGTCTCGAGACACGGCGATGGACCGATACCCGGTCGCGCCGACGTTCTCCGCGGGTTCCAGCCAGCTGTGCTGACGGTCGTCGACATCCGTGGCACGGAGCCCGGAACCATCCGTGCTGCCCGTCCAGGTGTACCCCCAGCTGTCGAGGCTCATCGCGAGGGGACCCGGCCTGGCATCGACGAGCAGCGGGTCGGGGACGGCGATCGGGGTCGTGTAGACGCCGTTGGGCGTCACGAACGAGGCGACATCGCCGGCGCTCGAGTAGGCGCCCTTCTGCGGGGTGAGGGAGGCGATCGCCCCCTGCAGGGCCGCGGTCTCCGGCGACGCCGTCACGTTGACGCCGCTCAGGAATCCGAGCTCGCCACCCTTGTAGACGAGGGGGGTGCTGGTCACCTGTCGGTTGACGACGACGGCATCCTCGGGAGGGAGATCCTGGTCGATCGGGACGCCTGTGATGGACATGGTGACGCTCGTGATCGACTCGAAGTCGGCGAAGCTCTCGGTGAGCTGCAGGAGCATCCGCGAATATCGTTCGGGAGAGGCCGAGGAGAGAACCGACGAGAAGTCGACATCGGCGACGTCTCCCTCGACGGTCACGGCGCCGAGCAGCGTCACGTCGGAGGGGATGGCGCTGACGACGTTGCCCTCGGCGAGCCAGGGCGCCGGCCCGTTGACCAGGGCGCGCGCGATGCGCGTCATCGCGGTCTGCTGCGCGTCGAACCACCGGACGTCCGGGACGAGCCGCGAGAGCGTGTCGTCGTAGAAGTAGAGGGTGTAGCTCTTGAAGAGACTGCGGAAGTTCTGGTTCAGCAGCACGATGCCGGGAGGCGCCTCCGTGATCCTCCACTCGCCGTCCGCGTTCTGGGCGAGCGTGAAGTCGAGGCGCTCGGTCGTCCCGCTCTTGAGCTCGCTGTAGATGCCCTCGGCATCGACGCTGGCCGAGGACTTGTAGCTCGCTTCGACCCGATCGGACCCGTCGTCGACCACATCGGGGACGGAGGCGGTGACGATGATGCGCGCGTTCGGGTCCCACTCCTGCCGGAACGATTCGTCGAGGTACTGCCGAGCGACCTCGTAGTCGTTCTGTGTTCCCGTTCCTGCATCGAGGAACCCCTCGATCACCTCCTCGCGGCTCATGCCGTCTCGCGGCGGATCGGGGAAGAAGCTGTACGACTGGTCGCTCTCCTGCTGCTCGGACTCGCCCGCGAGGACCTGGCCGGAGGTCGGGATGCGGGCGCATCCGACGAGCACGAGCATCGCGATGACCAGGATTCCTGCCGCGGCTCCCCGCGTCGCGCGCCGTCGGTTCGCAGCTCGTCTCATGTCCGCTCCTCCTGCCCCTGCTCTGCTGATTCCCCGACGGGCGGGTCCTCGTCCTCTGTGTCCTCGCGCGCATCCTCGCCGCGCGTGCCCTCGTCGCCTTGGTCGTCCTCGCGGCGCATGTCGGCATCGCCGTCGTGATCGTGATCGTGTTCGTCGCCATCGTGGTCGTCGATGCTGGGAAGCGAAGGCACGGACTCGGGAGCCGAGCTGGTCACCACAACAGCTTCCGCATCGTCCCAGGGTGCTGGGGTCTGCGCCGGCTCGTCGAGGGACGTCGCCTCGATGACATCCATCGAGTTCGTGGGTGCCGAGGAGACGAGCGGTTCGGCGTTGGAGGAGCGCATGCCGACGAGGTCAGGCAGCTCGATCGGCTGAGTGTCGACGTCTTCGTCGGTGAACGCCTCGGAGGACACATCCTCCTCGTCGATCGTGACGGTGGCGGCACCTGCATCTCCGGGCTCGAGCGGAAGCGGTGAGCCCATGATCTTGCCGCCGACGAATCTCGGCAGGGTGAGCCGGAAGTTCGTCCCCTTGCCCGATTCCGACCAGACCTCCAGGCGCCCCTCGTGCAGGCGAACGTCCTCGAGCGAGATCGCGAGACCGAGACCGGACCCGCCCATCGTGCGCTTGCGCGACGGGTCGGCGCGCCAGAAGCGGTCGAAGACCCTGGTGCGCTCGGCCTCGGTCATGCCGATGCCGTAATCGCGCACGGACAGCGCGACGGCAGACTCGTTGGAGTCGACCGACACGACGATCGGCTTCGCCTCCCCGTGCTCGATGGCGTTGCCGAGGAGGTTCCTGACGACGCGGTTGATGCGGCGGGCATCGAACTCGGACTCCCCGTAGCCACCTGGCGCCTTGAGCACGAGGCGCGTGCCGTGATCGAGCGCGACCGGGGTCATGGCGCCGATGACGTCGTCGGCGACGGTCGCGAGGCTGTTCGATTCCCGCAGGATCTCGACCGCTCCGGCGTCGTACCTGGAGATCTCCAGGAGGTCGGCGAGCAGGATCTCGAACCGTTCGATCTGGTCGTGGAGGAGCTCGACCGACCGCGCCGTGACGGTGTCGAAGTCGTCGCGACGGTCGAAGAGCATCCCACCGGCGAGACGGATGGTCGTGAGCGGCGTGCGCAGCTCGTGCGAGACATCTGAGACGAAGCGCTGCTGCACCTGGGACAGGTTCGCGAGGCGCTCGATCTGGTCCTGCAGGCTGTCCGCCATCTCGTTGAACGACCTCGCGAGCGTCGCGATGTCGTCCTCTCCCGACTCCGGCACGCGCTGCTCCAGGTGCCCCGCCGCGAGGCGCCTGCTCGTCTTCGCGGCCTCCCGAATCGGCTGGATCACAGCCCGCATGACGAACCCCGTGATGACGGCGACCAGGAGCACCAGGACGATCATGGCGACCACGAGGGTGCGCTGCACGAAGTCGAGCGTCTGCTGCGTCTCCTCCATCGAGTACACGAAGTACATCTCGTACTGGCCGAGGCTCTGCACGGTGACGGTCGAGCCGATGACGATGCCGGGCACCTCGTTGCCGAACTCGTCGACGAGCGCGATCGACTGGTAGTACGTCTGCGGCGACGCCGAGGTCGTTCCGGTCGCCGCGGTCTCCGCGCCCGACCTCACCGCTTCCTTCAGCTCCGGCGAGACCAGATCGGCCGAGACTGGCCCCTTCGCCAGCGCCCGCAGCTCGTTGGATTGCTCCTCGCCGTCCGACGCCCCCTGCATGAAGATGACGCCGTAGCTGTTGGCCGCCGAGTCCTGCGCCGCGTCAACCGCAAGCGTCTGCAGGGTCTCGAGGGCCGCGCTGTCGGTCTCCTCGCCTGAGGCGAAGACCGTCTGAGCCGCGGTCACGGCACGCTCGGTCTCCGAGACGAGGGGCCTGAGCCTCGAGTTGAACAGGTCGCTCGCGATGGAGTTGGACATGACGAAGCCGACGGACAGCACCGTCGCCGTCGTCAACGCGACCGAGAGCGCGATCGTCCGGAAGGGAAGCGACGTCCGCCAGAGGAAGACGAGGTTCCGCCAGACCCCGTGCGCGGAGCGCCACCGGTACGGGACGCGGATGCCCTCCGTGTCGACGTCGGGCGTCCGAGAAGAAGGGGTGGAGGTCGTCCGCCGGGCTACTGCGCTCACGTCAGGAGAACGCGGTCGTGTTCCCAGCGCGGTACCCCACGCCGCGAACCGTCGCCACGATCTTCGGGTGGTCCGGGTCGTGCTCCACCTTCGCGCGCAGGCGCTGCACATGCACGTTGACGAGACGCGTGTCGGCCTTGTACTGGTAGCCCCAGACCTGCTCGAGCAGCTCCTCGCGTGTGAAGACCTTCTGCGGCTTCGCGGCGAGCGTGAGCAGCAGATCGAACTCGAGCGGAGTCAGGTTGATCTGCTCCTCGCCGCGCAGGACCTCGTGCGCGTTGACGTTCAACGTGAGGTCGCCGACGCGGATGATGCTCTGCACCTCCGGCTGGCTCGCGCGCAGCCGGGTCTTGATGCGAGCGACGAGCTCCTTGGGGTTGAAGGGCTTGACGATGTAGTCATCGGCACCGGCTTCGAGCCCGCGGACCACGTCGGTCGTGTCCGACTTCGCGGTCAGCATGATGATGGGCGTGCCGGATTCCGCGCGAAGCAGGTGGCAGATCTGGATGCCGTCCAGGCCGGGAAGCATGACATCGAGCAGGACGAGTTCCGGCTTGACCCGACGGAACTCGCCGAGGGCAGCCGCGCCGTCGCCGCAGAACTCGGGTTCGTAGCCTTCGGCCCTGAGAACGATGCCGATCATCTCCGACAGCGCGAGGTCGTCATCGACCACGAGGATGCGTTCGCCCACAGAACCCTCCCTGTTCCAGAACCTGCCCGAGACCGGGCGCTTCCCTCAGCGTAGCGGGCATAGTCCCCTCAGAGGCTCAACCCAGAGTGCGCGGCGCGGGGTGTGCCACGATGGACACGTGACGCATGGCCCATACGAGCACGCACCCGAGCCCAACCACGCGTATCCGCCGCAGCCCGGAGCGCCGACGCCGAGCGCCTTCCCGCAGGCCGGTCACTGGAAGGGCCAGGGGCAATGGCAGGGACAGCAGCCCGATCAGTACGGCGCACCCGGCCCGGCGAGCTGGCAGTACGGACCTCCGCAGGAACCGGGCCAGGGCCAGCCGGGCGGTCAGTGGATGCCGGCCCCGACGCCCGGCCTCTTCCCCCTCCGTCCGCTCGCCTTCGGCGACGCGCTCGCCGCGACGTTCCGCCTGTTCCGCACCTCACCGAAGACAACGCTCGGGAGCGCCGTCATCGTCATGGGAGCAACGACGCTCTTCGCGAGCCTGCTTCCCGTCGTCGTCGGAATGCTCATGTTCACGCGCATCCCCTATGGGGGAAGCCAGGAGGACATCGCGCCGATGCTGGTCTCCTCCATCACGCTGACATCGCTTGCCGCGATCCTCGGCCTCGCCGTCGCGGGGGTCGGCTCAGCGCTCCTGCAGGGCATCCTCGTGCGCGTCGTCGCCCGTGGCGCGATCGGCGAGAAGCTCGGCTTCAAGGAGGCCTGGCGCGCGGGGTGGCGCGGCATCTGGCGACTGATCGGGTACGCGCTGCTCGTCGGAGTCGGCGCGGTGGTGCTCATCGCCGTCGGCTGGCTCCTCATCCCGCTCATCATGTTCGCCGTCCTCTCGGGGTCAGGCGGAGATGAGGCGACGATCGCCGGCTCGATCGGGCTCGGCGTCATCTTCACGCTGCTCCTCGGCGGGGCGACGGTCGTGCTCATGGTGTGGCTCGGCATCAAGATCATGTTCGCCCCGAGCGCCATCGTCCTCGAGGGCCTCGGCCCCATCGCCGCCATCCGCCGCAGCTGGAACCTCTCCCATGGCAACTTCTGGCGAGTGCTCGGGGTCGTCGTCGTCATCCAGGTGATCCTGAACGTCGCCACCGGCGCCGTCTCGACGGTCGCGCAGCTGGCCGTCAGCCTTGGTCAGGTCATCATCCTGCCCCTCGGAAGTGGCGAGTCGTCCGAACCTGACGCTGGCACGATCGTCGCGTTCGCGCTGATCCTGCTCATCACCTCCGCGCTGCAGGTGCTCCTCGGGGCGATCGTCCTAGTCCTGACGAGCGGGAACGCGACGATCCTGTACTTCGACCTGCGGATGCGCAAGGAGGCGCTCGGCGTCACCCTGCAGCGATATGCGGAGCAGTCCGCGGCCGGGGCCGACATCGCCGATGCTGACTTCGACGTGCAGGTGCAGCGGCCGGTCTCCGCGACGGGGGCTCCGGGGTACGTGCGCTGATGCGGCTCGGCCCGTGGGTCGGCTCGGTGGAGCCGCCGCTTGAGATCGACGAGGATCCGGCGCGCGATCTTCTGCAGGGTGAGCTCGCGAAGGCCGAGTACACGCAGGCCTCCCCCACCTGGCTCGATCTCTGGATCGACGATTTCTGGAACTGGGTGAATGACCTGCTCCAGCCCATCGAGGGGGTGCCAGGGGGCTTCTCGCCGATCGCGCTCATCCTGGGCGGAGTGGTCGTCCTCGGCGTCCTCGCGCTGCTCATCGGTCGGCCGATCCTCGCGCAACGGGCGAGGCGACGGACCGGCATGCCCGCGGATCTCTTCGACGGCGATGAGCGCTCTGCTCGCGACCTGCGCGGTTCCGCTGCGGCGGCGGCATCGCGAGGCGACTTCGAGACGGCCGTCGTAGAGCAGTTCCGGGCGCTCGCTCGCGCAGTGCATGACCGCACGGTTCTCTCTCTCAGTCCTGGGATGACGGCGACGGCGGTCGCGGAGGCGACGGGCGTCTCGTTCCCCGGTCACGCTCCAGCGCTGCACGTCGCCGCGAAGTCCTTCGACGCTGCCAGATACCTCGGCCTCGGAGCCTCCGAGGCCGACTGGCAGCAGCTGCGCGATCTCGACCTCGCGCTCGACTCGGCAGCACCGGTCAAGCTGGCCTCGTTCTCCGGGCGGGCCTCGTGAGCATCACGCGGGCCGCGACGCCGACCGTTCCGGAGCGGCTCAGACGCGCGCGTCCGTGGCTGCTCATCGCCGCGGGCGCGGTCGTCATCGCCGTGACGAGCACGCTCCTCGCCGGGGGGATAGCAAGCGCGAACTCGCCATATCTCGGCGTGGACTCCGCACAGCCCAACGGAGCGAAGGCCGTCTTCACCGTGCTCGGCGACCAGGGCGTGTCCACGAGCGCGGCGACGAGCCTCGAGGAGGCACGGTCGCAGCTGCGGGACGCTGAGGGCGACACGACGCTGGTCGTCCACGACCGTGACGGCCTGGCCGTCGACGACCTCGCCGCGCAGATCGCGGAGCTGGACGCGGAGCGGGTGCTGCTGCTCGCGCCGAGCCGGGACCTCCTCGAGGCGTTCGACGGGGCGATCGTCGTGGGCGGCGTCGGTGCCGACGGTGAAGATGCAGACACGGTCGCCGCCGGCGAGGAATGCGCTTCACCGCTCGGAGATCTCGCCCCCGACATCTCCCAGCGGGGTGCGCGGCTGTACCAGCTGAGTGACGAGGCCTCTGGAGGCAGCGCCTGCTACGCCGAGTCCGGGCGCTTCGCCTACGTCGAGACGGAGCTCGCCTCCGGAACGGAGCTCGCCGCGCTGGGCGCGACCGACAACCTCAGCAACGGCGAAGTGCTCAGCGCCGCGAACGCGGCCATGGGTCTCGCGGTCCTCGGCGAGACGGAGTCGCTGGTCTGGTACGTGCCGGGCGTCGCCGACGCCGAGGCGGTCTTCGGAGCGCAGCCGTCGCTCAGCACCTACGTACCCCCGTGGCTCACGCCGACCATCCTCATCGCGCTCGCCTCGCTGCTCGGAGTGATGGTGTGGCGAGGACGCCGCTTCGGGCCCCTCGTCGAGGAGCGGCTGCCAGTCGTCGTCGAGGCTTCCGAGACGATGCAGGGCCGCGGCAGGCTCTACGCGCAGCAGCGGGCCCGGCTTCGCGCCATCGACAATCTCCGCATCGGCACGACGACTCGTCTCGCGAGGTCGCTCGGGCTAGCCCGCGCGAGCCACGTCCAGGACATCATCACATCGAGCGCTGCGACCCTCGGGGCGAACCGAGCCGCAGTCGCGTGGACGCTGCTCGACGCCGTTCCCGGCAGCGAGGCCGAGCTCCTCGATCTGAGCCAAGCGCTGCTGACCCTCGAACGGGAAGTCGCAGCAGCCGTCGATCCGAGCAACGCCCGCCCTCGCCAGGCCCGCCCCACGACCACCGACCCAAGCAGCACCGCCGAGAACAACGGAGGCACCTATGAGCACTGATGTCCGTGAAGCACTGCAGCGAGTCCGCGGCGAGGTCGCCAAGGCCGTCGTCGGACAGGAGCGCGCCGTCGACGGCCTCCTCGTGGCCCTCCTGGCAGGAGGGCATGCACTGCTCGAGGGTGTTCCCGGCGTGGGCAAGACGCTGCTCGTGCGCACGCTGAGCGAGACCCTGTCGCTCGACACGAAACGGGTCCAGTTCACCCCGGACCTCATGCCGGGCGACATCACCGGGTCGCTGGTCTACGACTCCGCAGCTGGCGAGTTCGAGTTCCGCGAGGGCCCCGTCTTCACGAACATCCTCCTCGCCGACGAGATCAACCGCACGCCGCCGAAGACGCAGTCGGCCCTGCTCGAGGCGATGGAGGAGCGACAGGTGTCCGCCGACGGCGTGACCCGCGCCCTCCCGGCTCCCTTCCTCGTGGCGGCGACGATGAACCCCATCGAGTACGAGGGCACGTACACGTTGCCCGAGGCGCAGCTCGACCGCTTCCTGCTGAAGCTCGTCCTCGAGCTCCCGTCCCGGGACGCGGAGTTCGAAGTGCTCCGGCGGCATGCCGCCGGCTTCTCGCCGCGTGACCTGCGGGCTGCCGGGGTACGGAGCGCCCTCTCTGCCGAGGAGCTGCGCCGAGCGCAGGCTGAGGCGGCTGCCGTCGAGGTGCGAGCGGATGTGCTGGCGTACATCGTCGACATCGCCCGCGCGACCAGGCAGTCTCCGTCCGTGCGGATGGGCGTCTCTCCCCGCGGGGCGACGGCCCTCATGTCGGCCAGCAAGGCGTTCGCATATCTGAGCGGCTACCAGGCGGTGACTCCGGATCACGTGCAGGCGATGGCGCTTCCCGTGCTCCGCCACCGCCTCCAGCTCCGGCCGGAAGCCGAGCTGGAGGGCGTCGGCGCCGATGCGATCCTCCGCTCCGTGCTCGCGCAGGTGCAGGTTCCGATCTGAGCCCTGAAAGCTGCGCAATCACCGTTGAAGTCGAGAGCTGGAAGGGAAGCGTGAGCGCATGGTCGTGAGTGGACGTCTTGTCCTCCTGACCGCCGTCGGGGCGGTACCCGTGGTGCTCTTCGGGCAGACCGCCGAATCGGCGTACGTGACGTTGGCGATCTGGCTGCTCTTCGTGCTCCTCACGTCCATCGCGGATGTCCTCCTGGCGGGGGCACCCCGTCAGGTGGAGATCGAGCGGAGCCTGCCTTCGCGGGTCCGCCTCGGCGAGGCGGCCGTGAGCCGCGTCGCCATCACGAACCGCGGCTCACGCACGCTGCGGCTGCAGGTGCGCGACGGCTGGGAGCCGACGGCCGGTGGCACGCAGCACCGACCGAAGCTGGATGTGCCAGTCGGCGAGCGCCGCGTGGCCGAGTTCCCGCTGCTTCCGTCGCGCCGCGGCGACCGTCGGGCCGAGCTCGTCACGCTCCGCAGCTGGGGTCCGATGGGGCTGGCGGCCCGACAGGTGAGCCTCGCTGACCGCGGAGTCCTGCGGGTGCTCCCTCCCTTCAACTCGAGGAAGCATCTCCCCTCACGTCTGGCGCGCCTCCGCGAGCTGGACGGCGCCACGCGCCTCATGGTTCGTGGGCAGGGCACGGAGTTCGATTCGCTGCGCGAGTACGTGCGGGGCGACGACGTCCGCTCGATCGATTGGCGAGCCACCGCTCGTCGTCAGGACCTGGTCGTACGGACCTGGCGGCCCGAGCGTGACCGCCGCGTGGTGATCGTGATCGACACCGGGCGAACGTCGGCGGCTCGCGTCGCGGACGAGACGCGCCTCGATACTGCCATCGAGTCGGCGCTGCTGCTCGCGGCGCTGGCGACGCGTGCGGGTGACCGCGTCGATGTCGTCGCCTGGGATCGTCGAGTGCGGGCGCGCATCCAAGGCGTCTCGGGGGCTGAGCTGCTGAGCCGCATGGTCGAGTCGCTCGCGGATGTCGAGCCCGAACTCATCGCGACGGATTGGCGGGCCATCCCAGGGCTGGTGCGTGGAGTGACGACACACCGTTCTCTTGTGGTCATTCTCTCGACACTCGAGACCGGTGGCACCCTCGAGCCCGTCATCGCTGCGCTGCCGCAGCTGGCGAGCAAGCACGTCGTCGTGTTGGGGTCGGTGCTGAACCCGGATGTTCACGAGGTCGCCGTACGTCGTGAGACGCGTGAGCAGACGTATGCTGCGTCGGCCGCGGAGCGCGCGCTCCTGGACCAGGAGCGCGTCCGTCAGACGGTTCTCCGCCTCGGCGGGGACACGGTGACAGGGACGCCATCGGCGCTGCCGCCAGCGATCGCGGACCACTACATCGAGCTGAAGGCCACGGGCCGCCTCTAGGCGTCTCAGCGTGCGCCAGGGCTGCGGGCGCTCATCTCAGCAGGCCTTGGCGCACATCCGCTGCTCCGCCTGCAATGCTGTTGTTTTCGGGCAACAAAAAAGCCGGGGTTGGTCATCGAGGAGCATCTCTGCTCACTCAACAACCAACCCCGGCTTATGAAGAAGTCCGGCGGTGACCTACTCTCCCACAGGGTCCCCCCTGCAGTACCATCGGCG
>NZ_JADKSM010000004.1:0-187769 GCF_015351285.1 Pseudoclavibacter sp. VKM Ac-2888
GCGGCGCAGAGTTGTGGGTGGGTGCGGTTGCGCGTGTTGTCGAGCGCATCTGCCCACAACTCTGTCGAGGGGATGGGCGGGCGAGCGGGCGAGTGGGTGAATGGATGAGTGGGTCTGCGGGTGGGTAAATGGGGCTGTGGGTCTGTGGGCCCGTGCGTGGGTCGGCGGGTCTGCGGGTCGGTGGGGCCCTGCGTGGGGCGGTGCGACGCCGCGCGGCGCAGAGTTGTGGGTGGGTGCGGTTGCGCGTGTTGTTGACCGCATCCGCCCACAACTCTGTCGAGGGGATGGGTGGGTGAGTGGGTCTGCGGGTCTGCGGGTGAGCGGACGAGTGGGTCTGCGGGTCGGTGGGGCCCTGCGTGGGGCGGTGCGACTCCGCGCGGCGCAGAGTTGTGGGTGGGTGCGGTTGCGCGTGTTGTTGACCGCATCCGCCCACAACTCTCTCGACGGGATAAGCGGGCGAGTGGGCGAGTGGGTGAATGGATGAGTGGGTCTCCGGGCGGGCGAGTGGGTCTGCGGGTCTGCGGGTGAGTGGGTCTGCGGGTCGGTGGGTCCCTGAGCAGGTCGGCGCGACCGCGCGGCGCCAGCGACGTGCGCGAGCAGTGTCGTCAGTCGGTCACCGCCCCGCAATCAACGGAAACGAACGGCACCCGCGCTAGGAACCGCATGCCCCCGCCGGATAGGATGGGAGCTTGTGGCGCGCGAGCGAGGCTCGACGCGCATCCCGAACCGGAGGAGACACGACACGTGAGTCTGATCGTCCAGAAGTACGGCGGATCATCGGTCGCCGATGCCGAGAGCATCAAGCGAGTGGCCCGTCGAGTCGTCGAGACCCGCCGAGCAGGGAACGACGTCGTCGTGGCTGTCTCCGCCATGGGCGACACGACGGACGACCTCATCGACCTCGCCCACCAGATCGCGACGATCCCGGATGCGCGCGAGTTCGACATGCTCGTCACGACCGGAGAGCGCGTCTCGATGGCACTCCTCGCGATGGCGATCAAGGACCTCGGCATGGACGCCAGGAGCTACACGGGCAGCCAGGCGGGCATGATCACCGACTCCACGCACGGCGATGCCCGCATCGTCGACGTCACCCCGGTACGCGTGCGCGAGGCGCTCGACGAGGGCGCCATCGCGATCGTCGCCGGCTTCCAGGGATTCAACCGCGACTCCAAGGACATCACCACGCTCGGGCGCGGAGGATCGGACACGACCGCCGTCGCCCTCGCCGCGGCGCTCGGCGCCGACGTCTGCGAGATCTACACCGACGTCGACGGGGTCTTCTCCGCCGACCCGCGCATCGTGCCCAAGGCGCACAAGCTGAGCTACATCTCGAGCGAGGAGATGCTGGAGCTCGCCGCCTCGGGTGCGAAGGTCCTTCACATCCGCGCGGTCGAGTACGCACGCCGACAGGGAGTCACGCTCCACGTCCGCTCGTCGTTCTCCGACCACGAGGGCACCATCGTCTACAACCCAGACCGGGCAGAGGAGTACGAAGTGGAAGCAGCAATGATCGCGGGTGTCGCCCACGACCTGAGCCAGGCCAAGATCACCATCGCGGGGGTTCCTGATGTGCCAGGCAAGGCGGCTGCGATCTTCACGATCGTCGCCGAGCAGGGCGCGAACATCGACATGATCGTGCAGAACGTGTCCGAGCAGGACACGAAGGTCACCGACATCTCCTTCACGCTCCCCAAGGCCGACGCGCAGCGCGTGCTCGACGCCGTCGCCGCGGAGGGCGAGCAGATCGGCTACGCGTCGCTGCGTCTCACGGAGGACATCGGGAAGATCTCGCTGGTCGGCTCCGGCATGCGCACCAACATCGGCGTGACGGCGAAGCTCTTCACTGCGCTGAAGGATGCTGGCATCAACATCGACATGATCTCCACGTCCGAGATCCGCATCTCGATCATCACGCAGGCCGACCTCGTCACCGAGGCCACCCGTGTCATCCACACCGCCTTCGACCTCGACGGCGACGCCGAGGCAGTCGTCTACGCAGGCACCGGCCGCTGACGCGGCTGAGCAGAAAAGAGCACTCATGAGCACCAAGTTGAACGTCGCCGTCGTCGGCGCGACCGGCCAGGTCGGCGCCGTCATGCGCACCCTCCTCGAGGAGCGCGACTTCCCCGTCGCGAGCATCCGCTTCTTCGCCTCCGCCCGCTCGGCGGGAACGACCCTCCCGTTCCGCGGCGAGGACATCACGGTCGAAGACGTCGCCGTCGCCGACGTGAGCGGCATCGACATCGCGCTCTTCTCCGCGGGGGCGACCACGTCGCGCGCGCAGGCCGAGCGCTTCGCCGCCGCCGGCGCGGTTGTCATCGACAACTCGAGCGCGTGGCGCCGCGACCCCGAGGTGCCGCTGGTCGTCTCCGAGGTCAACCCGGAGGCCATCGTCGCGCCGCCGAAGGGCATCATCGCGAACCCCAACTGCACGACCATGGCCGCGATGCCCGTCCTCAAGGTGCTGCACGAGGCGGCCGGTCTCGAGCGCCTCGTCGTCTCGACCTACCAGGCCACGTCTGGCTCCGGCCTCGCGGGTGCCCGTGAGCTGTCCGGCCAGGCCGTCGCCGCGGTCTCGCAGGGCGAGGAAGCGCTCCTCGGGCTCGTGCACGACGGTTCGTCCGTCGAGTTCCCGGCTCCGGACAAGTACGTCGCCCCCATCGCCTTCAACGTGATCCCCCTCGCCGGGTCGGTCGTCGACGACGGATCCGAGGAAACGGACGAAGAGCAGAAGCTGCGCAACGAGAGCCGCAAGATCCTCGGCCTCCCCGAGCTTCGCGTGAGCGGAACGTGCGTTCGCGTCCCCGTCTTCACGGGCCACTCGCTGTCGATCAACGCCGAGTTCGCCGACGCGCTCACGCCTGACCGTGCGCGCGAGCTGCTCGCTGCGGCGCCGGGCGTCGCGCTGGTGGACGTGCCCACGCCGCAGCAGGCTGCCGGCGCCGACCCGAGCCTCGTCGGCCGCATCCGCCAGGACCAGTCGGTCGACGGCAACCGCGGTCTCGCGCTGTTCATCTCGAACGACAACCTCCGCAAGGGCGCAGCGCTCAACGCGGTGCAGATCGCCGAGCTCGTCGCCGCCAAGGCCTGACGACCGCCTCTTCCGCACAGAACGGACGCCCTCTCGGGGGCGTCCGTTCTTGCGTCTGGCGCCGAGAATGCCGCGGCGGAACACGCCCGTGGTGGCCATTGCATTCGAAAACGGCAAAAAGCTCAGAATGTGACGACTGACGTGCATCCTCGAAGCGGACGTGCATCTGCCTCGGACGTAGACTGTCTCGGTGACTGATTCACAGAAGATCTACGACGTCGTCCTGATCGGCGGGGGCATCATGAGTGCCACCCTCGGCTCGCTTCTCAACAAGCTTGAGCCGGAGTGGAGCATCAAGATCATCGAGCGACTCGACGGGCTCGCTCAGGAGAGCTCGAGCCCGTGGAACAACGCGGGAACTGGGCACGCAGCGCTCTGCGAGCTCAACTACACGCCTGAGAAGGACGGCGTCATCGACGCGTCCAAGGCAATCCAGATCAACGAGCAGTTCCAGGTGTCTCGTCAGTTCTGGGCCTCGCTCGTCGAGGCGGGCGAGCTGCCCGAGCCGTCCGGGTTCATCAACTCCGTGCCGCACATGACGTTCGTTCGAGGGGCCGAGAACGTCGAGTTCCTGCGCCGCCGCTTCGAGCTGCTCAAGACCGAGCCGCTCTTCTCGACGATGGAGTTCTCCGACGACCTCGAGGTCATCAAGGCGTGGGCGCCGTCGCTCGTCGAGGGGCGCCCGTCGGGCGAGCAGGTCGCCGCGACGCGCGTCGCCGCCGGAACCGACGTCGACTTCGGTGCGCTGACGCACAAGCTCGTGCAGGGTCTTGTCGACCGGGGCGCCGTGCTGCGCCTCAACACGGAGGTCATCGCGCTCCGCCAGCAGCGCGACGGCATCTGGCAGATCGCGACGCAGCAGCGTGCCGGCGAGCAGAAGGGCCGCAAGAACGTCACCCGTGCGCGCTTCGTGTTCGTCGGGGCAGGCGGCGGCGCGCTTCCGCTGCTGCAGAAGTCTGGCATCGACGAGATCAAGGGCTACGGCGGCTTCCCCATCTCCGGCCAGTTCTTGCGCACCGACAACCCGGCGGTCGTCGAGAAGCACCTCGCGAAGGTCTACGGCAAGGCATCCGTCGGCGCCCCGCCCATGTCGGTGCCGCACCTCGACACGCGTGTCGTCGACGGCAAGCCGGCCCTCATGTTCGGGCCGTACGCGGGCTTCAGCCCCAAGTACCTGAAGACGGGCAGCTACCTCGACCTCGTCAAGTCGCTGCGCCCGCACAACCTCATCCCGATGCTCGCAGTCGCGAAGGACAACTTCGACCTCGTCACCTACCTCGTCGGCCAGGTGCTCGCGAGCAAGGACAAGAAGTTCGAGCAGCTGCAGGAGTTCTTCCCGGAGGCGAACGCCGCCGACTGGCGCCTCATCACGGCGGGGCAGCGCGTGCAGGTCATGAAGAAGGACCCGAAGCGCGGCGGCATCCTGCAGATGGGCACGGAGGTCGTGGCCAAGAAGGACGGTTCGATCGCCGGCCTGCTCGGGGCCTCGCCCGGAGCATCCGTCGCCGTGCCGGTCATGATCGACCTGCTCGGCCGCTGCTACCCGCAAAAGAAGGCCGAATGGGCCCCGAAGCTCGAGGCGCTCGTACCGAGCCTCGGCACCGACGTCAACGATTCGGCCGAGCTCGCCGACTCAACGCAGGCGGCCAGCGCGAAGGCGCTTGAGCTCAACGCGCACTAGGACACGCGCTCAGGCAGCCCCGAGGCGGCCGACGCACGCCACCGAAGCCGTTCCGCACCCGCGGGGCGGCTTCGCTGCGTCAGCCCTGGTCCGATCGGCGGCGCAGCGCGAGGCGGACGACGACGCCCATGAGGAAGACGCCGAGCGCCGACGCCAGCGCGAGCGGGGGCAGCGTCACGACGAGCACGACGCAGCCGAGGGCGCCGAGCGCTGAGACGGCGCGCGGAACGCTGCGGTGCTCCCTCGCCTGGGTGAGCGCGCTGAGATTCGCGACCAGGTAGTAGACGAGCACTCCAGCGCTGGAGAACCCGATGACCTCGCGGATGTCGCCGACGCAGATCAGCAGCGCGGCGCCGGCCGCGACGGCGAGCACCGCGACCCGGGGTACCGAGGTCGACGGATGCTGGCGCGCCAGCGGGCCGGGCAGCTCGTGTCGTCTGCCCATCGCCATCGCCGTCCGGGAGCTCCCCGCCAGCACGGCCGAGAGTGCCCCGATCGAGGCGACCGCGGCAAGGATGCCGACTACGGCCTGGACCGCGGGCTGGGTCTCGACGAGGGCCGCTATCGGAGCCGGTGTCAGCGCGAGCCTGCCCGGGCCGAGCGTTGTCAGGAGCGCCCATCCGAGCATCGCCAGGATGACGCTCACGATGAGGAAGGACAGCAGCATCGCCCTTGGCACGGTGCGCCGCGGATCGCGGACCTCCTCGGAGAGCGTCGCGACGCGGGCGTAGCCGGCGAAGGCGAAGAAGAGGATGCCGGCGCCCTGCAGGACGCCGCTGGCCGAGAACTGGGCATCGCTTCCGGACGCGGAGCCGAAGAGCGGCGGCGAGAGCTGCGCCGTGACCAGGACTGCGACGAGCCCGAGCATCACGACGCCGGCGATGATCGTCGCGATGGCCGCTGTCCGCGTGATGCCGAACATGCCGGCCGCGGTGACGGCGAGCAGCACCGCGAGTGCGACCGGCCGCGCGAACGGCTCAGGCACGAGGTACGCGGCGGCTGTGATGGCCATGGCCGCGACCGAAGCGGTCTTGCCGATCACGAAGCCCCAGCCGGCGAGGAAGCCTGGCCACTCGCCGAGCTGCTCGCGCCCGTAGAGGTACACGCCACCCGCTCCTGGATGCTGACGCGCGAGTTGCGCGGTCGATGCTGCGTTGCTCGCGGCGACGACCAGCGCGACGCCGAGGCTCAGCAGCATCCAGCTGCCGGCCGCCTGTGCCGCCGGGGCGAACGCGGAGAAGACGCCTGCGCCGAGCATGGCGGAGACGCCGATCGCCGTCGCGCCGACCGTGCCGACCTTCCTCGGCTCCGCCGTCTGCTGCATCCGCCCGCCTCCGCTCCTGTGCGCAGCGCCTGTTCGCCTGCTCGTCAGGCCGACGATAGGGGCCGTCGGTGAACGCCGCACGGCGGGTACGCTCAGGCGATGACCTCAGCTCCGTTCACGATTCGCGCGACGACGCCAGACGACTGGCACGAGGTGCGGGAGATCCGGCTCGAGATGCTCCAAGATACCCCGCTTGCGTACACGGAGACCCTCGAGGAAGCGCTTGGCCACGATGAGGCGGAGTGGCGGCGGCGGGGCGCGCGGGGCGATGCTGCCAACGGCATCTCGCTCGTCGCGGTGCTCGACGACGGCCGCTGGGTCGGCACCATGGGGTGCGTCTCCTTCCGGGATGAGCCGTGGCCGATGCTCGTCAGCGTGTACGTGGCGAGCGCCTTCCGCGGGGCGGCGGCCGGGGTGACGGATGCGCTGCTCGCCGAGGTCGAGGAGTGGGCCAGCTCGCGGGCGTCCGGCCTCATGCTGCACGTGCACGAGGACAACGCGCGGGCGAGGGCCGCGTACGAGCGGCGCGGCTTCGTCGCGACCGGCTCGACCATTCCCTACCCGCTCGATCGGCGGCAGCGGGAGCTGGAGATGGTCAAGCGGCTCTGAACGGTCGCATCCTGCGGACGGTGTCCCGAGGTGGGCGGATGCGCGCCGTGCGGGTACGATCAACCGGGCTCAGCCCTGAAACGAGGAGGACCATGGCCAAGCTGTACTTCCGCTACGGGGCGATGAACTCGGGCAAGTCGACGGCGCTGCTGCAGGCGGCGTTCAACTACGAGGAGCGCGGGCACCGGGTGGTGCTCGCGAAGCCCGCGATCGACACGAAGGTCGAGGGGGAGATCTCGTCGCGCCTCGGCATGACGAGGGGCGTTGAGATCCTCGTGGGTGTCGAGGACAGCCCCCGCGAGCAGCTGGCGGCGCTGGTCGCTGACGGTCAGCCGATCTCGTGCCTGCTCGTCGACGAGGCCCAGTTCCTGACGACCTGGCAGGTCGATGAGCTGCTGCGCATCGCCGTGCTCGATGGCATCCCGGTGCTCGCGTACGGCATCCGCACCGACTTCCAGACCATCGCGTTCCCCGGGAGCCAGCGGCTGCTCGAGATCGCGCACTCGCTCGAGGAACTCAAGACGATCTGCCGCTGCGGGCGAAAGGCCATCTTCAACGGTCGCCGCGTCGCCGGTGAGTTCGTGTTCGACGGCGGCCAGGTCGCGATCGACCAGGGCGAGGTCAGCTACGAGTCGATGTGCGGCAACTGCTACCTCGAGGCGTCGCACGGACGACTCGGGGCGGGGCGCCTGTAGGCCGTCCCCGACCGGCGCACCCGCCCCGAAAGCTCGGCTCAGGCGACGATGGTCAGCTGAGCTCGGCGCGGAGGATTGCAGCTCCCGCCGACAGTGCGCTCAACTTGCCGTAGGCGACGTCTCGCGGCAGGGGAGCCATGCCGCAGTTCGTGCTCGCGATGAGCTTGTCCGCATCCACGAACTGGAGTGCCTTGCGGAGGGTGTCGGCGACCTCATCCGGGGTCTCGATCTCTTCGCTCGCCACGTCGATGGCGCCGAGCATGACCTTCTTGCCGCGGATCAGCTCGATGAGATCCATGGGCACGTGCGAGTGCTGGCTCTCGAGGGAGACGATGTCGATGGACGACTGCTGGATGAGCGGGAACGTCTTCTCGTACTGACGCCACTCCGCCCCGAGGGTGGCCTTCCAGTCGTTGTTCGCCTTGATGCCGTAGCCGTAGCAGATGTGCACGACGGTCTCAGCGCCAAGGCCCTCCGCGGCACGCTCGAGAGCTGCGACGCCCCAGTCCTGCACGTCGTCGAAGAAGACGTTGAAGGCGGGCTCGTCGAACTGGATGATGTCGACTCCGGCGGCCTCGAGCTCCTTGGCCTCCTGGTTGAGGATCGTCGCGAACTCCCACGCCAGCTTCTCGCGGCTCTTGTAGTGGCGGTCGGAGAGGGTGTCGATCATCGTCATGGGCCCGGGGAGTGCCCATTTGATCTTCTGGTCGGTCTGCTGCCGCAGGAACTTCGCGTCCTCGACGAAGACGGGCTGCTTGCGGCTCACGGCTCCGACGACGGTGGGCACGCTCGCGTCGTAGCGGTCGCGGATGCGGACCGTCTCGCGGTTCTCGAAGTCGACGCCCTCGAGGTGCTCGATGAAGGTCGTGACGAAGTGCTGGCGGGTCTGCTCACCGTCGCTGATGATGTCGACGCCGCGATTGCGCTGTTCCTGGACGGCGATGCGAAGCGCATCCTGCTTGCCCTCGACAAGCGCCGCGCCTTCGAGCTCCCAGGGCGACCAGAGCACCTCTGGCTTCGCGAGCCAGGACGGCTTGGGCAGGCTGCCGACGCTTGCGACGGGGAGGAGGTTGTTCATATTCGTCGATCCTTCTGGGTCATCGAGCGGAGACGGCGTAGCTGGCGGCCCAGGCGTCGAGCACGTCGCCGTGCGGCTTCACGAAGTGCTCCTGGGTGTAGCGGCCCTGGGTGATGGCGAGCTGGCTGCGCTCTTCGCGGTCGTAGGCGATCTCGGTGCGGGAGAAGTCCTGCTGGTCGAGTGTTGGGCTGTAGATGTTCGCGGCTGCGGAGTTGGCGTTGTAGATCTCGGGTCGGTAGATCTTCTGGAACGCCTCCATCGTGCTGATCGTGCCGATGAGCTCGAGGGTGGAGTAGTCGCTGAGCAGGTCTCCGCGGAAGTAGAACGCGAGCGGGGCGACGCTGCCTGGGGGCATGAAGTAGCGGACCTGCAGCCCCATCTTGCCGAAGTACTGGTCGGTCAGGGAGTACTCGTCCTGCCGGTACTCGACGCCGAGGACAGGGTGGTGGTTGTCGGTGCGCGTGTACGTCTTGCTCGTCGAGACGCTGATGCAGATGACGGGCGACTTCGGGAACCGCGCCTGGTAGGCGGCCGAGTCGAGGAAGTGCTGGAACAGCTTGCCGTGGAGCTCGCCGAAGCCGTCGGGCAGGGAGAATCCGCCACCGCCCGCGTTTGCCGACGGCAGCAGCACGCTGAAGTCGTAGTCGCGGAGGTAGGAGGAGAAGTTGTTGCCGACGATGCCCTGGTGGTGCTCGCCCGTCGACCGGTCGACGATCCCGATGTCGAGGACCTCGAGCAGGGGGAACTCGCGGTCGTCGCCTTCGTCGTCGAACTGCAGCGACGCGGAGATGATGTCGAGCTCGAGCGTGTAGCGGTCGCCGGTCGGGTTGTCCCAGCGGGCGAGGTCGTTGAAGCGACGGTCGATCATCGTCAGGGCGTTGCGGAGGTTCTGCTGACGGTGCTCGCCGCGGGCCAGGTTGGCGAAGTTCGTGGTGATGCGGGAGCTCTCCGACGGCGCGTAGTGCTCGTCGAAGCGCGTGGTGGTGATGTTGAACGTGATGTCGTTCGCCATGTGAGGCCAATCCGGGAGTCGAGAGGCCGGTCGGCCTGTGGGCGTGGATGCGTCCATTGTGCAGGCGATTCGCGGCCATCGAGTAATTCGACGCAACTATGCGTCACTATAGGCTTCGGCTATGACTCGGCGATCGAACGGCGTGACTCTGCAGCAGCTGCACTACTTCGTCGAGGTCGCCGCCGAACGGTCGATCAGTGCCGCCGCCGACATGCTGTTCGTCGCGCAGCCGACGATGTCTGCGGCGATGAAGGACCTCGAGACCCGGGTGGGCCGCGCGCTCCTCGTCCGCTCTGCCCGCGGCGTCTCGCTCACGACCGACGGGACGGAGTTCCTGCGGTACGCGAAGCAGGTCGTCGAGCAGGTGGAGCTGCTCGAGCAGCGCTACCTCGGTCGCCCGCCTTCGCGTCGCCTGCTCGGGGTGTCCGCGCAGCACTACTCGTTCGCGGTCGACGCGTTCGTCCGCATGGTCAAGGGCACCGGGGCGGCCGAGTACGAGTTCTCGCTGCGCGAGACCCGCACGTGGGACATCATCGAGGACGTGCGCACGCTCCGCAGCGAGCTGGGCCTCCTCTACCGGAACGAGTTCAACCGGAACGTCATCGACAAGCTGCTGCGGGAGTCGGGCCTCGCGTTCCACACGCTGTTCCTCGCGGAGCCGCACATCTTCGTCTCCCGGAGGAACCCGCTCGCGTCGAAGGCGCGCGCGACGCTCGACGACCTCGCCGGCCTGCCTCGGCTCACCTTCGACCAGGGCGCGAACAACTCCTTCTACTTCGCCGAGGAGATCCTCTCCACGCTGTCGAGCAAGCAGGAGATCCGCGTCTCCGATCGCGCGACGATCTTCAACCTCATGATCGGCCTCGACGGCTACACGATCTCGACGGGCATCATCAGCGACGACCTCGACCCGGGCATCGTCGCCGTCCCGCTCGACGTGGACGAGCGCATCGAGATCGGCTGGATCGGCCACTCCGCGATCCCCCTCACCGCTCAGGCGCAGCGCTACCTCGACGAGGTGCGGGCGGTTGTCGCGGAGGCTGGGGTGGAGCTGCTCGGGTAGGGGAAGTTCGGATCCACTCGGGGATTTTCGCGCTACTTTGTAAGTAGCTGAGCATTCTGTACGTTTCAGTCGATGAGGCGTACCCTGTCGACATGAGTCAGATAGCTATCACCGATGCCCGTGCCCGCCTGGCCTCGATCATCGACGATGCGCGCCTCGAACCGGTGTACCTGACTCGGCGGAACCGGCCTGTCGCCGCGGTGATCGATGCCGCACAGCTTCAGCAGCTCCTCGAGGACGCCGAAGAGCTGGCCGATATTCGCGCAGTGGACGCTGCGTGGGAGGAGACCGAGGCGTTGGGTGAGGAGCCGGTCCCGTGGGAAGTCGTCAAGCGTGACCTCGGTCTCGCTCCGTGAGCTACCGGATCCTGGTCCTCCCGGCGGCGGCCAGAGTCATCAAGAAGCTCCCACCGGAAGCGAAGCGTCGCATCCAGGCAGCGGTTGAGCTGCTCGCAGAGGATCCACGACCACCTGCCGCCAAGAGACTCTCCGGACGCCCGGAGTGGCGAGTGCGAACGGGTGACTACCGAGTGCTGTATCGCATCCAGGATGACGTCTTGACCGTGGTGATCGTTCACGCTGGTCATCGGCGTGAGGTCTATATGGCCTAGGTGAGGTGAGCGTTTTGCCTGTGTGGTCTGCGCCGATGGTGGCCTAGTCCGCTCGCGCATGGCTGAGCGCTCGTCTCTGCGCCGCCACGTCCGGCGTCGGCGCAGCCTCACGCCTCGAACGTCACCCGCCCGCCGACGACCGTCAGCACCGTCCGCGCCGTGAGCAGACTCGCGGCGGGCTCGGTGAGCACGTCGGTGTCGACGACCGTGAAGTCGGCGGCGGAGCCCTCGCGGATCTCGCCGCGCCAGCTCGCGTCGCCGACGGAGGCGGCTGCATCCCGCGTCGCGTGGAGCAGCGCGCGCTCGATCGGCACGGTGCGGTCGAGGCGAGAGGCCGAGTAGCTCGGGTCGAGGGCAGACTCGCGGGTCGCCGCGATGTAGAGGTTGGCGAGCGGACCGTACGGGGCAGTTGGCGCATCCGTCGAGAACGCCAGCGGCGCCTGGGCGTCCTCGTATTCGTGCCAGGCGAAGCCCCGCTCGACTCGATCGTCGTCGAGCTGCGCGATCCAGTTGCCGAGCACCGCCGGATCGGCGTGCACGGGCTGCATGGATGCCGTCACCCCGAGGGTCGCCATGCGCTCGGCGGTGCCGGGCGCCGCGTACTCGAGGTGCTCGATCCGGTGACGGCGCGGAAGCTCGCCGTTGGCCTCGAACGCATGCTCGAGTGCATCCAGCGCCATGCTGCTCGCCGCGTCTCCGATGGCGTGCATCGCGATCTGCAGGCCGGCCGCATCCGCCGCCGCGACCACGGGGAACAGTCGGTCCGCCGGCCAGATGGCATCGGCGTTCGACCCGTCGGCATACGGCGTGCTCATCGCCGCCGTGCAGGCGTCGATCGTTCCGTCGAGGATGAGCTTGATGCCGACCACGCGCAACCAGGGCGAGGCATGTTGGGCCGAGAGCTCCCCGGCACGCTCGACCTGCGAGAAGTTCTGGGCGTCGTCGTCGGTATTGGAGACGAGCCAGTGCGCCGCAACCCGCAGGGGGAGGGTGCCGCCCCGTCGGTCCGCCGCGCGCCGGAGTGCGTCGAGCGCGACCTCGTTGAGCGCCATATCGACGACCCCCGTCACGCCGACGGCGCTGTACGCGGCGAGCACGCGCTCGACGGCGACGTCTCGGTCGGCGTCGGTCATCGCGGCGTCACGCTGCGCCCACGCGTACTCGACCGCGGCCGTCTCGAACAGCATGCCGTTCGGCTCCCCGTCCGCATCCCGCCCGATGCGGCCGCCACTCGGGTCAGGGGTGTCGCGGGTGATGCCGAGCTCGCGCAGGGCCGCGCTGTTGACCCAGCAGGAGTGGTAGTCGTTCGCGTCGAGGTACACGGGCACATCGGCGACGACCTCATCGATCATCGCGGCCGTCGGGGCGCCGCCCGGGATCGAGTCGAACAGCCAGCCGCGACCCCGCAGGACGCGGGCATCAGGGTCCGCGGCGCGGGCCTCGGCCAGCAGGCGCTGGATCTCACCGAGGTTGCGGGCATCCGTGAGCCCCACCTGCCCGAGGGCCTCGCCCATCATCACGAGGTGCGTGTGCGCGTCGGTGATCCCGGGGAGCACAAGCTGCCCGCCCAGGTCGACCGTCTCATCCGGATGCGCGGCGAAAGCTCGTGCGCCGGCCTCGTCGCCGACGAACGCGAACACCTCCTCGCGCACCACGAACGCCGTCGGGGCGGGTGCATCCGCTGCGGTCTCGGATGCGGGGCCCTTCCCGGATGCGGGGCCCTGGAAGACGTGGGCATTCGAGTACAGGGTGGTGGTCATGCGTTGGCCTCCGTGAGGATCGGGGTGGAACGTTCGGTGCGGGTCGAGATGGCGGCGATGATGCCGGTGGGGACGGCCAGGACGAAGCTCGTGATGCCGAGCGCGAGCGTGAAGCCCTGCGCGCCGAGCGTCTCGCTGAGGCTGGCCCCGACGAGGGGAGTGAGGGCCGAGCCGACGAGATAGACGGAGAGGAGCGGGCCGGACCAGCGGCCGCGAGCATCCAGCGCCGCCGCCGTCGAGAGGAAGTACATGTACGCGACGGCGTAGATGGAGTTCCAGGCGATGAACGCCACGATGAGCGCCGCCTCGTCGGTGAGCGTGCCCTGCACGATCTTGAGGATGCCGCCGAGCACCAGCAGCACGATGAGGGGCACGGCCCGGCCGAGGCGGTTGCCGACGGCCATGAGCGCAAGCGAGCCGAGGAGCCCGCCCGCGGTGGCGCCGGAGAGCGCGATGCCGAGCCCCTCCGGGGTCAGGCCGCTCGTCTCGGCACCGATGATGCCGATCATGGCCCAGAGCGAGTCCTCGCTGACCGCCCAGAGTGCGAAGACGACCAGCAGGCCGAAGCCGCTCACTGTGAGCAGTCGCGACGACGCGGCGCTCTGCGTGCGGATTGCGCCGGTCGGTGGGATCTCGATCGGCATCGCCTCGCCCGTCGCGGCGCCAGCTGTTCCGAGTGCGGCATCCGCGTCGAGCAGGGGAACGCGGGGGAGCCACTTCGTCATGACCAGGCCGATGGCCGAGAAGAGCGCGAGCGAGCCGAAAACGTTGAGCGGCGCGAGCCCGAGCAGGGGCAGGGTCGCGAGGACGATCGAGATGACGCCTCGGTTCGTGAAGCCGTTCCAGCCGGCCACGCGGTCCGGGTTCCGGAATGACGCCATCGCCGCTCCGGCCGAGGCAACCGCTCCGCCGGCGCCGATGCCGCCGACGAGGAGGCCGGGGATCGTGAGTGACGGCACGAGGGCCGCGGCGAGGAACCCGAGCGTCGCGACGGTGAGACCGATGCGGGCCACCTGATGGCGGCGCGCGCCCGCGCAGAGGCCGGCGGCGGCGAGGCCGGCGACCGCGGTCAGGAGGAGCGTGCCCGTGACGAGCCAGCTCGCGGCGAGCACGTCGAGGCCGACCGCCGTCTGTGCCGCGGTGATCATGTACGGCGACAGGTTCACGGCCAGGTAGCCGGCGATCGCGATGGCGAACGTCGCAGAGGCCGGCGCGAGGCGCAGGGGCACTCGCGTGCTGAGTTCGGCTGCAGTGGTCATGGGGCTCCATGGGTCTGGGTTCTCGGCGTGCGTCCTGCTGCTGCGAACAGGTTCCGGCGCGACGTGCGTTTGGCGAACACCATTCGCCAGCGAATGGTGTTCGCTAGTATGCACGGAGACGGAGCCGAGCGGAAGGCATCCGGAGCATTTTCCTCGAACAACACGACGGGGAGGCCAACACACGTGCACGAGGTGAAGGGGCGAGCCATGGAGGGACGCAGGATCGTCGGGCTCACACCGGCCCGCATCGCCGACGCCGGGCTGCAGCTCGTCGAAGCTGGCGAGCCGTTCGGCGTCAACGCCATCGCGCGCAAGCTCGAGGTGCGGCCGTCCTCGCTCTACAAGCACGTCGCGGGACTCGACGACATCGTCGAGCTCATGCGCGGTCGGCTCGTCGATCGCTACCGGGCAACACCGGAGCAGCGGGCATGGGACCAGTACGTCGAGGAGGTCGTGCGGCTCCAGCGGCGCATGTACGCCGACCATCCGGCGCTGCTGCCGTTCCTCATCGGGAAGACCATCACGAGCTCCTCGGTGATCGAGGCCTACGATGACCTCGCCGTCGCGCTGCAGGCCGGGGGCTTCCCCGACGACGACATCGTCACGCTCATCGGCATGATCGACGCGTTCGCGATCGGCTTCGGCCTCGAGCTGGCGTCACCGGAACAGGTCTGGCAGCCGGATGCGCCGACGCGGCTCTTCGGGAGGCTCCTCGCCGACTCCAAGTCGGGCCCCGAGCGCATCGAGCGCTCGTTCGAGCTCGGACTCGCGGTCCTGCTCGCGGCGCTGCGCGAACGCCTCCCGCGCGCCCAGGGCTGAGTTGTGGTCGTTCCCGCGCTTCGCAAGCAACCACAAGTCAGCCCTGGGTGGGGAGAGTCAGCCCTGGGCGGGGCGGAACGCGCGTCGAGTCAGTAGCCTGGTGACACCTGTCCGCCCCAGCCCGGAGCCCACGATGACGTTCTCGCACGGTGCCGCTCCCGAGCGCACACGCAGCAGCCCTTGGCTGTACGTCGCGCTCGGCGTCGTTCTCGTGGCCGCGCTCGCGGTGCTCGGCTTCTTCTTCGGCGGCGCGTTGCTCACGCAGGCCACGAGCCGCGCCGCGGAGACCGACGAGACGGTCACCGTCGGCAGCGACGAGTCGGCCGTCGCGGTCGTCGCGCCGGCCGGATGGGTCATCGTGCCCCACTACTTCGGCACCGACGTCGTGACGCTCCGCAGTCCGGATGCGCGCCTCGAGATCACCCTCCAAGTGCCGTCCCAGCCCCAGTCGATGGTGGATGCGTCCGAAGCCGCAGCAGGTGAGGCGAGCGAGGCGCTTGCCGAGGACGGGCTGGTGCCAGAGGGCGCGATGGCCGCCGACGTCGGAAGCCTCTTCTGGATCGACGAGGTGCCGAAGGAGGGGCTCTCCGTGCGCCACGCGAGCTACGAGTACGGGCAGGCTGCCGCAGAAGGACAAGGGGCTCCCGGCGTGATGGTCGGCTCCGCGGCCGTTGCGAGCGCTGGTGCCACCTCGCCGAACGCTGCGGTACGGTTCAGCGCCAGTGCAGACGACCTCGACCGGTATCGCCCCGCCATCGCCCAGATCCTCGAGACCATCGGCGGGTCGGCCGCGTGACGCGCAGTCGATGGCGCTCGCGGCAGCCCAGCACACAGCCACGCCCTGTGCGGCGCCTGCTCACGGTCGCGATGCTCACGGCCACGGCCCTCGCGCTCTCGGCGTGCGCCCCCGCTCCCGACTTGGCCTGGCAGCCGCCCGTTCGCGCGGCCGTGACGAGCTTCGACGAGGCGGTCGGTGACGTCGCGGGCGCGGAAGCCGGGGCCACGCCCCTGGACCACTACCGCATCCGCGACTCGGCACCCGCCGTCGACGCGAGGTGGACGGAGGTGCCAGGGCAGGCCGATCTGAACACGCGTGTCCGCTCGCTGGTCATCGACGCGGTCGGCACCTTCGCGACGAGGCTCGGCACCGTCTACGAGCCGGAGGCCGCAGCAGCGGGAGCTGGGCTCGGAAGTCGCGGCTGCGAGGCGGGCTCCAGCAGCATGCCGGCCGTTGAGGTGCTCGCCCAGGGCGGCGCCACGGCCGGTGAGGCGCTCGTCATCACGTGCGAGATCGTCGTCGCCAGCGGCAGCGAGTTCGGCGAGCGCGTCCGGGTCGTCGAGGGAACCGCGGGAGCAGCCCCAGCGGTCACCCGAGACGAGAGCTTCGTCTTCTTCGCCGACACCGCGACGGCGCAGCAAGCCGGTGGCGCCGACGTCATCACGGCGGACGCGGCACTGGCCATCTGGAACGAGCTCGTGCTCGCCGCGCGGCGAGAACTCGGCGCCCTCTGGGACACGCAGGTCGCGGCGCCGAGCGACACCAACGCGGCCGTGCTCGCACAGGGGTTCGCCGACGTCACGCCCACACCGGACGGTGGACTGCGCATCGGCATCCCCGCGGGCCTCCTCACCCCTGAGATGGACGTATCCGGCGGTGCGAACGCTTCCCCTCCCGTCTCTCCTGACGGCGAGACCACGCTCGTCGTCGGCGAGCCGATCTCGCACCGCTTCCCGAGCATCCACATCGGCGCGGAACTGGCAGCCCCCATGCTCACCGACCTCGGCCGTGAGCTCGTCGCCGCCTCGGCGACCCCGCAGCCGCTCGTCGCTGGCCAGCGGCCGCTCGCCGGCGACCGCCAGGTCGACTGCACGCTGTTCCCGTGCGTCGCCCTGACCTTCGACGACGGCCCCGCGCCGATCACGGAGACGCTCCTCGGGCAGCTGCGGGAGCAGGACGCGACCGCGACCTTCTTCCTCGTCGGCCCGAACGTGCAGCGGCACCCAGAGATCGCGAGGCAGATCGACGACGACGGCCACCAGATCGGCAACCACTCGTGGACGCATCCGCGGCTCACGACCCTCGACGACAAGAAGATCGAGGAAGAGGTCAAGAAGACCAACGACGCCATCGCGGCCGCGACCGGCGAACGGCCGAGCGTCTTCAGGCCACCGTATGGGGACCTCGACGCGCGGGTCCTCACGAAGCTCGGCATGCCGGCCATCCTGTGGGACATCGACACCCTCGACTGGGAGGGGCCGCCGCACGAGACGCTCGTCGACCGCGGCGCGAACGAGGCGGAGGCCGGGTCGATCATCCTCATGCACGACATCCACGACTCGACCGTCGACGCGGTGCCCGAGATCCTCACAGGCCTCCACGACCGGGGGTTCGTGCTCGTGACGATCGATCAGATCTTCGGCGGCGCCCCAGCCGCGGGCAACAGCTACACGTCGGCGCGGTAGCTCAGGGGTGCGAGACCAAGACGGCGAGGCCAGGACAGCTCCGCCAAGATAGCTAGGCCTCGACCTGCGCGGCCCAGGCCTTCACGAGCTCGGCGAGTGCGCCCCGCGCATCTTCGAACTCGGCCATGCTCGCGAACGAGACGACGGCGCGGCCCGGGCCCCGCCACGCGAGCAGCTTCGAGCGGTCGTCGACGACGACCTCCGGGTGCGCTGGCTTCACCTTCGCGCCCGTGTGCAGGACGAGCTGCACGGCCTTCGGGCGCCGGAGGTTGAGGGTCGCGAAGTCGTCGGCGACCTTGTAGTTCGGCGACTTCCACTTGATGCTCTCGATGACGTCGGGATGCGCGTCCAGCAGCAGCCCCCGCAGGCCGACCGCCGCATCCCGCAGTGGATGCTCGAGCTCGGCGAAGTAGGCGTCGACATCCGGCGACGGGGCAGCGGTCATGCCGCCAGCGTAGACCTGTGGTCCGCTGGCGGCTCGACTCGCAGCACTGCTCGGGCTCGGGGCGCCGGTCAGTACTTCGCCGACTGGCCGCCATCGATGGGAACGACGGCCGCGTTGATGTAGCTCGCGTCGTCCGACAGGAGGAACGCGACGACCGCTGCGATCTCCTCGGGCTGCCCGTAGCGCTTCGTGGGGTTGATCTGGATGAACTGCTCTGCTGCCTGCTTCGGGTTCTCCGCGTCGAGCTGGCGCATCGAGTTCTCGACCATGGGCGTCCAGATCGCGCCGGGCGCGATGGCGTTGACGCGCACGCCGAACTGGCCGTACTCGACGGCCGAGTTTCGGGTGAGGCCGACGACGCCGTGCTTCGCGGCAGCGTAGCCCGACTGGTTTCCGACGCCGCGGATGCCGCCGACGGATGCCGTGTTCACCACGAAGCCGGAGCCCTGCTCGCGCATGACCTTGAGCACCTTCTCGAGGCCGAGGAACACCCCGCGGAGGTTGATGGAGACGACCCGCTCGAACTCGTCTGCGCCGAAGTCCTCGGTGAGGTTCTGGCGGCCTTCGATGCCGGCGTTGTTGAAGAAGCCGTCGATGCGGCCGAAGCGCTCGAGAGTGGCGGCGACGTAGGCGTCCGTGTCGGCCTCGCTGGAGACGTCCGCGGTCGTCGTGAAGACCTCGGCGTCAGGCGCGGTCTCGAGGATGGCTGCCTTGCTCGCTTCGAGGCCCTGCTCCGAGATGTCGACGAGTGCGAGCTTCCCGCCCTCGCTCGCGACGCGGACCGCGGTGGCGCGGCCGAGGCCGGATCCTCCGCCGGTGATCAGAACGACTTTGTCGGTGAACCGAGACATGCTTCTCCTTCGTTGCGGTGCATCGCCCGGCAGTCGCAGGACGACACTCTAGTTATGTCGTGGCCTAGTGAATTTATTCCCGAGAGGCCTCCGCGACGGGCCCGACTCGCCCCCAGCGAGCATCCACATCCGCTTCCTAGGATTGCGATATGACTCAGGCGACGCAGGACGCACGACCAGACGGCGAAGAAGCGGCAGAGCAGGGCGTGTACTCGAAGGCCGGGCAGCCCTTCGACCGCGACACCAACTACATCGGCGACCGCATCACGAAGGATGCGCGCTCGGTCGGCGAGGGCATCCAGACCTGGCCCGTCGAAGCCGGACGCTACCGGCTCGTCGTCGCTCGCGCCTGCCCATGGGCGCACCGCTCGACCATCGTCCGCCGGCTCCTCGGCCTCGAAGACACCATCTCGATGGGCATCTGCGGCCCCGTGCACGACAAGCGCTCGTGGACCTTCGACAAGGACCCGGGCGAGCTCGACCCGGTGCTCGGCATCCCGCGCATCCAGGACGCCTACCTGAAGCGCTTCCCGGACTACCCCCGCGGCATCACCGTGCCCGCCATCGTCGACGTGCCGAGCGGCGGCGTCGTGACGAACGACTACCCGTGGATCACCCTCGACTTCTCGACCGAGTGGACCGAGTTCCACCGCGACGGCGCCCCCGAGCTCTACCCGGAGGTGCTGCGCGACGAGATGGACGCCGTGATGAAGCACATCTACACCGAGATCAACAACGGCGTCTACCGGTGCGGCTTCGCGGGGTCGCAGGAAGCCTACGACGAGGCCTACGACCGACTCTTCGCGGCGCTCGACATCGTCTCGGAGCGCCTCGAGACACGTCGCTACCTCATGGGCGACACGATCACCGAGGCCGACGTACGTCTCTACACGACGCTCGCCCGCTTCGACGCCGTGTACCACGGCCACTTCAAGTGCAACCGGCAGAAGCTGAGCGAGATGCCGGTGCTCTGGGCCTACGCGCGCGACCTCTTCCAGACACCAGGCTTCGGCGACACGACCGACTTCGTCGACATCAAGCGCCACTACTACGAGGTGCACCGAGACATCAACCCGAGCGGCATCGTCCCCGCAGGCCCGGAGCTCCACAACTGGAAGCTGCCGCACTTCCGCGAGCAGCTCGGCGGGTCGCCGTTCGGCGACGGCACCCCTCCCGGCCCGAACCCAGAGCCCATCGAGGCCGCTCACGACCTCGTGCACCTCGGACGCTCGCGCGCATGAGCAGCGATGTGATCGGCGTGCTCGACGACTTCGCGAGCCGCCCCGTCGAGGCTGCCGAGCGCCTCGCGGGCGAGCTGACCGCAGATGCCCTCAACGCGCATCCGGGCGGCCACGACAACTCGATCGCCTGGCTGCTCTGGCACACGGCGCGCGAGATCGACGTGCAGCTCACGCCCCTCTCCGGTGTTCCCGAGGTCTGGTCAGCTGAGGGCTTCGACGCCCGCTTCGGCCTCGGCGAGCTCGGCGACTCGGTCGGCTACGGGCACTCGACGGCCCAGGCGCGCGCCGTCATCGTCGACGATGCCACGCTGCTGCTCGACTACCTGCGCGCGGCGACGGATGCACTGCGCACGTACATCCGCTCGCTCAGCCCGGATGCGCTCGGCGAGATCGTCGACGACCAGTGGGACCCGCCCGTCACGCGCGCCGCCCGCATCGTCAGCATCATCGACGACGCGGCCCAGCACGTCGGCCAGGCCGCGTATGCCGCAGGCATCCTGCGAGGGTGATGCTCGACGGCTCGGGCTCGAGCCCTACTTCGAGCTCGAGCCGCGTCCGACCGCGGCGGCCCTGCGCGGCTCCCCGCCGGGGCTTCGCTGCGACTTCCGCCCCGTGAAGATCACGATGGCCCCGCCGATCGCCGCGACGATGGCGATCGCGCCCCAGATGCCGACAGCGGCCCACGCAGCACCGCCGATCACCAGCAACGGCACGAAGGTGATCGCCGCGACCTCGACGGGCACGACCGGCAGGTAGGCGATCGAGAAGTCCTCCAACGTGCGCGACTTCATGCGCGGGTCCACGATGCGAAGCAGGGCGATGCCGGTCGCGACGGCGCCCGTCGCCCAGCCCCACGTGAACAGCTGGCGCTCGAACCACCCGTCCTGCATGAGTCGAGGCGCCGCGAAGAAGCCCAGGAACAGGCAGAACGCGAGACCGACGAGGAACAGGATGAGCAGGGCGAGCCAGTTGTCGGCCACGATGCTCGGCACGATGGAGACCATGCCGCATACGACGAGGACGTCGGTGGCTGCGCCGGAGATGGAGCGCAGCGAGTCGGGGTCGATGTACTTGCGCGTCTTCGAGACGGCCATGAGCCCCCGCAGGACGAGGCCGACGATGAACGCGATCGAGAAGAGGGGGAACGTCACGGCGGGGAGCAGCTCGCCCAGCATCAGGTTGATGCCGTAGGCGCCGGCGGACACGCCGGCGACGATCGCCGCCTGGAACGCGAGCGACTCGATCGTCCCACCGGAGAAGGTGTGCGTGCCGATCGAGGGCCGCGTCTTGATCTGATCGAGCACACCCGTGCGCAGGTCCTCCGGCATGCTCTTCATGCCAGCGAACTCCTTCGCGTGGCCACGCATCGCACCGATCTTCGCCTGGATGATGCCGCCGACCACGCCGACGAGCATGCCGACGGTCGCCGCCGTGAACGCGATCGACTGCACCTCCGGCTGGCCCGCATCCGCGAACACCGCCCCGATCGCCGCCGCCGAGCCGAAGCCGCCCGCCCAGCCCGCGAAGAGCATGAGGCCGATGCTGTCTGGAGCCCCGAGCAGAGGGCCGAGGAGCACGAGCACCAGCACGAGGCCGATGACGACCTGCAGCGAGTACATGAGCACGCCATAGGCGGCGAACCCCGCGACGTTGCGGCCGATCTTGAAGATGTTGAAGTCGTCGGTGAGCGCGAGGCACGCGAACACGAGGACGATGAGCAGCGAGCCGTATGTGCCCAGCTGGTCGGAGAAGGGAAGGAGCCCGAGCCCGTTCGGACCGAGCAGCAAGCCGAGCGCACCGGCGATGACCGACGCGGGGATCATCATCGTCTGCAGCGGTTTGATCTTCGCCCTCGCGAGGGTGCCGATGATGAGGAGCATGCCGATGAGGCCGGCATCGACGAGGAGAGCTTGAGGCGTGTACTCCACGAGAACTCTTTTCTGTGCGTTGGGGATCGTGAATCCGGTCGTCGCTGACCGGGAGGAATGGGCGGGGTCAGCGGATGAGCGAGTTCTGAGCGGCCCAGCCGTGGAGCGCCGAGCTGATCGGCCCGAGCAGGCCGAGCGGGTCGCCCGCCTCGACGCGCACCGCCAGCGGATAGCTGTGCTCCGCGTCCTGCAGCTCACGGAACGTCACCCCCGGCCACGGGTGCAGCGCGAGCGACTGCGGCACGAGCGCGATGCCCAGCCTGGCGCTGACGAGACCGAGGATGGCCTGCTCGTTCGTGACGCGCGCGGCGATTCGGAGCGGGTGGCCGGAACGGAGGAACGCGCTCGCCGTCAGGTCGAAGGCGAGCGGCGCTCGCCCGCGATCGAAGAGCACGAGCGGGAAGTCGCGGAGCTGCTCGGCCGAGACGATCTGCTGCGCGGTCAGCTCATGGTCGGCCGCCACGGCGACGCAGAGGCGCTCGCGGAAGGCGACCGCGTGCCGGTCGCTGTCCGGCGAGAGGTCCCGGAGCAGCGCCACGTCGAGGTCGCCGTCATCGACGGCCCTGCTCAGGTCCGTCGTGCCACCGTCGGAGACCGTGACGGCGTAGGGCGACAGCGGCTCGGCGCGGAGCAGAGTCGGCAGCGCGCTGGAGAACAGTGAGCTGATCGATCCGAGGCGCAGCACCCGTTTCGCGCGTTCCTCGGTGGCCGTCGACGCGAGGTGCTGGAGGCCCTCTGCTCGACGGCGGATCTCCACTGCCTCCGGGTACAGCGCCTCGGCGGCCGGCGTCGGGACGACGTCACGTCCGCCGCGTTCGAAGAGGGTGACGCCCAGCTGCGCCTCGAGGGCCGCGACCGCCTGGCTCACGGGCGACTGCGCGAGTCCGAGTCGCTTCGCAGCTCGGGTGAAGCTGCGCTCCGTGTAGACGGCCACGAAGCAGCGCAGCTGCTTCAGGCTGATCTCGCTCACGCGCTGAACCGCTGCGGCGCGAAGGGGGAGATGTCGAACTCCGGTGTGCGGCCCAAGGCGGTGTCGGCGAGAATGTCGCCGAAGACCGGGGTGAACTTGAAGCCGTGGCCCGAGTATCCGGTGCCCACCGTGATGCGCTCGCTGATCCTCCCGATGATCGGGGTCTTGTCGAACGTGAAGAGGTCTGCGTGCACGGAGTGCTTGGCGATCGCGTCTGGCAGGCCCGGGATACGCGCATGGATGTCGTGCGAGATCTTGGCGCGCTCGGCGACGCTCAGGCGGCGTTCGAGCTGCTCGGGAGCGTCGATGTCTCCCCACTTCGCGTCGTAGCCGGCCTTCACGAGCGAGCCGTCGAGGGTTGGGACGCCGAAGATATGCACGTTGCCGTGGTCCCGGATGAACGCGGGGAACACCTCGGGTGCGAAGTCGTGGGGGTTCTCTGGCGCGAACCAGGTGAGCGCGATGGGCTTGATCGTCAGGTGCGGTGCGAGTTCCGGGAGGAGCTGTGGGGTCCAGATCCCTGCCGACACGATGACCTGCTTGGCGCTCAGCGTGCCGTCCGCTGTGGTGACGTGCACTGCGCCTGCGGTCTCCTCGATCGAGAGCACCGCCGTGCTTCCGCGCAGCTCGGCGCCCGCGGCGCTCGCGCGTCGTTGGATCTCGGCCACGGCCGATTCGGGTCTGAGCGCACCGCCGAGCTCGTCAAGGACGGCGATCTCGTCGGTCAGCTGCTCATGCTGCGGGTAGCGGCTCCGGAGCTCCGCCGTCGACAGGGCCGCGTGCGGGATATCGGCGTGGGCGAGGGAGCGGCGCACCTGCTCGAGGCGAGGGTCGTCGGGGGAGCCGATCGAGAGCACCCCCGTCGACTGGAAGATGGGTGCCCGGCTCTCCTCGGCCAGCTCGAGCCAGGCATGACGGGCCGCGAGCAGCAGGGGCACGTAGTGGGACCCCTCGTGGTAAGCCGCGCGGAAGAGGCGGCTCTCGCCCGAGTAGGCCCCGTCGTCATGGACGAGGGTCTGCGCCTCGAGGCCCAGCACGCTCGCGCCATTGCAGGCCAGATTCCAAGCCGCGTACGAGCCGGCGGCTCCGAGTCCGATGACGACAACGTCTGCATCCATCACATGATCATGCGTGGTCCGAAACCCAAACGCAAGACTTAAATCAGATTGAGGCAGTCATTCGGCAAACGAAAAACAGCTGATGTCGGTGTCTCAGAGGTCGGACAGCGCCTTCGCGATCGCGAGGTGCAGGGTCACGAGCGTGGGCCACCCCTCTTTCGAGACCTGGTGCGCGTTCAGAATGGCGTGCGCGATGCACCACTCCCTGGCGTCATCGAGATCGATGCCCGCCTCGCCACTGATCAGCTCAACCCGGCTGCGTACCTCCGCGTGCATGAGCGCACCGCCCCGGTAGTCCTCGACGCGAGTTCGCAGCGCCGGGTACACCTCGAATCCGGCGGGACCCGCGACGGGCTTCGGGTCGATGGCAAGCCACGGCTCCCGCTCGGCGGCGAGCACGTTCCCGTAGTGCAGATCGAGGTGCAGCAGCCTCGGCTCGTAGGGACGCGAGTCGAACGTGTCGAGGGCGCGGTCGACCCACCGGCGAGGCACCGAAGGCGGATGCGCCCGCAGGGGCGCGATCCAGTCGCGCGCCTCGACGCGGAAATCGGGCACCGAATGCGGGGGTGCGACGTGGAGGCGCCGCAGGAGGCCGCCGATCACGAGGCACGCGTCGTCGGTCTCGACCGAATGCAGGTCGAGATCCGCGTCGAGGGGCTCGAGGAGCAGCGCGAAGTCAGCCGGATGCGCCGCCACGAGCCGCACGATGCCCCCGCCGTTCCAGTGGCGAAGCCCGAGGTGTTCGACGGCTGCCTCCCGATGGGGCCAGCTGAGCTTCAGTACCTGCGGCTGCCCGTGACGAGCGACCGGCAGCACGATCGCGTTATGGCCGTTGTGAGCCGCACCGGTGATGGTCAGCTCCCACGCGTCGAGGCGCTCGTCGATGAGAGACGGCAGGCGGCGGAGCCACTCGTCGCCGTCCACCCCGAGGTCGGCGGGGCGACCCGCGACGCGGCGGACGAGGTCTTCTGGGATCAGCACGATGGCCACACTGACGGCATCCGCCGAAAGTACACCATCACGCGGGTCGCGTTCCTCTCGGAGCGAGGGCTGAAGGCGGGCACGAATGCGGGCACGAAAAAGGCCTGAGCTTGCAAGTAAGCTCAGGCCTTTTCGATCACACAACTGTCGGGGTAGCGGGATTTGAACCCACGACCTCTTCGTCCCGAACGAAGCGCGCTACCAAACTGCGCCACACCCCGATCGCTCACCGCTGAGCGGCGAACTCCCCAAGAGTACCCGAAGGTTGCTCGCGCCGCCAACCGAGGGCGCGAGCAACGGAAACTCCTACGGCCCAGAGGAGACGAACAGCCTGATGTCGCCGGTCGGCTCGATGGGAGTGCCGGTCGCGGGGTCGGTGCGGATCACCTGCCCGCTCGGCACGCTCGCGCTCTTCTCGGCGATCACGGTGACGGTCCCGCTGAAGCCGGCGCCCGCGAGCAGCGTCGTCGCCTCATCCTGGGTCTTGCCCGCCACATCCGGTGCCAGGAGTCCGTTCGACGCGTCCTCCGACAGGGCCGAGGGGTGGATGGTGATCGTCGTCCCCTTGTCGACACGCGTGTTGGCGGTCGGCAGGGTGTTCGCGACGCTTCCCGGCGACTGGTCGGAGTCGGCCGATGGCCCGATGGACACGCCGAAGCCGAGCCCCTCGAGCACCTGGCGTGCTTCCTCCGTCGACCGGCCGGTCACGTCCGGCACGGTTGCGAGCACCAGCGCGTCCTCGTCCTCCACGTACTCGGGGAAGTCGCCTCCGCCGTACGTGGTCATCGCGTGCCCGATGATGTCGTTGAAGAGCACGTGACGCGTCTGGCTCCCCGCCGCGAGGGGCAGGTCGACGTCGTACATGGGCAAAAGGCCGTTGGCGTTGCCGACCCAGACGGCGAGTCCGACCCTGGTCGTCGCCCCGACCATCCACGTCTGCAGGCCGTTGTCGGTCGTGCCGGTCTTGCCGATGAGGGGAACGATGCCCGGGTTCGACCGCGAGCCGGTGCCGCCGTTGACGACGCCAGCGAGGGCTTCGTCGACGCCCGCCGCGACCTGCGGCGAGACGGCCTGGATGCAACGGGATTCGGGGCCCGAGACCTCGGTGCCGTCAGGCAGCGTCACGCGGTCGATGCCTGTCGGCGAGCAGGTCGTGCCATTGTTCGCGAGCCCTGACATGACGGTTGCCATCGAGAGCGGGGCCATCTCGTTGGCGGCGCCGAGGATGGCGGCGGGTACCGAGGAGTTGATCGCTCCGTCGGCGCGGTGACCGCCGAGGGCCATCGCGGTGTCGCGGATGCGGCACTGGTCGAGGCGCTCCGCCATCGTCACGTAGGCGGTGTTGATCGACGAGGCAGTCGCCGACTTGACCGAGACGGTCCCAACCCGCTGGCCGCTGTCGTTCGTCGGAGCCCACGGGCCGTCTGACTCGGCCTCGCACGTGTTGGAGAAGTTCTCGAGGTAGAAGGTGCGGTTCTGTCCTGGGACGGACGAGTAGAGCGACTTCCCCGACGAGAGCCATTCGGCGAGCGTGAAGATCTTGTACGTCGAGCCAGTCTGGAATCCGGTGGAGCCGCCGTACTCGTAATCGGCGTTGTAGTTCACCGAGGTCACACCGGGTTGGCCTTGGTTCTCGGCCACCTCGCTGAACTGGGTGTTCTGCACCATCGCGAGTATGCGACCGGTGCCGTTCTCGACCATGGAAGCGGCGGCGCCGAGCTCCGTGCCCGGGTAGCTGGACGGCACGGCGTTCTGCATCGACTGCGTCGCGACGCCCTGCATGTCGAGGTCGAGGGACGTGTAGATCTTGTAGCCCTTGCCGGCGAGGTTGAAGTTTCTCTCGGCCTCGGTCGCACCGAAGGCCTCGTCCTGCAGTACGGAGAGCTGCACGAACTTGCAGAAGTACTTCGCGTTGCCTTCCGCGAACTCGCACCCGTGGTTCGGCTCCGTGACGTTCGGCTCCACCGGCAGCGCGATGGTCGCCTCGTAGGTCGCCTGGTCGATCGCGCCCTCCTCCATCATGCGCATGAGGATGTAGTCGCGGCGCTCCTTGTTGCCCTCGATGTTCTCCTCGCGGTCGAGGCGGTAGGCGTTCGGCTCCTGCACGATCGCGATGAGGCTCGCGGACTCCTGCAGGTTCAGGTCGAGCGCGGACTTGCCGAAGTAGCGCTGGGCGGCCGACTCGATGCCGTAGGTGGTGCCTCCGAAGAGGGCGATGTTGAGGTAGCCCTGGAGGATCTCGTCCTTCGAGTACTGCTGCTCGACGCCGATGGCGAGGCGCATCTCCTGGAGCTTGCGGCCCGTGTTCGGGTCGGTCGCCTCGATGTAGGCCTTCTCGCTCTCGGCGGGGTCGAGGATCGCCTCGGCCTCCTGCACGCGCACGTTGCGGACCCACTGCATGGTGATGGTCGAGGCGCCAGCTGAGGCGTCGCCGATGACCGAGGTCACGAGGGCTCGCGCCGCGGAGATGACGTCGACGCCGTCGTGCTCCCGGAAACGCGGGTCCTCAACCGAGATGGCAGCAAGCGGCACCCACGGCGAGACCTGGTCGAGGGGTACCTCGATGCGGTTCTGGTTGTAGAACTGGGCGAACTTCACGTCCTGCCCGCCCTGCTTGGCGTAGAGCTCGGTGACCTGCTGGAGCTCGTTGATCTCCAGGTAGTCGGGGAGGCTCTCGAACAGGTTGATCGAGCTGTTGTCCGCGATGTTGGCGACGGAGATCAGCGGAGTCACGAGCGCGGTGATGAGGACGGCGGCCAGGCCGCTCACCCCGACCAGTCCGAGGACGCGCGTCAGAGGACCGCGCTTCCGGTTTCCACGTTGCTTTGTTGCCATGGCGGTCACGATACCCGGGGTAGGAAGGTCAGGAGGGTCGCCTCCGGTGGGCATGCGAAGCGCACCGGGGCGTAGATGGAGGTGCCGAGTCCGGCAGAGACGTGCAGGGCGGCGCTGCGGCCACGCGAGGTCCACGTGCTGAGGCCCTTCACCTGCTCACGCGGGATGTCGCAGTTGGTGACGAGTGCCCCGTAGCCGGGCACGCAGACCTGGCCACCGTGGGTGTGGCCGGCGAAGATCGCGTCTGCGCCCAGGTCGACGAGGCCGCTGAGCACACGCTGGTACGGGGCATGAGCGAGGCCGATCGTGAGGTCCCAGTCCTGGCCCTCCGACGCGTCTCGCAGCGCCTCGCCCGCCGCGGCGAAGTCGTCGGCGTCGATGTGCGGGTCGTTGACCCCGAAGAAGCGGATGCGCCTGCCGGCGACCTCGAGGACGGCGGCAGCGTTGTTGAGGGGCGTCCACCCGAGGCGGTCGAAGTGGGCGGTGAGGCCCTCCGTGTCGAGGTGCGGAGCCTTCTTCGCAACGTGGGTGGAGCTGCTGAAGTACGTGAAGGGATTCTTGAGGACGGGGCCCAGGTAGTCGTTGGAGCCGTACACGTGCACCGAGGGGATCCCCTCGAACGGCTCGAGCATGCTGGCGACGGTCGGGACGGCATCGACGTGGCCGAGGTTGTCACCTGTGCCGATGACGAGGTCGGGCTGGAGGGCGGCGAGCCCTCTGACGAAGTCCTGCTTCTTGCGCTGCCAGGGGGCGACGTGGAAGTCGCTGAGGTGCAGCACGCGCAGCGGGGCCGAGCCCGGGGGCAGGATGCGCGACTCGATGCGTCGCAGGCGGAACGCGCGGCGCTCGATCATCGTGCCGTAGACGGCGGTCGCCGCCCCCACCCCGAGGAGGGTGAGGGCGACGGCGCTTGCTGGTCCGAGGCCGGAAGAGGTTCCTTGGCCCGAGGTGGCGACGGAATTCGCCATGTGGAACTCGTTTCAGTTGGTGCGATGGCCTGCTAGGGGCCGGAAGAGACGTAGACCTGGATGGAACCGCTGCGCTCCAGCTCCGCGCCGGGCGCCGGGTCGGTGCGGATCACCTGTCCCTTCGGGACGGTCGAGCTCTCCTCGGTGAGGATGGCCATCGTGCCGCTGAAGCCGAGCTGGGAGAGCGTGGACTGCGCCTGCTCCTGTGTCTGCCCCGCCAGGTCCGGTGCGACGAGCGCCGCGGTGGTCGGTGTGGGGGCTGGCCCGCGCGACGGGCTGATCGTGATCGTCGTTCCCTGCGTCACGCGGGTGTTCGCGCTCGGCAGGGTGCTCGCCACGGTGCCTTCCGGCTGATCGGATGCGACGGCGTTGCCGACGGACACGGTGAAGCCGAGCCCCTCGAGCGAGGACTTCGCCTCAGCGGTCGTCTTTCCGGTCAGGTCGGGGACCGTCACCTGCTCGTTCTTGACGGCGCTGCCGGTCGGCTCGGGGAACGAGTCGCCTCCGTAGGTGCGCATCGCCTGGGCGATGACGTCGTTGAAGATGACGTGACGCGTCTGGCTTCCGACCGCACGGGGGAGGTCGACGCCGTACATGGGGACCTGGCCGCTGGCGTTGCCCACCCAGACGGCGAGGCCGACCTTCGTGGTGGCTCCGACCATCCAGGTCTGCAGGCCGCTGTCCGTCGTTCCGGTCTTGCCCATGAGCGGTGCGATGCCGGGGTTCGAGGCGCTGCCCGTGCCGCCGTTGGCGACGCCCTGGAGGGCCGCGGTCACGCCAGCCGCGACCTCGGGGGTCACCGCCTGGTTGCACGTCGACTTCGGGGCCTCGATGGATGAGCCGTCGCGCAGCGTGATGCTGTCGATCGCGATGGGCGTGCAGGTGACGCCGCCGTTCGCGAATCCGGCCACGGCGGTCGCCATGGACAGGGGCGCGATCGTGTTGGTTCCGAGCACTGCGGCCGGGTTCGATTCGTTGATGGCCCCGTCGGCGCGGTGCGCGCCCATGGCCATCGCGGTGTCGCGGATGCGGCACTGGTCGAGCTGTTCGGCCATGGCCACGTACGCCGTGTTGATGGACTGCGACGTCGCCTGGCGGACCGACACGTTGCCGACCTTCGCGCCGCCGTCGTTCGTCGGCGACCAGGAGCCGCCGTCAGCGCCGAGGCAGGAGTTCTGGAAGTTCGCGAGGTTGAAGGCGCGGTCCTTGCCGTTGACCGAGGAGTTCAACGACTTCCCTGACGCCAGCCATTCGGCGAGGGTGAACATCTTGTAGGTCGACCCGACCTGGAACCCCGTGGAGCCGCCGTACTCGTAGTCGGTGTTGTAGTTCACCGACGTGTACCCCGGTTGGCCGGCCAACTCCTCCGTGTCGCCGAAGGCGGTGTTCTGCACCATCATGAGCACGCGGCCCGTGCCCTCTTCGACCATCGAAGCGGCAGATCCCATGTCCATGCCGTCGACGTAGGCGGGCACGGCCGAGGCCATCGAGGCCTGGCCCTGAGCCTGCATGTCGAGGTCGAGGGTCGTGTGGATCTGGTAGCCCTTGGTCTGGAAGTTGAACTGCCGCTCCTCATAGGTCTCACCGAAGGCGGGATCCTGCACCATGACGAGCCGCACGTAGTCGCAGAAGTACTGCGCGTTGCCCTCGGCCGCGCCGCAGCCGTGCTTCGGCTCCGTCGGGCGGGGCTCGACGGGCAGCACGACGGTCGCGTCGTAGGTCGCCTGGTCGATCGCGCCCTCCTCCATCATGCGCATGAGGATGTAGTCGCGGCGCACCTTGTTCGGCTCGATGTTCTCGGGCACGTCGAGGCGGTAGGCGTTCGGCTCCTGCACGATCGCGATGAGGCTCGCGGACTCCTGCAGGTTCAGGTCGAGCGCGGACTTGCCGAAGTAGCGCTGGGCTGCCGACTCGATGCCGTAGGTGGTGCCTCCGAAGAGGGCGATGTTGAGGTAGCCCTGGAGGATCTCGTCCTTGGAGAACTGCTTCTCCACGCCGATCGCGAGACGCATCTCCTGGAGCTTGCGGCCCGTCGTGGTCTCGGTCGCCTCGAGGTAGGCCTTGTCGCGTTCCTCTTGATTGGGGATCGCTTCGGCCGTCTGCACACGCACGTTGCGCACGTACTGCATGGTGATCGTGGATGCGCCTGCCGCGCCATCGCCGATGACGGACTGGGCGAGCGCACGCGCCGCCGAGATGACGTCGACGCCACCGTGCTCGCGGAACCTCGGGTCCTCCACCGAGATCGCCGCGGCGGCGACGTACGGGGAGATCTGGTCGAGTGGGACCTCTTCGCGGTTCTGGTTGTAGAACTCGGCGAACTTCTGTCCGTTGGCGGCGTACAGCTCGGTCTTCTGCTGCAGTGAGCCGATCTCGAGGTACGTCGGGAGGTTCTCGAACAGCGAGATGGTGCTGTTCGCGGCGACGCCGGTGACGGCGATGAGCGGGGTGATCATGGCCGTGACGAGCACGCCCGCGACTCCGCTCATACCAAGCAGCCCTAGGAGGCCACCCAGAATGTTGCGTTTGGGCGCCCCTGGATTCGTGACAGACATAGGATCAAGGGTAAGTCACACCCGCTCGTGGCGTCTTCAGGAGTGTTCAATGAGTACCCCATGAAGAGCCTGAGCGCTCATCGCACAGGAGGACGTCCATGCAGAAGTGGGAATATTTCATCACCCCGCTCCCATTGCACACCCCCACTGTCATCCTCAACAACTGGGGTGCTCAGGGCTGGGAGCTGGTGCAGGTTTCCACGAATGCTGAGGGCGGATCCGTCGCCTACATGAAGCGCCCGATCGCGGGGGAGTGAGCATGAGCGAGGTAGAAGAACGTCTCGGCGCGATGGGAATGGCGGTACCTCCGGTTGCCGCTCCGGTCGCCGCCTACGTGCCCGCAGTCGAGCACGGCGGCCTCGTGTACACGTCGGGGCAGCTCCCGTTCATCGAGGGAGCGCTCCCCGAGAAGGGCAAGGTCGGCGCTGAGGTGCCGCGCGACGATGCCATCGAGTTCGCGGCCTTCGCCGGGCTCAACGCGCTTGCGGCCATCAAGTCCGTCATCGGCGACCTCGATCGCGTGACGCGAGTCGTGAAGGTCACCGTCTACGTCGCATCCGCCCCCGACTTCACCGAGCAGCCCCTCGTCGCGAATGGCGTCTCCGAGATGCTGGGGCTCGCCTTCGGCGACGCGGGCACGCACGTCCGCGCCGCGGTGGGCGTCGCCGTGCTGCCGCTCGACTCACCGGTCGAGGTCGACCTCATCGTCGCGTACGAGTAACGGCCCGCCGCGCGGCGCGAGCAGCTGAACCGACGGAAGCCCTGCATCCCTCCTCCGAGGGGTGCAGGGCTTCCGTCATTCTGGCTGCGTCGGGTCAATCGTCGTCGGCGGCTCCGGATGCGACGCCGGAGGAGATCGCCGACATCACCGAGGCGTCGGTCAGGGTCGTCGTGTCGCCGACCGCCTTGCCGTCTGCCACATCGCGCAGCAGGCGCCGCATGATCTTGCCGGAACGCGTCTTGGGGAGCTCTGCGACGACATACACCTGACGGGGGCGAGCGATCGCGCCGATCTTCGTCGACACGTGCTCGCGCAGCACCTTCGGAGCGTCAGAGGCCTCGATCTCCGCCTTCTTGCTCTCCTTCAGGACGACGAAGGCGACGACCGCCTGCCCCGTCGTCTCATCGCTCGCGCCGACCACCGCCGACTCGGCGACGAACGGGTGGTCGACGAGCGCCGACTCGATCTCGGTCGTCGAGAGCCGGTGGCCGGAGACGTTCATGACGTCGTCCACTCGGCCGAGCAGCCAGAGGTGCCCGTCCTTGTCGACGCCGGCACCGTCGCCGGCGAAGTAGCGGCCAGGGAACTGGGACCAGTACGTCTCGATGAACCGCTCCCGGTCGCCGTAGATGCCTCGAGTCATCGACGGCCACGGCTCCGTGATCGTGAGGAGCCCCATCTCGCCGGGGTTGACGCGCTCGCCCTTGTCGTCGACGACCTCGACGACCACCCCGGGGACAGGCACCTGCGCTGCGCCGGGCTTGAGCGCGACCTGGCTCGGGATCGCGGAGATCATGATGGCGCCCGTCTCGGTCTGCCACCAGGTGTCGACGACGGGCACGCGGTTGCCGCCGATGACCTCCCGGTACCAGGACCAGGCCTCAGGGTTGATCGGCTCCCCTACGGAGCCGAGGAGGCGGATCGAGGAGAGGTCGTACTTCGCGGGGATCTGCCTGCCTGACTTCATGTATCCGCGGATCGCCGTCGGCGCCGTGTAGAAGATCGTGACGCCGTAGCGCTCGATGATGTCGAACCAGCGGCCGAGGTCCGGGGTGTCGTGCGTGCCCTCGTACATGACCTGCGTCGCACCGTTCGCGAGCGGTCCGTAGACGAAGTAGCTGTGGCCGGTCACCCAGCCGACGTCGGCCGAGCACCAGTAGACGTCCTGCTCCGGCTTCAGGTCGAAGATGGTGCGGTGCGTGAACGACGTCTGGGTGAGGTAGCCGCCGGTCGTGTGCAGGAGGCCCTTCGGCTTCCCGGTCGTGCCCGACGTGTAGAGGATGAAGAGCGGGTGCTCGGCGGGGAACGGCTTCGCGACGTGCTCATCGCTCACCTGCGAGATCTCCTCGTGCCACCAGAGGTCACGCCCCGGGGTCAGCGACGGCTCGTTGTCGGCGCGACGGACGACGAGTACGTGCTCGACGGTGTGCCCGTCTGCCTCGAGCGCCGCATCCACGGTCTCCTTGAGGGGGAAGATCCGCCCCTTGCGGATGGAGCCGTCGCTCGTGATCACGAGCTTCGCGTTCGCATCCTCGACGCGGCTGCGGATGGAGTCGGCGCTGAAGCCGCCGAAGATGACCGAGTGGATGGCACCGATGCGCGCGCAGGCGAGCATCGCGACGACCGTCTCCGGGATCATGGGCATGTAGATGGCGACGACGTCTCCGGCCGCGACGCCGAGGCTCTCCAGGAGGTTCGCGGCCCGCTTCACCTCGCCGAGGAGGTCGGAGTACGTGATGGTGCGCTTGTCGCCGGGCTCGCCCTCCCAGTAGATCGCGACTCGGTCGCCGTTGCCGGCGAGCACGTGACGGTCGACGCAGTTGAAACTCGCGTTGAGCGTGCCATCGGCGAACCACTTCGCGAAGGGAGCATCGCTCCAGTCGAGGACCTCGGTGAACGGCGTCGACCAGTGCAACTCCTTGGCCTGCTCGGCCCAGAATCCGAGCCGGTCTTCTTCTGCCCGTGCGCCGAGGTCGGCCGGCACGGGGGAGGAGGACGTGAAGTCGTCGCTGGGCGGGAAGGTCTCGAGGTCTTCCAGGAGGTGTTCGATCTTGTCAGCCACCACAGGTCCTTTCGCGTCGTTGCGATGCCGCGCCACCTCATTGCGGCGCAGCCTCTGAGAAGTCTACGGAGCCAGCATGTGCTCCGACTCCCGCCTTTCGGGGGGAATGTCGGAGCGCTTCGGAGGATCCCTGCGGCGCCGGGTCCCGCGGAAGTGAACCGGCAGCAGTGCCAGCGGCGACGCGCTCGACGCTCGGTCTCTGAGCGCCGGAGCGCAGCCCCACCGGCCTTTCAGCGTGCGGGATTTGTGCAGCCGTGCGGTCGTGAGAGCCCAGCCGAACATTTTTCGATTGTCTGGGAACCAGACGTGGTCTCGGGCGAAATATGCACTAGCATGGACTTCGATGGTTTCGCTCTCTGTCGCAACTGTCGTCGCTCTGCAGCAATCAACCCCCCTGAACGCTGCATGAGCTGAGGCGCTCGGATATCCCCCTGTCCGGGCGCCTCTTCAGTTAACCGCGCGACTCTGCGGCTCCTGGACCTGTGGAGAACGCTCCTCCCCAGTCGGCGCACCGTCGCCCGCGCTCGAGCGCGGCCGTTCGTACGCTTCCTGCATGTCCTTCACCTCAGGCTCCGGCGCAGCGCCCGCCCAGCGGTTCGTCGCTCGTCCAGCAGCCGACCGAGCCGCGTCGCTCACGTTGCCGCCACGCGCCGGTTTCGACGACTCCACACCGCGATCGGTGCGCTCGCTCACCCGAGGCCAAGCGGACGCGTTCGGCCCGCTCGCCGGGTACGTGGCAGACGGCGAGGTGACCGACCTCTTCGTCAACGGCTGCGACGGGCTGTACGTCGACCGGGGGAGCGGCGCCGAGCGGGAGGAGTCCTGGCTGGCCCCGAGCGAGCGGGCGCTGCGGGAACTCGCGGTCCGCATCGTCGCGGCCGGCGGACGGCACCTCGACGAATCCGCGCCATGCGTGGATGTGCGGATCGCCGACGGCATCCGCGTGCACGCCGTGCTCCCGCCCGTCTCGACCACGGGCACCCTGCTGTCGATCAGAGCCCCGAAGGTTCGTCAGCTCACGCTTGAGCAGCTCGACCGACAGGCGTTCTTCGCTCCCGGTGCCGAGGAACTCGTTCGCGAGGCGGTGCGGACCCGAGCGAACGTCCTCGTGACCGGTGCGGGCGGAAGCGGGAAGACGACCTTCCTGGCTGCCATGCTCTCGGAGGCCGATGCGCGGGACCGCATCATCCTGATCGAGGACGTGGCTGAGCTGCGTATCGCGCACCCGCACAGCGTCTCGCTGGAGGCGAGGCAGGCGAACATCGAAGGCGCGGGCAGCGTGCCCCTCGAGCGCCTCGTCCGCGAGTCTCTGCGGATGCGCCCTGACCGCCTCGTGCTCGGCGAGTGCCGTGGCGCGGAGCTGCGGGAGCTGCTGGCGGCCCTCAACACCGGCCACGACGGCGGCGCGGGCACGCTGCACGCGAACTCGCTCGCGGACGTGCCCTCCCGGCTGGAGGCCCTCGGTGCGCTCGCGGGGATGACACCGGACGCGGTTGCGCGGCAGACGGTGAGTGCCATCGACCTCGTCATGCACGTCGAGCGCACCCCGTCCGGGCATCGACGACTCGCGGAGATCGGCGAGTTCCGTCTCGATGCTGCTGGCCGATTGGCGATCGCCACGGTGACGCGCCCGCGGGGCGCGCCCGGCGTCGACGTCGCCGGGTCCACGTCCCTCCCTGAGGCGGGGACGGGGACTGGCACGACCGGAACCCGTCACCGAGAGCCCAGGCGGTCATGACGAGGCAGGCCATCGACGAGGCCGAGCAGACGGCTGCGGTCGTCGAGCGCCTGGCCGCACTGCTCCTCGGCGGCGCCACGGCGGCCTCCGCCTGGCAGCACGTCGCGAGCTTCGCCGCAGCCGAGTCGGCGCACCCGGCGAGTCATCGCGCTCGGGCGGGAAGCGCGCTCCGAGGCGAGCTGCGACGACGAGCGATCGCCGTGTTCCGCGTGAGGGTGGCGCCGCCGCGCGTCGACATCGCCGAGCCCGTCGAGCTCCGGGTCGCGCGAGGCCTGCGTTCGGGCCAGCGCGTCGGCGCGATACTCCGGGAGCAGCAGGCGACGAGCTGGCGCTCCCTCGGCTGCGCGTGGTCGCTCGCCGAACGCACGGGTGCCCCGCTCGCCCGCGGCCTCGCCGACCTCGGGCAGTCCTTCCGAGATCATGCAGCAGCCGAGCGCGATGTCGAGCTCGCGCTCGCCGGCCCGAGCAGCGCCGCACGCCTCGTCATGGGTCTGCCGGCAGTGGGGGTGCTGCTCGGCCTCGCGCTCGGCTTCGACAGCCTCGCCGTGCTCTTCGGCACCCCCATCGGCCTGGCCTGCCTCGTCGGCGGCCTCGCGCTCATGACGACCGCGCACCTCTGGAACCGCGCCCTCATCGCGGCGGCCTCGAGACGAGACCCGGTGCCGGGCCTTGCACTCGACCTGACGGCGCTCGGCATGCTCGGCGGGGCATCCGCCGGCACCGTCCTGCATCAGGTCGAGCGTGTCCTCGAAGACGCCGACCTGGCCCACGGCGACCGGCCGATTCGGGAAGCCTCGCGCTCAGACGGTCGCATCGAGCGGGTCCTCGACCTCGCCAGAGACGCCGGAGTACCCGCCGCCGAGCTCCTCCGGAGCGAGGCCGCACTGGAGCGCCGAGACGCCCGAGCCGCATCGAGTCGGAGCGCCGCGCAGCTCGGAGTGCGCCTCATGCTGCCGCTCGGGCTCTGCGTGCTCCCCGCGTTCCTGCTCCTCGGCGTCGCGCCGCTCATCCTCGCGGTGCTCACCCAGACGATCTCGCGGCTGTGATGCGCGCCTCGAAGGCGCGCCGCCGCCGCCACTCCTTCGGCAGCCCAGACGGTTGCCCCTCGACGCTCGTGCCGACTCCGAACTGACAACCAATAAGAGAGGTACAACCTTGCTCACCAACGACCGCCTCAGCGCAGGCCCACGCGCCATCCTCACGAGACTCCGAGCCCGTCTCCACGACGAGGAGGGTGCGGCGACCGCCGAGTACGCGATCGCGACCATGGCCGCCGTCGCCTTCGCGGGACTCCTCGTCGTCATCATGCAGAGCGACGAGGTCCGCGAACTGCTCGAGAACATCATCCGGACCGCGCTCACGCTGGACGAATGATGCTCCGGGTGCCGCGGTGGCGACAGCTCGCCCGCTCGTGCCGGGGCTCCGCGACCGCGGAGTTCGCCATCGTCGCACCCGCCGTCGTCCTCCTGCTCGCGCTGTGCCTCGCCGGACTCCAAGGCGTCGTGGTGCAGGTGCGGCTGCAGGATGCGGTCGCCGACTCGGTCAGGCTCATCGCCAGGGGTGACGACGAGGCCATCGCGCGTGCCCGCATCCAGGCGCTCGTGCCCGACGCGCAGCTCGAGATCAGCCACGCGGATGGGCTCGTGTGCGCGCTCGCATCCGCGCCGCTCGAACTCGGCCAGCGGGAGCTGCCCGTCACGGTCGCCGCACGCGCCTGCGCTCTCGGTGGTGGCCGGTGATCGCCGCGAAGCTCGCCGGAGAGCGCGGCGCCGTCGGGGTCGTCGTGCTCGCCGTCGGGCTGCTCGTCCTCGCGATCTCCATCGGCGCGATCGGCATGCTGGCTGCCTTCCCCGCCAGGCAAGCTGCGCAGGCGGCCGCGGATGCCGGGGCGCTCGCGGCGGCGGACGTCGCCTCGGGGTATCTGGACGGAGAACCGTGTGCGGAAGCGGGTCGCGTCGTCGAGGCGAACGGCGCATCGCTGGAGGAGTGCGCGACCGATGGCCGGGAGGCCGTTGTGCGAGTTCGTGTAGAGTCCGGCCCGTTCGTCTTTTCGGAATCGTCGAGGGCAGGACCGCCGCCGGAACGAGAAGACGTGAGGCGGAGCCGCCAGCATTTGGAAGCCTTCCGTTTCAGCCAGCCCGTTCACAGACCAGCCCGTCCATATAATGGGCGCCGACGGGTGGCAACAGCCCCCACATCACTCCGGCCAGCCGGAATCGCCGTGCGAAAGCACGCAGACCCATCCAAGGAACGCTTGTGTCAGGCAGCAACACACTGGTCATCGTCGAGTCGCCGACCAAAGTGAAGAGCATCTCGCAGTATCTCGGTGATGACTACACCGTGCTCGCCTCCGTCGGACACATTCGCGACCTCATCGAGCCCAAGAACCTCCCGCCGGAACTCAAGAAGGGCTCCCTCGGCAAGTTCAGCGTCGACGTCGACAACGGCTTCGAGCCCTACTACGTGGTCTCCGAGCAGAAGAAGAAGACCGTCGCCGAGCTCAAGCGAGCTCTGAAGGATGCCGACGAGCTCATCCTCGCAACTGATGAGGACCGCGAAGGAGAGGCCATCGCCTGGCACCTCCTGCAGGTGCTCCAGCCGAAGGTCCCCGTCAAGCGCATGGTCTTCCATGAGATCACCCGCGAGGCGATCGAGGCGGCCAAGGACCGGACTCGCGACATCGACGTGCACCTCGTCGACGCCCAGGAGACCAGGCGAATCCTCGACCGTCTCTACGGCTACGAGGTCTCCCCGGTCCTGTGGCGCAAGGTCGGCCCCGGGCTCTCCGCCGGCCGCGTGCAGTCAGCGGCGACACGCCTCATCGTCGACCGCGAACGCGAGCGCCTCGCCTTCGTCAAGGCCAGCTACTGGGGCGTCGAAGCACGCTTCGCGCCGGAGCCCGGCAAGGACGGCGCAGCCTTCGTCGCCCGCCTCACGAAGCTCGACGGCGAGCGCGTCGCCACCGGACGCGACTTCGACGATCACGGTGTGCTCAAGAACACCAGCGTGATCCTCGGCGAGGCCGAGGCGACCACGCTGACCGTGCAGCTCACCGCGGGCACCGTGCCCCTCACGGTCTCCTCCGTCGAGTCCAAGCCGTACACGCGCCGCCCCGCCGCGCCGTTCACGACCTCGACGCTCCAGCAGGAGGCGGCGCGCAAGCTGCGCTTCACCGCCCGCCAGACGATGAGCGTCGCCCAGTCGCTGTACGAAAACGGGTACATCACCTACATGCGTACCGACTCGTCGTCGCTCTCATCGCAGGCCCTCAACGCGGCCCGCACGCAGGCGTCGAAGCTCTACGGCGCCGAGACGGTCCCCGCCGCTCCCCGCCTCTACGGCTCCAAGTCGAAGAACGCGCAGGAAGCGCACGAGGCGGTCAGGCCAGCAGGGTCCACTTTCGCGCTTCCCAGCGAGCTGCGCCCCAAGCTGAGCCCGAACGACTTCAAGCTCTACGACCTCATCTGGAAGCGGACCATCGCCTCGCAGATGGCCGACGCCAAGGGGCAGACGGCCACCGTCACGATCGACGCCTCGCCCGTCGACGTGTCAGATGCGCAGGGGACGGTCACCAGCCGCGCGGCGGAGTTCCAGGCATCCGGCACCGTCATCACCTTCCGCGGCTTCCTCGCCGCCTACGAGGAGGGCAAGGACGAAGCGCGCGACGACTCGACGACCGCGGAGGCCAAGCTGCCGCCGCTCGAGAAGGGCCAGAAGCTCGAGACCGAGACGGCAGACGCCAAGAGCCACGAGACGAGCCCACCCCCGCGCTACACGGAAGCCAGCCTCGTCAAGACCCTCGACGAGCTCGGCATCGGCCGTCCGTCCACCTACGCGTCGATCATCTCCACGATCATCGACCGCGGCTACGTCGCACCGCGCGGCAGCGCACTGGTCCCCAGCTGGACGGCCTTCTCCGTCGTCCGCCTCCTGGAGGAGCACTTCCACGACCTCGTCGAGTACAACTTCACGGCGCAGATGGAAGGCGACCTCGACCGGATCGCCGCAGGATCCGAGCAGCGCAACGACTGGCTGCGGGGCTTCTACTTCGGCACCGACGACCACAAGGGCCTGCGCGGCGTCATCGACAACCTCGGTGAGATCGACGCCCGCGAGATCAACTCCACCCCCCTCGCCGACGGCATCGTGCTCCGCATCGGACGCTACGGCCCGTACCTCGAGGTGGCGCCGGAGACGGAGGGCGACACTCCTCGCCGCGTGAACGTGCCTGAGGAGCTGGCCCCGGACGAGCTGACGGCCCAGAAGGCGATCGAGCTCGTCGAGGCACCGATCCAGACCGACCGCGTGCTCGGCGTCGTCCCCGAGACCGGCAAGCGCATCCTCGTCAAGGACGGCCGCTTCGGCCCCTACGTGACCGAAGGCCCCTCCGAAGCTGAAGAGGCCGCCGCGGAGGCGGACGCGAAGGCCAAGGCACTCGCGGAGGAGGCGGAGGCGAAAGCCGCTGCGGCCGAGGGGCGTCCCGTCAAGAAGCCGCGCGCCAAGAAGGCCGCCGCGGCAGACAAGCCGCGCACCGCATCGCTCTTCAAGTCCATGATCCCCGAGCAGGTCACCTACGAGCAGGCCATCGGGCTGCTCGAGCTGCCCAGGGTCGTCGGCGTCGACGCCGAGACAGGCGCGGAGATCACCGCGCAGAACGGCCGCTACGGCCCGTACCTGAAGAAGGGGACCGACACCCGCTCCCTCACGAGCGAGGACGAGATCTTCACGGTCACGCTCGAAGCGGCGCACGAGCTGTTCGCGCAGCCCAAGTACGGTGCTCGCACCACGAAGGCCGCGATCAAGGAGTTCGAAGCCGACCCAGTCAGCGGAAAGCCGATCAAGATCAAGGACGGCCGCTTCGGGCCGTACGTGACCGACGGCGAGACGAACGTGACCGTCACACGGGGAGCGAACCCCGAGGATGTCACCTTCGAAGAGGCCGTGCAGATGCTCGCCGACAAGCGCGCCAAGGGACCGGTGAAGCGCAAGACCACGGCCGCGAAGAAGCCGGCCGCCAAGAAGCCAGCCGCGAAGAAGCCGGCGGCCAAGTCGACGACGGCGAAGACGACCGCCGCGAAGAAGCCGGCCGCGAAGCGCGCACCCGCCAAGAAGCCGGCGGCCAAGGCCAGCGAAGCAGCAGCCACCGAATGACGGGCCTCTTCATCACGCTCGAGGGCGGCGACGGGGCAGGGAAGTCGACGCACTCGGGCCTGCTCGAGAACTGGCTGAACTCGCTCGGCCAGCAGGTCGTGCGCACCCGCGAACCAGGCGGCACCGACCTGGGCGCCGACATCCGAGAGCTCGTGCTCCACCGCAAGGGGCACATGGACGCGCGAGCCGAGGCGCTCCTGTACGCCGCCGACCGCGCACAGCACATCGCGACGGTCGTGCGGCCAGCCCTCGAGCGCGGCGACATCGTCGTGCAGGACCGGTACCTCGACTCCTCGATCGCGTACCAGGGGACCGGTCGTGAGCTCGGCGCCGACGAGGTCAGAGACCTCTCGCTCTGGGCCGCGCGCGGCCTCCTTCCCGACCTCACCGTGCTCTTCGACCTCGACCCGGAAGAGGGCCGCCGCCGCATCGGCGAGACCCGCGGCACCTACGATCGGCTCGAAGCGGAGTCCAAGGCGTTTCACGACTCCGTCCGCTCGGCGTTCCTCGCCCTCGCCGCAGCAGACCCCGGCAGGTTCCTCGTCATCGACGCGACCCAGCCTCGAGAGCACGTGGCCGAGCTCATCCGCACCCGCGTCGCCGAGCTCCTCGAGCGGCAGTCGGCGAGCGAGTAGCCGTGACCGTCTGGGACGACCTGTCCGGTCAAGATGACGCGATAGCGCTGTTCTCCAACGCGGCGAAAGCCTCGAAGCGGGGAGCGATCGACCCGAGTGGCATGACCAACTCCTGGCTCATCACCGGCCCTCCGGGTTCCGGCCGAAGCAACATGGCCTACGCCTTCGCGGCCGCGCTCCTCTGCCCGGACGGCGGATGCGGGGTGTGCCCGTCGTGCGTGCAGGTGCGCGCCCGCTCACATCCCGACCTCACGGCGGTCGTGACCGAGACCGTGCAGCTGGACATCAAGACCGCCCGCGAGCTCGTCGAACGCGCCTCCATGTCCCCCATGACCGGGCGCTACAGGGTCATCATCGTCGAGGACGCCGACCGCATGGTCGCACGCACCTCCAACACCCTCCTCAAGGCGATCGAGGAGCCGCCGGAATCGACCGTCTGGGTGCTCTGCGCTCCGAGCGAGGCCGACCTGCTGCCGACCATCCGCTCGCGAGTGCGCAGCGTGCGCCTGCGCGTCCCCGCGGTTCGAGACGTCGCGGCCCTGCTCGTCCGGCGCGACGGGATCGAGCCCGACACCGCGCTGCGTGCCGCCCGCGAAGCGCAGAGCCACGTCGGCATGGCCAAGCGCCTTGCGACCAGCGAAGACGCCTGGGGGAGGCGCGACGCGTCGCTCGACGGGCTGCTCGACATCCGCACCACCGGCGAGGCCGTTCGCAAGGCCGCGCAGCTCGTCACCATCGCCGACGAAGATGCAACCGCCAACGCCGCCGATCGCGACGAGCACGAGCGCGCCGCGGCATTCCGCTCGCTCGGGCTGACACCGGGACAGGCGGTGCCACGGCAGTTGCGCGGCCAGATCCGCGAGCTCGAGGAGCACCAGAAGCGCCGGGCCAAGCGAGGGCAGGTCGACGCGATCGATCGCATCCTCACCGACTCCGTCTCCCTGCTGCGCGACCTGCTCATGCTGCAGCTCGAGCTGCCCGTCGAGCTCGTCAACGAGCACCGGAGGAGCGAGCTGGAAGCCGCAATGGGCTCCCGCAGCTCCGACGACGTGCTCACCAGCATCGACGCCGTCAGCAAGGCTCGCGCACGACTCGCCGCGAACGTGCCCGTGGCGCTCGTGCTGGAGGCATTCTTGATCAGCTGGACGCAGAAGCAGCAGGGAGCATCATGACCAGAACGACCACCCGCGCTCGAGCGACGGCGCGGGGCATCGGCGCCTCGCTCCTCACAGCCGCCGTCATCTTCGCCCTCAGCGGATGCACGCTCATCACGACCCTCTCGGGACCCGGAACGTCGGGAGACCGCGGGCCGCAGGAAGACGCGCAGCTCGTGCCCTCCGGGCTCGAGCCGAGCATCCAGGCGTACTACGAGCAGGACCTCGACTGGGGCGACTGCGGCAACGGGCGCGAGTGCGCCACCGCAGAAGCTCCCATGAACTGGGGCGACGGGGCGTCCGAGAAGATCGAGCTCGCCATGGTCAAGGTGCCAGCAGCGAGCGGCAACCCCCTCGGCACGATCTTCACGAACCCGGGTGGCCCCGGTGCCTCCGGCATCTCCTTCGTCCGCGACAGCGCCGAGTACGTCTTCACGCCCGAGCTCATGGACGACTTCGACATCGTGGGCTGGGACCCGCGCGGCGTCGGGGAATCGAGCGCCGTCGACTGCCGCGACGACGCGGGCATGGACGAATGGTTCTACGGCGTCGACGAGGAACTCGACGCCGAGACGGCGACCGACCAGCAGATCATCGACGCGGTGACCGCGAACTCCAAGGAGTTCGCCGACGACTGCCTCGAGAACACGGGGGCTCTCCTCGAGTTCGTCGACACGAAGAGCACCGTCAAGGACCTCGACATGATGCGAGCCCTCGTCGGCGACCCGAAGGTCAACTACTTCGGGTTCTCGTATGGCACCGACATCGGCGCGCAGTACATCGACATGTTCCCCGAGACCGTCGGACGCGTCGTGCTCGACGGCGCGACCGACCCCACGCTCTCGACCTTCGAGGTCGTGCTCGCCCAGCAGGGCGCGTTCGGCGAAGCGACCCGCACCTACCTCGAGGACTGCCTGACGACGACCAGCTGCCCATTCACGGGCAGCGTCGACGACGCGATCGCGAAGATCAACGCCCTCATGGCCGAGGCCGACGACACGCTCCCCAACAACGCCGACGGGCGGAAGCTCACCAGCAGCGTCATCGACACCGCCATCAGCTCGGCCCTGTACAACGACCAGAGCTGGCCGTACCTGAGCGAGGCGTTCGCCGCCTACGAGGCCACCGGCGACCCGGCAGGATTCTTCGCGCTCAGCGACTCCTATTACGGGCGCGAGCCCGATGGCACCTACGCGGACAACATGTTCGAGGCGTTCACGGCCATCAACTGCCTCGACTACCCGGTCGAGACCGATCCCGCGAAGATCGCCGACTTCAACCGGCAGATCGCGGAGTCGACCCCCATCGGCATCCCCGGCCCTGAAGCGCTCGGCGACACGACCTGCCAGCAGTGGGCGTTCCCATCCACCAACGAGCTCGCGCCCGTCACGGGAGCGGGTGCGGACCCCGTGCTGGTCATCGGCACCACGGGCGACCCGGCCACGCCATACGCGTGGGCGGAGGCAGTGACCGAGCAGCTCGAATCGGCCACGCTCGTCACCTTCGAGGGTGAAGGGCACCTCGCCTACACGCAGGGCGACAGCTGCGTCACGGGCGCGGTCGACGCGTACTTCATCGACGGGACGGTGCCCGCAGAGGGCCTCGTCTGCTGACTCCGACACCCCGATGTGCACTTGAGCTGAGTGTGCGTTATGCTTTGGTGTCGAGTTCAGCGCCCCAGGGGGTTGAGCTGCAGGCAGGCCGCCTTAGCTCAGTCGGCAGAGCGATTCACTCGTAATGAATAGGTCGCGAGTTCGATTCTCGCAGGCGGCCCCATCGCCCCTCCGCACTTCGGTGCGGAGGGGCTTTCGTCTTCTCCAGCGGCACCGAGTCGGCCGCGCTCCTCAGCGCGCCTCGCCTACGCTGATGAGATGCTCGAGCGCCGGCACCACCAAGACCCCGACCAGCACCCGCCCCTGGCATTCCCGGGCCTGCGCAGCCCGGTCCATCGCCTCGGCGAGGGGGAGGGGTTCGACTTCTCTCGCCGGGTGGCGGTCATGGCGATCGTGAACCGCACCCCCGACTCGTTCTACGACGATGGGGCGACTTTCGCGCTCGAGAGCGCCGTGGATGCGGTGCTCGCCGCCGAGCGGGCGGGAGCGGACATCGTGGACATCGGCGGTCAGCCCTTCGCGCCAGGTGAGGAGCTCTCCGAGCAGGACGAGATCAGCCGGGTGGTGCCCGTGATCCGTGCCGTGCGGGAGCGGACCAGCATCCCCATCTCCGCGGAGACCTACCGTGCACGCGTCGCCGAGGCGTGCCTCGAAGCGGGCGCAGGCATCATCAACGACACGAGCGGCCTCCGCGACGAAGACCTCGCGAGGGTCGTCGCGGGCTCGGGTGCTCAGCTCGTCATCACGCACAGCGTCGCGGCCCCGCGGGCGGAGCTCGCCCGGCCGCACTACGACGACGTGGTGGGAGAGGTGCGCTCGTTCCTGCAGGCACGGGCCGAGCGGGCCATCGAGCTGGGGGTCGGGGAGGACCAGCTCATCGTCGACCCGGGGCACGACCTCAACAAGAACACGCTGCACACGCTCGCACTGACACGGCACTTCGACGAGATCTCGTCGCTGGGCTTCCCTTCCCTCGCCGCGGTCTCCAACAAGGATTTCATCGGCGAGAGCCTCGACAGGCCGAAGCGGGAGCGGGTAGCCGGGTCGCTGGCGGCGGCCGTCGCGTGCATCCTGCTCGGCGCTCGCATCGTCCGCATGCACAACGTGCCAGAGGCGGTCGACGCGACCCGCATGACCGAGGCGATCCTCGGCCTCCGTGCGCCCGCGTACACGCGACACAACGTCTAGGGCGCCGCCAAGTTCGCACTCGACTCCCCACTGCCGTCCACGTCTGCGTGGCATGCTCTCAGCATGAACGCTCCATCATCGGCGATCCGCTCGCTGCTCGGTCCTGCGGGTGCCCGTGAGCAGCTCGACGACGAGCAGTTGCTCGCCCACTACGCCTACCCCGCGAACGGGGCGTTCCGGCTGAACTTCGTGGCGAGCGTCGACGGGGCTGCGATGGGCGGCGACGGCAGGTCGGGGAGCCTCGGCACCGCCGCGGACCATCGTGTGTTCGAGCTGCTGCGTCGCCTCGCGGACCTCGTGCTGGTGGGGGCTGGCACCCTTCGCGACGAAGGCTACGTGGGCCTTCGAGTCTCCGAGCCCTCCGTGGCCTGGCGCGAAGAGCGGGGGCGCCCCCCACATCCGACGCTGGGCATCGTCTCGAACCGTCTCGCGCTCGACCCGAAGCACGAGATGTTCGCGGATGCACCCGTACCGCCCATCGTGGTGACTCCCGTCTCCGATCCCGAGCGGCTCGCACCGTTCCGGGAGGTCGCGACCGTGCTCACCGTGCCGGAGCATCCGGAGCGCCCTGGAACCTTCGACGTCACCGAGCTCCGCGCCATGCTGCGCGAGCTGGGTCACACGGAGGTGCTCTGCGAGGGCGGGCCCTCGCTGTTCGGCGAGGTCAACGCTCAGGGCGCGTTCGACGAGCTCTGCCTGACGATCTCGCCGGCGTCGGTTGGTGGGCAGGGTGGGCGCATCACGCACTCGGAGACGCTTGCGCAGCACCCGCTCGCCCTTGCCGGTGTCCTGGAGTGCGACGACACGCTGCTGCTCCACTACCTCCGCTCTGCCGGCCTGAGCTGAGGGCTCGAGTCTCCCGCCTGCCCCGCCGAGCGCGCCAGCGGGCAGGAGGCCTCCCCGAATCCTCGGTCAGGCGCGGCGCCTGCGTCGCTTGGCTAGACTTGCAGCTTGCCGTGCCGTCGAACGACGACGCGGCCCCTCGTTCCGCCCGGAGGTGACATGGCCAGGTCAGGAAAGTCCCCGCGCTCAGTCGCCAGTCGCCTCGTCGGCTTCGCGCTGGCTGGCGTCCTCGCGCTCGGAGGGGGCTTCGCGGCCGGCGCGGCCGGGTTCGCAGCAGCAGCACCGGCGTTCGCCGGCACGTCCGAGGTCCTCCCCGCCAAGTCGCTCGGCGCGGTTCGCGAGGCACCCGTCGAGGCCACCGCCGCCGAGCCGATGCGAACCTGCTCCATCGAGGACGTGGCGAGCGCCGCAGGAGCCCTCGACTTCCACGGCGTGGTCGTCGACTCGCAGAGCGGCGAGGCGATCTACGAGCGCAAGGCGACGGACGCGGTGCCGACGGCATCCGTCATGAAGCTCCTCACCACGACCGCGGCCATGCAGGTGCTCGGCCCGGACTTCCGCATCCCGACACGCGTCTACGCAGGCAGCGAGCCGGGCTCGGTGGTCATCGTGGGAGGTGGGGACGTGACCCTCGCCTCCACCGACACCGGCGCGGGCAGCTACTACTCCGGCGCGACCGCGACGCTCGCCGACCTCGCCGCCCAGACCCGGACGGCCTGGGCGAGCGACCCGAGCCTCTCCGGCACGCCCCTCACCCAGGTGCTCGTCGACAAGTCGGCGTTCAGCGGGCCGGAGTGGCAGCCGTCGTGGTTGCAGGCGGACCGCACCGACGGCTACATCAGCCCGATCTCGGCGCTCATGGTCGACGGCGGACGCCAGAACCCGGCGAGCCTCGTCTCGCCCCGCACGGATGACCCGAGCGGCGCCGCCGCTGGCGCGTTCGCCACGAGGCTCGGAGCCGCGACGGCAGGCGCGAGCGGCACCGTGCCGGAGGGCGCGACGCTGCTCGCAGAGGTCTGGTCGCAGCCGGTCTCAGAACTCGTGCACTACGCCCTCATCGACAGCGACAACAACGTCGCCGAGATGCTCTCGCGGCTCGTCGCGATCGAGCAGGGTGTCGGCACTGACTTCGCCGCCATCCAAGCCTCGACCAGCCAGGCTCTGTCGACCCTCGGCCTCGACGCCGACGGCCTCGTCCTCGCGGACGGCTCCGGTCTGTCCGCCGACAACCGAGTTCCGCCCGAACTCGTCGCCGAGCTGCTGCAAGCCATCTCGCAGCCGGACATCGCCGCGTCCCAGATGCTCGACGACCTGCCCGCATCCGGCCAGACCGGCACCCTCCAGACGAGGCTCACCTCCCTGGGCGTCCCCCCAGGCGCCATCACGGCGAAGACCGGGTGGATCAACGAGGTCTACGGACTCGCCGGCTACATGACCGCCGCGGACGGCAGCAGGCTGACCTTCGCGTTCTTCGTCGTCGGCGCCGTGACGCCCGCCAACCGCGACGCGCTCGACAGCATCGCCGCCCGCGCCTACTCGTGCGGCGCATCCCTCGCCAACTGGTGAGCGACGAGCTGAGCGGGCGCGGATGCGTCTGACTCATCCAGGAACGCTGCGGCAGACTGGGGGCATGAGCCGCGCACTGCTGATCGTCGACGTCCAGAACGACTTCACCGAGGGTGGGGCCCTCGAGACAGCCGGTGGTGCCGCCGTGGCCGCTGGCATCACCGAGCACCTCGAGGAGCACGGCGAGGACTACGCGGTCGTCGTCGCCTCGCGCGACTGGCACGACGCCGACAGCGACAACGGTGGGCACTTCCACCCGCAGCCCGACTTCGTCGACAGCTGGCCGGAGCACTGCGTGGCCGGCACGCCGGGCGCCGACTACCACCCCGCGCTCGACACGAAGCTCGTCGACCTCCACATCTTCAAGGGGCAGGGCTCGCCGTCCTACTCGGCTTTCGACGGTGCCACCGCCGAGGGCGAGCCGCTCGCCGAGGCGCTGCGCGCTCGCGGCGTCGACCACCTCGACGTCGTGGGCATCGCGACCGACCACTGCGTGCGGGCATCCGCGCTCGACGCCCACCGGGAGGGGTTCACGGTGCGTGTCGTCGACGGCCTCACCTCAGCCGTGGCCGCAGCATCCCGCGCGGCGGCTCTCGACGAGCTGCGTGCCGCCGGCGTCACCGTCGAGTAGCGCTCCTGCCCGCGCGCGGGCCAGCTGGCCGGCTCAGCGGGGGAGGAGCAGCTGGTGCTGTGCGAGCTCCCGGTAGAGGGGGACCGTGTCGACGAGCTCGAGGTGCTTGCCGCGGCCGAGCACCTGACCGTGCTCGAGGACCACGATCTCGTCGCTGTCCACGACCGTCGACAGGCGGTGGGCGATGACGATGACGCTTCGACCCTCCGAGACCTTGTCGAGGGCGTCGCGCATGAGCCGCTCGTTGGCACCGTCGAGGGCTGACGTCGACTCGTCGAGCAGCAGGATGGGCGGGGCCGAGAGCAGGGCGCGGGCGATCGCGAGGCGCTGGCGCTCGCCGCCGGAGAGCATGACGCCGGACTCGCCGACCTGGGTGTCGAGCCGGTCGTCGCTGCGGTCGAGGACGTCCCCGAGGTTCACCTCGCGGAGTACCTCCTCGCAGGCGACGTCGTCGGCGTCCGGTCGGCCGAGGAGGAGGTTCTCGCGCAGGCTTCCGGCGAGCACGGGCGCGTCCTGCTGCACGTAGCCGAGCTGTGCGCGCAGCTGCTGCCGGTCGATGGAGCGGAGGTCCACGCCGCCGAGGCGGATGCTGCCACCCGTGGGGTCGTAGAAGCGCTCGAGCAGGGCAAGGGCCGTCGACTTGCCCGAGCCGGAAGGGCCGACGAGGGCGAGGCGCTCGCCGCGGCGCAGCGCGAAGCTGACGCCGTCGAGCACCAGCGGCGCCTCGACGCGCGCCTGAGCCCCGTCCTCCGCGAAGAGTCGAGCATCGGGGTCGGACGCGGCCCCCGTCATGGCCGCTGCCATGCCGCCGCGCGACGACTCTCGGCGGATCGTCTCGAGCCGCGCGGCTGCCCGCTCGCGAGCTGCCCGCGCGCGCACGACGTCCTCCGGGTAGTGGAAGGTGACGTCCTCGAACTCCACGGCGGGCGCGTCCGGTGCCCCGCGCTCGTTGGCCGGCCCCTCGAGGACGACCAGAGCCGCCTCGTCGCGGTCGCCTGCCCCCTCTTCGGGGATCGCGATGATCTCCTCGATGCGCCCGAGCGCGCCGAGGGCGGTGTTCACGGCGGTGAGGGCGCCGAAGAAGAGGCCGAGCGGCATGATCATCATGAACAGGAACATGATGAAGGCGATGAGGTTCGCGATGCTCAGCTCGCCTGCCGCCACGCGCAGGCCGCCGACGCCGAGCACCGCGATGAGCGCGCCCTGCATGGCGAAGCCCGCGACGGGCACGATGAACGCGGAGATGCGGGCCACGTCGAGGCCACGCTGGTAGGCGCCGACCGCGTCGGTGTCGACGAGGCGCTCCTCGCGTTCGGTCGCGCCGAACGCCCGCACGGTCCTGACCGAGGAAATGGCGCGTTCGACGGAGGCGGTGAGGTCGCCCACCTTCTGCTGGGCCGCGGCGCTGGCCTCGCGGATGCGCATCGACATGCCCACGACAAGCAGCAGGGCCACGACGACGACGGCGAAGGTGATGAGGAACAGGACGCCATCGAGCACGATCATCGCGACGACGGCACCGATGAAGGTGAGGGCGCCACCGATGGCTTCGACGAGTCCCTGCGTGAGCACGGCCCGGAGCATGGTGGTGTCGCTGCCCACGCGGGAGACGAGGTCGCCCGTCCTGCGGGCGTCGAACTCGGCGACCGGCAGCCGCAGGAGCTTCGCGACGAGGCGGCGTCGCGTGTTGAGCACGATCGACTCGCCCGTGCGCTGCAGGAGGAAGTGCTGGACCCCGTTGGCGATAGCGCCGATGACCACGGCGCCCACGAGCACCCACACGACCCAGGCGGCGATGGTGCCGACCTCGACCTGGCCGATGAGCACGTTCACGAGCAGCGGCTGGGCGAGGCTCAACGCCGAGCTGAGCACGCTGATGGCGATGATGCCCGCCAGCAGCGGCTTGTTGACGAGGAGGTGCGGGAGGAGCTGCTTGAAGGTCGCCCTCGGTGCGCCCGACGCCTCACGAGCCGGTCGCCCGGGGAATCCCCTGCGCTTCTTCTGCGCCGTCTCCCCGCTGCCAACTGCTCCTGCATCCACTGGCTTGTCGCCCAAACTCCTGGCCTTTCGCCCGCAGCGCGCCGAGATGCGCGCACGCCGATGGCGCGCAGTCGTGTGCGCGCACCCGCCAAGGGTACCCGCCCCGACCTGGGGCATCCGCCCCTCCCGGCCCGCTGGGCAGGCAGACGACAAGGGGCCGTGCATCCGCAGTGGATGCACGGCCCCCGCCGATGAGGCGCGGCGACTACTTCGTGTTGGTCACGTATGCGATGTCGCGGGTCTCCTTGGAGATCAGCAGCGCCACGAAGGTGAGGACCGCGGCGCCGGCGAGGTACACGCCGACCCAGAACGGGCTGCCGTCGCCGAACGCCCAGAGCGCGATGAAGACGGTCGGCGCGAAGCCGGCGCCGAAGACGCTCGAGAGGTTGTAGGCGATGGCGCTTCCGGTGTAGCGCACGTTGGCGGGGAAGAGCTCCGGGAGGACGGCGCTCATGGGGCCGAAGGTGAGGCCCATGAGCGTCATGCCGATGACGAGCATCCCCTGCGTGCCGATGAATCCGCCAGCGAGCAGCGGCGTCATGGCGAAGCCGAAGATGAAGATCGCGCCGGTGGTCCAGAGCAGCATCTTGCGGCGGCCGTACTTCTCGGCGAGCGGGCCGGAGACGAGCGTGAAGATGCCGAAGAAGACGACGGAGACGATGAGCATGATGAGGAACTGCTCGCGCATGTACCCGAGACCTGGAACCCAGGCGGACCGGTCGAACGCCTCGCCGGCTGCTTCCGCCTTCGCGGCAGCCTGCTCGGTCGTGGCCTTCGTGCCGAAGGACAGCGTGAACGCGGTCATCATGTAGAAGAGCACGTAGGTGGCGAGCATGATGAACGTGCCCAGGATGATCTGGCGCCAGCTGGTCTTGAACGCTGCGAACAGCGGAACCTTGGAGACCTCGCCTGCGGCGACGACCTTCTCGAACGCGGGCGTCTCGAGGAGGCTGATGCGCACCCAGAGGCCGACGATGACGAGGATGGCGCTGAGGAGGAACGGCACTCGCCAGCCCCAGGCGAAGAACGTCTCGTCGCTCATGAAGTGGGAGAGCAGCACGAAGAGCAGGTTGCCGAGGATGAAGCCGATGGGGGCGCCGAGCTGCGGGAAGGTGCCGTAGATGGCGCGCTTGTTCGCCGGGGCGTTCTCCGTGGCGAGGAGGGCCGCGCCGCTCCACTCGCCGCCGAGGCCGAGGCCCTGGCAGAAGCGCATGATGACGAGCAGCGTCGGCGCGAGGATCTCCCAGCCGGGCGTGAGCGCCGTCGGGAGGAGCCCGATCGCGAAGGTGGCGATACCCATCGTGAGGAGCGTCGCGACGAGGGTGCCCTTGCGGCCGATGCGGTCGCCGAAGTGGCCGAAGAGGATCGACCCGATGGGGCGAGCGATGAAGGCGACGCCGAAGACGGCGAACGAGGCGAGGAGTGCCGTCGTCTCGTTGTCGTTCGGGAAGAAGAGGGCCGGGAAGACGAGGCTCGCGGCGGTCGCGTAGATGTAGAAGTCGTAGAACTCGATCGAGGTTCCGACGAGGCTCGCGGTGAGGACCTTGCCGCGGGAGTTCTTGACCTCAAACTCCTCGACGGACGCTCCGGTCTTGGTCTTGCTGGGGGATGACACGTTGCTCCTGAGACAGCTGGCTCGCTGGTGAGTCGCGGTTTCGGTGCGGGTTGCGCGGTGCTTGAGCTCAGAGCAGCGGTGGGTGGAACGCGTCGGACCGTGCGGATGCGAGGTGGATTGACGCGTGCTCGGTCGGATGCTTGTGGCTTCCGGCCGAGACGAGGTTACACGTCATTCGTCGCTTTCGCTGGCCCACTACCCAATCGTGGGCCGCATGAGGTATGCGGTTCCGGCTGTGCTCAGCTGGCGGCGTCGTCGTTCGGCAGCTGGGGAAGCTCGCTCATGATGTGACCCATGCGCTGGACCTTGGTGGTCAGGTAGGCGAGGTTCGCGTCTTCACGCCCCACCTCGAGGGGCACGCGCTCCTCGACCGTGATGCCGTGCGCTTCGAGGGCCTCGGCCTTGGCGGGGTTGTTCGTGAGCAGGCGGATGCGGGAGATCTGGAGGTCATCGAGCATCCGGGCGGCTGCCGTGTAGGCACGGCTGTCGGCGGGGAGGCCGAGCGCGAGGTTCGCATCCACCGTGTCGAGCCCCTGCTCCTGCAGGGCGTAGGCGCGGAGCTTGTTGAGGAGTCCGATGCCGCGGCCCTCGTGGCCGCGGAGGTACAGCACGATGCCGCCGTCGCGACCGATCGCCTCGAGGGAGGCGTCGAGCTGCGGCCCGCACTCGCACTTCAGCGAGCCGAAGGCCTCACCCGTGAGGCACTCGGAGTGCACGCGCACGATGGCGCCGTTCTCGGGCTCACCGGAGATGATCGCGAGGTGCAGCTGCCCGTCGGCGTCGTCGGTGTACGCGCGGAAGCGCAGGACCCCGTGGCGCGTGGGGATCGAGGTCTCGGCCTCGAAGGTGACGGAGGAGGTGGGTGCGTCGCTCATGGAATCGCCTTCGCTCAACGACCGGTCAGGCGCGAGAGCGCGCCGAGTCGGTAGCCGAGGCCCCAGGCGAACACGCGCCAGACGGCCTCGACGATGATGTCACTCGACATCTTGGATGCGCCTTCCTGGCGTTCGACGAACGTGATGGGCACTTCGCTCACGCGAATGCCGGAGCGTTCGAAGAGCCAGGCCATCTCGATCTGGAAGCAGTAGCCGGCGCTCTTGATGCGGCTGAGGTCGAAGCCCTGGAGGAGGTCGACGCGGTAGCCGCGGTAGCCGGCGGTGATGTCGCGGATCTTGCTCTGCAGCAGCACGCGGGCGTAGATGGACGCGCCGCGGGAGAGGATCTGGCGCTGGAGGGGCCAGTTCTCGGTGCGCCCGCCGGGCATCCAGCGGGTTCCGATGACAAGGCCTGCGCCAGCATCGAGCGCGTCGATCATCTCCGGCAGTCGCTCGGGCGGGTGCGAGCCGTCGGCGTCGAACTCGAAGACGTAGGTGTAGCCGCGCTCGGCTGCGAGCGCGAAGCCCTCGAGGTAGGCGGTGCCGAGACCGAGCTTGCCGGCGCGGTGCAGCACGGTGACGCGCTCGTCGGCCGCGGCCATCTCGTCGGCCATGTCGCCGGTGCCGTCTGGGCTGTTGTCGTCGACGACCAGCACGTGGATACGCGAGTCCGCCCCGAGAACACGGTCCACGATGGAGCGGACGTTTTCGCGTTCGTTGTAGGTGGGGATGATGACGAGCGTTTCGGGCATTGCGTCATCCTAGCGCGGAGATTCGGCAGAAATGGTGCGATCAGCTGGGGTGTGGGAAGTGCCCAGCTCGCCTCTCAGGGAACTGGCGAGGTCAGCGTCTCGGCTTGGGGAAGCCGACGCGGGCGTAGACCTCGTCGAGCGTCGTGAGGGCGAGTTCGCTTGCCCGCTCTGCGCCGCGCTCCAGGATGCGGTCGAGCTCGGCGGGGTCGGCCAGGAGTTCGTTGGTGCGTTCGCGGATGGGAGCGAACGTCGACTCGACGAGCTCGGCGAGGCCCTTCTTGAGGTCGCCGTAGCCGCCGCCCGCATACTGCGCCGTGATCTCGTCGATCGACGACCCTGAGAGCACGGAGGCGATGGTGAGGAGGTTCGACACCCCTGGCTTGGTCTCGCGGTCGAAGCGGATCTCGCCGTCGGCGTCGGTCACCGCGCGCATGATCTTCTTGCGCGTGACCTTCTCGTCGTCGAGCAGGCGGAGGAGGCCAGCGTCCGACTCCGCCGATTTCGACATCTTGGCGGTTGGGTTCTGGAGGTCGTAGACCTTCGCGGTCTCCTTCATGATGTGCGGTTCCGGCACGACGAAGGTGTCGCCGAAGCGCGAGTTGAACCGCTCGGCGAGGTTGCGGGTGAGCTCGATGTGCTGGCGCTGGTCTTCGCCGACGGGCACGGACGCGGCCTGGTAGAGCAGGATGTCTGCGGCCATGAGCACGGGGTAGGTGAAGAGGCCGACGGTCGTCGTGTCTGCGCCGTACCGCTGCGACTTGTCCTTGAACTGCGTCATGCGGCTGGCCTCGCCGAAGCCCGTGATGGTGGACAGCACCCACTGCAGCTGCGCGTGCGCGGGCACCGCCGACTGCACGAAGAGGATCGACTTCTCGGGGTCGATGCCCGCCGCGATGTACTGCGCCGCCGTCACCCGAGTGCGCTCGCGCAGCGAGCTCGGTTCGAAGGGCACGGTGATGGCGTGCTGGTCGACGACGCAGTAGATGGCCGTGGAGTCCTCCTGCATGGGCACCCAGTTGCTGAGCGCGCCGATGAAGTTGCCGAGGTGGAGCGAGTCGGCGGAGGGCTGCATGCCGGAGAAGAGCACTGGCTTGGTCATCAGGAGATCCTCGAGGTCGTGCGGTTGGTCGTGCGAGTGGGGTGGGCCGGTGCGGGCGGATGCGGGGCGATGACCCCGGAGGTCAGAACGTGTAGTCGACGACGACGGGCGCGTGGTCCGACCAGCGGGTGTCGTAGCTGGCGGCGCGGTCGACGGCGTAGGAGACGGCGCGCTTGGCGAGCTCGGGGGTCGCGACCTGGTAGTCGATGCGCCATCCGGTGTCGTTGTCGAACGCCTGGCCTCGCTGCGACCACCACGTGTATGGGCCTTCGACCTCGCCGGTGAGCGCGCGGCCCACGTCGACGTAGCCGAGCCCGGTGCCGGTGCTGCCGTCTGCGCCTTCGACGCTCGCGCCGTGCTCGCCGAAGATGCGGTCGAAGTAGGCGCGCTCGCGGGGGAGGAAGCCGGCCCGCTTCACGTTGCCCCTCCAGTTCTTGATGTCGAGCTTCGTGTGGCCGACGTTGAGGTCGCCGACGATCAGCGAGTGGGCGCTGTGGGCCTGCAGCTCGGGGAGCCTCGCGCTCATGGCGTCGAGGAACTTCCACTTCTCGTCCTGCTTCGGGGTGTCTGCCTCGCCGGAGTTGACGTAGCAGCTCACGACCGTGAGCGGGGTGCCGTCGATGTCGAAGTCGGCTTCGAGCCAGCGGCCCGCCGAGTCGAAGTCGTCCGGGCCGAGCTCGGTGCGGACGGCGCTGATCGGGATTCGGGAGGCGATGGCGACGCCGGCGCGACCCTTCGCGGTCGCCAGGTGGTCGTGCAGGTCCCAATCGGACGTGTCGATGAGCTTGTGCAGCTCTTCCGTGGGGGCGCGAACCTCCTGCAGTGCCAGGATGTCGACCTCGCGTTCGGCGAGCCACTCGCCCATGCCCTTCTTGTAGGCGGCACGGACTCCGTTGACGTTCACTGACGCGATGCGAATGGTTCTTGGCATGCGCTCGAGTCTAGACGGGACCACCGACACGGGCACTCGGCGTCGCCGGTCGCCTGTCCCCTGGCGCCCCTCAACTGGGGCGCGTCGTCTAGACGCGTCCGCCTTGGAAACGGCGTCGCTGCGCCTCGGCTTCGATCCTGCGCTGCTCACGCAGGAGAGCCCGGTACTCGGCCATGGCCTTCCACCGGAAGAACCGAGGTGCCGCGTTGAGTCGCTCCCGAGACTCGATCACCTGGGTCGCGATCTTCTCGCGCTCTGCACGGAGGATCGTGTCGGACGATTCCTCGCGGGCCTCCTTGGCGGTGAGGAGCCTCGGGGAGGCACCGATGTCATCCATCGTCACCTTGACCCACGCCGCGGTGAGCAGGAGCACGGTGCAGAGCAGGTTGAGGAAGATCATGAGGCCGAGGAGCACGGCGAAGGACGCGACGAGCGGATTGCTCGTGGCGCCGCCGATGAGGGCCGTCGAGACCTGCTTCAGGATTCCGATGATGATCGCCCCGAGGAAGGCGGCGAAGAACAGTGAGCGCGTGGGGATGCGCAGGCCGGCGAGGATGCGGAGGATGCCGGCCAGGACGACGGTGTCGAACGCGAGGAGGATGAGGACCGTCACGATGCGGATGACGACGAGCGCGAATCCGCTCGACTCGTCGATGCCGACCGTCTCGAGCAGCGACGAGAGGAAGGTCGAGGAGAGCACCGTGAGCGCGGTCGAGATGGCAAGGGCCACGGCGAACGCGAGGAGGAAGCCGAGGTCGATGAGCTTCTGGACGACGAAGCTCCGCTTGGTCGCGACGGGGACGTCGAAGATCGTGCGGATGCCCGTGCGCGCCTGCCCGAGCCAGCCGAGCGCGGTGCCGAGGGTACCGATGAGGGCGATGGCGCTCGCCCAGCCGAAGGCGCCCGTGCTCTCGAGGAGGCTCGGGTCGATCGCGCCCTGCTCGCCGATGAGTCCGGGCAGGGACGAGTTGAGCACTCCGATGAGCCCGTCGCGGAGCTCGGTGTTCGTCGCGAGGAAGATGCCGGCGACAGAAAAGAGTAGCCAGATGCCAGCGAAGATGGAGAAGATAGCGGAGTAGGCCATGCCGCCGGCCAGCACTGAGGCACTTCTCGCCCCGAAATGGGCGAAGACTCGGGCGGGGCGGGTAGCTTGGGCCCAGGCGATCAGTGCTTGCATGCGCTCGCCGAACGGCGCCTCCGGGGGGAACTTCGGAAACGGCGGCGCGAAAGTGGAACTGCGCGAACTCTTGGTTGAGTCTTGCTCGGTCACGGTCGAAGCCTACGTTGCTGTGCCGATACGCTGTCTGAGTTACCAGCACGAAGGAGTTGCTATGAAATACACGGGGTTTGGCGTCGGGACCGGCGTCGCTTTCGGTGAAGTCCTGCGCATGCCTGATCCGCTCCCCGAACCGGCCGACGAGCGCGCCACCGGCGACGCCGCGACCGAGTACGAGCGTGCGATCGCCGCACTCCGTGAGACCGGCGAGGCGCTGACCGCTCGAGCAGCGACCGTCGACGGCGCGGCGAAGAACGTGCTGGAGTCGCAGGCCATGATGGCTGCCGACCCGTCGCTCGCCGACAGCATCAAGGCGGCCACCGAGGGTGGCAAGACCGCCGAGCGTGCCGTCTTCGAGTCCTTCTCCTCGTTCGCCGAGATGCTCAAGAGCCTCGGCGGCTACCTGGCAGAGCGCGCCACCGACCTGGGTGACGTCTCGCAGCGCGTCATCGCCCTGCTGCGCGGCGTTCCTGCACCCGAGGTGCCGTCGAGCGACACCCCGTTCATCCTGGTCGCGCACGACCTCGCGCCCGCCGACACAGCCAAGCTCGACCTGTCGAAGGTGCTCGCGCTGGTCACCCGTGACGGCAGCCCGAAGGCGCACACCGGCATCCTGGCGGCCGAGAAGGGCCTCCCCGCGGTCGTCGCGGTCAAGGAGGCCGACAGCCTCCGCGACGGCGAGACCATCGTCGTCGACGCGGCCAAGGGCCAGGTCATCACCGAGCCGTCCGCCGAGCGCATCGCGGAGGCCCAGGCCGAGATCGACCGCGTCGCGGCGATGAAGGCCGCTCCGGTCGAGCCGGGCGAGCTCGCCGACGGCACGCCCGTGCAGATCCTCGCGAACATCGGCAAGCCCGTGGATGCGGAGCGCGCGGCAGCGCTCGGCGCCGAGGGTGTCGGCCTGTTCCGCACCGAGTTCCTCTTCCTCGACAGCGACACGGCCCCGTCGGTGGAGAAGCAGACCGCCGACTACACGGCGGCGCTCGCCCACTTCCCCGGCAAGAAGGTCGTCGTGCGCGTGCTCGACGCCGGTGCCGACAAGCCCCTCGCGTTCCTCACCGAGGCCGACGAGCCCAACCCGGCACTTGGCCTTCGCGGCATCCGCGTCCTCATGAAGAAGGAGCAGATCCTCCGCGACCAGCTCCAGGCGCTTGCCAACGCGCAGGCTGCGACCGAGGCGAAGGTCTGGGTCATGGCTCCCATGGTCTCCGACGCGCACGAGAGCGAGCACTTCACGGCGCTGGCTCGCGAGTACGGCCTCATGACGGCTGGCAGCATGATCGAGGTTCCCTCGGCTGCGCTCCTGGCCGAGCAGATCCTGGAGACGAGCGACTTCGTCTCCGTGGGCACCAACGACCTCACGCAGTACACGCTTGCGGCCGACCGTCTCCTCGGCAGCGTCGCGGCGTTCCAGGACCCGTGGCACCCTGCCGTGCTGCGCCTCATCGAGCGCATCGGCGAGGCGGGTGAGCACCACCAGAAGAACGTGGGTGTGTGCGGCGAGGCCGCGGCCGACCCGAACCTGGCGATCGTGCTCGTGGGTCTCGGCGTTCGCTCGCTCTCCATGGCTCCTCCCGCGTTCGTCGAGGTCCGCGCCGCGCTCAAGCGCGTCACGCTCGAGCAGGCGAAGGAGATCGCGCACCTCGCGATCTTCGCGAAGTCGGCCGAGGGTGCGAAGGGGCGCGTCGTCGACGCGCTCGCGACGCGTGGTGTCATCACGACGGCCGTGCCGGTCGTCGAGGCGTAGGCCTCACTCTGCAGGCGCTGCCGGTTCACCGGCGGGCGTCGCAGGTGTCGAGCGGGGCGCATCCGGATTCTTCCGGATGCGCCCCGCTTCTGCGTGCGCGGGGTTCCGCATCCGACGGCTCGGCGCTATAGTTGTACACAATCTAATAACGACGGAGCGTGCATGCCTGATCCCGGCCCCGTGGCCGCTCTCGAACGCGTCACGGTGCGATACGGGGCGGGTGCGCCAGCGCTCGACGGCATTGACCTGCAGATCCGGCGGGGCGAGATCCTCGGCATCGTGGGGGAGTCCGGCGCCGGGAAGTCGACGCTGCTGCGGCTCCTCGATGCCGACGATACGCCGAGCGAGGGGACGGTGCTCATCGAGGGCGCCGACCCGTCTGCGATGCGCGAGCGCGAGCGTCGTGGCCTTCGCCGCCGAATCGGGATGGTCTTCCAGAGCTTCAACCTGCTCGCGAACCGGACGGCGCGGCAGAACGTCGAGCTCCCGCTGCGGCTCCAGCGGCGCAAGGATCCGGCGTTCGTCGACGAGCTGCTCGACTACGTGGGTCTCGGCGATCGCGGTGGCGACTACCCGGCTCAGCTCTCGGGCGGGCAGAAGCAGCGCGTCGCCATCGCACGCGCGCTCGTGACGCGGCCGCCGCTGCTGCTCTGCGACGAGCCGACCTCGGCGCTCGACGAGCGGACGACCAGCGACATCCTGCGGCTGCTCGCCTCGACGCGCGAGGATTTCGGCACGACCATAGCGCTCGTCACCCACGAGCTCGCCGCAGTCAAGGCCATCTGCGACCGGGCCGCGATCCTCGACCGGGGCCGCCTGCAGGGCATCGTCTCGGTCGAGCACAGCGCGCGCGACGACCGCGGCTCCTACGCCGAGCACGCGAAGCGGATGCTCGAGTCGTGATGGAGCTCATCGACAGCATCGTCTCCTCCCTGACCGGCAACGCCGACGCGATCGGCCAGGCCCTCGCCGAGACCGGGTACATGCTCGTGTTCTCGCTCGCGGCGGCGGTTGTGCTCGGGCTACCGCTCGGCGTCCTCATCTACCTGACGCGGCCGGGTGGGGTGCGCGAGCATCGTGGTCTGTGGCGGATCGCCAACCTCTACGTCACCGTCGTCCGGTCGTTCCCCTTCCTGCTGTTCGTGGTGTTCCTCATCCCGCTCACGCGCCTCGTGTTCGGCACGACGTTCGGCACGCAGGCGGCGACGTTCCCGCTGTGCTTCGTGGGCGTCGCGATCTACGCGCGCCTCGTCGAGCAGATCCTGCTGGAGGTGCCCTCCGGTGTGATCCACGCCGCCAGGTCCATGGGCGCCGATACCGGGCAGATCATCACCCGCTTCCTGTTCGTGGAGGCGCGCAGCGGGCTCGTCTACGCGCTCACCTCGGCCGCCATCAGCCTGCTCTCGTACTCGACGGTGCTCGGTGTCGTCGGGGGCGGAGGGCTCGGCGACTTCGCCCTGCGCTACGGGTACCAGGAGTACGACTACCCGCTCATGTACACGACCATCGTCATCGTCATCGTCTGCGTGCAGCTCCTCCAGACCGGGGGCCACCGGCTCTCGGTCGCCCTCGACCGCCGCTGACTCCCCGTCGGACGACGCCCATCCGCCTCCCGCACGACCCGAAAAGGAACCAACCGCCATGAGACTCCGCCTCCGCTCGATCGGCGCCGCACTGGCTGTCGGCTCCCTCGCCCTCCTGACCGCAGGGTGCTCTCCGTCCGCCGGGGAAGCGGGTGGCGACGTCGTCACGATCAAGGTCGCCGCGACGGTCACGCCCATGACGGATGTCGTCGAGGCGGCGGCCGAGGTCATCGAGAAGGGCTACGAGATCGAGCTGGTGCCCGTCTCGGACTACGTGCAGCCGAACGTGCTCGTCGAGAACGGCGAGATCGATGCGAACTTCGTGCAGTTCGTGCCCTTCATGGAGGAGTTCAACACGAAGAACGACGCCTCGCTCGCCGGGGTGAAGCCGATCTACTCGACGGTCGTGGCGTTCTACTCGAAGACCCTCAGCTCGCTTGACGAGCTGCCGCAAGGCGGCAGCGTGGTCATCCCGAACGACAGCGCGAACGCGGCACGTGCCCTGCAGCTGCTCGCCGACCAGAGCATCATCACGCTCGACCCGAGCGTCGAGCGGTTCACCGCGAAGGTCGCCGACATCACGGAGAACCCGCGCGAGCTGACGATCACGCAGGTCGACCTGCTGCAGCTCAACACGGCGTACGAAGAGGCGGATGCCGTCTTCAACCTGCCCTCGTTCGCGCGCCAGCTGGGGCTGACGCCGGTCGACAACGGTCTCGCCGTCGAACAGGACCCTCAGTTCGCCGTGACGCTCGTCACGCGCGAGGACAAGCTCGGAACGCCCGAGATCGCGGCGCTCGAGAAGGCGTTCACGAGCGACCACGTGCGGGAGACGCTCGAGTCGCTTGACGTGCCGCCGGCGTTCTAGATATCCCGCGAGCGGGCGGGCGCCACGAACTTGCGCAGCAGGATCGAGGCGTTGTGCCCGCCGAAGCCGAAGGAGTTCGAGAGCACGGTTCGGATGCGCGCGGGGCGGGCCTCGCGCGCCACGACGTCCAGCTCTGGGAACTCGGGGTCGTCGAGGTTGAGGGTCGGTGGAATCAGGGAATCGCGCATGGTGAGCAGCGAGATGACGGCCTCGAGCGCGCCCGCGGCGCCCAGCAGGTGCCCGGTCGCGGACTTGTTGGCGGTGACGGGCACCTCTCCGAGGCGGGCGCCGAGCAACTCGCGCAGGGCGGCGGTCTCCATGGCGTCGTTCAGCGGCGTGCTCGTGCCGTGCGCGTTGACGTGGTCGAGCCGGCCGGTGCTGAGCTTCGCATCGTCGAGGGCGGAGCGCATGGCGGCGATCGCGCCGCTCCCGTCCGGCCTCGGCGCCGTCGGATGGTAGGCGTCCGACGTCGCACCGTATCCCGCGATCTCGCCCAGGATCTCCGCGCCCCGTGCAAGTGCGCTGGTCTCTGACTCGACGAGGAGGGCGGCCGCTCCGGCCGACATGACGAAGCCGTGGCGTCCGCGGTCGAAGGGCCTGCTGGCAGTCTCGGGCGCATCCTCGTGGCCGAGCGCGAGGGCGCCGAGCGTGGCGTTCACGGCCAGGTTGACGCGGTTGAGGCAGTCGTCGGCCGCGACCACGAGCACCGCGTCGGCGTAGCCGTGTCTGATGGTGCGCATCGCCTCGCCGAGCGCGACGGTGCCGCTGGCACACGTCGCCGAGAGCCCGGCACTCGCCCCGCGCGCGCCGTAGCGTTCACTGAGGTACGCGGCTGCCGCGTCGGGGCCGCCGTACACGACGACGCCAGGCGGCACCCGGCGAGGGCCTGAGGCATCCAGGACGCGCGCGGCATCCTGGGTGAGCGAGACGGGTCCCGAGCCGGTTGCGATGGTGACGGCGAATCGGCTGGCATCGAACGGCAGGGCGCCAGTGGCGATGCCCGTAGCGCGCATCGCCTCGTCCGCCGCCGCGACGGCGTAGTGCGCGTGCCGGTCGAGTCTCGCGATGTCCCGCTTGGGGAGGTGGGAGGCGGCGTCGAAGCCGCGCACCTCTCCGGCGACGCGCACGGCGAGGTCGGAGGCGTCGACGCCGGCGATGAGGCCGATGCCGCTCTTGCCGGAGACCAGCGACGACCAGGTGCTCGCCACGTCGAGCCCGTTCGGCGTGACGGCTCCCACGGCGGTGACGACGGCGCGGTTCATAGCCGGTCCGCGTCGCCCGAGTCGACGAGCTCGAGCACGGCGGCGCGGCGGATCTTCCCGCCGGCGGTCCTCGGCAGGACGCGGGCACGGTAGAGGCGGTGGGGGACGAACTGCGGCGCCAGGTGCGCACGCAGGTGCGCGAGCATCCGCGCCTTGGCGGGCAGCGACTCCGCCTCGCCCTCGACGACGACCGCCACGATCGAGCCGAGCGTGGCGTCTGGGAGGGCGACGGCACAGCACTGCTCGCAGCCGGGCAGGGATGCGAGCGCGCGTTCGACCTGGGGCAGGGACACCTTGTGGCCGCCGGAGACCGCGACGTCACCTGCACGGCCGAGCAGCTGGATGCGCCCGCCCGCGAACGAGGCGAGGTCGCCGACGCTGGCCCAGCCGTCGGCATCCGTGATGCGCTCTGCGCTCGTCGCGGCGAGGTAGCGCTCGACGGCTGAGCCGACCCTGATGTGGAGCGTGCCCGTCTCGCCGGTGGGCACCTCCGCACCAGATTCGTCGCGCACGCTCACCTCGACGCCGCCGAAGGGAGTGAGGCTCGTGCCGTCGCCCGCGTCGCTGTACCCGATGAAGCCGATCTCGGAGGCGCCGTAGTAGCTGCGCAGGTGCGCCGTCGGGAGCGTCTCCTCGAAGCTGCGGCGGATGTGCTCCGGCTGGTTCGCGCCGCCAGTGATGACCTCGAGCAGGGAGCCGAGCGGCTGCTCGGTGCGACGTGCGGCCTGCAGGATCGCGAGCAGCATCGCGGGCACGCCGACGAGGCGCTCGACGCGGTCGGTCGAGATGGTCCGCGCGGTGGCCTGCGCGTCGAAGCGGCTCTGCAGGAAGAGGGAGCCGCCAGTCGCGAGGACCTCGACGAGCGCGTAGAGCGTGAGGCTGTAGGAGAGCGGGCCCGGTGCGATCGTCGAGCGGCCGTCCTCGACGCCGAGGTACCTGCGGCTGATGTCCACATTGTGGTCCCAGCTGCCCCGGGTGCGCAGGAAGCCCTTGGGGAGGTCGGTCGTGCCCGAGGTGAACAGCAGAAGGAACGGCTCGTCGCGGGGTCGGACCTCGGGGCCAGGCGCCGAGTCGCCTCGCTGAGCGAGGGCATCCGCCGCCACCGAGTCGAACGCGGCGAGGGAGGCGACGGTTCCGGCGAAGGAGGAGGCCCTGAGGTGCGCTTCGAAGTCGGCATCGTCGGTGATGACGAGTGCCGGTTCGACGCGCTGCAGGATCTCGAGGCGGTGCTCGAGCGGCCACAGCGGGTCGAGGACAGCGGCGACGGCCCGGAAGCTGATGGCGCCGGTGAGGAGCCGCGCCGCGTCGATCGCGCGCGACAGCGAGACGGCCACGATCGGCACGCCGCGCGTCTCGGCGGATGAGGCGCCAAGTGCCACGGGCACGGACGAGCCGAGGAGGGTCTCCACCCCCGCGCGCACCGCTGCGCACGAGCGGGAGAGCTGACGGTAGGTGAGCCGTTCGCCGTCGCCGGCGAGCGCGATGCGATCGGGCCTGCGGGCGGCGGTGTCGATGAGCGTGCGGGTGAGTGGCACCAGTCGAGTCTAGGACGTGCCCCTGGCCGGCTGCGTGGGGAGCCAGCCAGGGGCACGTCGATCGGGTGGCTAGTCGAGCCCGCCGCGGAAGCGAGTGATGTACGCGGCGTGGTCGGCGAGCTCCTGGGTGACGCGCTCTGCCGACCAACCGGCCGCATCCGCCGCGACGGCCGCTGACTCCTCGGCGACGGAGACGGCGAGGTCGCCCTCGAGGCCGACCATCGTGCGCCGATGCAGGATGTCGCTGAGGTGCACGGCGCTCTCCTGCTCGATGGCGAACACGATCTCAGCGGCGACGATGGCGGAGGGGCCTTCGCCGATGACCGCCGCGAGCTGCGTCCTCTCCGCGGCGAGGGCGGCGATCTCGAGGGCGCGGGCGCCGTAGACGCGGACGAGGCGGTCGGAAATCGCCTCGTCCCACGGGAGCTCGCGTCTGAGGTTCGTGCGCCGCAGGGACGTGCTCGGCCACTTGCTCCAGGATGCGCCGGGCAGGGCGGCCTTGGCCGCGCCGGAGGCGGGCAGCTTCCGACCGAGGAGCTTGTCGGCGATGAGGTCGACGGTCTCCTTCGCGAGGCTGAGGTGCGGGGTGAGCTTGCCGCCGACGATGCTCACGAGGCCCAGGCGGTCGTCGTGGGCGGTGATGATGTGGCTGCGCGAGATGGCACCGGTCTTGGCGGCGTCGACGAAGGGCAGGGGGCGGACTCCGGTGTAGCTGTAGAGCACGTCGGCCTTGGTGAGCTTCGCCTGTGGGATGACGAGGTTCGTCTCCTTGAGGATGTACTCGACCTCCGCCGCGGTGCCGCGCGCCTTGCCCGGGTCGCCGTCGAAGCGGTCGTCGGTCGTGCCGATGAGGTACTTGCCGTTCCAGGGGATGACGAGGATCGCGCGGTTGTCGGTGAACGCCTCGTAGTAGATGGTGGCGGTCGGGGCGCCCGGGAACTCGTCGACGACGAGGTGCGTGCCGGTGGTGCCGCCGATCTGCCGCTTCACTCCCGCGGGCAGGGAGAGCTCGTCGAGCCAGGGGCCTGCCGCGTTGACGACGGTCTGGCCGCGCACCGTGAAGCGCTCGCCGCTCGTCAGGTCGGTGGCCTCCACTCCGGTCACGGCGGTGCCGTCGCGGACGAGGCTGTCCACGCTCGTGTAGTTCGCGACGCGCGCGCCAGCGTCGCTTGCGCTCAGGATCGTCTCGAGCACGAGTCGCTCCGGGTACGCGATCTGCGCATCGTAATAGTGGAGTCCGCCGCCGAGGCCTCTGCGGCGGAGGCCGGGGAACTCGGTGGCGAGCTCCTTCACGCCGAGGTGCCGATGCGACGGCAGCGATTTCTGGAGGGAGAGCACGTCGTAGAGGATCATCCCGATCCGGAACATCCAGCCGGGGAGGTGATTGTGCTTGTAGAGCGGCACGATGAAGGGCATGGGCTCGATGAGGTGCGGCGCGATGTGGAGGAGGGCCTCGCGGTCGTGGAGCGACTCGTAGACGAGGGGGATCTCCCCGTGCTCCAGGTAGCGGAGGCCGCCGTGGATGAGGCGGGAGTTCCAGGCGGACGTGCCCTCGCCGAAGTCGCTGCGTTCGAGGAGGGCGATGCTCAGGCCGCGCATGGCGGCTTCGCGGGCGACGGCGGCGCCGTTGATGCCGGCGCCGACGACGATGACGTCGAAGGTGCGGCTCGCGAGTTCGCGTGGGCTCGCACGCGGGAGTCCGCGGTGGAGGGAAGTGCTCGGCGTCGTTGCCATGGTGCTCCTGACCCGGTCGTGCGGCCAGGCCGCGAAACGAAGTTGTACGTACATGTTCGCACAGGATTAGACTTGCGGCGAGTGCGCTGCTGAGAGTGTGCTCGACGACCCTGAACGCCACGACTACGGAGGAACAGCGATGACGCTGCCAGCCATGATGATCGGTCACAGCTCGAAGTCCTACGCGACCCTCGCCGACACGCGAGCCTGGGTCGCCGAGGTCGTGGGCGAGCTGAGGGGGAGTCCCCGCAGCGGCGACGGCATCTTCCTCTGCACGCCCGACCCGGTCATCTCGATCGCAGGCAACGGGCTCGACGAGATCGGAGCACAGGTCGGGGCGCAGGATGTCTCGCCCTTCGGTCTCGGGGCCTTCACCGGCGAGACGGCGGCCGAGGTGCTGTCGGAGGTCGGTGCGACGCTGGTCATGGTCGGGCACCCCGAGCGCGCGAAGCTCCTCGGCGAGACCCTCGCCGACGTGCGACAGAAGTGCCGTGCCGCGTCCGACGCGGGAGTGGTCCCCATCCTGATCGCCGGGGAGCCGGAACGGGGTGAGGCGGCCAGGTCGATCATCGACCGGCAGCTGACGGAGGCGTTCGCGGATGTTCCCGGCGACCGGCCGATCGTCGTCGCCTACGAGCCGAGCTGGGCGATCGGGCAGCCCGAGCCGGCCCCCGGCGACTACGTGGCGGCCACCATCGCGCATATCCGCGGGCAGCTCGCCGGTCGCTCGGGGGACGTGCGCATCCTCTACGGCGGCAGCGCCGGGCCGGGGACCTTCGCCGCCATCTGGGATGCCGCGGAAGAGCTCGGCGCGGGGCACCCCGATGGCGTCTTCCTCGGACGCTTCGGCCTCCGGGCGGCAGGCTTCCTGGAGACCGTCCGCGAAGTGCGAGCGGTGCAGGACCAGCTGGCGAGCAATGCGCCGCGCATCGATCGCGGGTAGGGTGCTGGTCATGTCGAGTCCCGAGTCAGACAGGTCAGGGGCTGCCGGTCACACCGCCAGCCCCGCGAACCGCTAATCAGTCGTACCGCCCCGCACGCTGCGGGTGTGAGTCCGCTCTCTCGGGCAGCTGGCCGTGGTGACAGGAGTTCCCTCTCTTGATCGCTCACCTCGGAGTCCTCGATGCCCTTTGCCCTGTACCTGCTTGCCCTGGCCGTCTTCGTCATGGGCACATCCGAATTCATGCTCGCGGGTCTGCTTCCCGCGATCGCCGCAGACCTCGACGTCTCCGTCGGCACCGCGGGTCTCCTGACCTCGGCCTTCGCGATCGGCATGGTCGTCGGTGCGCCCGCTATGGCGGCGTTCGCTCGACGCTGGCCACCGCGGCTGACGCTCATCGTCTGTCTCTGCATGTTCGCGGGATGCCACGTCGTCGGCGCGGTGGCGACGTCGTTCCCGACTCTGATCGTCACGCGGGTGCTCGGTGCGCTCGCGAACGCGGGGTTCCTCGCGGTAGCCCTCGGCGTCGCCACGACACTCGTTCCGCCGGACCGGAAGGGGCGTGCGCTGTCGATCCTGCTGTCCGGCACGACGATCGCCACCGTCGCTGGCGTGCCCGCGGGCGCTCTGCTCGGCACCGCGCTGGGGTGGCGCGCGACGTTCTGGGGGATCGCGATCCTCTGTGTCCCCGCCCTCATCGGGATCGTCCGGGGCATCCCGCAGAGGAACGCTCGGGACGAGGCGAGCGGCGTCGCGCCGAGTCTGCGCGCCGAGCTCGCTCAGCTGGCGTCACCGAGGCTCCTGCGAGCGATGGGGCTCGGCGCGCTCATCAACGGCGGCACCTTCGCGGCGTTCACGTTCCTGGCACCGGTGGTGACCGACACTGCGGGGCTCGACGAAGGGTGGGTTCCTGTCGCGCTGGTGCTGTTCGGTGTCGGCTCGTTCCTCGGCGTCACGATCGCGGGTCGGATGTCCGATCAGCGACCCGGCCTTGCCCTCGGCGTCGGCGGCCCCCTGCTGCTGGCCGGATGGATCGCGATGGCCTGCGGCGCCACCCACCCTGCGTTGCTCCTCGCCCTGGTCCTCGTGCTCGGGGTGCTCTCGTTCGGAGTCGGCAGCACGCTCATCGCCCGAGTCCTGTACGAAGCCTCCGCAGCGCCCACGATGGCCGGCTCCTACGCGACCGCTGCCCTCAACATCGGGGCGGCCGCCGGACCGGTACTCGGTGCGCTCGGGCTCGCGCCAGTCTGGGTCGCCTCAGCGCTCACCGCCGTCGCGCTCCTCGTCATGATCCTCTCGCGAGCCTGGACGCCGCGGGCGAGCACGGCGTAAGCCGCCGTGACGGCGTCCGCCTCGGTCGCCTGGTGCTCCGAGAAGGCGCCTAGATCCAGGGTTTGGCGGGCGGCGCGGTGTCGAGTGGCCGGCCCTGGAAGTCTGCGGCCGCAACTCCCGACAGCGACCGACCAGTTGCCCATGCGAGCAGGTCGGAGAGCGTGCCGGAGACCCGCAGGTCCGTGTCTCGGACCCCTGGCCCGCATTCGGCCGAGGCCCACGGGTGGAACGCGCTCCGGTCATCCGTCGCCACGGCACTGACGAAGTGGTCGTGACGAGCCCAGGTGTCCAGGACCTCCTGCAGGATGCGTCGCTGGAGGACGGCGGGGACGTCGCTCGGGGTGACTCCGGCGTCGAGGTCGATGAGGTGCATCCACAGCTCGCGGGTTCTCAGCTCCAGCGTGTCCCTCACCGCGAGTGGCGACCCCCGTCCGTCCCGGACCTGGTAGTCCCAGCGGTCCTCGGGGAGCGCGGACCAGGCGGCCTCGAAGCTCCGCGCCTCCGCCGCCGAGAGTCGTGCCAGCTGCGCGGCGGTCAGCTGAGACCCGGCCTCGATCTCTGCATCGCGTGCCGCTCGGGATTCGTACATGGGGTTCCGAGACCCAGTCGCCGCCCAGTCCACGAGGCGAGCCAGCGCGCGTGCGTTGTAGGCCACGTGCGCGATGACATGGGCGCGCGTCCAACCGGGGAGGAGCGAGGCGTCCCGCAGCTCCCCGGCGTCCAGGTGAGAGAGGGCTTCGTCGAAGCGTGCTTGCGCATGGAGGACTTCTCGCAGACCCTCCGCTGTCTCGCCAGGAGTGCCGGGAGCTTGCCTTCCCCCGGTCGGGGGTGTGCTCTGGGCGGTCGCATCGGACACGTTCATCTTGCTCCTGCTCTCTTGTCTCTGATCGTCGTGGGAATCGGGGCCGGGCCGCCAACGGCGGAGCTCCGCGAGTCGTAGCTGAGCTCTCCGCCCAGTACTGTCGCGACGACCTCGATCGCCGAGATATCCGTCGCCGAGATCGGCGAGGACGCGAGCACGGTCATGTCGGCGAGCTTGCCGACCTCGAGGGTGCCCTTGTCTCGCAGCTGCCCCGTTGCCTTCGCGGCCCACTCCGTGTGCGTCCGCAGTGCTTCTTCCGGCGTGATTCCCTCGCGCGTCCCGAGGATCTCGCCGCCCGCGGTGAGGCGGTCCACGGCTGACTGCATGCCTCTCCTGAGATTGTTGTCTGCCACTGGCAGATCCGACGAGCCGGTGAGGATCCCCCCGGCATCGATGATCGACCGCCCACGGTAGAGCCAGTCGCGGCGTCCTGCCCCGACCCGCTTGAGGATCTGGTCGCCGAGGGGCCCGATGAACCCTGCTTGAGGGGTCACGGCGATTCGCAGGCGCCCGGCGCGTGTGACCTGGTCTGGTCGGGCGATCCCGAAATGCTCGATCCTGCACGGCGCCGGGAGGGGGCCGTAGAGCGAGTGCGCTTCCTCGATCAGGTCCAGAGCGAGGTCGATGGCGGCGTCGCCGATGGCGTGCAGCGCAAGCGGCCAGCCCGAGCGGTAGATGGCGAGCGCCTGCTCTCGGTAGTGCGCAGGCTCATCGAGCAGGTACCCGCGATTGTGGTCGTGCCCGCAGAAGTCCTCGGTCACGGCTGCCGTCGCGCCGAGCAGTGACCCGTCCAGGAACACCTTGACGTGCCCGAACCGCACCTCGTCGGTCCCGAAGCCGAAGCGCACGCCCAGATCGAGGCCCCTCCCCTCGCCATGGCCGTGGAAGTCGGCTGGGTGCGCGTGGAGCGGACGGAGGGCGTCTGCGGCCGGCATGAGCTGAGCGCGAGCGTGCAATGAGCCTCGCTCGGCCGCGGCCTGGTAGGCGGCCACCTCGACAGGGCTGTGCCCGATCCAGCCGCCGCCGACGCCGGCCTCGGAGAAGCTGGTGATGCCCTCGGCGGCGTACCTGGCGGTTGCAGCTTCGATCGCGTCCACGAGCACATCCTGCGAGTAGGGCATGAGCAGTGCCTGGACAAGGCCTTGCGCTGCCTCTTCGAGCACACCGGTCGGTGCACCGCTCTCGTCCAGGAGGACAGCTCCGCCTGCTGGCGGTTCGAAGCCGTCCCGGAAGACGCCGATCCTTCGAAGCGTCTCGGTGTTGACGATGGAGGCGTGTCCAGACGTGTGGCGCATGGAGAGCGGGTGATCACCGGTGATCTCGTCGAGCCGCTCGAGGCTGGGGTATCTGCCGTCATAGCGAGCCTGATTGAAGCCCGTCACGTGGATCCAGGCGCCAGGCTCGTCGTCGACCGCAGCGACAGCTGCCTCTATCGCGCCGTACAGGGATGCGTAGGTGGGGCTGTCGCCGGCGTCGACCGCCCCGAGGCTGAGCCCCCACCATGCTGTGTGGCAGTGCGCGTCGATGAATCCCGGGGTGATGCAGGCGTCGCCGAAGTCGATCTCCTCGCGAGCACTGATGCCGGTGAGGTCCTGGTCGAACCCGACGATGCGTCCGTTGAGGATTCCGACGCAGCTCGCCTTCGGTCGCGCCCGGTCCATGGTGAGGATCTCGTGGGCCCGGATCTTCACGTCGATGTGCATGGTGCTCTCTCTTCCCTGTTGCTCGTTGCTCGCCCTGATCCGCGCGACGAGGTGCTAGTGCTTGAACCCCGGAAGGCTGACGCTGAAGCGCGGCGCGATGGCACCGCAGACGGCAGTGATGATCGAGATGAGTGCCAGCATGAGGGCGGCGGGCCACCAGGAGTCACTGGCCGTCGCGACCAGTCCCGTGACGATGAGCGGGACGAAGCCGGCCACCATGGCGGCCGTGTTGTTCGCCACCGCCACGCCCGTGTACCGGGTTCTCGCGGGGAAGAGTCCGGTCAAGACGGCTCCCGTGCCGGCGTAGGGGAACGACAGAGTCGACACGGCCAGCACCATCGCGAGGATGACCAGGGTCGGGATACCTGAGGTGAGCAGCATGAAGGCGGGAATCGCCACGATCGCGGACGCGATTCCGCCCCAGAAGATGACGCGGCTGGAGCCGAACCGCGCCCCGAGTCTCCCGGCCCAGACGATCACGAAGATCTCCGCCGTGGCGGCGGCGATCGTCCCGAGAAGCATCAGCCACGGTTCATAGCCGAGCACGTTGACGCCGTACCAGACGCAGAAGGTGGTGACCAGGTAGAAGCCGCCCATGCCGAGGAGCGAGGCACCCAGTCCGACGAGGATCTGGCGCCAGCTGTGCTTGAACGTCGTCCGGACCGGCGTCGGCGCTGTCTCGCCGGCCGCCTCGAGCTGGCGGAAGACCGGTGATTCTTCGAGTCGGCTGCGGATGTAGATGGCGATGAGCAGCAGCGGAAGGGAGAGCAGGAACGGGATCCGCCAGGCCCACGAGTCGAAGTTCTCCTGCGTGAAGAAGAACGTGATGAGGAAGAACCCGCCTGACGACAGGATCGTTCCGATCGGAGAGCCGATGAGGGGGATGACCGCGTAGCGCGCCCGCAGGTGCAGGGGAGCGTTCTCGACGACGAGCGTGAGCGCTCCCGACCATTCACCTCCCACGAAGAGCCCCTGGACGACGCGGAGGAGCACGAGCAGGATCGGGGCTGCGATGCCGATCGCCGCGTAGGTGGGCAGGATGCCGATGAGCCCGGTGATGAGGCCGATGCCGATGATGGTGATCATCAGCGTCTTGCGTCTCCCGATCCGGTCGCCCATCGCCCCGAAGATGATGCCGCCGAGCGGGCGGGCGGCGACGCCCACACCGAACGTGGCGAACGAGGCGAGCGCTGCTGCGCTCGCGTTCTCGTTGGTGAAGTACTGCACGTTGAAGACGAGCGCTGCGGCTGCGCTGAAGAGGAAGAAGTCGTAGTACTCGAGTGCGGTGCCGACAAGTGCGCCGATGGCGACCTTGTTGGCGTCTCTTGAGCTCAGCTCTTGTACTGCGCTGTACTCGATCGTTGCTGTCGGTGCGTGGTGGCTCATGATGATCTCCAGTGAGGATCTGGCCGGCAACCGCCGTATGCGGGGGCCCACAGGAAGCCTCCCAGGAGGTTCGTCATCATTTCGGGGGCATCGGCTCCCATCTTGCTCCCCAAATCAGTGCATCTGCACATAATGTGGAGGTCATGACCTCACCCTCCCCTTCGGGGATCTCCCGACATCCCCGAACGGAGGACCGCGAGCGCTGGCTCGCGATCATCGACCTGATCGAGGTGCCGCAGCTTGTCGAAGCGTTCATGGACCTGATCTTCACCATTCCCGGCTACGCCTCATCATTGGTGCCGCGATCCGAGATTCGCAGGACGGCGACCCAGGCGTTCGATGCGATGATCGACGGGCTCAGGGAGGGTGGCCTGCCGGACGTGGTCGAGGTGGCCAATCGTGTCGGTGTCTCACGCGCCCGTGCGGACGTTCCGCTCAGTTCCCTGATGTCGGCCATCCACGCCGATTTCCAGGTGCTCTGGGAGGCCGTGACTCGGACCGCGTCCCCCTCGGACGCGGGCCTCATCGTGCGGCACACGGCCGTCGTCATCCGAACCGTCGACGAGTACGCCCACCGGGCGCAGCGCGCGTACGTCGCCGAGCGTGAACGCATGCAGGGCGAGGCGTCGGCGGTGCTGCAAGGCCACATCGCAAGTCTCTTCGAAGGGGCTCCGGCGAACGATCGGCTCCAGGCTGTCGCCGCGCATCTCGGTGTGCAGGTCTCGGCGCCTCTGCTCGTGTGCGCCGCCGTGGGGTCGGACACGGAGGCGCTGCGTCTGCTGCTCGCGGACTTCGATCGGGTCGGCACGCGATTCTTCACGCATACGGTCGCCGACGGGATCATCGCCTTCGCGCCACGGAGTCCGTGGGGTGACCGGACTGCTGCATCCGCCGCCCAGCTCCAACGCCTGCGGGAGCACCGGGTTGGCCTGGTGGAGGCTCGTCGCGGGCTCCCCGAGCTCGGTCAGACTGCTCAAGTCGCTCTGTCTCTCGCTCGTCTGCTCGGCCCAGACGAGGTCGATGCTCTGACGTGGGAGCGGGGGTGGGCGCGTTTCGCGAAGCGCGCAGTCGTCGATGCGGGGGTGCCGCTCCTGGCGGATGTCGATGCGGCGCTCGCTCGCTGCGGCCCCTCTGAGCAGACTCGTCTACGGGAAGCGGTCGTGAGCTATCTGCGGACCGGGAACATCAGCGCGTCGGCGGCAGAGCTCTTCTGCCACCGGAACACGCTCGGCAATCGCCTGCGGCGGTTCGCCGAGGTCACGGGCCTGGACCCGATGCTGCCCGGCGATGCCGCACGACTCGTCGTGGCCTGGAGCTAGGACTTCGTGCGAGAGACCTTGTCCGGAGCCGATGGTGCCGGGCGATCAGCTCTGAGGCACGCCTAGTCGAGGGTGCCCCAGGCTGCGATGGCCGCGTCGAGCTCCGGTGTCTGCCCGTCGGAGTCGCGGACGTCGCGGCCTGCGAGCGCCGCGTCGATGGCCTGGTGCATGGCGAGGCCTCCCGACGCGGGTCCGCCCGGGTGCCCCTGGATGGCGCCGCCGACGCCCAGCACGATGTCGTTGCCGAGATCGCCGACGTACGTCGCCACGGTGCCCGGGTGCACGCCGCCGCCGATGATGGGCGCCGTGCTGCGGAGGCCAGGGCGGGGCACCTTGAGCTGCTGCGCGGTCTGCAGGTACTGCAGCCGCGTGATCGGGTACCCGCCGTACGGAGTGTTCACGAGCGCGAGGTCGGCTCCCGCGAGGCGGGGGAGCAGGCCGCTCGCGATGGGCGAGGTCATGCCCGTCGTGGCGTTCTCGAAGTAGGGGGCTGAGCCGGCGAAGTGCCCGAGGATGGGAACGTCGACCGCGTCGGCGAGCGCCTCGACCGAGCCGTAGCCCACGTTGGCGTAGCAGACCATGACGGCGCGAGCTCCCGCATCCACGGCTCGTCTGGCAGTGTCGAGCATGCGGTCCGGCCGGTCGGAGACGTTCGGGATGTACATGGTGCGCCGGCCGGTGACCTGCGCGGCGCGGTCGAGCGCCTCGTTGTAGGCGATGACACGGTCGACGACGGGCGAGAAGGCGGTGTTACCGAGCAGCTCGTCGTCTTTGATCATGTCGATGCCGCCGAGTGCCGTCTCGTATGCGATCGCGGCGCCCTCGTCGGGGGTCAGGCCCGTGCATGGCTTCAGCATGTTGAGCAGCAGGGGGCGCGACTCGACGTCGAGCACCCGCCGGAGCCCCTCGATGCCGAAGCGGGGGCCAGCGAACGCGTCGAGGCGCGCTCGCGGGAACTCGAGGTCGACGAGCTTCGCCTCGAGCGACGTGGAGGCGTCGTTGCCGATGAGCGTCGTGAGCAGCTGCGGGATCGAATCCCCGATGTTCACTGCCGGCACGCCGATCGTGGCGAAGTACCAGCTCGCGTCGTCTGGCGCCGAAGTCGTCGTGTCGGCGGCCGGGATGGGCTGGATGCGCACGATGCGCGCCTCGTGCCTGTCGCGCAGCTCGCGCGTGAGGCCGGGGACGGGAAGCCAGGTGCCGGTGGTCTGGCCGACTGCGAAGCGCTGGACGACGGCGTGCGCGTCCTGGCTCGCCGGCAGCGTGAAGACGTAGCTCGCGAGGATCAGGTCGCGCTCGAGGGCGAGGTCGGCGGGGACGAATTCGATGTCCATCAGTGGTCCTCCTGCTGCTCGGCGAGCTCCTGCTGCTTGGCGGTCGGTGCCGGGGCATCGGCGCCGATGCTCCTGGCCAGCTCCTCGAGGATCTCGGCGGCACCGTCGTGGGCGTGGTGGCCGACGACGCCGATCGCGATGTCCTTGACCTCCTGGCGGGCGTTCTCCATCGCGAAGGGGAAGCCGATCTGGGTGAGCCAGGCGAGGTCGTTGCCGCCGTCGCCGAGGCCGAGGGTGTGCGCTGGGTCGACGCCGTGCTCCTCGAGCATGGTCTCGAGCGCATGCCACTTCGTCGCATCCGGCGCCACGAACTCGAAGAAGCAGTACATGGAGCGGGTGCCGGACGGCGCGGCGTCGAAGATGCGGTCGGCGACCTCGTCGAGTTCCGCCTCCCTGCCGAAGAGCATCACCTTGGTGATGTCGTCAGGCAGCTCGTCGGGATCGCCGACGATGATGTCCCGCTCGTTGAGCTCCCGCAGCATCCGCGAGCACTCGCCGTCCCGGTCGACGTAGATGTCGGTGACCGACCACCAGGTGCGTTCGAGCCCGAGGCGCGCGCCGAGGTCCAGGATGCGCCTGGCCTCGGCGTGCGTCATCGGCGTGATCGTCGTGTTGGTGTCCTCCACCGGGTCGAAGATGACCGCCCCGTTGTTGCTTGCGACCGTGTTGCGGATGCCCGCCTCTCGCGCCAGCTCGAGCACGTTCTGTCTCGCCCGTCCGGTGAGGAGGATCACCGGGATGCCGTGCTCGACGAGCGAGCGGAGGGCTGCTGTCGTGCGCGGGGTGAGCTGGTGGTCGGCTCCGGCGATGGTCCCGTCGACATCGAGTGCGACTGCGCGCACGGTGTCGAGGTTCACGGATGCTGGCACGAGGGGGTGCTCCTTCGGGTCGGGTCGGGTCGGGTCGGATCGAGGTCAGGCGGTCGGGCGTCGAGCGGCTGCGTGGTGCGGCGGGTGCTTGGAGCTCGTCGTCAGCCGGCGGCTCCGAGGACGGCGCCGAGGCCGAGCACGATCGTCGTCGCCGGCCAGATGGCTGCTGCCGGCGGGTCGATGTGCGTGTCGCCGTGAGACTGCCACAGGCGGGCGAAGAGTTCCCCGAACCAGGCTCCCAGCACGCCGGCCGCGGCGCCGATGATGATCGCGAGGGCGGCGTTCTCGCCGACCAGGGGGTAGAAGGTCGCGGCCGCGATGGAGGCCGGCAGCGTGATGTGGTGCGTGACCGGCACTGGCTGGCCTGCGGAGAGGAGGATCAGGGAGAGCGCAGAGATGCCGAACACGAAGGTCGACGCGTTGGCGGCTTCCGGGAAGGCCTGCAGCAGTGTGATGGAGATGAAGGAGGCGAAGAGCCCCGCTCCGACGCCGAGCGCCGTGTTGATGCCGAAGCTCTCCTGGGCGCGGATCCAGGAGCCGGCGTCGTTGGGCTCGAAGGAGTCGAAGCCGCTCTTGCCTGAGTTGTTCCGGGCGAAGACCTTGGTGCGCCCGAAGAGGACGCGGGCGAGGATGGCGCTGATGACGACGGTCAGGGCGACGGAGTCGGTGATGGCGCCGAAGCCGGGGATGATCGCGATGAGCTTCTGCACGAAGTAGCCGAAGAGCCCGAAGACGGCTCCGACGGCGAGCACGTCCGGCTTGGCGAGTGCGGCGAGGGGCAGGACGATGTCCTTGCCGTTCTCCATGTAGCCGCGGCGTGCCGCGTACGCGGTCGCGGCGACACCGCCGGCGAACGCGATGTGGGGGCCGAAAGCGGGACCGAACGCGAGGCTGCTGATGATGGGTGCATCCGGGACCGCGACTTGTGCGACGAACCCGACGATGACGAGCACACCGGTGAAGACGAAGGCGTGCAGACTTCCGATCGCTGCTCCGAAGAAGCCACCTGCCAGTGCGGCGAGGATGGAGAACAGGTCGATTTCCATGGGCGAGGCCTTTCTCGACACGCGTCACCGTTGACGCGAACTCCCATGAGCATATACAAGTCTATACATGCATGTGCAAGCATTGACATGTTCGTACACCGATCGTACGCTCGGCTCTGGCGGAACACCGCCCCGTGATCACAAAGAAGTGGGACGAAATGGCAAAGTACATTCTCGGCATCGACGAGGGCACGACGAGTGCCCGCGCGTTCATCATCGATGAGGACTGCAACGTCGTGGGCTTCGCCCAGGCGGAGCTCACGCAGCTCTACCCTCGACCCGGCCTCATCGAGCACAACCCTCGCGAGATCCTCAACACCCAGCTCGAGGTGATTCGTGCCGCTCTGCGCGACGCGAACCTCGAGCCGAGCGACCTCAGCGCGGTCGGCATGACCAACCAGCGCGAGACCGGAGTGGTGTGGGACAAGGAGACGGGCGCGCCGATCTACAACGCCATCGTGTGGGCGTCCAGGCACTCGGTGGAAGTCGTCGAAGGCTGGGTCGAGCAGGGCATCGGCCCGCTCATCCAGGAGCGCACGGGCCTGATCCCGGATGCGTACTACACGGCCTCCAAGATCCGCTGGATCCTCGACCAGGTGCCGGGCGCCCAGGCCAGAGCTGAGGCGGGCGAGCTGCTCGCCGGAACGATCGACACGTGGCTCATCTGGAACCTGACGGGCCGCAAGGCCTTCGTGACCGATACCTCCAACGCCTCCCGCACCATGATGATGAACCTCGAGACGCTCCAGTGGGATGAAGAGCTGCTCGGTCACTACGGGATCCCTCGCAAGATGCTCGCCGACATCGTGCCGAGCGGCGAGATCGTCGGCGACCTCAGCGCGACGTTCGGGGCCCCAGTGCCGATCGGCGGCAACCTGGGCGACCAGCAGGCTGGCCTCTTCGGGCAGGCCGCCTTCAGGAAGGGGCTGAGCAAGATGACGTACGGCACCGCTGGCGTGCTGAACATCAACTCCGGTGACAAGCCGCAGCGCATCGAAGGGCTCACCCCGAGCGTGGCCTGGACTGTCGAGGGCAAGACCTCGTACGAGATCGAGGGCGTGCTCTTCGCCATGGGCAAGACCATGCAGTGGCTGCGCGACGACCTGCAGCTCATCCACGCCGCCCCCGACAGCGAGTGGTACGCCGGACAGGTGGCCAGCACCGAGGGGGTGTACCTCATTCCCGCCTTCACTGGTCTCGCGGCGCCGACCTGGGACCCGCACGCTCGCGCGGCCATCATCGGCATGAGCAACGCGACCACCCGACTGCACATCATCCGCGCCGCCGTGGAATCGATGGTGTTCCAGACCCGCGACGTCGTCGAGGCCGCGACGCAGAGCGGCGAGATCTCCATCTCTGAGCTGCGCGTCGACGGCGGCGCCGTCAAGAACAACCTGCTCTGCCAGTTGCAGGCCGATGTGCTCGGCATTCCAGTCGTGCGTCCCAAGATCGCGGAGGCCACCATCTTCGGTGCCATGCTGCTCGGCGGGATGTCGGCCGGCATCTTCGCCGACCTCGAGGAGGTCGAGAGCAAGTGGAAGGTCGACCGGGTCTTCGAGCCGCAGCGCTCGCGGGATGAGGCCGACTCGATGTACGCCGGCTGGCGCGCTGCTCGGGAGCTCACCATGGGGTGGGCCAAGAAGGTGGCGTAGCGACTCCCTTTCCGCGAGATCGGAGGTGCCCTCTGGAACATCCAGAGGGTACCTTTGTGCTTGATCGGAGAGGTTTTGGCGACGATTACACGGCTTCGGACCATCCAAGTCCCAGGCGGTCCCGCATAGTCTGCTGGTTGGCAGTGTTGGGCACGTGCGCCGATCAGGCGCAGTGGTGGTCATTTGGGCAAGTTTTCACGGTTCTCGAGGAGACGCCGTGCTGCAGAAGAATGCAGGGAGTTCCAGCCCGCACCCCACCCTGGGCGGCGCTGAACCCTCGCCCTCTTCGAGCGTTCGCGCGCCATCACAACCGTCACTGAAAGCGTTCCACCGTTGCCTGCATCGAATACCGGCCCTCGCGCCGGGGAAGAACTGCCCCCGAAGCTCCAGCGAGCCCTGCAGCGCACCCCCTCTTCGTCGACGTCGCCCGTCAGCCTGGTGTCCTGGCGTCGCTACCGTGTCGGCGCGCCCGTTGGCAAGGTCCTCACCTCCACGTCCAACGGTCCGCTCGATCTTCAGTTCGACGCCACAACCGACTCCAGCGTCGGTGTTCAGCAGCGGGCGACGATCACCGCGCTGAAGGGGGTCGGGAGGCATCTTGCTGTGCCGCCGGCTCGGGGGAGCAGGGCGACGCGGTTGAGCATCGCCTTCAGCCGAGCGGTGCAGGGCGTCTCGTTCTCCCTGCTGAAGATCCCGGGCGTCGATGACGAGGATGCGCGGATCGTCGTCACCTCCTCCGGTCTGACCTTCGAGCGTGAACGCGGCCTCGGGGGTGATGGCTCGGAAGCCGACCCGTTCCGCAACCTGGGGTCGCGCCAGCGCAGTCTCCGCCTCTCCTGGAGGGGGCCCGTGTCGAGGCTCGTGGTGCAGCTCGTCCACGGCCAGCAGGACGATGATGCCCGTCTACTCCTCCGGCTGAGCGACCTCGTGCTGCTCGACGCCGTGACCTCGAGCTCGGACTCAGACCCGGAAGCGGAATCGGGGCCCAGGCCGACGGCGTGGGGAAAGAGCGAGGACTGAACTCCTCGTCGAGTTCGGTCCCTCCGTCGCTCGTTCGCGGAGGGACCGAATCTCCAGGGGTGGTTCGAATCAGGTCCCGCTGCAGAGGACGAGCGTCGAGCTGACCGCGCCGCTCGGCTTCGCGGTGGACCCGGCCGTGAAGCCGGTCGGGAGCGTCGCGGTGGCGTTGAGCGTGAACGCGACGGAAATCGACAGCGTGGTGCGCAGCTCGAGCGCCGCGTTCGCGGGCAGTGCCGACGTGAGCGTGATCCGGCGCGTGTTTCCGCTGAGGACGTTGACGTTGGCGGTGGCGCCCGTGACGGAGAAGACGCCGATGTTGGCGATACCCGAGCCGACGATGTCGATCTGGGTGCCGATCGGCAGGGGCTGCGCACCCGCCGTGACCACGAACCCGGGGCCGATGAGGGCGAGGACTCCGCAGTCGCCGACCACGCGGAAGTTGCCGACGTTGACGAGCTGGGACGAGGAGGCGAAGGGTGCGGCGGTCGCCAGCGCGATGACGGGAACCGACCAGGCGGCACCCTTCACGAGGTTGCGGCGATCAATGGTCTTCGGTGCTTTGGGGGAAGAATCGGTCATGGGGGGAGACCTCTCGCGAGTGACGACGTTGTTCGAGCAAGTGCTCCCCGCTATTGAATGAAGAATCGCTTTTGCGCACGGAATGAGCGCTTATCCCGTCGCGTTCTGCCGGATAGACGGCGCGAATCGTTCAGCCTGCCCGGGTCGAGGGCGAGAGTATGCAGAATGCAGCGAGAAGGGCTACGCGCTCTGGGGCGAAGCGGATACTGCGTTGAATTGATACCGCTTCAGAACGCGGTGCATGACCTGCGATGAGGAGAATCCGGAGAGCTCCGCGAGCTGGGTGACCGGCACCTGCGCGTAGCGCTCGTCGTTGAGCAGCTGGTGCGCCAGCTCGGCTCGAGCGCGTCGCAGCGCGGAGGCCGGAGCGTCCCCGTGCGTGTGGAACTCCCTCTGGAGCTGCCGCAGGGAGACACTCAGATCCCGCGCGATGGTCGACGGCGAGACGTCGGGGTCCGCGCGTCGCACGATCATGAGCTCCAGCGCGCGGGGGTAGAGGCCCTGGGTGCCGACCTGCACGTCGGCGTGGAAGCCCTCGCTGCTCAGCAGGAGCGCACCCGACTGCTCGTGGAGCAGCTGCTGGAGGAAGTAGGAGGACAGGACCGTCGGATCCTCGTCCAGCCGCGCGAGCACCTCGAGGAACGAGGTCACAGGGCGTGCGAGCGCCGTATCGGAGCGCAACACGCCGCTGTGGTTCGAGACCCGCACGCCGAGGTCGGCCGCGACCTGGGCGGGAACCGACGCGAGGATCACGGCGGAGGCTTCCTCGAATCTCATCGAGGACTGCGCTCCCGGCCCCAGGAAGAAGCCCCCGCTGGCCGTGATCGTGTGCGACGCACCCGTGGGGTCGATGGTGAGTCGTCCTTGGCGGACCAGCCCGAGGACGATGCGCTGTCGCGCTGACTCGTTCTCGATCCGCACCGGTCCCGTGCGGACCTCGGCCCGGAACACGCAGCCGTTCTCGAAGACCACGCCGGCGGCGGACAGGTGCCAGTTGCGGTCGTCGCTCGAGAATCGACCGACCCCCGTCTCCACATCCGCGCTCGCCGAGACTCCGTCCACGACGGAACGTTGAGAGCTCAGGATCAGCGAGGATCGGTGAGCGCCGGGGGGAGCGGCCATGCAACAAGTGTTCTGAATCCAGAGGTTTATTGCAAGATAGAGCGCCTTCGGTGGCGTGTCGCGGGCTTCATAATGAGACTTTTTTGTGGGTGATTGCAGCTTTCAGAGGATGCAATTCAATTCACCGAATTCCCCGGGTCGATTGTCGGAGAATTCCCCAAGCTTGGTGAATGGCGTTCACTTAGTCGTGGATGCGGAAGACGACCTTGACGCCTTTCGCGACGAGATCCATCCCTGCCCGCCAGTCCTCCAGGGCGAGCTCGCGCCCGATCACGGCTTCCGTGTCGATGCGCCCCTGGCCCATGAGCCGAAGTGCCGTGCGGTAGCTTGACGGGCGCTTCCCTCGTGATCCCTTGAGGGTCAGCTCTCGGTTCACGACGGCGCCGATGTCGAAGTCCGGATTGCGTGTGTAGAACGCCACCATGATGAGCTCACCGCCCTTCGCGAGCAGCTCGAGTGCGCTCTCTGCAACCTCCGGGCTGCCGGAGCATTCGAACACGGCGGCCGCGCCGAGTCCGCCCGTGAGCGACCTCACGAGCTCGACGACCGATTCGCGCTCGCTGTCCACGACGTACGGGATCCCCATCTCCAGTGCGCGGTCGAGCGTCTCCCGATGTCGGCTGCGCCCCACGAGGATGGGCGTCGCACCCACGGCGAGGGCGACAAGTGCTGTCAGCTGCCCGACCGCCCCAGGCCCGGTCACGACGACGACCTCGCCGGCGAGTGGTGCGGAGCGCTCGACGACGGCGTGCACGGACACGGCGAGGGGCTCTGTCAGCGCGGCCGCTCGGAGGCCCACCCCCGGTGGCAGTGCGTGCACGGCGCGTTCGGGCATCGCGATGCGGTCCGCCAGTGCGCCGTCGGTCGTCGTGCCGATGCCCGTGCGCTTCGAGCAGCGGTTGTACTGCTCGGACCTGCAGTAGGTGCACTGCATGCAGAGCACGGCATCCGTCTCGAAGGTGACCGGAGTGCCGATCTGCAGGTCGGCACGCACGACCCCGTCGCCGAGGGCGGCGATGGTGCCGGATGCTTCATGGCCCAGGATGCGCGGGGTGTGCTGGTCGCCGACGCTGTCGATCGCGTGCCGGTCGGTGCCGCAGACGGCGCCGTAGGCCACGTCGATGAGCACGGCATCGTCGGCGATGCTCGGCTCCTTCACGTCGCGCAGTTCGACAGCCCCGGCTGCTGGCGAGAACTTGAGGAGAGCTTTCATGCTCCGATCCTGGCAAGGACCGGAGCAAAGTACAAGCATGTACAAGACTGTGCATGGCTAGACAAGTTCGGTCAGGTGTATTACTGTCACGAGCGATAGGCCAGCACTGGCACCTCAATGGAGAGGAACACCCCAATGACCTCGTACCTTCTCGGCATCGACGCGGGAACATCCGTCATCAAGGCCGCCGTCTTCGACGAACGCGGCACGGAGCTCAGCAGAGGTGCCGCGAACGTGCCCATCTCGAACCCGAAGTCCTACGAGGCCGAAGAGGACATGGAGACCGTCTGGATCGCCGCCACCACGGCCATCCGCGACGCCATCACCGGCAGCGCGGTGCGGCCCCGCGAGATCATCGCGATCTCCGTCACCGGCCAAGGCGACGGCAGCTGGCTCATCGACAAGAACGGCAAGCCGGCCGGTCCCGCCATCCTCTGGACGGACGGCCGCACGGGCAGCATCATCGACGAGTGGTACACCGACGGCACCGTCACGAAGCAGTTCGACATCAGCGGCACCGGCCCATACGCCGGCACCGCCTCCGCCATCCTCCGCTGGCGCCGCGACAACCAGCGCGAGCTCCTCGAAGGCGCCACGCAGCTGTGGTGCAAGGACTGGATCGAGTACCGCCTCACCGGCGACATCTCGACCGATGCCTCCGACGCCAGCCTCTCCGGCATCGACGCACGCACCCGCCAATGGTCAGACGAGGTCCTGCGCACGTGGGGCATCGAAGATATCAAGCACGTCCTGCCCAAGATCAAGTCCTCCACCGACCTCGCTGGCGAGATCACCGAGGAGGCTGCTGGCGTCACCGGACTCATCGCGGGTACCCCCGTCTACAAGGGCCAGATGGACATCACCGCGTCCTCGCTCGGCGTCGGCGTCGCCCGCCCAGGCGACTGCATGGCCGTGATCGGCACCGCCGGCATCGTCACCGTCGCGACCGACACGCTCGAGCACGGCTTCGAGCCCGCAGACTCCGGCTGGGTCATCCCGCACAGCCCCGACACGTGGATTCGCGCCATGGGCATGAACTTCTGCACGCCCAACCTCGACTGGTTCCTCGCCGAGCTCGGCGCCGCCTTCTCGCTCGAAGCCCGCGGCAAGAACATCGACATCTTCGATTACCTCGACGAGGTCGTCACCGAGACCCCCGTCGGAGCCGAGGGCGTGCTGTACCACGGCTACCTCGCGCCGGGCGGCGAACGCGCGCCCTTCGTGAAGCCCAGCGCCCGCGGCTCCTTCAATGGCATCACTGGCTCCCACACGCGCCGCCACATGCTGCGCGCCGTCTACGAGGGTGTCGCCTACGGCATCCGCGACTGCCTCGACTCCATCCCGACCGAGGTCAAGACCGTGCGCATGGCCGGGGGCGGTGCGAACAGCGCCGTCTGGTGCCAGATCTTCGCGGACGTGCTCGGTCGGACGATCATCGTCCCGGCGGGCACCGAGTTCGGCGCCAAGGGCGCCGCCATCGTTGCGGGCGTCGGAGCCGGCGTCTTCGCGTCCTACGCCCAGGGCGCCGACGCGACCGTCAACATCGTCCGCACGTACGAGCCCAACCGCGACAACACGAAGATCTACGACCGCTTCTTCCCCGTCTACCGCAGCATCCGCACCGCGATGCTGCCCATCTGGGACGAGCTGCAGGCGGCGACCAGGGCCGACGAGCAGTGAGAGCCGACGTCCCAGACGCGTACCTCTTCGACCTCGATGGCACGATCTACCTCGGCGGTGGTCTGCTCCCCGGGGCCCGAGACACCGTCATCGAGCTCCGGGAGGCGGGAGCCACGGTGCTGTTCTGCAGCAACAACCCCACCAAGACGCCGGGCGACTACGCAGAGAAGCTCACCGCCCTCGGCATCCCCACCGACGAGCGCGACGTGTACACGAGCCTCGTGGCCACCGTCGAATGGATCACCCGTCACCGGCCGGGCGCGACGGTGTTCCCCATCGGCGAGCAGCCGCTCCTCGGCGCGCTCATCGCTGCGGGCATCACCGTGAGCGAGGACCCGGAGGCGATCGACCTCGTCGTCGCCTCCTACGATCGCCACTTCGACTACCGAAAGCTGCAGATCGCGTTCGACGCCATCTGGATGCACAAGCGCGCGGAGCTCGTGGCCACCAACCCCGACCGGTACTGCCCGTTCCCGGGCGGCAGAGGGGAGCCGGACGCGGCCTGCGTGACGGCGGCCATCGAGGCCGGCACGGGCACCCGCTGCGTCGCGGTCTTCGGGAAGCCGAGCGTCGACTTCTTCGACGTCATCGCGGGCGCTCGTGGGCTCGACCCGCAGCGCACCGTGATGGTCGGCGACCGACTCGCGACCGACATGGCGTTCGGCAGGGCCTGGGGTGCCGGCACGGCGCTCGTGCTCACCGGCGAGGCGCAGCCCGGCGATGCCGAGCTCGCGCCGGGAGCCGAACGGCCGCACGTGGTGCTGTCCGGCATCGACCAACTCGTGGACCTGCACCGCTCAGGTGCCTGGAGCAGGCTCGAACGCGACCTGACCACAACCGAACGGGAGGCCGCCGCATGACGGCAGTACTGCAGGCATACGCATTCGAGGCCTCCGGCGGCAAGCTCCGGGTGCTGCGCTACGAAGCGGATGTGCGCCTCGCGGTCGGTCGCGTGCTGCGAGACCTCGGCGTGCCCGACGGTGCCGACGTCGCGCTGCTCGCGGACAGCGCGCAGAAGCTCACCTCGACGGGCGAGCTCGGGGAGGAGGTCACGGCCGCGCTCGCCGCGGGGGGATACTTCGTGCGCCGCCCGGCCCTGGAGATCGGCGGGCACGGGCTGGTCCTCGACGAGGCGACCGTCGCGAGCGCAGCGTCCGCAGTCGATGGAGCGCGGGCGGTGGTTACCGTCGGCTCCGGCACCGTCACCGATCTCGGCAAGGCGGTCGCCTCAGCTGGGGTGCTGCTCGTCGCGGTGCAGAGCGCGCCCTCCGTCAACGGCTTCGCCGACTCGCTCAGCGTGCTCGTGCGCGGCGGGGCGAAGTCCACGACGCCCACGCGGTGGCCGGACGCGCTCCTCATCGACGCGGATGCCCTCGAGCGTTCACCGGCCCGCCTCGTGGCCGCCGGTGTCGGCGACGCGGTTGCCATCGGCTGCTCCGGCGCCGACTGGCTGCTCGCGTCCGCCCTGCAGGGCACGCGGGCAGACGCGGCGGCGCTCGTGCCGATCCGTGACGCGGTCGCTCGCCTCGCCGCCGGGGCGCACGCCCCCGGCGCCATGCCCGCGCTGGTCGACGCCCTCACCGTCGGCGGCCTCATCATCGGCGCACTCGGCACGACCGCGCCGCTCTCGGGCAACGAGCATCTCCTCAGCCACATCCTCGACATGTCCGCCATGGCACAGGACCAGCCGCACGACCTGCACGGCGCGCAGGTCGGGGTCGCGACGGTGCTCAGCGCGGCGCTGTGGGATGTCGCGCTGAGCGAGGGGCTCGTGCGCCTCGCACCGGGCTCCGCGTATCCCGACGACCTCGAGGAGCGGGTGAGCGAGGTCTGGTCGCGGGTCGATGCGAGCGGCCGCCTGGGCGCCACGTGCGCCGCCAACGTCGAGCGCAAGCGCGCGCTCTGGCAGGGCGGCGACGGGCTCGCACCAGGCGTGCTCGCCGAGGTGCGGGCGCAGCTCGTCACGCCGGAGGCGGTCGTCGGCACGCTGCGCGCATGGGGTGCGCCGACTCGCCTCCGCGAGCTGACGCCGCCCGTCGACGCCGAGACGGCGAGGTGGGCGCTGTCCGCGCTGCCGTTCATGCGCGATCGGCTGACGCTGGCAGACCTCCTCGTCGTCGGCGGAGCCTGGACCGACGAGTTCCTGGACAAGGTCATCGCCAGGGCAGACGCGGCTGGCGGCGGGCTGTAGAGACTCCGCGCCGACTTTCTCGAGGGAAAGGGCCACGCGGCGCGTAGGGACGAAGGGCCGGACATCCCACGGTGTCCGGCCCTTCTTCGCGCCCCGGTGGCACATCCCGGGCATCAGCCTGCCGCTCGGGTGAGGTCCAGGGCGGGTTCGGTCAACGCTGACCAACATCGGTGCACGAACACGGCGTCGGGCGCAGCGGAGGCTCGGCAGGCACGATTCGTGCACTCATGTTGGTCAGAAGATCGCTGGGGGCTGGCGAGGGGGTGCTGAGCGTGGAAGGCGGCGGGGTGGGTCGACAGGACCCGTCGCCCACGAGGGTGCGCGCACAGCAGGAGGGGCGGACACCGCGTGGTGTCCGCCCCTCCTGTTCGGCCGGTTCCCTGGCGGGGTGTGGCCTCGCCCGGGGAAGGAGCCCCGGGCTAGATGAGGAGACCCAGCGGCTTCTCGATGAGCTCGCGGAGCCTGGCCAGCCACCTGGCGGCGATGATGCCGTCGACGGGCCTGTGGTCGACGGACAGCGTCACGGTGACGACGGTGCCGACTCCGAGCGTGTCGTCGTCGAGCACAACCGGCACCTTGCGCGCCGCGCCCACGGCGAGGATCGCGGAGTGCGGCGGATTGATGATGGCCGAGAACGCGTCGACGCCGAACATGCCGAGGTTGGTCACCGAGATGGCGCCGCCTTGCAGCTCGCTCTGCTGGAGCCGGCCCTCGTTGGCGCGCGCCACCGCGTCCTTCACCTTCGCCGCGAGGGCCCCGATGCTGAGCGCCCCGGCGTTCGCGATGACGGGCGTCACGAGGCCGCGCTCGCTGGCCACCGCGACCGCCACATCCTGGGTCGCGAAGGACACCACGGCGTCCGGCGTCCAGATCACGTTGAGCTCGGGCACGTCCCGGAGTGCGAGGGCGGCGGCCTTCACGAAGAGGTCGTTGACGGAGATTCGGATCTCGCTCGCCTCGTTGAGCTGTGTGCGCAGGGCAAGCAGCTCGTCGACGCGCAGCGTCGCCTCGAGGTAGAAGTGCGGGGCGTCGCGCTTCGAGGTCTGGAGGCGGTTCGCGATGAGCCTGCGCAGCTTGCTGTGCGGCGTCGCCTCCCCTCCCTCCGGGAGGTCGATGTCGGCAGCCGGGGTGGGTGCCGGCTGTGCGGCAGCGCGCTGTGGTGCGGGAGCGGCTGCGGCCGGGGTGGCGGCGGACGCGCGTGCCCGTTCGACATCGTCGCGCACGATCCGCCCGTTCGGCCCCGTGCCGTCGAGGTCCTCGATCGACAGCCCGTACTCCTTCGCGAGGCGACGAGCGAGGGGGCTCGCGAAGATGCGACCGCCCTTCGGCCCCGGGTCGCACGACCTGCCGGTCGAGCCGGTGGCGCACGACGCGTCGGCGGTTGAGCCCGTGGAGGCATCGTCCTGCGCCGCCTCGGCCGACACTGGATCCGGGTTCACGGGGGCGGCCTCGTCTTCGGCGACGGACGCAGACGCTGCGGTTGCAGCCGGCGCGCTCGGCACGACCTCGGCGCTGGCCGGGGTTCCGCTGAGCTGGGCGGCGAGCTCGGCGGCTGCAGAGGGGTCCTCGCCGACTGCGAGCACGATCGCGATGGGGTCCCCGACGGGAACCATGTCGCCGACGTCGGCGAGGAGCGTGTGCACGACGCCGTCGAGCTCTGCGACGATGTCGACGACCGCCTTCTCCGTCTCCACGGCGGCGACGGCTTCGCCCTTCTTGACCGAGGCGCCGGCTGCGACGAGCCAGTTCTCGAGTGCGGCCTCATCGGAGTCGGCGGAGACTCCGGGCATCCTGAGGAATGTTGCCATGTCAGGTTCTCTCTCTCGCTCAGAAGGCCTTGAGGGCCGCGACGATGTCGGCCGTCGTGGCGTTCGCGGCCTCTTCGAGCGCCTTGGAAATGCTCGGGGATGCCTCGCCGCCGTGGACTCGCGCGACGGGGGCGTCGAGCCAGTCGAAGAGGCGCTGCTGGATGGCGTCTGCGAGCCAAGCGCCGTAGGAGGTGCCCTGCGCGCCCTGCTCGACGATGACGACGCGGTTCGTCTTCTTGATGGACGCCTCGAGCGTGTCCCAGTCGATGCTGGCGCGGTCGAGCCAGCGGAGGTCGATGACCTCGCCGTCGACGCCGGACTCCTCGACGGCGTCCAGCGCGCGCTTCACCATCGAGAGGTACGAGATGACCGTCACGCCGGAACCCTCGCGCCGCACAGCGGCCTTGCCGAGGGGGAGCTCGTAGTCGAGATCCTTCGGCGCGAGGCCCTCCGTCTTGTACAGGTCGGCGTCGTGCTCGAGCACGGCGACCGGGTCCTTCGTGCGCATGGCCGTGTTCAGGAGGCCGACGTAGTCGACGGCCGTGGATGGGGCGATGATGCGCCATCCCACGGAAGTGGCGAGGATGCCCGCCGGGTCCATGGAGTGCTGCGAGCCGTATCCGGTCGACGTGCCGATCTTGATGCGCAGGATGAGCGGCATGTCGTGCTCGCCGCCGAACATGTGGCGGGCCTTGCCGATCTGGTTGAAGAGCTGGTCTGCGGCCACCCAGAGGAAGTCGGCGTACATGAGCTCGATGACGGGGTAGTAGCGGCCGTCGAGCGCGATGCCCCCGCCGAGGCCAGTGAACGCGGCCTCGCTGATCGGGGTGCCGAGCACGCGACCCGGGTACTTCTCCGCGAGCCCCTTCGTAGCGCCGCGGGAACCGCCGCTGAGCTTGTGCACGTCCTCGCCGAGCACGATGACGCTGTCGTCCGTCTCCATGCGGCGATCCATGACGGCCGCGACGACGTCGACGAACTTGCGCTTCTCGAGCTCGTCATCGGCGAAGTCGCCCCACTCCTTGACGTCGCCCGTGAACTCCGGGGCCTCGCCGCGGATGCCGATGTCGATGAAGTCCGTCGACGGCCACAGGCTCTGCTTGATCTGCAGCTTGCCCGGGCGCCCGGAGGCGTCGGGTTCGACGATGCGCGAACCCACCTCGGTCATGACCTCCTTGATGCGGCCGGCCAGGCTGTCGAGCTGTTCACGCGTCGCGATGCCCCGCCGCTCGAGGTGCGCCTCGACGAGCGCGATGGGGTCGCGGTCGCGCCAGCCCTGCTCCTCGTCTTTCGAGCGGTAGCCGAACGCGCTGCCCGGGAATGGGCCGTTCTGGTGGAAGTACCGGTAGGTGTCCGCTTCGATGATCGCGGGGCCCTCGCCTGCTCGCATGTGCTCGAGGGCCTGCTGCGTGGCGAGATAGACGGCGAGCGTGTCCTGTCCGTCGACGCGCCAGCTGCGGATGCCGAACCCCTGGCCGCGGCCGGAGAGTCTGGATTCGCCTGTCGCTTCCTCGACGGTCGTCGAGACCGCGTACTGGTTGTTCTCGATGAAGAAGAGCGTCGGCAGCTTCCAGGCGGCGGCGAGGTTGAACGCCTCCAGCACTGAGCCGATGTTCGCCGCGCCGTCGCCGAAGTACGTGACGGCGGCCGCGTCGGTTCCGGCGTGCTTGTCGGCCCACGCGAAGCCGGTCGCGAAGGGCACCGCGCCGCCGACGATGGCGTTCGTGCCCATAGCGCCGGCTTCCTTCCACTGCAGGTGCATGGAGCCACCGCGGCCCTTGCAGTAGCCGTCCTTGAGGCCGGCGATCTCCGCGAGGCTGCGGTAGAGCACGTCGACCACTTCGGGGCTCAGCTCGTCGTCGACGGAGAAGCCCGTCGGCTGCACGTACCCGAAGACCTTGGCGAGGAACTGGTGGTGGCCTCGGTGCGAGCCGTTGACCTGGTCGGCGGGGGTGAGGGGGACGCAGGAGCCGACGGCGGCGCCTTCCTGGCCGATCGAGGAGTGGGCGGGGCCGTTGATGAGCTTCTGGCCGGCGAGGTTGAGGACTTCCTCCTCGAAGGCCCGCACGAGGTGCAGCTGCACCGCGAAGTTCTGCAGGAGCTCCGGGGCTGCGTCGTCCCAGTCCTCCTGGGTGGTCTCCAGCTGGACCCAACTCACGTTCGGCTTGAGGTTCTTGATGGTAGACATCGAGTGTGTGATCCTCCGCTCGTGAGCTCCCTGGTGAGGAGCTCATCTGTCTGGGCGACAGCGCTGCACTGCGCTTCCCAGTTGTCTGTACATGCACGGTCCTGGCTTCACATAGGATTGGCCGGGCGAGCCATGAACAGAGCCTACTGTACATGGCTAGACATGTATATGCATCTAAGGACGTTGGTGAAACCGTGGCCGATCAAGGACTCAGCGGAGAGACGCTCGACAGAAATGCGGCAGTCCCGCTCTACGTGCAGCTCGCTGACGTGCTGCGCTCGAAGATCCAGAGCGGAGAATGGAAGCCTGATCAGCGCATTCCCTCCGAGAACGAGCTGAACCAGATCTACGGCATCAGCCGGATGACGGCGCGCAACGTGCTCTCCAAGCTCGTCGACGAGGGGCTCCTGTTCAGGGTCCACGGCAAGGGCACGTTCGTCGCCCACCAGAAGATCAGCACGAAGTCGCCGTCGTATCAGGGCATCCGCGAGCAGCTCGAGCAGCAGGGATTCGCGACCCGCACCGAGATGCTCGAGCTCGAGCGCATCGCTGGGGGAGGCCGCATCGGCCAGATCCTCGGCATCGGCGAGACCGAGAGCCTCTTCATGGTCCGCAGGCTCCGATACGCGGAAGACGAGCCCATCAGCATCCACGAGTCGTACGTGCCAGAGCGACTCGCGCCCAAGCTGCTCGAAGCCGACCTCGTCACCCGCCAGCTGTGCACGGTGCTGGAGGAGAACCACCAGCTGCGGATGGCGAACGTCATCGAGACCCTCGAGTCGTCGGTGCCGTCGAAGTCCACACTCACGACCCTCAAGGCGCGAACCGGCACCCCGGTGCTCCTGCTTGAGCAGCGCATCTCGAACGACGACGGCACGCCCTTCGAATTCACGCGCATCCTGTTCCGCGGCGACAAGGTCCGGCTGGAGTTCTCCTACTCGCTCTGACGCAGCGGATGCGGCAGCCGCGAGCGACACGAACGGGCCCCGACCGGGGAGGAGCATCCATCCTCGGTCGGGGCCCGTTCTTCTTCGTGCGGGTCTCTGCGGGCACCGCCTGTCGGAGAGTCAGGTCTCGTGCACCTCGCACGGCATCACGCCGCCAGCGCTGCCTCCAGCGAGGCGACGGTGATGGTTCCATCAGCGCGAGTGAGGTCGGCGCCGCGCAGCGTGGTCGACGGGGCGCCGGCCTCGCCGAGATGGGAGACGACACTCGTCGCGGCGGGGAAGTCGTCGTCCGCCGTGAAGTGGCTGACCGTGACGATGTGCGCCAGGCCCGCAGCAGCGGCAGCCTGCGCGCCGCCCCACGAGTCCTCGATGACGACCGCCTCGTCCTTCGCGAGCCCGAGCGTGTCGAGCGTGAGGAGGTAGATGTCCGGGGCCGGCTTCTTTGCGGGCACGACGTCGCCGGCGAAGACTCCGGCAAGACGGGACCGCAGGTCCGCACCGATCACGGTGTCGAGCACGGCCTCCACGCTGCCGAGTGCCGACGTGGACGCGACGGCGACGACCCAGCCGGCGTCCAGCGCCTCCGCGATGAGGCGGCGAACGCCGGGGCGGCCAGGCACCCTGCCTGAGCCCATGATCTCCACGTACGCCGCCGACTTCCGCTGGTGCACGTCCGCGACGAGTGCGTCCAGCTCGGCCGAATCAGCGGGGGCGAACTCGGGATGCTCACCCAGGTAGGCCTTGAAGCGCTCCTTGCCCCCACCCACCCGCAGCAGCTCGCCGTACTCGTCGGCGCTCCACTGGAAGCCCAGCCCGAGCTCGTCGAAGACCCGGTTGAAGGCGACGAGGTGACCGTCGAGCTCCGTGTCGGCCAGGACTCCATCGCAGTCGAGGATCAGTGCGCGCGTCATGCCGCTGCCCCGTTCGCAGTGTCGCGGCTTCCGAAGAGGTCGATGTGCTCGGTGACGGTCGCCGTGACCGCCTCGACCTGTTCCGCGAAGAGCTTCACCGGCTCCCATTTCCCGCTTGCCTCTGCGGCGACGAGGTGGCGGTGCGCCGAGTGCAGGTAGGCGAGCTTGAGCGCCGTGGAGATGTTGATCTTCGAGGTGCCGGAGGCGATGAAGCGCGCGAAGTCCTCTGCCGAGAGGCCGGTGCCGCCGTGCAGGACGATCGGGATATCGGTGCGGCTCGAGAACTCGGCCGCCCGGTCGAAGAGCAGCGTCGGGTTCGCGGTGTAGAGGCCGTGCGCCGTGCCCAGCTGCGGGGCCAACAGGTCCGTGCCCGTGTCGTTCGCCACCTCGAGCAGGGTGTCGACCGAGTAGGCGTGCGTGGCCTCGTCCGAGCCGACGCCGTCTTCCACGCCGACGATGTTCTCGATCTCCGACTCGACGTCGACTCCTGCTGCGTGCGCCTCCTGGACGACCTCGCGGGTCTCTGCCCACGCCTGGTCGAGACCCCGGTCGGAGGCGTCGAAGAGCACGGAGCTCCAGCCCTGCGCGATCGCCTCGGTGATGACGGCACGGTCGGGGCAGTGGTCGAGGTGCAGTGCGACCGGCACGTCGACGGCATCAGCGGCGATGCGCGCGGCGGCGGCGAGCTGCGCGGCGCCGACGACCTTGAGGGTCTTGACGGACGTCTGCAGGATGATCGGCGAGTTCGCGGCCTGCGCCGCGGCGACGGTGGCCTGCAGCGACAGCTGGTCGACGATGTTGACGGCGGGGATCGCATACCCGCCAGCCCGGGCGGCGGCAGCGAGCCGCCGCGTGCTTGCGAAGGTCATGGTGTTCTCCTACGTGGTTGGGTCGGCGCGTGAAGCCGCTGGGTTCGGTCGTGGAGCGGGTGGATGCGGAAGGTCACGGGTGAGGGGCCTGCGTTGGTCCGTCACTCGTCAGCTCCTGGATGCCGCCGTGCTGGCGGCGGTCGCGAGGATGATCGCCGTGGACTGGGCGCCGGGGTCTCGGTGCCCTCGCGAGCGCTCGCCCAGGTAGCTGGCACGCCCCTTCGTCGCGATGAGCGGCTCCGTGGCGACCGCGCCTGCTGCGGCTGCCTCCGCGGCGGCCGCCAGCGTCTCCGCCGGGCCCGCACCGGCGGCGGCGGCCGCCTTCGCCGCCTCGACCGCCGGGGTCCAGGCGTCCACCATCGTCTTCTCGCCGGCGTGCGCCTTGCCGCGTTTCATGAGGCTCTCGAGCGCGCTCTCGAGCATCGTCGCGACCCCGGCGCCGTCGAGTGGGAGCGTCGAGCACTTCGCCGCTCCGATGAAGACCGAGCCGTACAGGGGGCCGGATGCGCCGCCGACCGTCGACATGAGCGTCTTGGCGGTGACGGCGAACACCTCCTTGACGCTGATGGGGGTGCCTTCCCCGACGGCTGTCGCCGCGGCTGCGAGACCCCGACTCAGATTCTCGCCGTGGTCGCCGTCGCCGATGGCCCTGTCGAGCTCGATGAGCTCCGTGCGTGCCGTCAGGACGTCGGCGGCCGCTGCCTGCACCCAGGCGATCGCCCAGCCGGTGTCGAGTTCGTCGGTCATGCGCCCGCCCGCCATCCGCTCGTGTGGACGGGGGCATCGAACAGCTCGGTGAGTTCGTCGTCGAGGCGCAGGAGGGTGATGGAGGCGCCCTTCATCTCGAGCGAGGTGAAGTAGTTGCCCACCAGGCTGCGCTCGATGGTCACCCCGAGGTCGTCGAGGACATCAGCGGCGTGGTTGAAGAGGATGAACTGCTCGGAGAGGGGGGTCCCTCCGAGGCCGTTCACGAACAGCAGGACCCGGTCTCCCGAGGTGATCTCGAGGTCGCTGATCACACGCTCGAGGAGGATGTCGGTGATCTCGTCGGCCGTCGTCATCTCGCCGCGTCGAACCCCGGGCTCACCGTGCACGCCGATGCCGATCTCGATCTCGTTGGGTCCGAGATCGAACGAAGGCCTGCCGACGGTGGGGACGGTGCACGCTTCGAGCGCGAGGCCCATCGTGCCCATGTTCGTGTTGGCCTTCTTGGCGATGCGGACCACGTCGGCGAGGTCGTCACCGCGTTCGGCTGCGGCCCCGGCCAGCTTCATCGTGACGATCGTGCCAGCGACGCCGCGGCGACCTGCCGTGTAGGTCGAGTCCTCGACCGCGACGTCATCGTCGAGCACGACCGTCTCGACCTCGATGCCCGCGAGGTCGGCGAGCTCTGCCGCGGCCTCGAAGTTGAGGATGTCACCCGTGTAGTTGAGGACGAGGTGGACGACGCCGCGGCCCTGATCGGCGGAGCTCGTCGCCGCGAGGATCTGGTCGGGGGTGGGGGAGCTGAAGAACGCTCCGGGTGCGGCTGCGTCGAGCATCCCGGCGCCGACGTAGCCTCCGCCGAGCGGCTCGTGCCCGGAACCGCCGCCCGAGATGACGCCCACCTTGGGGGAGGCGGCGGGCGCCGCCCTCGAGAAGTGCACGGGATCGGTGTGCAGCGTGACGAGCGACGAGTTGGCACGCGCGAACCCGCGCATGAACTCGTCGAGGACGGTCGCGGGTGTGTTGATCAGTTTCTTCACCGAATGCTCCTTTGCATCGTGGCGTACAGCTCGATCGTGACTACAAGTACATACAAGCATATTCAAGTATGTACATGTTGTTGACCTTGCCGGATCGCGAGATCAGCATACATGTCTATACAAGTATGTCCAACTCGAGCCCGGTTGCACGCGCACACGGTGCGCCGGAGGGTGTCGGCTACTCTGCGCGATGCCTCAGCTCGCGCCCCCGAACGACGTCCTTCTCGATCTGTTCCAGGCGCTTGGCGCTGGCCTTGGTGTCGCGCGGAGGCAGCTGGATGCTCTGCTCCGCCGCGATGCCGCCCCGCAGCTGCCGGACACGCTCGATCTCCGCATCGCACTGCGCACCGAAGAGCAGGGCGAGGTTCACGATCCACAGCCACAGGAGCCCGACGATGACACCGGCAACGCTGCCGTAGAGGCGCTCGTAGCTGCTGAAGTTCGCCACGTAGAAGAAGAAGCCAGCGCTCGCGATGCCCGTCACGAAGAGTGCGATGAACGCGCCGAGCGTCATCCACTTGAACTTCGGCAGCTTGACGTTCGGCGTGCCGTAGAACAGGACGGCGATCATCACGATCACCACGAGCAGCACGATCGGCCACCTCGCGAAGCTCCATACGGTCAGCGACGCGTCGCCCAGACCGATGATGCCGCCGATGGCCGAGGCCACCGGTCCCGAGAGGGCGAGGATGGCGAAGATCACCAGCATGAGCAGCAGGAGCACGATCGTCCACAGCATCATGGTGGGGCGCAGCTTCCAGAACGGCCGCCCCTCGTCGATCTCGTACACCGTGTTCATCGCGTGCGAGAAGCAGTTCACGTAGCCCGACGCAGACCACAGTGCGCCGAGCAGACCGACGATGAACGCCGTGCCTGCGCCCTGCGACTCGCCCAGCTGCAGCACCGTGCTCCGCAGCGTCTCCGCGAACGTCGGGTCGGCGAGGTGCGTCGACATCTCGTCGATGAAGGACACCGCCGTGTCGGTCAGCCCGAACAGGCCGATGACCGACATCAGCGCCAGGAGCGCGGGGAACAGGCCGAGCAGCATGAAGAAGGTGAGCGCCGCGGCCAGGACCGTGCAGCGGTCGCGGAGGAACTCCCGGATGGCGCGCATGAGGATGTACCGCCAGGCCGGGCCGACCACGTTCCTCAGCCCGTCTGGCTTACGGGGGTCTCGCGCATCCGGAGCCGTCCGTTCCTTGACGACGCTGGTCTCATGGGCTGCCCCGGGGGTGGTCATAGAGGCAGGCTAGGCGCGCGCGGTGCCCTCGGCGGGGAGGGCGCGCGCTCGGCCACCACCTCCACGCGAGAAAGGGAGCAGCCGAGTACGGCTGCTCCCTTTCGCTGGTGCTGACGTCGTGGCTAGACGCGGCCCTTCAGCATTGCCTGCTTGACCTCGGCGATCGCCTTCGTCACCTGGATGCCTCGCGGGCAGGCCTCGGTGCAGTTGAAGGTCGTGCGGCAGCGCCAGACGCCCTCGCGGTCGTTGAGGATGTCGAGGCGGACCTTCGCGTCCTCGTCACGGGAGTCGAAGATGAAGCGGTGCGCGTTCACGATGGCGGCAGGTCCGAAGTACTGGCCGTCGGTCCAGAACACGGGGCACGACGTGGTGCACGCGGCGCACAGGATGCACTTGGTGGTGTCGTCGAAGCGCTCGCGGTCGGCGATCGACTGGAAGCGCTCCTTGCCCTTCTCCGGCTCGGCCTGAGCCTTCAGGAAGGGCTGCACCTCGCGGTACGCCTCGAAGAACGGCTCCATGTCGACGATGAGGTCCTTCTCGAGGGGGAGCCCCTTGATGGCCTCGACGTAGATGGGCTTCGAGATGTCGAGGTCCTTGACCAGCGTCTTGCATGCGAGTCGGTTGCGGCCGTTGATGCGCATCGCATCGGAGCCGCAGATGCCGTGTGCGCAGGAGCGACGGAACGCGAGCGAGCCGTCCTGGTCCCACTTGATGCGGTGCAGGGCGTCGAGGATGCGGTCGGTCGGGTACATCTCGACATCGAACGCCTCCCAGTACGGCTCGGTGTCCGTCTCGGGGCTGTAGCGGCGCACGTTGAGCGTCACCGTGAACGGCTTGGGAGCCTCGATGGGCGCCTCGGGTGCTTCAGTCGTTGCAGCAGTCATTCTGTGAAGCCCTTCCTAGTACTTGCGCTCGGTCGGCTCGTAGCGCGTCACGCGCACGGGCTTCTTGTCGAGACGGATGTGGTCTGCGGGGTCGGGAGACTTCCGGTCGCCCGTGAGGTACGCCATGGTGTGGTGCATCCAGTTGACGTCGTCGCGCTTCGGGAAGTCGTCGCGCATGTGGCCGCCGCGGCTCTCCTCGCGGTTGAGGGCGCAGTACACGAGCACCTCGGCGAGGTCGAGCAGGAAGCCGAGCTCGATGCCCTCGAGCAGTTCCGTGTTGTAGCGCTTGCCCTTGTCGAAGACCGAGATCTCGGTGTACCGCTCGCGGAGGGAGTGGATGACCTTCGTCGCCTCGGTCAGCGTCTCCGAGGTGCGGAAGACCTGGGCGTTCTTGTCCATCGTCTCCTGCAGCTCACGACGCAGGCCGGCGACCGACTCGGTGCCGGTCGATGCCTGCAGGTCGTCGACCATGCCCTTGACGAACGCCGCTGCGTCGTCGGGCAGGGGAGCGAACTCGGCGGTCTTGACGTACTCGACGGCGTTGCGGCCGCTGCGCTTGCCGAAGACGTTGATGTCGAGCAGCGAGTTGGTGCCGAGGCGGTTCGAGCCGTGCACCGAGACGCAGGCGCACTCGCCGGCCGCGTAGAGGCCGGGGATGACGGTCTCGTTGTCGGAGAGCACCTCGCCGGCGTTGTTCGTCGGGATGCCGCCCATCGCGTAGTGCGCGGTCGGGTACACGGGTACCGGCTCGGTGACGGGGTCGACGCCGAGGTAGGTGCGCGCGAACTCGGTGATGTCGGGCAGCTTCGTCTCGAGCACCTCGGCACCGAGGTGGGTGCAGTCGAGGTACACGTAGTCCTTGTGCGGGCCGGCGCCGCGGCCGTCGAGCACTTCCTGCACCATGGAACGAGCCACGATGTCGCGGGGCGCGAGGTCCTTGATGGTCGGCGCGTAGCGCTCCATGAAGCGCTCGCCCGAGGCGTTGCGGAGGATGGCGCCCTCGCCGCGCGCACCCTCGGTGAGGAGGATGCCGAGGCCGGCCAGGCCGGTGGGGTGGAACTGGTAGAACTCCATGTCCTCGAGCGGGAGGCCACGGCGCCAGACGATGCCCATGCCGTCACCCGTGAGGGTGTGCGCGTTCGAGGTCGTCTTGAAGACCTTGCCGAAGCCGCCGGTCGCGAAGATGAAGGCCTTGCCCTGGAAGACGTGCAGCTCGCCCGTCTTGAGCTCGAGTGCCACGATGGCCGCAGGGACCTCCTGGCCGTCGACCTCGGTCATGACGATGTCGAGCGCATAGAACTCGTTGAAGAACTTGACGTTGTGCTTGACGCAGTTCTGGTAGAGCGTCTGGAGGATCATGTGACCCGTGCGGTCAGCCGCGTAGCAGGCGCGGCGAACCGGCGCCTTGCCGTGGTCGCGCGTGTGGCCGCCGAAGCGACGCTGGTCGATCTTGCCCTCCGGGGTGCGGTTGAAGGGCAGGCCCATGTTCTCGAGGTCGATGACCGCCTCGATGGCCTCCTTCGCGAGGATCTCGGCAGAGTCCTGGTCGACGATGTAGTCGCCGCCCTTGACGGTGTCGTACGTGTGCCACTCCCAGTTGTCGTCCTCGACGTTCGCGAGAGCCGCCGCCATGCCGCCCTGCGCCGCACCGGTGTGCGAGCGAGTCGGGTAGAGCTTCGTGACGACAGCCGTGTCAGCGCCCTGCGCGGCCTCGATGGCCGCGCGCATCCCGGCGCCGCCGGCGCCCACGATGACGATCTCGTGCTGGTGGTAGTGGACGCCGTCGACGGTGCGCGTCGGAGCGAGCTTCTCTGCCATATGTCTGTGGCTCTTCTTTCTGAGGTGGTGGAAGTCGTGTGGCCGAGCGGGTCGGCTAGGCCGGGCAGAAGCTCGGCAGGTTCTCGGCTGCGCCGTTCGCGGGGCACGGGTCGAACGTGTAGATCACGAGGAGGCCGAGGACGATGAGCACCGTCGTGACGAGGAACAGCGTGACCTGCAGTGCGCGACGCGTGCTCGCCTTCGACACGTAGTCGTTGATGATCGTGCGCATGCCGTTGGCGCCGTGGATGAACGCGAGGACCAGCATGAGCGTGTCCCAGACCACCCAGAAGGGGTCTGCCATCTTGCCGGCGACGAACGCGAAGTCGATGGCGGCGACGCCCTGGCCGACCATGAGGTTCGTGAAGAGGTGGCCGAAGATGAGGATGACCAGCAGCACACCGGACACGCGCATGAACGCCCAGCCGATGCGCTCCCAGTTGGTGCTGTTCTTGGCGGCAGCTGCTGAACGGGGGTACTCGATGGTTTCGATAGTCATGGCAGCTCCCTCCTAGTGGCTGAACACGTTGATGAGGTGGCGGGGCGTGAAGCCGAGCATCGTGACGACGCAGAGGCCGATGACGATCCAGAACATGAGCTTCTGGTACTTCGCGCCGCCGGGCAGGAAGTCGATGAGGATGATGCGGATTCCGTTGAACGCGTGGTAGCAGATGGCTGCCACGAGTCCGACCTCGCCGATGCCCATGATGGGCGTCTGGTAGGTGTGGATGGCCGCGTTGTAGGCCTCAGGACTGACGCGCACGAGCGACGTGTCGAGCACGTGCACGATCAGGAAGAAGAAGATGGAGACGCCGGTGATGCGGTGGAGGACCCAGGACCACATGCCCTCGTTCCCCCGGTACAGCGTGCCGCCGCGTCGCGGCTTCTTCGCTGTGTTCTTCGGGGCTGTCGAGCCCGCCGGAGCTGGTGTCTGTACGGCTGACACGGGATTGCCCTTCTGTCGCGTTGCGTTCTTCCGCTCAGGACTCTTGCGCCGAGAAGGTGAAGACTGAGCGGCAGCTCCCAACCACACTGCGTTGGGCATGTTGATACCCGCCTAGACTACGCCTCCCGCCGTTTCCGGCTGGCAAGGTTAACCTTCCTTGGCGGCCTTGTCTGCGTGAGGCCAAGGCATGGACCGGGCCGTTCAGGCGAGCGGCAGCGTGACGGGGCGCCGCGCCTCGGCCAACACGTCGGCATAGTGGCCGAGCAGCTCGTCGCAGACGCTCTCCCACGAGCGCGAGAGCACTCGGCGGCGGCCGGCCTCGCCCATCCTGGCACGCAGCTCGGGAGCGTCGACGAGCTTCTCGAGCATGACCCGCAGATCGAGGTCGCCTGCTCGGTCGGGGTCGAAGTGGAATCCGTCGACGCCGTGCTCGATGAGGTCGATGGGCCCGCCCGCGTAGGGGGCGACGACGGGCAGGCCACTGGCGTGGGCCTCCTGGATCGTCTGCCCGAAGGTCTCTTCCGTCCCCGTGTGCACGAAGACGTCGAAACTCGCGTAGGCCATGGCCAGGTCTCGGCCGCCGAGTCGCCCGGCGAAATGAACCGGGACCCCCTTGAGGGCCTTCCGGATGCTCGGCTCCGACGGCCCATCGCCCACGACGACCAGCTGCACGTCGTCGAGCCCCCTGAGCGAGGCGAGGCGCTCGACCTGCTTCTCGGGCGCGAGCCTGCCCACGTAGCCGATGATGGTGCGCGAGTCGGCGCCCAGGCGCTTGCGGCTGCTGCGCACGCTCTGCTCGTGCTTGTTGCGCGGATGGTAGGTCTCGAGGTCGACGCCTCGGCCCCAGCGGGTGGCGTTCGTGATCTTGGCGCGCCGCAGGTCGCCGAGCGCCGCGCTCGACGGCGCCAGCGTCAGGTCTGCGTTGTTGTGCAGCCAGCGGATGAACCACCAGGCGAAGCCCTCCATGGCGCTCAGCTTGTTGCGCTTCGTGTACCCGGCGACGTCGGTCTGGAAGACGGCCACGCTCGGTATGCCGCGTCGTTTCGCGGCTGCGATCGCCTGCGATCCCAGAAAGAGTGGACTCGCGGCGTGTACGACGTCTGGCGCGAACTCGGCGAGGAGCCGATCGACCCTGGGGGAGGGGAGTCCGACGGGGAACTGGCGGTAGTCGAGAGCAGGCACCTCGACGACGCGGAACCCCCTGTAGTCCTTCGGCGAGCCGGCTGCCGGAGTGACGACGATGGCCTCGTGTCCGCGCAGTGCGAGGTGGTCGAGCACCTTGCAGACGCTGTTCGTCACGCCGTTGACGGTGGGGAGGAAGCTCTCGGTGACGACAGCGATGCGCATAGGGCGAACGTAGGTGCTGGGAGTGGCACGGAGGTGAACTCGCGGCGACGCCCGCACGACGACTTCTCCACAGCTTCGTCCCGCCGAAACCAGCGCGTGACAGTGTTCCCCTAGGGTGTTGCGCATGGCAGATGCGATCGATCGGTTCTATGGCGTGATTCCAGCGGGAGGCGTCGGCTCCCGACTGTGGCCCCTCTCGCGGGCCGAAGCCCCGAAATTCCTCCACGACGTCGTCGGGAACGGCTCGACCCTCCTGCGGGCGACCTGGGACCGCCTCGCGCCGCTGTGCGCGGAGGACCGGCTCCTCGTCGTGACGGGAGAGGCGCACGCCAAGGAGGTGCGCGCGCAGCTCCCAGAGCTCATCGAGGAGAACATCGTCCTCGAGAGCGAGGGTCGCGAGTCGACGGCGGCCATCGGCCTCGCCGCGGCCATCCTGCAGCGGCGTGTGCCCGACGCCATCATCGGCTCGTTCGCCGCTGACCACCTCATCGGTGCGACCGACCGCTTCGCAGCGGCGGTGCGCGAAGCCGTCGAGGCGGCCGACGCCGGAGCCATCGTCACGATCGGCATCCAGCCCATCGAGCCGTCCACCGCCTTCGGCTACATCCGAGCGGGCAAGCCGCTGAAGATCCCCGCCGCCCCGAGTGCGCGGAAGGTCGACGCGTTCGTCGAGAAGCCCAAGGAGGCGACAGCTCGCCGCTACCTCGCCTCCGGCGAGTACCTCTGGAACGCCGGCATGTTCTTCGCCCGCGTCGACCGCCTCATGGAGGCGCTGGCCGAGTCGAACCCGCCACTGGCCGCCGGCATCAATGAGATCGCGGATGCCTGGGGCACCGATCAGCAGGCGGAGGTCACCGCTCGCGTCTGGCCGAACCTCGAGAAGATCGCCATCGACTACACCGTCGCCGAGCCGGCGGCCGCCCGCGGCGAGCTGGCCGTCATCCCCGGCTACTTCCAGTGGGACGACGTGGGGGACTTCGCGGCCGTGAGCCGGCTCCGCAAGAGCACCAACGGGAACGGCGTGACCGTGCACGGCGATGAGAGCAACGTCGTGGTCGTCGACGGCTCCGGCCTCATCGTCAACCACACCGACCGCGTCGTCGCGATCGCCGGCATCAAGGACATCGTCGTGGTCGACACCCCGGATGCGCTGCTCGTCACGACCGCGGCGAACGCGCAGAAGGTCAAGCAGCTCGTCGCCGAGATCAAGGCGTCGAAGCGGCCGGAAGTCCTCTAGCCCGCCTTCCACTCATCTGCGCGCGTGCACGGTCACAACGATCCGTGCACGCGCGTAGCGGTCTGCACCCGGCTCCCACTACTCTTCCGGCATGTCACGCTCTCGTATTCCAGGCGCCGTCGGCGCGCTCGCTATCGCTGCCCTCGCTCTCACGGCCTGCCAGGCGCCGCCAGAGGCGCCTGGGTCGACGGGCGCAGCGGCTGCGGGAAGCGACTACCTGGCGTGCATGGTCGCGAACAGCGGCAACATCCAGGACCGCTCCTTCAACCAGGCCGTCTTCGAGTCGCTCGAGGCGGCCAAGGCGGAGTACGGCGTCGACATGCGCGAGACGGTCTCGCAGTCGCAGGCTGACTACGAGACGAACCTCGAGACCATGGTCGGCGAGGGCTGCGACTACATCGTCACGGTCGGCTGGGAGCTGGCCGACGCGACCCGCGCTTCCGCGGAGGCGAACCCGGACATCACGTACTCGATCGTCGACGAGGTCGTGGATGGTCCCAACGTCGCGTCCATCGTGCACGACACGGCCCAGGCGGCGTTCCTTGCCGGCTACCTGGCGGCGGGGGTCAGCAAGACCGGGGTCGTCGGGACGTTCGGCGGCGGCAACCAGCCGCCCGTGACGGTCTTCATGGACGGCTTCGCGGCGGGCGTCGAGCAGTACAACACGACGAAGGGCGCCTCGGTGCGGGTCGTCGGCTGGGACCCGGAGTCGCAGCAGGGATCCTTCACCGACGACTTCACGAACACGAACGCCGCGCAGACCACGGCGCAGGGGCTCATCTCGCAGGGGGCCGACATCATCATGCCCGTCGCGGCTCAGGCGGGCGAGGGTGCTGCTGCGGCGGCACTGGCCGCGGGCGATGTCGGCATCATCTGGGTCGACTCCGACGGGTACGAGCTTCTGGGCGAGGAGTACCGGCCGCTCCTGGTCACGACGGTAGAGAAGCGGATGGAGCCGGCCATCCTCGGCGTCATCGGCTCCGACATCGCGGGGACCTTCGAGGCGGGCAACAACGTCGGCACGCTCGAGAACGACGGCGTCGGGCTCTCGTCCTTCCACGACTGGGATGCGAAGATCCCCGCCGAGCTGAAGGCGGAGGTCGAGGCGCTCAAGGCCAAGATCATCTCCGGCGAGATCATCGTCGAGTCGCCGTCATCGCCGACGGGAGCGAACTGACGGACCCCCGGAGCGGGCATCCGCACGTCCGCACCGACCGATCGGCCTGCGACGATGCGGTGCCGTGAGCGTCGCCGGGCGACGCGCCGAGAAACACACTCGTAACTGTGCAACGGTCGGGTTTCGATTCCGATTTCGGCCGAATTGTGACGCAGCGCTACGGCTATGCTCGGGCAATCACCAGCTTCGTCGTGTTCGCGTTCTGCGGCCCGACGGACATCCAACTCAGGAGGATCGAGAGTGGCTATCTCTTCGAAGCAGCGTTTCGCTGCACTTGGCACGGTGGGCGTCGCAGCCCTCGTGCTCGCCGGTTGTGCCCCCGCGCCAGAAGCAGGCGATGGGGCCGCTGAAGGCGCATCCGACTTCACCGCGTGCATGGTGTCTGACGAGGGCGGGTTCGACGACCGCTCCTTCAACCAGCTTGCGCACACGGGGCTCGAGAACGCGGAGTCCGAGCTCGGAGTCAACGTGCTCGAGGCGGAGTCGGCAACACCGGACGACTACGCGGCAAACCTGACGACCATGGTCGACCAGGGCTGCAAGATCATCGTTCCCGTCGGCTTCAAGCTGGCAGACGCGACGGCCGCAGCGGCCGAGGCGAACCCAGACGTCGACTTCGCGATCGTCGACGTCGAGGGCCTCGGCATCCCGAACGTGCTCGAGCTCAACTACGACACGGCGCAGGCCGCGTTCCTCGCGGGCTACGCCTCGGCTGCGTACTCCAAGACGGGCACCGTCGCCACCTACGGCGGCGCCGCCATCCCGACCGTCACGATCTTCATGGACGGCTTCGCCAACGGCGTCAAGCACTTCAACGAGGTCAAGGGCAAGGACGTCAAGGTCATCGGCTGGGACGTCGACTCGCAGCAGGGCTCGTTCGTGGACGACTTCACGAACGTCTCCCGCGCCAAGGAGATCTCCACCGGCTTCCTCAGCCAGGGTGCAGACGTCATCCTCCCCGTCGGCGGCCCCCTCTACCAGGGTGCAGCTGAGGCGATCCGCGAAGGCGGCCAGGACGCCGTCATCCTCGGCGTCGACTCCGACCTCGCGGTCGCAGACGAGCAGTACGCGGACATCATCCTCGTGTCGATCATGAAGGGCCTCGACGTCACGGTTCTCGACGCGATCTCCCAGAGCGTCGACGGCACCTTCGAGGGTGGCACGACCTACACGGGCGTCCTCGAGAACGAGGGCGTCGGCCTCTCCGGCTTCGGAGCCTTCGAGTCCGAGCTGCCCTCCGGCACGCTCGACGAGATCGACACCCTGAAGCAGGAAGTCATCGACGGCAAGTACCCGGAACTGTCGCCTTCCTCACCCAAGGTCTGATCCTCTGCTGTCCAGATTGACGTCTGGGCACAACATGATGCGGGGCCGTCGCGCAAACTCGCGGCGGCCCCGTAGCATGCCTACGCATGCATCTCGAGCTGGCGGCGGTCACCACCGCGACCGGCTCGCGTATCACCGGCCCACCAGGCCGTATTCCGCACTACTGCACAGCGAAGTGGACCGCTATGAAACTCGAGCTTCGAGGCATCACCAAGCGATTTGGTGCCTTCACGGCCAACGACAACATCAACCTCACGATCGAGGAGGGCGAGATCCATGCGCTCCTCGGCGAGAACGGTGCTGGCAAGTCGACCCTGATGAACGTGCTCTACGGCCTCTATCAGGCCGATGAGGGCGAGATCCTGCTGGACGACGACGTCCGGCACTTCTCCGGTCCTGGCGATGCCATGGCCGCCGGCATCGGAATGGTCCACCAGCACTTCATGCTCATCCCCGTCTTCACCGTGGCGGAGAACCTCATGCTCGGGCACGAGCCGGCCAGTGGGCTCGGCGTGCTCGACATCGACAGCGCGCGCCAGAAGGTGCGCGACCTGTCGGCGCAGTTCGGCTTCAACATCGACCCCGATGCGCTGGTCGAGCACCTGCCCGTCGGCGCGCAGCAGCGCGTCGAGATCATCAAGGCCCTCTCGCGCGACGCGAAGATCCTGGTCCTGGACGAGCCCACCGCCGTGCTCACGCCCCAGGAGACCGACGAGCTCATCGTCATCATGGATCAGCTGCGCAAGGCCGGCACCTCCATCGTCTTCATCACGCACAAGCTGCGAGAGGTCCGCAAGGTGGCGGACCGCATCACGGTCATCCGGCGAGGCAAGGTCGTCGGCACGGCGCTCCCGAGCGAGTCCAACGAAGAGCTCGCGGCGAAGATGGTGGGCCGAGCGGTCGACCTCGACGTCGACAAGGAGGCCCCGAAGCTGGGCGAGACGACGTTCGTCGTCTCCGAGCTGACGGTCTTCGACGAAGTCGGCGCCAAGCAGGTCGACGAGCTGAGCTTCGAGGTGCGCGAGGGCGAGATCCTCGTGATCGCCGGCGTGCAGGGCAACGGTCAGACCGAGCTCACGGAGGCCATCCTCGGCCTCCACAAGAAGGCGCTCGGCTCGATCAGCCTCGACGGCAACGAGCTCATCGGGCAGTCGGTCAAGAAGACGCTGGATGCGGGACTCGGCTTCGTGCCGGAAGACCGCACCGAAGACGGCATCGTCGGCGACTTCACGATCGCGGAGAACCTCGTGCTCGACCGGGCGGACCGCCCGCCGTTCTCGAACGGCATCGCGCTCAACCTGCGGGAGATCACCGCCTTCGCGGAGAAGAACGTCAAGGACTTCGACGTCCGGGCACCGTCCATCGAGACGGCCGTGGGTCGTCTCTCCGGCGGAAACCAGCAGAAGGTCGTCCTCGCGCGCGAGCTCGGCCGCGACCTGCGGATGTTCATCGCCTCGCAGCCGACCCGAGGTCTCGACGTCGGATCGATCGAGTTCGTGCACGAGCAGATCGTGCGCGTCCGCGACTCGGGCATCCCGGTCATCATCGTGTCGACGGAGCTCGACGAAGTAGTCCAGCTGGCAGATCGGATCATGGTCATGTACCAGGGCAAGAGCATGGGAATCGTTGGACCGGAGACGTCGCGAGACGTGCTCGGCCAGATGATGGCGGGGGTAGAGGTATGAGCCAGCTGCAGAACGTGACGGCGGAGACCCCGCCGCCACCCGGCACCCAGGTGCCGGCCGCCGCGAGCGAGCAGTCGCCGTGGCACGGCCTCTGGCGCGACATCCTCGGCGGAGGGCCGCTGCGCTCGATCCTCGCGATCGTGCTGGCGCTGCTCATCGGCTCCCTCCTCGTCGTCTTCACGAGCGACGACGTGCTCGAGACCACCGGCTACTTCTTCTCGCGGCCGATGGACCTCTTCACGGCGGCGGGCGGCGTCATCGGCGGTGCGTTCCGCGCGCTGTGGGAAGGCGCGATCTACTCGCCCCGCAACGGCTTCGTGCCGCTGACCAACACGCTCATGTGGGCGACCCCGCTCATCACGGCGGGCCTCGGCGTCGCGTTCGCGTTCCGTGCCGGCCTCTTCAACATCGGTGGTCAGGGTCAGATCCTCATCGCCGCGCTCTTCACGGGCTTCATCGGCGCGAGCCTGCAGCTGCCGTTCGTCGTGCACGTCCTCGTGGCGGCGTTCGCCGGCATCGTCGGCGGCTCGCTCTGGGCCGGCATCGCCGGCTGGCTGAAGGCGCAGACCGGCGCCCACGAGGTGATCGTCACGATCATGCTCAACTGGATCGCCTTCTGGGGCATCACCTACCTGCTGAAGACCCCGGTCTTCCAGGCCGAGGGTGCTGGCGGCAACGCCAAGGCCAAGCCCATCGTCGAGTCCGCGCAGCTGCCTGACCTCGTCGGTGCCGCCGACTGGGGCTTCATCCTCGCCATCGCCGCCGCATTCGTCTACTGGTGGATCATGGAGCGCACCACGGTCGGCTTCAAGGTGCGCGCGGTCGGCCTCAACCCGAGCGCCGCTCGAACGGCCGGCATCAACGTCGCCTTCATCACCTTCCTCACGATGGCCATCGCCGGCGCCTTCATCGGCCTCGCCGGTGCCACGCAGGTGCTCGGTCGCGCGACAGCGGGCTACGACCCCGGAGTGCACGCGGGTATCGGCTTCGATGCCATCACCGTCGCGCTGCTCGGCGCCGGTCACCCGGTCGGCATCATCCTCGCCGGCCTCCTCTTCGGAGCGCTCAAGGCGGGCTCCTTCCCCATGCAGGTCGTCGAGGGCATCCCCATCGACATCGTCGCCGTCATCCAGGGCCTCATCGTGCTCTTCATCGCAGCGCCGCCGCTCATCCGGGCAATCTTCCGCCTCCCGCGGCCGTCCGGCATCCGACTCCTCGACCGCATCCGCGCGTCGCGCGAGGGCCGGGAAGACAGCAGCGACAAGGGCAGCAACGGCAAGAAGAACGAGGTGAACGCATGACCGCAGTGACGCCGAGCACCGAGGAGCAGATCCCGGTAGGGGCAAGCACCAAAGCGGAGGTCCGCTCGACCCGCAGCTGGAAGGCGCCGATCGCGTACGCGTTCTTCAGCGCGCTCGTCCTCATCGTCTTCGGGCTGCTCGCACCTGCGGGAGCCTCGAGCACGATCGACCTGAACTCGGATGGCGTCCCCATCAAGTTCGCCCCCCTGGTCCTGCCGACCATGATGACGAACCTCATCATCGGCGTGATCCTCGCCGGAATCACCGTCGTCGCCTTCCTCCGCACAGCGGCGGGCGAGAAGCTGCCCATGTGGGTCATGGTCGTCTTCGGCGTCCTCTGGGTGTGGGCGCTCATCGTCTTCATCGGCGCCAACGCCAACGTCCCGCTCACCTGGCTCCTCACCGGAACGCTCGCCATCTCGACCCCGCTGATCTTCGGATCCATGGCGGGACTCGTCTCGGAGCGCGTCGGCGTCGTGAACATCGCCATCGAGGGCCAGCTCCTCGCCGGCGCGTTCACCTCGGCGCTCATCGGCTCCATGACGGGCAACCCGTTCCTTGGCCTCCTCGGCGCGATCCTCGCGGGCATGCTCGTCTCGCTCATCCTCGCGGTCTTCTCGATCCGCTACCTCGTCGAGCAGGTGGTCGTCGGCGTGGTCATCAACATGCTGGTCATCGGCCTGACGAACTTCCTCTACTCGGGCGTCATGACCCGCGACAGCGGGTTCCTCAACACGATCGCGCAGAACGAGAAGTACCCGCGCTTCGCGATCCCGCTGCTGAGCGACATCCCCGTCATCGGGCCGCTGCTCTTCGACAACACCTTCATCGTGTACCTCATGTTCCTCACGGTGCCCGCGCTCACCTTCGCGCTCTTCAAGACCCGCTGGGGCCTGCGCCTCCGCGCCGTCGGCGAGCACCCGAAGGCTGCCGACACGGTCGGGATCAAGGTCAACAAGACCCGGTTCTGGAACGTCCTCCTCTCGGGTGCAATCGCCGGCGCGGGCGGGAGCTTCTTCACGCTCGGCAGCGTCGGCTCGTTCAGCCAGGAGATGACAAGCGGCCAGGGCTACATCGCCCTCGCCGCACTGATCTTCGGGCGCTGGCACCCCGTCTACGCCACCCTCGCGGCGCTGCTTTTCGGCTTCGCCTCGAACCTGAAGACCCTCGTGAGCCAGGTCGGCGCGAACATCCCACCCGAGTTCATGGCGATGATCCCCTACATCGTCACGATCCTCGCCGTGGCCGGATTCGTCGGCCAGTCGCGCGGACCCGCCGCGGCGGGCAAACCCTACGTGAAGGCATAGCGATGACAGCACCGGACACCGAAGCGCTCGCACCCGACTGGGAAGCCCTGCGTCAGGCCGCACGCGACATCATGGCGAAGGCCTACGCGCCGTACTCGAACTACTCGGTCGGCGCCGCCGCGCTCGTCGACGACGGACGCATCGTCGTCGGCTGCAACGTCGAGAACGCCAGCTACGGAGTCGGCCTGTGCGCCGAGTGCGGGCTCGTGTCCGCGCTCCAGGCGAGCGGCGGCGGCAAGCTCGTCGCGTTCTCCTGCTGCAACGGCGCCGGCGACATCATCATGCCGTGCGGCCGCTGCCGTCAGCTGCTGTACGAGTTCTCAGCACCAGGGATGCTCCTCGACACCGTCTCGGGCATCCGCACCATCGACCAGGTACTGCCGGATGCGTTCGGCCCCAGAGATCTCGAAGGGATCGCATGAGCTCCACCCCCGCCCTCTCCGCAATCGAGGCGTTCGACGCCGTCGACCTCATCAAGGCGAAGCGCGACGGGCGATCCCTGTCGACGCCGGAGATCGACTGGCTCATCTCGCGGTACGCGAACGGCTTCGTGGGCGACGAGCAGATGGCCGCGATGGCGATGGCGATCTTCCTCAACGGCATGGAGCGCACCGAGATCCGCGACATGACCCTCGCGATGATCGCATCCGGTGAGCGGATGAACTTCGACGGGCTCGGCAAGGTCACGGTCGACAAGCACTCCACCGGGGGCGTCGGCGACAAGATCACGCTTCCGCTCATGCCGCTCGTCGCCTCCTTCGGTGTCGCGGTGCCGCAGCTCTCCGGCCGCGGGCTCGGCCACACGGGAGGAACCCTCGACAAGCTCGAGGCCATCCCCGGCTGGCGGGCCGACCTCAGCAACGAGGAGATGTTCCGCCTCCTCCAGGAGATCGGCGGCGTCATCTGCGCCGCTGGAGCCGGCCTGGCGCCAGCCGACAAGAAGCTGTACGCGCTCCGCGACATCACCGGCACGGTCGAGTGCATCCCGCTCATCGCGTCGAGCATCATGTCGAAGAAGATCGCGGAGGGCACCGACTCGCTCGTGCTCGACGTGAAGTTCGGCTCCGGATCCTTCATGGGCGACATTGAGCGCTCCCGCGCGCTCGCCGAGACCATGGTGGCGCTCGGCGAAGACGCCGGCGTGCGCACGTCGGCGCTGCTCACGAACATGAACGTCCCGCTCGGGCTCGCGATCGGCAACGCCAACGAGGTTCGCGAGTCGGTCGAGGTGCTCGCTGGTGGGGGGCCTGCCGACGTCGTCGAGCTCACGGTCGAGCTCGCCCGCGAGATGCTCCGTCTGGCGGGCCAGCCGGACGCCGACGTCGAGGGTGCGCTGAAGAACGGCGCGGCGATGGATGTGTGGCGGCGCTGGGTCGCGGCGCAGGACGGCGACCCGGACGGCGCGCTGCCCGTGGCGAACGAGACGCACGAGGTGCGGGCAGACCGCGACGGCGTGCTCACCCGCCAGGAGGCGCTGCCCTTCGGCATCGCCGCGTGGCGCCTCGGAGCGGGCCGCGCGCGCAAGCAGGACCCGGTCATCCACGCGGCCGGGATCGACCTGGCTGCGAAGCCGGGCGACACCGTCAAGAAGGGCGATGTGCTCTTCACGCTCTCTGCCGAGGACGCCGCTCGCTTCCCGCGTGCGCTCGAGGCGCTCGAGGGTGCGTACGAGGTCGGGGACGCCGGGTCGGAGGTTCTCACCGGCGGTCCGCTCATCGCAGGACGCATCGGGGCCGAATAGTGCAGGCAGGCGGTGTCGAGAAGGGAAACCTTCTCCACACCGCCGCGCCGCCTCGCGCGCCGGTTGTCTCCGCCCGATAGAATCAGGGCTCTGGACGGCCGCACTTGTTGGTTCGCGGCCACATTCGAAGGGGAACACCGTGTCTGTGCAGAGCTCCGCGCCATACGACGAGGGCGATTTCACGCTACGAGACGGCACCAGCATCCGAGCGCTGCCGAAGGTGTCGCTGCATGACCACCTCGACGGTGGGCTGCGGGCGCAGACCATCATCGAGCTCGCCGACGAGATCGGTCTGGAACTCCCCGCGACGAGTGCTCCCGAACTGTCGAACTGGTTCTCCGACCAGTCCGACTCCGGCTCGCTCGTCGAGTACCTCAAGACCTTCGACGTCACCACGGCCGTCATGCAGACCACACACGGTCTGCGGCGCGTCGCTCGCGACTTCGTCAACGACCTCGGCGCCGACGGGGTCGTCTACGGCGAAGTCCGCTGGGCGCCAGAGCAGCACCTCAAGCGTGGCCTGAGCCTCGACGACGCCGTGAACGCGGTCCAGGCCGGCATCAATGAGGGCATCGACGACGTCCGATCCCACGGCAAGCGCATCCGCGTCGGCCAGCTCGTGAGCGCCATGCGCCACGCTGGCAACGGACTCGAGATCGCGAAGCTCGCCGTGCGCCACCGCGAGGCTGGCGTCGTCGGCTTCGACATCGCCGGCCCGGAGGACGGGTTCCCGCCCACGAACCTCCAGGAAGCCTTCGACTACCTCATGTCGGAACGGTTCCCCGCCACGGTCCACGCCGGGGAAGCCGCAGGCCTCGACTCCATCGAGAGCGCCCTCTTCGACGCCCACGCGCTGCGCCTCGGCCACGGCGTGCGCATCGCAGAAGACATCGACCTCGAGGGCGAAGACGACGACGGCACCTACGTGTCGCTCGGCCGGCTGGCCCAGTGGGTGCGCGACCGCCGCATCCCGCTCGAGCTCAGCCCATCCTCGAACCTGCAGACCGGCGCCATCGCCGCCTGGGGAGACAGCATCGAAGACCATCCCTTCGATCTGCTCCACCAGCTCGGCTTCACGGTGACCGTCAACACCGACAACCGCCTCATGAGCGCGACCAGCATTTCCCGAGAGCTGACGCTGCTCGCCGACGCCTTCGACTACGACCTCGCCGACCTGGAGACGTTCCAGCTGAACGCCGCCGAGGGCGCGTTCCTGCCGATCGAAGACCGGGAAGAGCTGGCTGAGATCGTGAGCGAAGGGTTCGACGAGGCAGGAGCATGAACGCGCAGGCCACACCTGAGCTTCAGTTCGACGCAAGCAGCGTGCGCCTCGCCGAGCAGGCGCTCGACTGGCGGCAGGCCGTCGGTCAGATGGGCGAGCTGCTCGCCGAGCGCGGCTACGCGAAGCGCGGCTACACCAGCAACATGGTCCGCGTCATCGAACGTTTCGGGCCGTATGTCGTCGTCGGTCCGGGCGTCGCGCTCGTGCACGCGCGTCCCGGTGAGGAGACCATCGAGAACGGTCTGGCCGTCATCACCTACCCGGAAGGCGTCGGCTTCGGCCATGCTCGCTACGACCCCGTGCGCATCGTCGTCGGCATGACGGCGACCAGCGCGTCGGAGCACCTCAAGCTCATCGCCGCGCTGGCGAAGACGTTCGACAACGACGCGGTGCTCGGCGAGCTCGTCGCCGCAGCCACGCCCGAGAAGTTCGTCGAGCTCCTCAAGCCGAGGCTCGTCGCAGCGGGGCTGCTCATCGCCTGACCGGGCTTCTCGTCTCATCGGCACGACACTGCGCAGGAGCGCGCCGCCGCTCGGTGCGCAGAAAGTGCCGCAGGGCGGGGGAACACCCCCACCGTCGTGTCCGATTTCCGCGAGCTCTGGCGGGGGCAACCTGCCAGACTCGTCGCATGGCAAGCATCACACTCACCGGCGACGAGCGGTACCGCGCGATCCTCGCCAAGGATCGACGCTTCGACGGGCAGTTCATCACCGCCGTCGGGTCGACCGGCATCTACTGCAGACCGAGCTGCCCCGCCCGCACACCCAAGCGGGAGAACGTCACGTTCTACCCGACGAGCGCCGCCGCCCACGAGGCCGGGTACCGGGCCTGCAAGCGCTGCCTGCCGGATGCGGCACCCGGTGACCCAGCCTGGAACCTCCGCGGCGACGTCGCCGGCAGGGCCATGCGGCTTATCGGCGACGGGGTCGTGGAGCGTGAAGGGGTCCCTGGCCTCGCTGCCCGACTCGGCTACTCGTCCAGGCACCTCGCGAGGGTACTCACCGCCGAACTGGGCGCGGGTCCGCTTGCGCTTGCACGCGCGCAGCGGGCACGCACGGCGGCGACGCTGCTCGGCGCCACGGACCTGCCCTTCGGCGAGGTGGCCTTCGCGGCCGGCTTCGCGAGTGTCAGAGCGTTCAACGAGACCATCCAGGAGGTCTTCCAACTGACGCCGACCCTCGTGCGCGAGCGATCGCGAAGACGAGCCGTGGCGGCCGCGTCGCGAGTCACGGACGGGGGCCTCGGGAGCTTCGGCGCTGGCCTGGCGCTGAGCACCGGAGCCGCCCCGCTGACGCTGTCGCTCGCGTACCGGGAGCCGTACGACGCCGTGGGCGTCTTCGCCTGGCTCCGGGAGCGCGCCATCGACGGGGTCGAGGTCGCGACCGACGATCGGTACGAGCGCAGTCTCCTCCTCCCGGGAGGCCCCGCATGGTTCGGCGTGGACGCTGGCGGCCCGCAGCCCGCGTCGCTGCGACTCCGCGCGCGCCTCACCGACCTCAGCGACCTGCAGGCCCTCGTCACGCGTGTGCGCCGGCTCTTCGACCTGGATGCGGACCCGGCGGCCGTCGACGGAGCGCTCTCCGTGCATCCGGCGATCGCGGAGCGCGTGCGCCTTCGCCCGGGCCGGCGCCTGCCCGGAGCAGTGGACCCCGACGAGATGCTGTTTCGCGCCATCATCGGGCAGCAGATCACCGTCTCGGCGGCACGGACGGCTCTTGGTCGCCTCGCCGCGCGGGCGGGGGCCTCGCTCGAGCAGAACGGCGACAACGAGGAACACGCGGCCGAGCTCGGCGTGAACCGCCTCTTCCCGAGCGCAGCCGCCATCGCGGAGCTCGGCGAGGCATCCTTCGCCGGCCCCAAGGCACGGTCGGCGACCATCACACGCGTCGCCGAGGCGATCGCGGACGGCCGACTGCGGCTCTCGCCGGGTGACGACATCGCCGAGCAGCACGAGGCGCTGACGGCGTTCAAGGGCATCGGCGACTGGACGGCCGGCTACGTGAGCATGCGGGTGCTTGGCAACCCAGACGTGCTGCTCACGGGAGACGTCGCCCTGCGAAGCGGAGCCAGAGCGCTCGGCCTTCCACCTGAGCCCAGAGCCCTCACGGACGTCGCGGAGCAGTTCAGGCCGTGGCGAAGCTACCTGTCCCTCCACCTCTGGGGAGCTGTCCCGCCCAGGGCACGACCCGGCACCAAGATCCGCGCCACCGCGCAGACACCGCCCACCACCACGGAGACACCAGCATGAGCACGCAGACCAGCAGTGAAGCTCGGGCCGTCATCGAGACGCTCGACACCCCAGACGGGCCGTTCACGATCATCGCCCGCGACCGTGACGGGGCGGTGCTCGCCTCAGGCTGGAGCGACGACGAGCAGCGTGTCCTGGAGCGCATCACGGCGCAGGCCAGGCCGAACGCCGTCGCGCGGGGTCGCGCTGCCGCCTCCGATGCCGTGCGTGCGTACTACGACGGTGATCTCCGCGCCATCGACGACGTGCTGGTCGCCCAGTTCGGCGCGACGTTCCGGATGCAGGGGTGGCTCGGTCTGCGGGCCATCGAGGCAGGGCATCCGCTCACCTACACGGAGTTCGCGACGGCTCTCGGACGGCCGACGGCCGTGCGCGCGGCAGCGAGCATCTGCGCCAGCAACGCGCCTGCGCTCTTCGTGCCCTGCCACCGGGTACTGCGCTCGGACGGCACGCTCGGCGGATTCGCGTGGGGTATCGACGTCAAGCGCTCCCTCCTGCAGCGCGAGCTCGCCCACGCCGATTGACGAGCCGGGCGACCTCGTCTGCCGTTTCGGGGTGGGTTTGGCGCTTGCGGATGGGTTGCAAGCCATCGCGAGGCGTGCAAGCCATCCCGAAACCTTGGTGCATCGCGAAGCGGGCGTGGATCGCGAAGCGGGCGAGGAAGCCATCCCGAGACAGGAAGGTCTGCCGCTCGTCTGTTTCGGGGTGGGTTTGGCGCTTGCGGATGGGTTGCAAGCCAGCGCGAGGCGTGCAAGCCATCCCGAAGTCGGGGTGGATCCTGAAGCGGGCGTGGATCGCGCGGCGGGGGTGGATCGCGAAGCGGGCGAGGAAGCCATCCCGAGACAGGAACGTCTGCCGCTCGTCTGTTTTGGGGTGGGTTTGGCGCTTGCGGATGGGTTGCAAGCCATCCGCAGGCGTGCATGCCATCCCGAAGTCGGGGGTGGATCCTGAAGCGGGCGTGGATCCCGCGGCGGGGGTGGATCCTGAAGCGGGCGAGGAAGCCATCCCGCGACAGGAACGTCTGCCGCTGGTCTGTTTCGGGGTGGGTTTGGCGCTTGCGGATGGGTTGCAAGCCATCGCGAGGCGTGAAAGCCATCCCGACACCTTGGCAGATCGTGAAGCCAGGGTGCAGCGCGAAGCCAGCGCGGAACGTGGTGCTGCGACGAGAGCCTCCCCTGAGCGGACGCTGGTCCGTCAGGAGAGGCTCTCGTGTGGAGTCCTTCGCCTACGCGGTGGTGAGGGTGACCCGCAGGGCCTCGCCGGCCCTGGCTGCCTTCGCCTCGGCGTCTGCCGCGCGCTCGGCTGGTGTGCCGTCCTCGCTGGATGCGTCGACGTACACCTTGATCTTCGGCTCCGTGCCCGAGGGCCGAACCATGACGCGTGTGCCGTCGGCGAGCTGGTAGCGCAGCAGGTCGATAGGCACCTCGTCGCCGGACAGGTCGCCGGTCTCGAGCACTGCGACGCCGCCGACCTCGGTGGGCGTGTGGCCGCGCAGGACCGCCATTACGCGGGGGATCTGGGCGATGTCGTCGAAGCGCACCGAGACCTGCGTCGACACGAACGTGCCGAAGCGCTCGGCGAAGGCGTCGTCGTGGTCGATGAGCGTGCGCCCCTCGGCCTGGAGCCCCATGATGAGCTCGAGGATCGCGACCGACGCGGAGATGCCGTCCTTGTCGTGCACCGTCTCCGGGTTGACGAGGTAGCCGAGAGCCTCCTCGTAGCCGTAGAGGATGTTCGGGGCGCGGGAGATCCACTTGAATCCCGTGGGCGTCTCGGCGTAGTCGAGCCCGTACTCGTGGGCGATGCGCCCGAGGGCTGGGGCGGAGACGACGGAGGTCGCGAGCGTGCCGTGCACGCCGTCGGCCTTCGCCTGCTCTGCGGCGCGCCAGCCGAGGATCTTCCCGATGTCGTTGCCGCCGAAGCGCCGCCAGCCGGACACGCCCTTGACGGCGACGGCGAGTCGGTCGGCGTCGGGATCGTGCGCGATGACGAGGTCGATTCCCGCAGCATCCGCCGTCTCGTAGGCGAGGTCGAGTGCGCCCGGCTCCTCGGGGTTCGGGAAGTCGAGCGTCGGGAACGCGCCGTCCGGCTCGACCTGCTGCGCGACGACGACCGGCTCGGCGATGCCGAGCTCTGCGACGACAGCGCGGAACGTCTCCCAGCCGACACCGTGCAGGGGCGTGTAGACGAAGCGCACGTCGCTCGGCGTTCCGCGCAGGAGGGCCGCGGTCGCGGACACGTAGTCGGTGACGATGGACTCGTCGGCCGTCGCGTACTCCGCGGATCGTGGGAGCTCCGGCACCTTCCGGCCGGCCGCGACCTTGCCGATCGCCTCGGCGATCTCGGCATCGACGGGCGCGACGATCTGCGAGCCGTCGTCGGCCCCGCCGAGGTACACCTTGTAGCCGTTGTCCCACTTCGGGTTGTGCGAGGCGGTGACCATGACGCCAGCGGATGCGCCGAGTCGGCGGACGGCGAATGCGAGCACGGGCGTCGGGAGCTGCCTCGGCAGGATCGTGGCGGCGACGCCCGCGGCCTGCATGATCTCCGCAGTGTCCTGCGCGAAGCGCTGCGAGTTGTTGCGGGCATCGTAGCCGATGACGATCGACGGGGACTCCTCTCGCGCGAGCAGGAAGTCGGCGAAGCCTTGAGCGGCTTGGGCGACGAGGACCCGGTTCATGCGGTTCGGGCCAGCGCCGAGGCGGCCGCGGAGGCCGGCGGTTCCGAACGCGAGGCGGGCGCAGAAGCGGTCCTGCAGCTCGCGCCAGGCCGCGGCGCGTTCGCTGGTGTCAGCGTCTTCGATGATGGCGAGCTCGGGCGACACGTCGCCGGCGGCGTCGAGCAGCTGCTGCAGCTCGGCGCGCGTCACCTCGTCGGGGTCCTGCTCGAGCCAGGACACCGCGTTGTGCCGGAGCGCGACCTGCAGCGACCGTGCGATGCCGCTCATCAGAGCTTGACCACGATCTGGGAGAGCAGCTCGGCGAGATCGGCTTCCGCCGCCTTGCCTGCCTCGAGGACCTCCGCGTGGCTCAGCGGGTTGGGCGAGACGCCGGCCGCCGGGTTCGTGATGAGTGACATGCCGAGCACCTCCATGCCGGCCTCGCGAGCCGCGATGGCTTCGAGCGCCGTCGACATGCCGACGATGTCGCCGCCGATCGTGCGCGCCATCCTGACCTCGGCGGGGGTCTCGTAGTGCGGGCCGCGGAACTGCACGTACACGCCTTCGTCGAGGTCGCGCACTGTCAGCGCGAGCTCGCGCAGGCGCGCCGAGTACAGGTCGGTGAGGTCGATGAAGGTCGCTCCCTCGAGGGGCGAGTCGGCCGTGAGGTTGATGTGATCCGAGATCAGCACGGGCGTGCCAGGGCCCCACTCGGGGCGCACGCCGCCAGCGCCGTTGGTGAGGATCATGACCGAGGCGCCGGCCGCCGCGGCGGTGCGCACGGAGTGCACGACGCGGCGCACACCCTTGCCCTCGTAGTAGTGCGTGCGCGCTGCGATGACCAGCGCGTGCTTGCCGTTCGCGAGGCGAATCGAGCGCAGCGTCCCGGAGTGGCCTGGGATGTCGGACTTCGCGAATCCGGGCACCTCGTCGGCTGGGATGGTCGCGATCGTCTCGCCGAGCAGCTCGGCCGTCTGCCCCCATCCGCTGCCGAGCGTGAGCGCGATGTCGTGGCGTTCGACACCCGTCTTCTCGGCGATGACCGCGGCAGCTGCCTGCGCGAACTCGAAGGGTGAGGTGGCTGGATCGTCGATCGACTCTGACTCGTGCGTTGACATGCACCCCAGCGTAGCGACCGGGGCGGGACCTGCGTGGAGCACAAGCGGATGATGTCCCGCCCCGTCTCGGAACGGCGCGGAAACCTCTCCGGTTTGGCGGGTTCATGCGGGAGGAGGACAATAGCGGGTATGGCCACGCCCTTTGATCGCAAGCACCGCATCGTCGTCGTCGGCGGGGGGCCAGGCGGGTACGAAGCCGCGCTCTCGGCCGCCCGCCTCGGCGCAGAAGTCACCCTCATCGAACGCGTCGGCGTCGGCGGCTCCGCCGTCCTCACCGACGTGGTTCCCTCCAAGACCCTCATCGCCAGCGCAGAGGCGGCGACGGCGATCCGCGAGTCCGGCGAACTCGGCGTGCAGTTCTTCGCGAAGGGCGACACGGGGAAGCCGCTGAAGCCCGAGGTCGCGGTGAATCTCTCGAAGCTGAACAAGCGGCTGCTGCGCCTCGCGCAGAACCAGTCGGACGACATGCAGCGCACGCTCGAGGCTGCCGGGGTCAACGTCATCCAGGGCGAGGGCAAGCTCGACGGCAACTCGGCCGTCACGGTCGGCACCGGCTCGGGTGGGCAGGACTTCGACCGCATCGAGTTCGACTCGGCTGTGATCTCGGTCGGTGCTCGTCCTCGCACGCTCGACTCGTGCAAGCCCGACGGGGAGCGCATCCTCACCTGGACCCAGCTCTACAACCTCAAGGAGATGCCGAGCCACCTCATCGTCGTCGGCTCTGGCGTGACCGGGGCCGAGTTCGCGTCGGCCTACTCGGCGCTCGGCTCGAAGGTCACGCTCGTCTCGAGCCGCGACCGCGTGCTCCCGAACGAGGACGCTGATGCCGCGGATGTCATCGAGGACGTCTTCAAGCGCGGCGGCATGACCGTGCTGTCGAAGTCCCGTGCGGCGACCGTGGTCCGCGACGGCAACGAGGTCGTGGCGACCCTCGACGACGGGCGCGAGGTGCGTGGCTCGCACTGCCTCATCGCGGTCGGCTCGATCCCGAACACCTCCGGCATCGGGCTCGAGGAGGCCGGTGTCGAGGTCTCGCCGTCCGGGCACATCCGCGTCAACCGCGTCGCGCGCACCTCGGTGCCGAACATCTACGCGGCCGGCGACTGCACGGAGTTCTTCCCGCTCGCATCCGTCGCCTCCACGCAGGGGCGCACGGCGGTGTTCCACGCGCTCGGCGACGAGGTGCGGCCCATCAACCTGCGCAATGTCGCCTCGAACATCTTCACGTACCCGGAGATCGCGACGGTCGGCTGGCAGCAGCGTTCCATCGAGGACGGCACCCGCGAGGGTCGCGTCTACAAGCTGCCGCTCGGCGAGAACCCGCGTGCCAAGATGCAGGGCGTGCGCGACGGCTTCGTGAAGCTCATCGCCGGCAACGACCTGGGCACCGTCATCGGCGGCGTGATCGTCGCACCTCGTGCCTCGGAGCTCGTGCTGCCGCTGTCGATCGCCATCGAGCAGCGCCTCACGGTCGACCAGGTCGCGCGTGCCTGGGCGGTCTACCCGTCGCTCGCGAGCAGCATCTCGGATGCCGCCCGTGCCATGCACATGCCGTACGAGGAGCAGACGAAGGCCTAGCTCGTGTCTGACAACGCCTCGCCGACTCCGCTCGTCCTGGGCGCGCGATCTGCTGCGTTGGAGAACTCGCGCAATGCTCCGCATTGGGCTTCGTTCTCCGCCTTGCAGCTCACACGACCAGGCTGTGCTCGCTGCGGCGATCCACTGTCAGACACTCCCTAGCTCGGCTTTCTCGGTGCTGGAACGGCGCCTGGCGGCGTTCCGCGCCGTGAGAGCGGTCAGCTCGCGACGTACTCGTTCCAGATGTCGATGGCGAGCTTGATGAAGAGCACGCTGACGACGATGAGGAAGACCCAGCGGATGAGCTTGCTCCCGCCGCGGATGGCGGTGCGGGCGCCGAGGTAGCCGCCGGCGACGTTGGAGACGGCGAGAACGGCGCCGAGCCCCCAGAGCACGTAGCCCTGTGGGGCGAAGAAGAGGAGCGCTCCGAGGTTGGTGCCGAGGTTCACGATCTTGGCTTTCGCGCTGGCCTGCAGGAACGAGTAGCCGAGCAGGGACACGAGGGCGATGACGAGGAAGGACCCGGTCCCCGGGCCGAGCAGGCCGTCGTAGACGCCGATCGCGAAGCCGATGAGGCCCGCGATGACGTGGTGCTTGCGTCCCTCGTACTTGAGCTTGTCGAGCTGCCCGACGCTCGGTTTGAAGGCGGTGAAGATCCCGATGCCGAGGATCGCGATGGCGATGATGGGCTTGAAGGCTGCGGCGGGGATGCTGGAGGCGAGGATCGCGCCGCCGTAGGCGCCGAAGAGCGCGATGGCGGCCATGGGCAGCGCGGTTCGCAGGTCGGGTTTGACGCGTCGGAAGTAGGTGATGGAGCTGGTCGCGGTGCCGGCGATGCTGCCGAACTTGTTGGTCGCGAGTGCCTGCACGGGCGAGACGCCCGGCAGCGTGAGCAGCATCGTGAGCTGGATCAGCCCGCCGCCGCCGACGACCGCATCCACCCAGCCGGCTGCGAAGCCGCCCACGATGACGAGCGCGAGCAGCCACCCGTTGAACCCCTCGAGCCCCGTGAACGACTCGAGCCAGCTCGCGTCGTTCGTCGTGAGCGCGGCGTCGAGGGGCGACGAGAGCAGCGTGGAGGTCAGGAGGGAGGCGTCGATCACCTACCGAGGCTACTCGGCGTCGGCGAGCTCGAGCAGCTTCGTGCCGCTCGAGACGGTCTCGCCGGCGGCACCGGAGATGGATGCGACGATGCCGTCGCGGGGAGCCTGGATGGGCTGCTCCATCTTCATGGCCTCGAGGACGACGAGGAGGTCGCCCTTGACGACCTTCTGCCCCTCCTCGACGGCGAACTTCACGATCGTCGCCTGCATGGGGGCGACGACGTCACCGCTCGAGTGGGTCTCGACGTTGGTGTGCGAGCGGCGCTTCGGGGCGTGCCCCGCCATGGTCCGACCCGCACCGCCGTGGCCGACACCGGTGGCGGCGAGCAGGCGCTCGGGGAGCGACACCTCGAGGCGCTTGTCGTTGACCTCGACGACCACGTTGCGGCGCGCGATCGGCTCGTTGACGTCGCCGGCTTCGCCACCCCACGGCTCGATCGTGTTGCTGTATTCGGTCTCGATCCAGCTCGTGTAGACCCCGAACTCGCCGTTCTCGGCAGTGAAGGCGGGGTCGCGGACGACGGAGCGATGGAAGGGCAGGACGGTCGGCATGCCGTTCAGCTCGAAGTCCTCGAGGGCGCGGCGGGAGCGCTCGAGTGCCTCCTCGCGCGTGGCGCCCGTGACGATGAGCTTCGCGAGCAGGGAGTCGAAGGCGCCGGAGACGACGTCGCCCTCGCGGACGCCGGAGTCGACGCGCACGCCGGGGCCTCCAGGAACGCGGAAGGTCGTGACGGTGCCAGGGGCTGGGAAGAATCCGCGGCCCGGGTCCTCGCCGTTGATGCGGAACTCGAACGAGTGGCCGGTGACCGTCGGGTCGTCGTAGCCGAGCGCTTCACCCTGGGCGATGCGGAACTGCTCGCGGACGAGGTCGATGCCGGTGACCTCCTCGGAGACCGGGTGCTCGACCTGGAGGCGCGTGTTGACCTCGAGGAACGCGACCGTGCCGTCGGCGGCGAGCAGGAACTCGCAGGTTCCAGCGCCGACGTAGCCGACCTCCTTGAGGATCGCCTTGGATGCGCGACGCATCTCGGCTTCCTGCTCGGCGGTGATGAAGGGCGCTGGCGCCTCCTCGACGAGCTTCTGGTGGCGTCGCTGCAGCGAGCAGTCGCGCGTGGAGACGACGACGACGTTGCCGTGGGAGTCGGCGAGGCACTGCGTCTCGACGTGGCGGGGCTTGTCGAGGTACTTCTCGACGAAGCACTCGCCGCGTCCGAACGCGGTGATGGCCTCGCGGGTCGCGGACTCGAACAGCTCGGCGACCTCTTCGCGCTCGCGTGCGACCTTGAGCCCGCGCCCGCCGCCGCCGAACGCGGCCTTGATGGCGACCGGCAGTCCGTGGATGTCGATGAAGTCGAGGACCTCGCTCGGGCCTTCGACGGGGTTGAGCGTGCCGGGGGCCAGCGGTGCGCCGACCTTCTCGGCGACGTGGCGCGCCGTGACCTTGTCGCCGAGCGCCTCGATGGCCTCGGGGGACGGGCCGATCCAGGTGAGTCCCTGGCGGATGACGGCGCGTGCGAACTCGGCGTTCTCGGCGAGGAAGCCGTATCCCGGGTGCACGGCGTCGGCGCCGGAGCGGCGGGCGATGGAGAGCAGCTTGTCGATCACGAGGTACGTCTCGGCGCTCGTGGCGCCTCGCAGCGCGTACGCCTCATCGGCGAGGCGGACGTGGGGTGCGTCACGGTCCTGGTCTGCGTACACGGCGACGGAGGTGATACCCGCGTCTCGAGCCGCTCGTGCAATGCGTACGGCGATTTCGCCACGGTTGGCGATGAGGAGCTTCGAGATTCGCGACATGGTTCCTAAGCCTATTGAGGTCGGTGCGGCCGGATTTGGCTCGATTCGACAAACTTATCGGGAGAAGGTTGTCAGATGCGCTCGGTTGGAGGTTCTCACCACGCCGAGCGTGTGGCAGTTGGGCGACATTGGCCGCGTTGCACATTCCCAGGGAGTGGGAAGGGTGTTGCGTCATGTATTACGTCGTGTTTAGCTACAGGGCTGAGCTTTCGCTCAGTTCGTCCTGCCAGTCGGTCAGCAATGACTGCACGACCAGCAATGGTCCGGTGTGCCAGGTCCAGTCCGGGCCCGCCGAATTGCCGTCCACTCCGCGTCCCCAGCGACGCGCATCCACCACGCTAGCGGATGCGCAATGCGAGACGCCTCGTCGTTCCGGAGAATCGATGCTCGGTAAGCTCCTCGCCCGCTATCTCAGGAAGTACTGGCCGCTCCTCGCGGGCGTGCTGGTCTTCCAATTCCTTCAAGCGCTCGCGTCGCTGTACCTGCCGCGACTCAACGCCGACATCATCGACAAGGGCGTCGCCAACGCCGACACCGACTACATCTGGTCGACGGGCGCCGTCATGCTCGCGATCTCGCTCGGGCAGATCACGTGCTCGATCATCGCGACCGTCTTCGCCGCGCGCGCCGCCATGGCGCTCGGCCGTGACATCCGCGCCGACGTCTTCGCGCGAGTGAGCGGCTTCTCCGAGCGCGAGGTCTCGCGCTTCGGGGCGGGCTCGCTCATCACGCGCAACACGAACGACGTGCAGCAGGTGCAGATGCTCGCCATGATGGGCTCCACCATGCTCGTCTCGGCTCCCATGCTCGCGATCGGCGGCATCATCATGGCCCTGCAGCAGGATGTGGGCCTCTCCTGGATCATCGGCGTCGCGGCCCCCGTGCTGCTCCTGCTGGTCGGCATCATCATCAGCCGGATGGTGCCGCTGTTCCGCCAGTTCCAGGTGAAGCTCGACAACATCAACCGGATCCTGCGCGAGCAGCTCACCGGTGTGCGCGTCGTGCGCGCGTTCGTGCGCGAGCCGATCGAGGAGCAGCGGTTCGAGGTCGCGAACAACGACCTCTTCCTCCTCGGCAAGCGAGTCGGCGATCTCTTCGTCACGCTCTTCCCGCTCGCGATGCTCGTGCTGAACATCACCGTCGTCGGCGTCATCTGGTTCGGCGGAATCCAGGTCGACCAGGGCACGGTCGAGATCGGGACGCTCTTCGCGTTCATGGCCTACGTCATGCAGATCCTGATGGGCGTGCTCATGGCGAGCTTCATGACGATCATGATCCCGCGCGCGGCCGTCAGCGCCGACCGCATCTCCGAGGTGCTCGACACCGAGTCGACGCTCATCATGCCGGCCGACCCCGTCTCCGACTTCCCGGAGCCGGGCGTCATCGAGTTCGACGACGTCGAGTTCACGTACCCGGGTGCAGAGGAGCCGGTGCTCACGGGCATCTCCTTCCGCGCCGCCCCCGGTGAGACGGTCGCCGTCGTCGGCTCCACGGGAGCGGGCAAGACGACGCTCGTCTCGCTCATCCCTCGTCTCTTCGACGCGACGGGCGGTTCCGTGCGCGTCAACGGCGTCGACGTCCGCGAGGCCGACGCCGAGCTGCTGTGGGACGGCATCGGCCTGGTCCCGCAGCGTCCGTTCCTCTTCACCGGAACGATCGCCTCGAACCTGCGCTACGGCCGTGAGGCCGCGACCGACGACGACCTCTGGAAGGCCCTCGAGATCGCGCAGGCCACGGCCTTCGTGCAGGAGAAGGACAAGCAGCTCGAAGCGCGCATCGCGCAGGGCGGCACGAACGTCTCAGGCGGGCAGCGCCAGCGGCTCGCGATCGCGCGCGCGATCGTGCACGAACCGCAGGTGTTCGTCTTCGACGACTCCTTCTCCGCGCTCGACCTCACGACCGACGCCAGGTTGCGGCGCGCGCTGTGGGAGCAGCTGCCCGGCGTGACCAAGATCGTGGTCGCGCAGCGCATCTCGACGATCGTCGACGCCGACCGCATCGTCGTCCTCGACGACGGCCGCATGGTCGGTCTCGGAACGCACGACGAGCTGCTCGAGAGCTGCACGACGTACAAGGAGATCGTGGATTCCCAGCTCGCAGTGGAGGCGCAGTCATGAGCCGTGACGCAGACAACCAGAACCAGGACGCCAAGGGCGCCCGTCGGGGCAAGCGCAGGCCGAAGGAGGTCGTCGAGAAGGTCCTGACCGAGGAGGAGCAGCTCGAGCTGGAGCTCGCCGAGCAGGCGAGGCAGTCGTCCGGCGACTGGGACAGCGTCGCTCCCGGCAAGGCGAAGAACTTCGGGCAGAGCTTCGGCAGGCTGCTCGGCAGGCTCCGGCCCTACCGCGCCGCGCTCATCATCGTGTCGTTCCTCGGCGCCGTCGGCGTCGTGCTCTCCGTCATCGCGCCACGAGTGCTCGGGCAGGCGACCAACCTCATCTTCGAGGGCGTCGTCTCCAGCCAGCTGCCGGCGGGCGCCTCCAAGGACCAGGTCGTCGCGGGGCTCCGCGACTCCGGCCAGACGCAGTTCGCCGACATGGTCGCCGCCATGGACATCACGCCTGGCGAGGGGGTCGACTTCGAGCGCCTCGGCATGGTGCTCCTGTCGGTGCTCGCGCTCTACGTGTTCTCGGCGCTGCTCATGTGGCTGCAGGGGTACGTCATCAACATCATCATGATGAAGGCGATGTACAAGCTGCGCGAGGACGTCGAGCGCAAGATCAACGCGCTGCCGTTGAGCTACTTCGACCGCGTGCAGCGCGGCGAGCTGCTGAGCCGCGTCACGAACGACATCGACAACATCACGCAGACGATGCAGCAGTCGCTGTCGCAGGTCGTCACGAGCGTTCTGACGGTCGTCGGAGTGCTCGTCATGATGTTCTCCATCTCCTGGCAGCTCGCGCTCGTCGCGCTCGTCACTCTCCCGCTCATGGGCGTCATCTTCGGCGTCATCGGACCGAAGTCGCAGCGGAACTTCGCCGAGCAGTGGAAGAAGACGGGACGCCTCAACGCGCGCGTCGAGGAGTCGTTCTCCGGTCACGCCCTCGTTCGCGTGTTCGGCCGCGAGAAGGATGCACGCGAGCAGTTCCAGGTCGACAACGAGCAGCTCTTCCAGGCGGCCTTCAAGGCCCAGTTCTGGGCGGGCGTCATGATGCCGGCGATGATGTTCATCGGAAACCTGTCCTACGTGGGCATCGCGGTGCTCGGCGGCCTCATGGTCGCGGGCGGCAACCTGCGCCTCGGCGACGTGCAGGCGTTCATCCAGTACTCGCAGCAGTTCACGCAGCCGCTCGCCGAGCTCGGCGGGATGGCTGCCGTGCTGCAGTCGGGTACGGCCTCGGCCGAGCGCGTGTTCGAGCTGCTCGACGAGGACGAGCAGGAGCCCGACGCGAGCGACGCGCCCAAGCCGGCGAACGGTGCGGGCGAGATCGTCTTCGACGACGTCACCTTCTCGTACACGCCGGAGCAGAAGCTCATCGAGAACCTCAACTTCTCGGTCGAGCCTGGCCAGACGGTCGCGATCGTCGGGCCGACCGGTGCCGGCAAGTCGACCCTCGTGAACCTCATCATGCGCTTCTACGAGCTCGACGGCGGGCGCATCCTGCTCGACGGGCAGGACATCGCCGAGCTCAGGCGCGAGGACGTCCGCAGTCGAACCGGCATGGTGCTGCAGGATCCGTGGCTGTTCGCGGGGTCCATCCGCGAGAACATCCGCTACGGGCGTCAGGACGCGACCGACGAGGAGGTGCTCGCCGCTGCGACCGCCTGCTACGTCGACCGCTTCGTGCACTCACTGCCTGAGGGGTACGACACGGTGCTCGACGAGGACGCGTCGAACGTCTCCGCCGGCGAGCGTCAGCTCATCACGATCGCGCGCGCCTTCGTCTCCGACCCGCAGGTGCTCATCCTGGATGAGGCCACGAGCTCGGTCGACACGCGCACGGAGCTGCTCCTGCAGCAGGCGATGGCGGCACTTCGCCAGGGCCGCACGAGCTTCGTCATCGCGCACCGTCTCTCGACGATCCGCGACGCCGACCTGATCCTCGTCATGGAGCACGGCTCCATCGTCGAGCAGGGGACGCACGATGAGCTCGTGAAGCAGGGCGGCGCGTACGCGAGGCTGTACAACTCGCAGTTCGAGCAGGCCGTCAGCGACCTGGATGCCGAGCAGAGTCAGCTCACGTCCTAGGTCCGGGCCCCTGATCGGGCGCATCTCGTGATCCGGCTCGGCCGGGTGCATCCGCTGCTGTGCGGAGGCACCCGGCCGTTTCCGTTGTGTCCCGAGCAATCGCGCGCCGGCCGCGCGCGGTCTCGAGGTGGCTTCCTCGCTTCCGGATGGGTTCTTTCCCATCCCGAAGCGAGGAAGCCATCCGGAGAACACAGAGGGGTCGGCAGGGTGGTGGCGCCGACGAGGGTGGCCGGGGCCGGGGTGAGGGCCGGAGCCGGCGTCGACCCTACGCGAGCATCTCGTAGACGCCGGAGCCGATGAAGATGAACGCGATCACGACGAGGCCGATCCAGAAGAACTTGCGTGTGCGCGTGACGGGTTTGCTCATGGGGGAAGCCTACGCGGCGGACCAGCCTCCGTCGGAGGGGAGGATGACGCCGTTGATGTTGACGCCGTCGTCGCTGAGCAGGAACGTGATGGAGGCGGCGAGCGCGGTTCCCGTGGTCGGCGTCGGCAGCAGCGCCATCGCCTGACGGACGCGCTGCCCGCCGAGCTCGGAGTCGAAGCGGGCCTCGATGTTGGTGGCGACGGGTCCCGGGGCGACGGCGTTGATGCGGAGTCCACTCGGGCCGTACATGAACGCACTCGACTTGGTGAGCCCGGCGACGGCGTGCTTCGACGCGGTGTAGGCGGCGCCTGCGGCGGACCCGCGGAGTGCGGCCTCGGAGGCGACGTTGACGATCGCGCCCGTGCCGACGGCGAGCATCGCGGGCACGACGGCGCGCATGAGCTTCATCGTGCCGGTCACGTTGACGGCGAAGACGCGGTTCCAGACCTCATCGCTGACCTCGCCGACCGGCGTCATGTTGTCCATGATGCCGGCGATGTTCGCGAGGCCGTCGATGCGGGCGCCGGCCGCCTCGAGGATCCGAGCGACACCGGCGTCGTCGGTGATGTCGGCGGTGAGGGTGACGATGTCGGCGCCGTCGTGCTCGCTGACGAGCGCGCCGAGGCGCTCTGCGGAGACGTCGACGGCGATGACGCGCCCGCCTTCGCGCGCGATGCGTGACGCGGTCGCCTTGCCGATACCGGAGCCGGCACCCGTGACGATGACGGTCTTGCCGTCGAAGCGGCCGCCCGTGGTGGCTTCGACCCAGGCCGCCGCCCGCGGCGCGCGAGGGGCGTCGTGGTCGACGGCGGGGCCGAACTCACCGGGCTGTGCTGGGGTGACCTCGCCGCTGTTCGCTCGCGCGATCATCGCATCCACCATCTCCTGGGGGAACTTTCCCTGGCTCAGCTCGACGAGCTGCGACAGGGGGAGGCCCGCGACGGGGGTGAGGGAGGAGGCGTCCTGGCCGCCCTGGGCGAGGATCTCGCGGATGACGACGCCTCCCGTCGGGTCGGTGAGCCATTCGCCGATCGTGGTGTCGCCGGTGAGGGGGTGTGCGCTCGAGGTCATGGTGGTGCCAGCTTTCTGCTCGGTCCGCCGAGCCCGCGCTCGCGGCGAGCGTGGGCTGGGGTGGCGACAGTGTCGGATCGAACGAACCGGACAACACTGTCCGGATTATGCTATCCCGGTGTCGACTCCAGCGAAAGCCAACCGAGGGCCAAGTGCTGGCCCCGAGAACCGACGTGCCCTCATCGCGGCCGCGCGGGAGGTCTTCGGCGAGGGGGGAGTGGATGCCCCGCTCAGCGCCGTCGCCAAGCGCGCTGGCGTCGGCCAGGGCAGTCTCTACCGGCATTTCCCGGATCGGGCGTCGCTTGCGCTCGCGGTGTTCGGCGACGCCATCGTCGAGCTCGAAGACCTCGCAGCCTCGCCCGAGGCTGATCTGGCAGGGCTGCTCGAGCTCATCGCCCGGCAGATGCTCGTGTCGGTCGGACTCATCCAGCTCACCCTGACCGACACCGCCGACGCGCAGGGGGCGAGTGTTCGAGACCGGATGCTCGCGGTGCTCGGCGACGTTCTCGAGCGCGAATGGGCGAGCGGTCGGGTCGACCGGGAGATCAGCGCGGGCGACCTGCTCCTGCTGCTGTCGATGCTCGCCGGCGTTCTGCCGCGCACGCCCTTCGTCGAGCGCGAGGCCGTCGTGCGGCGCGCGCTCGAGCTGTTCTGGCGGTCGTTCGCCTCCTGAGGGCTCAGCTGCCCTCGGTGAGCTGACGGAGCACTCGGCGGATGCCCTGGAATCCGATGACGAGCCCCTGCAGCTCCTCGTCGCTCAGGTGTGCGGCGAACTCGTCGGTGTCGGTCCGGAGTCCGAGGAAGCGCTCGTGGAGCCGGATGGCCTTGCGGGTCGCCGTGAGGTGGCGGATGCGGCGGTCGGGCTTCCCCTCCGTGCGGGTCACGAGCCCGTGCTCGACGAGCTTGTCGATGCTGGCGGATGCGGTCGGCACCGCGACGCCGAGGTGTTCGGCGGCCTGCGAGACGGTCGTGACCGTGCCGGTGGTCACGAGGAAGACGGTCTTCAGCTGCTGGGCGGTGATGTCGAGCTCGAGGAACGGGGCCATGTGCCTCGCGGCGAGGCCCCTGGTGAGTTCGTTCCTGACGTCATTCAGCTGGGTGAGGAGTGCTTCGCGCGATTCGCCCTGCTCCATGTGAACCCCCTGAGATCGTCGAGCTTCTCACTAATAGTGAGGATGTGTCTAAGTATAGTTCGAGGTGGGCACCAGAGCGGATGCCGGGACAGGGACGGAGTCGACCATGACCGATCAGATCTGGTGCATCGCAGGTGGCGAGGATGGAGCAGACCGGCGGCTTGCCGACGCCCTGCTCCGTGGCGGCAGCACGGTCGCGATCGTGGGCCGCGACGTCGCGCCGTTCGCGCTGCTCGTCGACGACTACGCCGACGCGGTCATGCCCGTCGAGCTCACGGCGACGACCTCCGAGGCGCTGGCCGAGGTGCGCGAGAGCATCGAGCTGAACCTCGGCGAGGTCACGCACTTCGGGGTGCTGCTCGGCGAGATCGGCGAGGGGAGTGCCGAACAGGTCGCGGGTCGCCTCCTCCACAAGCTCGACGGCGCGGCGGCGCGCAACCGGGCCGGTCGCGGCGACGGCGAGCCTGCAGACCGCTGGCCAGTCGGGGCGCAGCTGGTGCTCGTCCGCGGCGCGGTCGGCAGCTCGAATCAGGTCTCGATCGAGGATCGGGGCGCTCAGAACTCCGACATCGAGGCGCGCATCCGGCTCGCTGGAGCGCAGTCGGCGCGGCCCATGCCCACCGTGCGGGTTCGCGAGCTCGACGATCTCCTCCACGACGCATCCGCTGACGCGGTCCGCTGACGCGACGCGGGGACGCCTGGTCGCGCTCAGCCGCCGAAACCGGTCGCCCCGCAGAAGCCAGCTACACCTCGCTGGGCGCGGGCGCCTTCGTCACCGCCTCGAGGATCGGCGTGCCGACCTTGCCGCTGCCGAGCCCGACCGCCTCGACCGACGCGAACGACCCCGCGTTCAGCACGATGACGGGCGTGATGAGCGAGAAGCCCGCGGCCTCCACGATGTCGCGGTCGAACTCGACGAGCACCGTGTCCGGCGTGACCTTGTCGCCTGCCTTCACCTTGACGTCGAAGCCCTTGCCATCGAGCTCGACCGTGTCGATGCCGACGTGGATGAGCACCTCGAGCCCGTTGTCGAGCTGCAGGCCGAACGCGTGCCCGGTCGCCTGGGCGACGGCGACCGTGCCCGTTCCCGGAGCGTAGACGACGGTGCCGCTCGGCCTGATGGCGGCGCCCGGGCCCATGATGCCCTGGCTGAAGACGGCGTCGGGGACCTCCGACAGCGGGACGATCTCGCCCTCGAGCGGTGACAGGACCTCGACGGTGCGCGGGGCCGACTCGCGCTCTCGAGCGGCGGAGGCGGCGATCACGTCCTCCGTGCTCTCTCCCTTCTTCGCCGTCTCCAGGTCGGCGACCGGAACCCGGGCCGCCTCGAACGCCGCCTGCTGCTCGGGGCTGCGGTAGCCGGAGAAGATGACGAGGAACATCGAGACGAGGAACGCGGCACCGACCGCGCCTGCGTAGAGCGGGATGTTGTCGAACGCCGGGATGGTGAGCAGTGACGTGAAGACGAACGCGCTCGTCTTCACGCCGCCGCCGATGCCGATGATGACCCCGCCGACGAGACAGCCCACGAGCATCCGCCCGTAGATGCGCTTGAAGCGCAGGTGGATGCCGTACAGCGACGGCTCTGAGATGCCGCCGAGCAGGCCGGCCGCGAGGGCGCCCGTCGAGGTCTGGCGCATCTGCGTGTCCTTCTCGCGGATGGAGAGGTACAGCACGCCGGCGGTCGCACCGAAGCACGCGAAGTTCCATGCGCCCATCGGCCCCTGGATGTAGTCGTAGCCGAGCGTCTGGATGTTGAGCAGCATGATCGCGTTGATCGGCCAGTGCAGGCCGAGCGGCACCATGAAGGGGTAGGCGAGCGGGATCACGATGGCGAAGATGAGCGGCGAGAAGTCGTTGATGCCGCGGAGCAGGTTGGCGAGGCCGGCGCCCGTGTAGACGCCGATGGGGCCGATGAGGAACGCCGTGAGCGGGATCATGATCAGCATGCTCAGGAAGGGCACGAAGATGAGGTGCAGGTCTTCGGGGATGAGCTTCTTGAGGCCCTTGTACAGGGGGCCGAGCAGCGCGGCCATCAGCAGCGGCGGGAACACCTGCGAGCTGTAGTCGAAGACCGTGAGCGGGAGGCCGAAGATCGGCACGACGGAGACCTCGGAGCCGAAGACCTCGATGGGGTCGATGCCGTCGGCGAGCTTCGTGAAGCCGGGCAGCATGACGACGCCCATGATGGCGAAGCCGATCCACGGGTCGGCCCCCACGCGCTTCGACGCGTTGTAGGCGATGTACAGGGGCAGGAAGACGAAGACCGCCTGCCAGCAGAGGTTGAGGAAGCGCCACGACGGCGGGAGGTCGGTGCGCGGGTCGGCCCAGTTGGGGATGACGCCGAGCGTGCTCATGAGCGCCATGAACGTGATGAAGAGGGACGCGCCCAGCAAGGCGCCGAGGATCGGCCGGAACGAGTCGGACAGGAACTCGAAGACGCTGTCGAGCCATGCGAACTTCCCGCGCGGCCCCTTCGCGCGGGCCGCGGCCTTGATCGAGGCCGCGTCTTCCGGGTCGGCGGGGGCGCCACCGCCCGACATCGAGGGGAGCGCCTGGATGTCGTTGTAGACGTTCTGCACTCCGCCGCCGATGACGACCTGGTAGCGGTCACCCGATTGCGGCACGACCCCCATGACGCCTGGGATCGCCTCGACCGCCGCCTGGTCGATACCGGATGCGTCGTGCAGCTGGAAGCGCAGCCGTGTCGCGCAGTGGGTGAGGTTCTCGATGTTCCCCGCGCCGCCGAGCTGGCTGACGATCTGGGCTGCTGGCCCCGAGTCTCCTGACGAATGTGCGGGCATGGTCGGACCTCCCTCGCGAGGCGTCCTCGTTGACGCCTGGATCGCGACGTTACGCCCGACCGTCGGCATTCACCAGGTGCGAGCTGGCACCGTGTTCAATTCGTAGCCGGGCGCCGCTTCTGGCCTGCTGCTGAGGCCGCCGAGGGGCGCATCAGGCGCGGTTCCACAGCTCGGGCCACCCCACTCCGAAGCCGCGCACGAGTCGGCGCATGGCGGGAAGCGAGAGTCCCACGACCGTCGACGGGTCGCCTTCGATGCGGTCGATGAAGGGAGCCCCGAGCGAGTCGATCGTGAACGCGCCGGCGACGTGCAGGGGCTCACCCGAGGCGACGTAGGCGTCGATCTCGACGTCGTCGAGATCGTCGGCGAAGGTCACGCTGGCGCTCGCGGTGCTGCCGACGCCGTCCCCGGAAGCATCCGAGCCATCACGGCGGTCGACGAGCCAGTGCCCAGACCACAGCGTGCCCGTCTGGCCCCGCTGCGCGAGCCAGCGCTCGCGCGCGACGTGCGGCTCGTGGGGCTTGCCGAGCATCCGGCCGCCGATCTCGAACATCGAGTCGCCCCCGAGGACGAGGCCGTCGAGCGGCTCCCCGGTTCGCGGGTCAGGCGCATCCGCGACCGCGAGTGCCTTGGCCCGAGCGAGCAGCTGCACGTACTCGCTCGGTTCGAGAGGACCCTCGGCGAGACGCGCCTCGATCACGGCGTCCTCGTCGACGCTCGACGGGATGACGACGGGCTCGATGCCCGCCTGGCGCAGCAGCATGAGGCGGGCGGGCGACGTCGAGGCGAGGTACAGGCGCATGAGGCGAGGGTACCGGGACGGTGCCCTCGCTGCGCGGAGCAGGCCTTCCGGGGCGGTGGGGCCGCTACGGTCAGGGCGCGGTCAGCCAACGCGCGACCTCCTGCCAGAGTGCGCCAAGGCCGTTTGCATACGATCTCTCGCATGCTCATCAGGCTCCACAGTTCGGCCCAGCGCCCAGATTCCGAAGGGGAGGGCGTCGGGTGACCCGCATCGAGTCGAGGTACCGCGCGCCGAAGCAGACCAGGTTCTCCCGCTCGTCTGTGGTGTGGGATGCGCCGGGCGTCGAAGCCGTCTCGGCCCCCTCCGCACTCGCGTGGGTCGCCGAGGCGAGCGGTGACGTCGAGGCGGCGAGCGTCGTCGAGGACGCGGTCGGCGCGATCACCGCGAACTCGCGCATCTCCGCGCCGGTCTCGGCCGAGCAGGGCGAGGCCGGGGGCCCACACCTCGAGTACCTGCTCGAGACCGACCCGGTCCTGCGGACGCGGCTCGTCTCGCTGCGCCGCCCGAAGACCGGTGAGCACCTCACCGTCACCTCCAACGGCCGCGGCGACTGGCGCGTCGGCGACCGCCCAGCCCCCGAGCTCAGCGGTGCGCTCGACGTGGACATCCGGGCGACTCCCCTCACCAACACGCTTCCCATGCGCAGGCTGGGACTCGAGGTCGGCGAAGAACGCGAGATCGAGGTCGCCTACATCGACACGGAGACGTTCGCCGTGTTCCTCGACCGTCAGCGGTACCGCCGCCTGAGCCGCACCCGCTACCTCTTCCAGGCGGCCGACGGCTCGTTCGAACGCGAGATCGCGACCGACGAGCAGAGCTTCGTGCTCAGCTACCCCGGCCTCTTCACGCGGCTCTGAGCCGAGGCCGCCAGGCTCGGTGGGCGCGCACGGCTAGGCTCGAGCGCATGACCCACGACGGCACGACCCCAGACCTTTCAGCGGAGATCACTCCAGGAGACGTGATCGAGCTCGAGGTCGGCGACATCGCGCACGGCGGCATCTTCGTCGCCCGTCACCAGGGCAGAGTCGTGTTCGTCGCGGATGCCGTGCCCGGCGAGCTCGTACGGGCTCGGGCGACCGAGGTGCGGAAGTCCTTCGCGCGGGCCGTCGCCACCGACGTGCTCCGCTCATCCGACGACCGCCAGGCGCACGTCTGGCAGGAAGCCGGAATCGAGCGGACGCCGGAGGAACGCGCCGGGGGAGCCGAGCTCGGACACATCCGCCTGGCCCGACAGCGTGAGCTGAAGGCACAGGTCCTGCGAGAATCCATGGCGCGCTTCGCTGGTCACGACTGGCAGGGTGTCGTCGAGCCCCTTCTCGGCGACGACGAGAACGGCGGAACGCGCTGGCGCACCCGCGTCACGCTCCACGTCGACAAGGAAGGGCGCGTCGGCCCGTACGCGGCACGCTCGCACCGCGTCATCGAGACCGAGACCCTGCCGCTCGCGCACGGCGACATCGAGGAGCTCGCTCCGCTCGGTCAACGCCTCGCCGGTTCCGGGCGCATCGAGCTCGTGGCACCCGCGGAGCTCGACACCCGCATGCGGACCATCCTCGACGGCGCCCACGGACGCAAGCCGGCCGTGGTCACCGAGGTCGTCAACGGGCGCGAGTACCGGGTCGACGAGGACGGGTTCTGGCAGGTGCACAGGCTCGCCGCCGAGACGCTCTCGAACGCCGTCGCCGACGCCCTCGATCCCACCCTCGTCGACGCCGAGGCCGTCAACCTCGACCTGTACGGCGGAGTCGGCCTGCTCGCGGCGGCGTTCGCGCAGGAAGCCGGACCAGGGGCCTTCATCGAGACCGTCGAGTCGAACGCGGCTGCAACCGGCCACGCCACCGCGAACCTCGCGGAGTGGCGCGGCGCGAGCGCCGTCACGGCACGCGTCGACCAGTACCTCGCGAACCTCGAGCGCGACGCGACGCACCTCGACCGCGACGGGATCCGCCGCGGAAGCGTCATCCTCGACCCGCCACGCTCCGGCGCCGGCAAGGACGTCATCGACCGTCTCGCGGGCTTCGGGCCGGCTCAGCTCGTCTACGTCGCCTGCGACCCGGTCGCGCTCGCCCGCGACACCGGTCTCCTCCTCGGCCACGGCTACACGCTCGACTGGATGCGCGCCTACGACCTCTTCCCGAACACGCACCACTTCGAGACGGTCGCCCGCTTCGTGCGCGCCTGACCGGAACGACCGCCTCGGACGCGACGAACGCCGGGCACTCGCAGGAGCGAGGGGCCCGGCGTTCGTCGCACGGTCTCCGTCGAGCAGAGAGACCAGGGCGTCCTAGCGAGCGGCGCCGGCGAGGCTGCCCGTCGTCTGCGCAGCATCGTCGATGATGATGCACTGGATGAGACGGTCATCGGCGCCATCCCAGCTCTGCTGTGTGGGAGTGAGGTAGCTGAAGTTCAGCGAGCTCTCCTCGTAGGAAAGCCCGACGAAGGTCGCGAACTGCGCCGTGCAGTCGGTGTCCGCCTGCGCGCTGATGGCTTCGTCTCCGGGGTACTCGCCCGCGGGCATCTCGACCTCGAAGTACACCTCGTAGTCGTGTGGGTCGGAGCACGGCACGACCGGGATCTCGCTGACCGTGGTGCTGCCGGCGTCGTTGAAGCAGTCACCCACGGCGAGCTTGAAGACGTCGAGGTCACCCGACTCGGTGACCTCCTGTGTCTCGCCGTCGCGGACCTCGCTCTCGCCGCCGGACATCTCGCCCTCGACCGAGTCCGCGATCTCCTGGGCCGCGGAGCAGCCGGTGAGGCCGAACCCGAGGAGTACGAGGGCTCCGATCGCGAACGCTGATGTGACGGTGGTCTTCGCCATGATCTCTCCTGGAAGTTCGGTGGTTTTCGCTCACTGTAGCGACAAAGTGGGCGATTCAGGACCGCTTCTCGAGCAGCAGCGCGACGGCGCGCTCCTTGCGATCGACCGGGCAGTCTGCGAAATACGCTGAGCTGGCGATGAGCGCCTGCGTGTAGCACTCAGCATGCCCCTCGACCGCGGGGACCGCGTTGCCGTCCCAGCCGGAGAACTGCCCGTAGCCCTCCTCTTCCAGCACGCGGACCATCTCGTCCGGGTTCGGGAAGACGTAGGCCTGCTGCGCGTGGCCCAGCTCGTGGATCAGGACCGACGCGCCCGCATCGGTGATCGTCGGGAACAGCGTCGCATCGTCCGCCCGCAGATGGATGCTGGCGGTCGGCGGCTCGACCGGGCAACCGCCGCCCTCGCACCAGGACTGCTTCGTGCAGGCCTGCGCGTCCTCAGGGCAGGCCGTCTGGCCGTCGGCAGCCCAGGTCGCAGGAACACCGGATGCCGCGATGAAGGCGTCGATGCCAGCCTCTCCCTCTGGCCACGGGCCGATGGGGGCCGTGACGAGTGGCGGGTAGCTCAGCGAGGCGCTCTGCGCATCCTCCGGCGGGACGACGACCGGCTCGAAACGGCTCTGCGTGCCGAAGACGTTGACCTCGAACCACTCGCGGACGCCGTCAGCGCTCCACGGCTCTGCCGCAGGCGCGCCACCCTCGTCGTTCGAGGGCACACCAGCGGGGGTCGCGAACACCAGCGCCACTGCAAGCAGGGCGACGAGGGCGAACATGAACCCGCCAGAGGATCGCTCGGTTCGCATGCGGCTGCGATCAGCTCCGGTAGGAGCCGCCGAACGGATCGCTCGCGGAGCCGCCGCCGCGCATGCTGCGCTGCGAGAGCTGCCACGCCGTGCGGCGCTTGACGATGTCGCGGGGCCGGTCGAGGTCCTGTGCTGACTCGATTATCGAGGCGAGCACAAGCGTGGCCGCCGCGAGCTCGTCCTCGGTGGGGTTGCCGCTGACGGTGCGCACGATGTGCTCGAGGCCGACGTGCGAGGGGATCTGCTCCTGGCTCACAGTGGGATGTTCCCGTGCTTCTTGGGGGGCAGCGATGCGCGCTTCGTGCGCAGCGTGCGCAGCGCCTTCGCGACGATGACTCGGGTCGACGCGGGCTCGATGACCGAGTCGAGCTCGCCGCGCTCGGCGGCCAGGAAGGGAGACGCGACGTTGTAGGTGTACTCGTTCGCGAGGCGCGTGCGCACGGCGGCGACGTCCTCGCCCGCCTCCTCGGCGCGCTTGATCTCACCCCGGTACAGGATGTTCACGGCACCCTGGCCGCCCATGACGGCGATCTCGGCGGTCGGCCACGCGAAGTTCAGGTCGGCGCCGAGCTGCTTCGAGCCCATGACGATGTACGCGCCGCCGTACGCCTTGCGCAGGATGACGGTCACGAGCGGCACCGTCGCCTCCGCGTACGCGTACAGCAGCTTTGCGCCGCGGCGGATGACCCCGGACCACTCCTGGTCGGTGCCGGGCAGGTAGCCAGGCACGTCCACGAGCGTGAGGATCGGGATCGAGAACGCGTCGCAGAAGCGCACGAAGCGGGACGCCTTCTCGCCGGCCTCGATGTTCAACGTGCCCGCCATCGCGCTCGGCTGGTTCGCGACGATGCCGACGGAGGTGCCGTCGACGCGCGCGAAGCCGATGATGATGTTGGGGGCGAAGAGCGGCTGGACCTCGAGGAAGTCGCCGTCGTCGACGATGAGCTCGATGACCTGCTTCACGTCGTACGGCTGGTTCGGGGAGTCGGGGATGACCGTGTTGAGCTTCTTGTCGAGATCCGTGATCTCGAGCTCCGTCTCGATGTCGTAGCTCGGCAGCTCGGCCTGGTTGTTGTCCGGCAGGAACGAGAGGAGCTGGCGCGCGTAGTCGAGGGCGTCGTCCTCATCCGCGGCCAGGTAGTGGGAGACGCCAGAGGTGCGGTTGTGCGCGAGCGCGCCGCCGAGCTCCTCGAAGCCCACCTCCTCGCCGGTGACCGTCTTGATGACGTCAGGTCCCGTCACGAACATGTGGCTCGTCTTGTCGACCATGATGACGAAGTCGGTGAGCGCAGGGGAGTACACGGCGCCGCCGGCTGCGGGGCCCATGACGATGGAGATCTGCGGGATCACACCGGAGGCCTGCGTGTTGCGCCGGAAGATCTCGCCGTACTTCCCGAGCGCGACGACACCCTCCTGGATGCGCGCGCCGCCCGAGTCGAGCATGCCGATGATCGGCACCCCAACCTTCATGGCGTGGTCCATGATCTTGATGATCTTCTCGCCCGCGACCTCGCCGAGCGAGCCGCCGAACGTCGTGAAGTCCTGCGAGTAGACGGCGACACCGCGGCCGTGGATCGTGCCCGTTCCCGTGATGACCGCGTCGCCGTACGGGCGGCGGGCATCCATGCCGAACGCCGTCGTCCGGTGCCGGACGTACTCGTCGAGCTCCACGAAGGAGCCCGGGTCGAGCAGCTCGAGGATGCGCTCCCGTGCGGTCTTCTTGCCCTTCGCGTGCTGCTTCTTCGCAGACACCTCCTCCGCCTGCGTCACTGCTTCCGCATGGCGGGCCCTGAGGTCGGCGATCTTGTCAGCCGTGCTCGTAGGGGTCGGACCGGACGCTGAGGAGTCAAGTGGTGCGGAGTTCACCCGCGTCACTTTACCGGGCGGCGGCTCATATTCGGCCGCACGGGTTAGCCTGATTCCCCGGTGAAGTGCAAGAGAGACGCACGACGCACGACATTTGAGAGGTTGGCGGCATGACTCAGGGGACTGGCGCACCGAACGGAGCCGCGCCCAGGGCAGGCGCCGAGGTCGTACCGCTGGCACCGGATGCCCAGGCGCAGCAGTGCCTGCTGCCGTCGAGCGCGCCCATGGCGCCGTACGACGCGAGCATCCGAGGCGAGGCGGGCACCCCGCCCGAGCTCTCGCGACGGAGCCTCTGGGGCAGGTGGGCGCTCGGCGTCGCCGCGCTCTCCCTCGTCCTCGCGTTCATCCCGGTTCCCGTGCTCAACATCGCGCTCGCGCTCTCCATCGCGGCCGTCGCCTTCGTGCTCGCGATCGTCGCGCTCTGGCAGAAGCGTCGCTCGAAGGTGCTCGCGATCATCGCCCTCGTCACCCTCTTCGTCGCCGTCCTCGCCTCGGTCGTGATGACCTTCGTGTACCTGTCGTTCATCGGCTCGGCGATCGCGGGCGCCCAGTGAGCACCCCTGCCATCACCCAGCTCCTCCTCGGAGGGCGAGCCGCTGGCACCGAGCTGCGCCTCATCTCCGTCCCGGAGGCGACCTCGACCAACGACGTGCTCGCCGACATCTGGGAGCGCACCGGGGGAGAGGCCAGCCAGAACCCGGCCCTCAGCACCCTCGTCACCTATGCCCAGACCGCCGGCGTCGGCCGCCACGGCCGTGAATGGATCTCCCCGCGCGGAAAATGCCTCGCAGCGTCGACCCTCGTGCGCCTCGCCGACGACGAGGCAGCCCCCCGCATCCTGGGCTGGCTGCCCCTCATCGCGGGACTCGCACTCCGCAGTGCCATCCTCGAGCTGTCGCCACCGGCCCCCGGCTTCCGACCGGACGAGCACTCCGGTCGCGTCGAGATCAAGTGGCCGAACGATGTCCAGATCGACGGACGCAAGGTCGCCGGCATCCTGGGGCGTGTCCTCGGAACGCGCGACGGTGAGCTGTCCTGCGTCGTCGGCACCGGCGTCAACATCACCCTGCAGGCCGAAGAGCTGCCCACACCTCACGCCACCTCGCTCGCGCTGGCGGGAATGCTCCCGCCGCACCCGGCGGAGCTCCTCCCCGCGTACCTCTCCGAGTTCGTGGCGAGGCTCGAAGCGCTGCGCGAGACTCGCGGCGATGCCATCGCGAGCGGAGCCCACGGCGAGCTGAGCGACGTCTGCTCGACCCTCCGCGCCCGCGTCGCAGCCACGCTGCCGTCCGGCGAGATCCTGCACGGCTTCGCGACCGAGCTCACGCCGGAAGGGCACCTCGTGATCAGAGGCGATGACGGCGAGACCAGGTCCGTCGCGGCCGGGGACGTCGAGCGGGTCCGCCCAGAGAACGGGGCCTGATGCGCGGCCGCCCACCGCATCCGAGCGAGCAGTCCTGGGACCAGATCTTCGGCGCTCCCGACGCGCAGCAGTCCGGTGCGCAGCAGTACGGCGCACCGCCCCAGGGTGCGCAGCATCCCGTCAACCACGCGCCTCGACAGCAGGCGGCACCGCCGCACCACGAGTACGCGCAGGTCCAGCAGCGAGCCGCGCCAGACCGGCACCGCTACCACTCCGGACAGCAGTACGGTCAGCAGTTCCCCGCTCAGCCGGAGAGCCCCCAGCAGCGGTACTACGAGCCGCTCGGCATGCGGCTGCCGGAGCGGACGATCATGCGAGTGCGCAGGCACGGACGCCGTCTGCTGCTGCCGTCGATCGTCCTCATCATCGGCTTCGCGGCCGCCGGCTACAACCTCGGTGCCCTGCAGGAGACGACGATCGGGGCCCGCCACGCGTGGCTGCTCATCTCGCTCGCCGCGATCGTCCTCCTCGGCATCGTGCCCATCGTGGTCTGGCTCCAGGCACGCAACAGGATCACCACGCACCGCATCGTGCTCTCGCAGGGCACCCTGACGAGCGAGACCCGCGAGATCTACATGAACGCGATCGTCGACGTCACGGTCCGGCGCAACCTCTGGCAGGCGATGTTCCGCTCGGGGACGATCGTCATCACCTCGGTCTCCGGCCACCGCCTCAGACTCATCGACGTGCCGAGCGCCAACACCGTTGCCGCGTGCATCCGGGAGCTCAGCGGGCCGTAGCCGCCCGAGCGCCGGGACCCGTCGCTCCTCCCCGACACGGGCTCGCAGAGGGCCGCAGACGCGAAGAGCCGCGGGCAGGAGTGCCCGCGGCTCTTGGCAGCCCGCCGATCGCTCGGCAGACGAGGTCAGCTGGCCTCTACTGCGGTGCCGTCCTTCTGCTGCATCTCCGCGACGCGCTTGGGGGAGAACACCCAGAAGCGGTACAGGATGAAGCGGAAGATCGCGCCGAGGCCGATTCCGACGAGGTTCGCGATGTTGTAGGCGATCCACGAGTGGTTGTCGAGCACGGCATTCGTGAACCAGATCGGGAGCAGGCCGATGCCGAGCCCCACGAGGCTCACGCCGAAGAACTCGATCGCCTCCCGGAAGTTGTCCTGGCGCTTGTGCTGGCGGAACGTCCAGATGCGGTTGCCGATCCAATTCGTCACGATCGCCGCGCACGTCGAGATGACCTTCGCCCACAGCGCGCCATGCGCGACCTCGGTGGGGTTGAGCACCGTCAGCATGAGGACGTTGAACAGGCCGGTGTCGACGACGAAGCCGACCCCGCCGACGAGGCCGAAGTTGATGAGCTGCGCCATCATGCCCTTCGACGCCGCGATGCGTCGGAACACGTTGACGATGCGGCCCCAGAGGCTCCGCGAGGTCCGCTGCGCAGGCAGATCGAACTCGGCAGTCTCCGCGGCGACGAAGCCGACGAAATCCTCAGGCTCAGAGTGATGCGGCTCTGCGTGCTTGCGGGAGCGATTGGTCAAGCGCTCGACCTCCATCGTGGGGCACTTGCGTGGATGATGCCGCCGCAAGCAGGATAAACTGTTGGGGAGTTGTGACCCTCGTCGGAGTATAGACACGTCAGAGCAAAAGGCACGTCACTGCCACTGCAACGCAGGCGGGGAGAACTCCCCGGCCGTCGAATTCGATGCGAGCGCACAGACTCCCTCACGGCAGGACTGCCAGCAGCACTCTCGAACGGAGCGAACCATGGGTCAGGTCGTCGGCGTCATCGGAGCCGGGCAGCTCGCACGAATGATGCTCCCACCCGCCATCGAGCTCGACGTCGACCTGCGGGTCTTCGCGGCAGGTCGCGGCGAGAGCGCAGACCGCGCCGTCACCGCCGTCGGCGACATGCACGTCCTCGCTGAGGTGCTCGACTTCGCGCGCGGAGTGGATGTGGTCACCTTCGACCACGAGCACGTTCCGCAGGATGTGCTCAGGGGCCTCGTCGACGCTGGCGTCGCCGTGCGCCCAGGGCCGCACGCGCTGCAGTACGCCCAGGACAAGCTCCTCATGCGCCGCCGCCTCGCGGAGCTCGGCATCCCGATTCCCAACTGGGCCGAAGTGCGCGACGAGGCGGAGCTGCAGGCGTTCATCGACGCGAACGGCGGCATCGCCGTGCTCAAGACGCCACGAGGCGGCTACGACGGCAAGGGCGTCCGCATCGTCCGCGCCGGCGCCGACGGCGCCGACTGGTTCGCTGCGGGGGAGCCTCTGCTCGTCGAGGAACGCGTCCACTTCCGCCGCGAGCTCGCGCAGCTCGTCGCTCGTCGCCCCTCCGGTGAGATCGCCCTCTGGCCGATCGTCGAGACCGTGCAGCGCGACGGCGTCTGCGCCGAGGTGCTCGCCCCCGCCCCCGGTGCCGAAGGAGCGGACGACCGCCTCGGCTACGTCGCCGCCACCATCGCCCAGTCGGTCGCCCTCGGGCTCGACGTCACCGGCGTGCTGGCCGTCGAGCTCTTCGAGACCACCGATCAGCGCATCCTCGTCAACGAGCTCGCGATGCGCCCGCACAACTCCGGGCACTGGACCATCGACGGCTCCACCACGAGCCAGTTCGAGCAGCACCTCCGCGCCGTCCTCGACCTCCCCCTCGGCGACACCGGCATGACGGCACCCCACGCCGTCATGGTCAATGTGCTCGGCGGCCCGCAGGAGGGCAGCTACGGCGACCGGTACGAGAAGGCCATGCACGCGCATCCCGACGCGAAGATCCACAGCTACGGCAAGTCCGCGCGCCCCGGGCGGAAGGTGGGGCACGTGACCGTCGCCGGTCCAGAGCTCGACGAGGTCGCCTACCGGGCCAGGGCTGCGGCAGCCGCGTTCGACGACGACGCCGCATCCTGACGCGAGGCCGTGAGGCTGCGCTAGGCCTGAGGCGAGCCGTCACCGGCCAGCCTCAGCGGAGCCGCGCGCACCCGCGTCTACGCTTGCACGCATGAGCGACCACCCCACCGCATCGTCCGCGCCCGCAGACGACACCCCGCAGCAGGCTCCCCTCGTCGGCATCATCATGGGAAGCGACAGCGACTGGCGTGTCATGCACGAAGCTCGCGACGTGCTCGCCGAGTTCGGCATCCCCGCCGAGGTCGAGGTCGTCTCCGCCCACCGCACCCCCGAGAAGCTCGTCAGCTACAGCCGCGGAGCGAGCGAACGCGGCATCCGCGTCATCATCGCCGGAGCGGGAGGCGCGGCCCACCTCCCCGGCATGGTCGCCTCGCTCACGACGCTCCCCGTCGTCGGCGTGCCGGTCCCGCTCAAGTACCTCGACGGCATGGACTCCCTGCTCTCGATCGTGCAGATGCCTGCAGGCATCCCCGTCGCGACGGTCTCCATCGGCGGAGCCAAGAACGCCGGAATCCTCGCCGCCCGCATCCTCGGCACAGCTGACGAAGCGCTGGCAGCCAGACTCGCCGACTACAGTGACGGACTGCGCGACGCCGTAGAAGCCAAGAACGACGCCCTCAAGCAGTCGCTCTAGCCCACCCCCTCGGCCGCCGTCGCCACCCCTTGCTCCTCGACCGCAGGACCACATGACACTCACCCTCCCGCTCCGGTACCCGGACGCCAGCTCGCCGCAGCTCATGACCAGGCGCGCCTGGTGGCTGCTCCTCGCGAACTTCTTCCTCCCGGGAACCGCGCAGATCCTTGCCGGGAATCGGAAGTTCGGGCGCTTCATGCTCTCGATCTGGCTCGGCGGCATCGCGGCCGTGCTCGTGGTCCTGCTCATGGCGCTCGTGCTGCGCGGGCCACTGCTGTTCGTGTTCTCCACCACGCTCGGCATCACCGCGGTGCACCTCGTGCTCATGCTCTACGTGGCCATGTGGGTCGTGAGCGGACTGGATGCGCTCCGCCTCGTGCGCATCATCAAGCTCGAGCAGGTCGCTCGGCCGCTCATCGCCATCGTCGGCGTCGTCCTCGTCACCGTGCCGCTCGTCTTCGCCGCCGTCACGTCGCAGGTCGCGAACCAGGGGAAGTCCGCCATCGAGGGGCTCTTCGGCGGCGCGTCGAACGGCCTGCAGCTGCCGGCCGACGGCCAGATCAACATCATGATGCTCGGCGGCGACCGCGGCGCCGACCGCGAAGGCCTCCGCCCCGACTCGATCAGCGTCATGAGCTTCAACGCCTTCACCGGCAAGCTCACCACGATCGGCCTCCCGCGGGCGATGGAGAGCTTCCCCTTCTCCGAGGGGCACATGCACGACCTGTACCCGGACCTCTACGAGGGCTGCGCGGTCGACGTCTGCTACCTCAACTCCGTCTACACCGAGGCGACGATCGCCGAGGACGGCGGCTACGCCGACGCCGCCGAGCATGGCTCGGAGCCCGGCATCGAGGCGATGCGGGACGCGGTCGAGGGCATCACGGGGCTGAGCATCCAGTACTACGTGCTCGTCGACATGGCCGGCTTCACGGAGCTCATCGACGCCCTCGGCGGCGTCGACATCAACGTCACCGAGCGCGTGGGCATCGGCATCAACGACGACGGGTCACCAGGCTGGGCGCCCGCCACCGAGTTCATCGAGGTCGGGCAGCAGCACATGGACGGCTCGACGGCCCTCTGGTACGCCCGCTCCCGCTACGAGACGACCGACTTCGCCCGCATGGAGCGCCAGCGGCAGCTCCAGGAGGCGATGGTGGCGACGATGACACCCACCAACCTGCTCGGCAAGATCGGGCCGGTGACGGATGCGCTCGAGAAGGTCGTGCAGACCGACATCCCGGAGGGCATGATCGGCTACGTGGGCGATCTTCTCCTGAAGTCGCGCAGCGGCAACAGCGTGCGACTCGACATCGTGCCGCCCAACTTCGACCAGGGCAACCCCGACATCCCCGCGATCCACGCCGCCGTCCAGGACGCGATCGCCTCGGATCCGCCCGAGGCGACGCCTCCACCCGAGGAGAACGCACCCACCGAGTAGCGCCGGCCTTCTCGGCCTTGTGCTCGCGCTTGCCTTCGCCGCGCTCTCGTGCTCGTGCTTGCCTTCGCCGCGCTCTCGTGCTCGTGCTTGCCTTCGCCGCGCTCTCGTGCTCGTGCTTGCCTTCTCCGCGCTCTCGGGATGGCTTTCGCGCTTGCGGATGGTGTGCATCCCATCCGGAAGTGCGCGTCCCATCTGGAGTCCGTGGGTGTTCTGCGGGCGCCGTGTGGTTGTTTCGGGATGGCTTTCGCGCTTCCGGATGCTTCGGGATGGCTTTCGCGCTTGCGGATGGTGTGCATCCCATCCGGAAGCGCGAAGGCCATCTGGAGTCGACGCTGGGAACGACTCAACGGGATGCAGCGAGATCGATCGTGGTGCCCCTCGAGCGTGTGCCGCGACGGAGCGCCGCGCGCAGCTGCGACAAGAAGGCCGTCGGCGCCGCGAGATCCCGATTCGTGACCCGGATCACGACCCACCCGGCTTCCTGGAGGCGGTTGATCCTGCGCAGGTCGTTCATCGCCTGCTTCTTCTCCCAGTGGTACTCGCCGTCGTACTCGACGGCGACCTTCGAGTCTGGATAGGCAAGATCGACGCGCCCCACGAAGGTTCCCCGGCTGAGCACTCGGTGCCCCACGAGCGGTTCGTCGAACCCTGCGTCGAGCAGCAAGAGCCGGGTGAGGGACTCCATAGGGGATTCGACGCCGGGGCGGATCACGGCGAGGGCGGCGCGCATCCGCGTTGCGCCTACTGTGCGCCCCCAGGAATCCGTGAGGGCTTGGAGCTCTGACAGCTCCGCGAGTGCGGGAACAGGAGCACGGGGATCCTCGGAGACCGATGGATCGGATGGGCGGTTGATCCCAGGGTAGCTCCGGGAGGTCGTGACGAGAGCATCGCCAAGAGTGATCAGCTCTCTGGACGTCAGGACGCGTGCGGCGAGTGCCCAGGTGAGGGTGGGTGTCGCGAGGGAGACGCCGAACTCCAGCGTTCGCGTCCAGTTCGACGGCTGGATGCTCCTCGCCCGGATACCCGATCCCCGTGGCTTGTTTCTGCCAGACGGGACGACGATGTGCACGGTCTTCTCGGAATCGAATCGCCGGGGAACCGGAAGGCCCCAGAAGTGGGCCGCGGTGAGGTCTCCCAGGGCGTGCCAGTCGCGCATCCTCGGCGCGAAGGCACGAGCGTAGTCGACTGGGGTTTCGACCGGATGCGTCGTGAACACGCCTCGGTGTGGCCGGCCATAATCGCCGCCGTACAGTTCGCGAGCACTGATGCCCTCGAGCTGAGCTTGGCGTGTGGAGAAGGCACGGGCGGGGCTTTCGAAGAACTGCGATTCCATGTTCGCGAGAGTAGGGTCCCGTCGCGTTTCGCTTTCCGTCTCTCCACAGGCCGGGACCTCGGGGCGATGTCGCCCGACCGCTTCCTGCCGGCGGCGATCGCGTCGCGCGCGCGATCGCCGGTCGTCGCCGCTGCAGACTCAGGATGTGTTTGACGCCTCCCGATGGTTTGCAAGCCATCCGCGGGCGTGAAACCCATCCCGAGACGTTGCTGTGCCGAGATGCTGGCGCGCGCGATCGCCGGTCGTCGCCGTTGCAGGCTCGGGATGTGTTTGACGCCTCCCGATGGCTTGCAAGCCATCCGCGGGCGTGAAACCCATCCCGAGACGTTGTCATCCGGAGACGTTGCTGTGCCGCGAGGTTGCTGGCGCGAGAGACCTACCGTGCCGAGGGGGCGGCGTCGCGCCTAGAGGTCTGCGTGGAAGTTCCAGACCTGGTCGGCGGCGATCTCCCACGAGAACATCCCGCCGCGGTCCTTGCCGGCGAGGCGGAGTCGTCGTTCGAGGTCGCTGTCGCCGAGCACTCCCGCGATGGCACCGGCGAGGCGCTCGGGGTAGCCGCTGTCAGCGAGTCCGTCGCCGCGTTCCACGACGAGGGTGGCGTCGAGGCCGACCTCGACGAGCGCTGGGTCGTCGGAGGTGATGACGGGGGTGCCGAACTTGAAGGCCTCGATGATGGGCAGTCCGAACCCTGCGCTGAGACTGGGCACGACCAGGGCGCTGGCGCGCTGGAGGGCGACGGCGAGCTGCTCGTCGCTGATGACGCCGACGGAGACGACGCGCTCGGGGGCGACGCCGGAGGCGCTGATGAGGCCGTCGAGCGTGACCTCTCCGCGCTCTGTCGGACCGACGACGACAAGCGTGACGCCGGCGAGTTCCTTGTCGTCCAGGGCCTTGATGAGCTGGGCGAGGCCGTGGCGCTTGTGCAGCGATGCCAGGGTCAGCACGTACTCGTCCGGCAATCCGAGCGTGTCGGCGATCGCGTCCCCAGCTCCCTCGGACTCGGGGAGGCGGATGCTCGCAGCTGCGGCCGGGCTCATGACGCGCACGCGGTCACCGAAGTCGAAGTGCTCGATGACCTGGTCGGCGACGGCGTTCGTCGGCACGACGATGCCGCTGGCGTAGCGGAACGCACGACGCAGGAGCGCCTTGTGGTGCTTCACGGTGTGCGAGCTGATGAGCTCCGGATGGGTGAACGCGGTCATGTCGTGCCAGGTGACGACCGTCTGGTCGATGCCCTGGCTGAGCGAGATGTCGCGCATGGGCGCGAGGGGAGTGAAGCTGTGGATGAAGCCGCCGCCGACGGTGTTCGTCAGGAGCCCGCGTGACCAGGAGGACTCGAGGCGTTCCGGGCGCAGAGGGGCCTGGACGACGCTCGTCAGGCCGGGGACCCGCTCCTCGAGGAGCGCGACCTCGTCGCGGGTGCGCCGGGGAATGATCGCCTCGACGTCGCAGCCGCGGGGCGCACGCGTGATGAGCTGGCGTCCGAGCTCTTCGCTGTAGCGGCGGGTGCCGCCTGGACGCTCATCGGCGGCGCGGTCGAGGAGAACACGAAGGGTAACCATCAGGCTCTGAGGACTCCTTGCGCGGCAGCGTCCTCGAGCGCGTCGAGCCAGGGCCGCATGGGTGGAACTCCCGCGTTCGCCCAGGCGTCATGGCCGAGGACGGAGTACGCGGGGCGAGGGGCGGGACGGACGAACGCGCTGCTGTCCGTCTCCTTGACGTTCTCGGGGTCGAAGCCCGCGAGGCGGAAGATCTCCTTCGCGAAGTCGTACCAGGAGGCGATGCCGGCGTTTGTCCCGTGGTAGGTGCCGGCAGGAGCGCTCGAGTCGACGAGCGCGACGATCTGCGCCGCGAGGTCCGCCGAGTAGGTGGGCTGTCCGAGCTGGTCGGAGACGACGGAGACCTCGGGCTTGGTCGCCGCGAGGCGGGCCATCGTCTTCGCGAAGTTCGGGCCGTCTGCCCCGTAGAGCCAGGCCGTGCGCACGATGTAGGAGGCGTCCGGCAGTGCGTCGCGGACGGCCTTCTCGCCGGCGGCCTTGGTGCGACCGTAGGCGGAGATCGGGTCGTGTTCGGCGCCTTCCGCATACGGGGACGCGGCGTCGCCGCGGAAGACGTAGTCGGTGGAGACGTGCACGAGCCGCGCGCCGTGCTTCGCGGCGGCAGCCGCGAGCACACCGGGGCCCGTCGCGTTGACCGCGAAGGCGGTCGCCTCGTCGGTCTCCGCTCCGTCCACGTTCGTGTAGGCGGCGGCGTTGATGACGACGTCATGCCCCGCCACAGCGGCCTCGACCGCTGCGGGGTCGGTGATGTCGAGCGCGGCGCGATCCAGAGCCGTGACCTCGCGGCCCGCGAGGGCGCGCTGGAGGTCACGGCCGAGCATCCCGGATGCACCCGTGATCAGGAACCGTGCGGCAACCGCAGGTGCGGATGCCGTGGCGGGGACAGACGTCGAATCGGTCACAGGGCAGCGCGCTCCTTCAGCGGCTCCCACCAGGTGCGGTTGTCGCGGTACCACTGCACCACGTCAGCCAGGCCCTGCTCGAACGGAACCTTGGGCTCGTAACCCAGCTCGCGCTGGATCTTGGAGATGTCGACCGAGTAGCGCAGGTCGTGGCCGAGGCGGTCCTGCACGCGGTCCACGTAGGACCAGTCCTTGCCGGTCGCGTCGAGGAGGAGCTGCGTGAGCTCCTTGTTGGTGAGCTCGGTGCCGCCGCCGATGTTGTAGATCTCGCCGGCCTTTCCGCCGACGAGCACCATCGCGATACCGCGGCAGTGGTCGTCCACGTGCAGCCAGTCGCGGATGTTGTTGCCCTCGCCGTAGAGGGGAACATGCTTGTCGTCGATGAGGTTCGTGACGAAGAGCGGGATGACCTTCTCGGGGAAGTGGTACGGGCCGTAGTTGTTCGAGCACCGCGTGATCGACACGTTCAGGCCGTGCGTGCGGTGGTACGAGCGCGCGATGAGGTCGGAGGACGCCTTCGATGCCGAGTAGGGCGAGTTGGGTTCGAGCGGGAACGTCTCGCTCCAGCTTCCCTCTTCGATGGAGCCGTAGACCTCGTCGGTGGAGACGTGCACGAAGCGGGGCAGCTCGTGGCGCAGGGCCGCGTCGAGCAGCTTCTGCGTGCCGACGACGTTGGTCTCGATGAACACGGAGGCGTCGCGCACGGAGCGGTCGACGTGCGACTCTGCGGCGAAGTGGACAACCGCATCCACCTTCGGGATCCACTCGTCGAGCACGACGTCGTCGGTGATGTCGCCCTCGACGAACGTGAACCGCTCGGAGTCGGAGACGGGTGCGAGATTCTCGAGGTTGCCGGAGTAGGTCAGCTTGTCCAGCACGACGACCTCGACACCCTCCAGACCCTCGTACTGGTCCTGCAGCGCGCGGCGCACGAAGTTCGAGCCGATGAAGCCGGCCCCGCCGGTCACGAGAAGTTTCATACCTGTCCTGTTCAATCGTCGGCCGGGCTGTGCCGATGGAAATTTGCCGATGGTTGTGCGGTTCGACTGGCGCAGTGCGACCCGCGCGCAGTCGGAGCTACTCTAGCGCGGCCCTTCGTCGAGCTACCACAGTCCCGTCGTGATGAGGGTGGCGAGTGCCGCGCGGTCCCGTGGCCGGCGTCGCAGCTGCCGCCAGCGTCGCACGAGCCGCAGCGCGTCCCGATACGTGAACTCGGCGAGGATCTCGTGCAGCCACTGCAGTCTCGGCAGCTCCTCGGGGGAGGCGACGTGGATGCACGCCTCGACGGTCAGCTGCACCTGCCCGCGGTGCCAGCGGTTCGAGGTGAGTCTGAGGCGCTTCCACGCCTGCGAGAGGCCGGTGTTGGCGCCGACCGCGTTGGCGACGTGCTGGCGGTAGTCGACGGTCGACTCGCCGTCGATGATCCAGCGGAGCCCGGCCGATCGGGCGAGCGCGTAGATGAGCCAGTCGTGGGCGAAGGCCGTGCGTGCTGGGGAGTCCGCGTTGTCGAGCTGGTCTGCGACGAGCCGCGCGAATCGCTCGGTGAGGAGGAACGTCGATCCGGGGCCGGGCGTCTCGAAGAGGTGGTCCGCGAGGCGCTGCGGGTAGTCCTTCTTGATGAGGATGCGCGTGCCGTCTTCGGTGAACGCGGTGACGTTGGAGGAGATGCCGTCCGCGCGGCCCTCGCCGAGGAGCCGGATGTGCCGCTCGAGCTTTGCGGGCATCCACACGTCGTCCTGGTCCGCGAAGCCGACGTAGTCGTACTCCTCGATGGGGATCGTGGTGAGCAGGCGGAAGAAGTTGGGTGCGGGGGCGCCGAAGGTCTCGGGGGAGAGGATCGTGATGCGGGGGTCGGCGGCGGCGCGCTCGGCGAGGAGCTCGAGGGTGCCGTCGGTCGATCCGTCGTCGGACACGTACACGTGGAGGTCGGCGCCGGCCTGGTCGAGGATCGAGTCGAGCTGCTCGTCGAGGTAGGGCTTTCCCATGTGCGTCGCGAGGAGGACGGCGACGCGCGGCGGCGTGCGCGGCTCGGCGTTGGTGTGCATCCCGTATTCCTCTTCTCTATACGCGTTCTACCGCGGCGGTTCTCCAGCGTTCAAGTATGGCCGAGTGGGTCGGCGAGCATTCGCATTCCGTGCCGCACTAGACTCCTCGGCATGGAGATTCGCGAACTCAGCATCCCAGACAGCTACGAGATCACGCCGAAGCAGTTCGGCGACGACCGCGGCGTGTTCCTGGAGTGGTACCGCTTCGACAAGCTCGCAGAAGCTGTCGGGCACTCGATCGACCTCAAGCAGGCGAACACCTCGGTGTCGACGCGGGGTGTGGTCCGTGGCATCCACTTCGCGGACATTCCGCCGAGCCAGTCCAAGTACGTGACGTGCACGCGCGGAGCCGTGCTCGACTTCGTCATCGACATCCGCACGGGCTCGCCGAAGTTCGGCGAGTGGGACTCGGTGCGTCTCGACGACGTCGACCGCAAGGCCATCTACCTGTCCGAGGGTCTCGGCCACGCGTTCGTGGCACTCACGGATGACGCGACGGTCAGCTACCTCGTCACCGACACCTACCACGCGGAGCGCGAGCACGGCATCAACCCGCTCGACAAGGACGTCGACCTCCGCTTCCCGGAGGAGGCCGGCGAGCTGCTGCTCTCCCCGAAGGACACGGATGCCCCTTCGCTTGCCGAGGCGGCCGCGTCCGGTCTCCTCCCCAGCTGGGAAGAGGCCCGCGCCTACTACGCGGAGCTCAGCGCGAAGGCGGGTGCGTAGCCATGAAGGGAATCATCCTGGCCGGCGGCTCCGGCACGCGTCTGTGGCCGATCACCAAGGGCATCTCGAAGCAGCTCATGCCCATCTACGACAAGCCGATGATCTACTACCCGCTGTCGACGCTCATGATGGCGGACATCCGCGAGGTGCTGATCATCACGACGCCCGAGTACAACGAGCAGTTCCGCGCCCTGCTGGGTGACGGCTCCCAGCTCGGGATGCGCATCGAGTACGCCGTGCAGCCGTCGCCGGATGGGCTCGCGCAGGCGTTCATCATCGGCGAGGAGTTCATCGGCGACGACTCGGTCGCGCTGGTGCTCGGCGACAACATCTTCCACGGCTCTGGACTCGGCTCGTCGCTGCGCGGCAACAACGTGCTCGACGGCGGCCTGATCTTCGCCTATCACGTGTCGAACCCGGTCGCGTATGGCGTCGTCGAGTTCGATGAGCACAACAAGGCCGTGTCGATCGAGGAGAAGCCGGAGGTACCGAAGTCGAACTACGCGGTGCCCGGCCTCTACTTCTACGACAACGACGTGGTCGAGATCGCGAAGAACGTGGAGCCTTCCGCGCGGGGCGAGCTCGAGATCTCGAGCGTCAACTCGGCGTACCTGGATGCGGGCAAGCTGCAGGTGCAGGTGCTCGACCGTGGCACGGCGTGGCTGGACACCGGCACGTTCGAGTCGATGATGCAGGCGAGCGAGTACGTTCGCGTGATCGAGGACCGTCAGGGCTTCAAGATCGGCTGCATCGAGGAGATCGCGTGGCGCGCCGGGTGGATCGACGACGCGGAGTTCGCGGAGCTCGCGAAGCCGCTGCAGAAGAGCGGATACGGACGCTACATGCAGGGGCTCCTCGCGTAGCGAGCCCCGCTTGGCGGTGAAGGCCGTGGCCCCTCGGGGTCACGGCCTTCGTCGTTGGCGCCACGCTCGGCATTCGCGCGACGCTCGCGGTCAGCGCTCGTCGCGCTCCCGCAGCGACTGGAAGAGGTCGCGGGCGATGTCGTAGCTCCCGCGCGAGTAGTTCGCGTAGCGACCCCGCAGAGTCCACCTGAGGACGCGGGGGAGTCGACGGATGCGCGAAGCCGGCAGCTCGAGCCGCTGTCGTTCGTGCGCGACCTTGCGCCGCACGTGCGCCTCCTGCTCCGGGGTGCCGCCGAGCTCGCTGACGCGACGCAGGAGCGCCACGGCGCGGCGGTAGCGGCGCAGCTGGTCGGCGGAGCCGTCCTTGGTGGCCTGCGAGATCTTCACCCGCAGGGTGGGTGCGGTCTGCCCGATCTGGTTGCCGGTGTGCTGCCGGTAGTCGATGAGGGGCTCTCGCACGACGCGGAGTCCGTTCACGAGGGCCGCCGTCGTCGCGAGCCACTCGTCGTGGATCCACGGCTCTGGCGCGTTGCCGGCTCGGAAGACGAGGGATGCGCGCAGCATCATGGTCGCGCCGGTCACGAAGTTGCGGGCGGTGACCGCCTCGAGCTGCCGCCCGTTCTCGTAGTCGCGCCATTCGGCGTCGGTGATCTCCAGCGATTCGAGGAGAGTGCCGCCGATGGGCTCGCCGTCCTCGTCGACGAGGAGTGCGTCGGAGTGCGCGAGCAGGGCCTGGTCGTCGCCGACGAGGGCGGCGAGGAGGTGCTCGACCTTCTTGGGGTGCCACACGTCGTCCTGGTCGCTGGTGGCGAGGTACTCGGTGCGGGCCTCGCCGAGCGCGAATGCGAAGTTCGCACTCACCCGCAGCGGCTCGTCGCGGGTGTAGATGCGGAATGCGCGGTCGGAGGCTTCCAGCACGCGGCGCGCGAGCTCGAGCGTTCCGTCGCTCGAGGCGTCGTCGGAGACGATGACCTCGACGACGGGGTGGCTCTGCGAGAGGATGCTCTGCAGCTGCTGCTCGAGGAACTGCTCGCCGTTGTGGGTGCACACGACCGCGGTGACAGGGGCGTCTCCGAGTCGCTGCTCGCGGGCATCCTCCTGGCGGCGTTCGGCGACGAGTCGCGAAGCTGGCATCTGCTCTCCTCTGTCTCGGTGCGCTGTGGTGCTAGCTTGGCACGAGTCTGCACGCGCTCAGGGGAGGAGTCGGCCGCAGCGGCCGCCCGAGACTATGAATCGACTTGTCATCTACCTGCTCTTCGACCGGGCTGGTCTCGCCGACGCCGGTGTGCTCCGGGCGCTGCAGGGCCTGCGCGGGCACGCCAGCGAGCTCTTCGTCGTCGTGAACGGCTCGGTGACCGACGCTTCGCGCGAGTCGCTGGCCTCCGTCGCCGACAGGGTCTTCGAGCGGCCGAACGAGGGCTTCGATGTCGGCGGCTATCGCGCTGCGCTCGAGGAGATCGGTCCGGAGCGGCTCGCGGCGTTCGACGAGGTCGTGCTCGCGAACTACACCTTCTTCGGGCCCGTCGTCGACTTCGCCGAGACGTTCGCGTGGGCGGATGCCGCGGGGCACGACGTGTGGGGTGTGACGGAGCATGGGGAGCTCACCCCGGACCCGTACACGCGACGCGGCACCCTGCCATCGCACCTGCAGTCCCATTGGATCGCCGTGCGGAGGGATGTCGTGGTGAGCGACGCGTGGGCCGAGTACTGGGCGTCGATGCCCGAGATCCGGTCGTACGACGACTCGGTGCGGCACCACGAGGCGCGCTTCTCCCCGTTCTTCGCGGAGCGCGGCTTCTCGGTCGGCGCGCAGTTCCCGGCAGGCAACTTCCGGGTGGACGGGACACCCGTCGCCAACGCCAGCCTCGAGACCCCGCTGCTGCTGCTCGAGGCGGGGGCGCCCCTCGTGAAGCGCCGCGTGTTCTTCCACGACCCCGTCGAGCTCGACCACCGCGGGGTCTCGGCTCGGGACGTCGCCCTCGATCTCGAGCGACGGGGCTTCCCCGTCGACGTGCTCGTCGAGGGGACGGCGCGGTTCGCGCCGAGTCGGGTGCTCGCCGGCGGCGTCGGGGCTGGCCCTCGGGTGCTGCGGCGCGCATCGACCGCGCTCACGCACGAGTGGCTTCGAGACGCGGCGAGCGGCGACGAGTCGGCGACGATCTCGGGTCTGCACGTGCGCATCGTCCGCGGCGACTTCTGGCGCAGGCTCGCCGGCGGCGACGAGCGGCTGCTGGACGCCGACCTGCTGCTGGTGGAGTCGGCGGCAGCGGACTCGGTGCGCTCCGCTCCGGCGAGCGCCTCGATGCTGGCCCGCCAGCGGGGCAGGAGGGTCATCTTAGAGCGAGCGGAACCGCTCGCGTGGGAGTTCGCCGACCATGCCAGCCTGGGGATGGTGGTGCCGGTGGCGCCGCCCATCGGGACCGGACTGCTCGGTGACGGCTGGCGCGGCACCCGCACGAGGGCCGCTCTGCTCGCCGCGACGCTCGGTGCGGATGCACCGCTCGATCCGAACGCTCCGATCGCTCCGTACGCGGGGTTCGCGGCGTATCGGGTGGATGCGCTCCGACCGCTCGCGGGAGCCCTCGGCTCGCTCGGCTACGCGCCGCTCGAGGCGCGCTTCCCGGAGGGGGAGCTCGCGACGCTCCTCGACCTGGTCGCGAGCCGCCTCGTGCTCGACGCCGGGTTCGCGGTCTCCGAGGCGGAGACCGCCGATGGCCTCGCGAGCGACTACGCGCTGCTCGCCGCGAAGTACGAGGATCTCGTGGCCGAATTCGGCTCGGACGTGCGAGCACCGCACCGTCTTGCGCGCGCTCGCCGGCCCGGCGGCAGCGGCCTCACGCGGGTCGCCGCAGCCGTGTTCCGTCGTTTGCCCGCGCTCGAGGAGCCGCTCCGGCGCCTCGCCGCTGACGCCAAGGGTCTGCTGGCGCGCCTGCGCTGACCGCGCCCCGCGGCGCGGCATCAGGAGGCCCCGGCCTCCGGCGGGGTACCGTGTCTGCGACTGGAGGTGGCAGATGAGCAACGGCGAGACGCCGCTCGGCGGGCAGTACGACCCTGACGAGCTCGAAGAGCTGGAGAGCCAGGCCGAGCGCCGTGGCACCGGGCGAGGGCTGATCATCGGCCTCCTCATCGCGGCGGCCGTGGCGATCGCCGCGATCGTGTTCGTGCTCATGAACCCGCTCGGGCAGCAGGCCCCACCAGACAACACGGCCCCCGTCACGACGTTGCCCCAGGCGACCGAGGTGGCGGTCCCGGAGACGCTCATCGTCACGGCCACCCCTGGCCCGACGGTCACGGTGACCGAGACCGCGGCCCCAGACCCGGACGCCGAGGCGTCCGCGGTTCAGGTGTCGCTGAGTCGTGCCTACTGGGTCCCGGACCAGCGCGTGATCTCAGCTGCAGCGCTCGTGTCCGCCACGGAACCGGGCGGGACCTGCACGCTCGTCTTGAAGAACGGGCCGGTGACGTTCGTCGCGACGGCGTCGGCGGCCGCTCCGACCTCGGCCGGCACCGATGCCTCGAGCTGCATCGTGAACCTCCGCGACGAGTCGATCACCCCCGGTGATTGGGAAGCGGTCATGCAGTACGAGGGTCCAGCTGGGAGTGGCGTGAGCGCTCCGATGACGGTCACCGTCACCTGACCCCGAGCTCGTGGTGCGGCGGGCTCCCGGTCGGCCATCGGATCGGCGAGCTGCAGCTAATCTGATCGGTGGCCGCTACCAAAGGGGAATGCTCATGACAGCTCGCGTCACCGTCGCCACCCGCACGAAGAACCGTCCGCTCCTGCTGCGTCGGGCCCTCGACAGCGTGCTCTCGCAGACGTTCGCTGACTTCGAGCTCGTCATCGTCAACGATGCTGGCGATGCCGAGGCGCTCGATGCGCTGCTCGAGCCGTTCCTGGAGCGCGCGGCGGGACGTCTTCGCGTGGTCACCAACGTCGTCTCGAACGGTCGCGAGGCGGCCATGAACGACGGATTCCGGGACTCGGATGCCGACTACCTGGTGCTGCACGACGACGACGACAGCTGGGCTCCCGACTTCCTGCAGAAGACGGTGGACTACCTCGACGCGCACGCCGAGGACGCCGGAGTCGCGACGCGCACTGAGGTCGTCTTCGAGCGCGTCGAGGGCGACACGGTCATCGAGGAGTCGCGCGAGGTGCTCGCCGACGACGCTCACGCGGTCACGCTCATCGGCACCATGCGACGCAGCACGGTGCCGCCGATCTCGTTCCTGTTCCGGAGGAGCGCCTACCTCGAGGTCGGCGAGTTCGACGGTTCGCTGCCCGTGCTCGCGGACTGGGATTTCCTGCTCAGGCTTCTGACCAGGCACACCGTCGGCTTCATCAGCGGCGAGCCGCTCGCGTTCTGGCATCAGCGGCTCGCGTCGCTCGGCCCTGACGGGAACAGCGTCGTCATCGCTGCCGACGAGCACTCCGACTACGGCACGATCATCCGAGACCGCTACCTGCGCAAGGCGCTCGACGGGGGCGGGGGGATCGGCCCTTCGCTGCTCGTGACGAGCCTCTTCGAGGACATGGAGCGCTCGTCTGCGGAGTCGAGGCGACAGGCGAGCGAGTTCTCGCAGGTCTCTCAACTCAAGCAGGCCGAGGCACTGGAGGTGACGAAGGTCGCTCTCCTCCTCGAGATCGCGAAGCTCGAGCAGCAGCAGCGGGACGTGCTCCAGTCGCTCGACGTGCTGCACACGGTCGCCGAGGTCGCGCTGCCCGTCGTCAATGGTGCGCGGCGAGCAGCGCGCCCAGTCGCCAAGACCGTCCGCGCCGGGAAGAAGGTCGCCTCGAGCATCGGCTCCCTCGTGAGGGCCGGCGCAAGGGTCGCGCTCAAGAGCCGTCGGGGCGCAGGCGCAGGCGCCGGGGACGGGGCAGCCGTGCACGAGGCTGGGGTTGTCAGCATTCGTCCGGAGATCGTGAACACGCCCATGCCGCTCGTCGCCGCCGGTCGGCCTCGCGAAGATGCGCGGCTGAAGGGCAAGACGCCGAGGCGCGTGGCGTTCTACCTCTTCTTCGACCCGGAGGGGCAGGTCGATGACTACGTCCTCCACAAGCTGACGGCGCTTCGTGAGCACGTCGAGCACATCTTCGTCGTCTCGAACTCGCCCATCTCGGATGAGGGCAAGGCGCGGCTCGCCACGGTCGCGGACACGGTTCTCGAGCGTGAGAACAAGGGCTTCGACGTGTGGGGGTACAAGGAGGCGCAGGAGCACTTCGGATGGGATCGACTCGCGGAGTACGACGAGCTCATCCTCCTCAACTACACGTTCTTCGGGCCCATCTTCCCGTTCGGTGAGATGTTCGACCGAATGGATGCCCAGGACGTCGACTTCTGGGGTATCACGAGCCACGAGGCCGTGACCCCCCACCCGCACCACGGCGTCGGCAGCATGGCCGGGCACATCCAGTCGCACTGGATCGCCGTGCGACGAGACATGTTCCTGTCGGACGAGTACCGCGAGTACTGGGCGGACATGCCGATGATCACGTCGTACTTCGACTCCATCGACCGTCACGAGGGCCGGTTCACGAGCTATTTCGCGAGCCTGGGCTTCGTCTACGAGCTGGCCTTCCCCTCGGAGGACTACCCGTCTCAGCACCCGATCTTCGACAACATCTCGCTCATGCTCGACGACCGTCTGCCGATCCTGAAGCGACGCATCTTCTTCCACGACCCGGACTACCTGGACAGGCAGGCGATCATCGGTCGCGACGTCACGGATCGTCTGGAGCGCGCGGGCTTCCCGATGGACCTCATCTGGTCGAACGTGGTGCGCAGCGCGAAGCCGCGCGTGCTGCACACGAACTTCTCCCTGCTTGAGATCCTCCCCGATCTGGAGGAGCGCGACGCCACGGGGCGGGAGCTCCTCGAGCGCACGCAGCTCGGGCGGACCGCCGTGGTCGCGCACCTCTACTACGACGAGCTCATCGACGAGATCGTCGATCACGCCGCTCGTGTGCCCGGGGAGGTCGATCTGTACGTGACGACCACGGACGAGACGAAGCGGGCCGCCATCCGCGAGGCCGTCGCGCGTCGCGGCTGGGGGGACCGGAGCGACGTCCGCCTCGTCGAGTCGAACCGGGGCCGCGACATCTCGGCGTTCTTCGTCGGCTGCGCGGATGTGCTGCGCGACGAGCGGTACGAGTTCATCGTCAAGATCCACGGCAAGAAGAGCGTCCAGGACGGATGGAATGCCGGGCAGTGGTTCAAGCGCCACCTGCTGGAGAACCTCCTTCCGAGCGAGGGGTACGCTGCGAACCTCTTCGCGCTGTTCCAGAAGCACGGCACGCTCGGAATGGTCTTCCCCCCGGTCATCCACATGGGCTATCCGACGCTCGGACATGCCTGGTTCCTCAACAAGGGCCCCGCCGGGAAGCTGCTCAGGCAGTTGGGCGTCTCGACGCCGCTCGACGACTCCACCCCCGTCTCGCCGTACGGCTCGATGTTCATCGCTCGCCGAGAAGCACTGCGGCCCATCGTGGACGCGGGCTTCACCTGGGATGACTTCCCCGGTGAGAGCGGGTACCAGGACGGCACCCTCGCGCATGTGCTCGAGCGCATCGTGAGCTACGCCGCGCACGGTGAGGGCTTCCACACCCGGACCGTCATGAACACCAGGATGGCGGCCATCAGCCACACGTTCCTCGAGTACAAGCTGCAGGAGCTCGCGTCGTTCGTGCCGTACGGTCACGCGATCGAGCAGGTCCCGTATCTTTCCGACGTGCTCGGTGGCGGTCCAGGTGTCGCGCCTTCTCCGCTCGGCGCGTTGAAGCGATACGTGGCTGAGCAGAACCCGGCTTCGGCGCGAGCGCTGCGCCCTGCGTACGCTGTGGCCCGGAAGGTGTACGCGCAGGTGCGCTCGGCGGGCGGTGGACGCCCCTCCTGATGCGGTGCTGGTTGGTGCCGTCCAGAATGCGGGCCAGCTACTATCAATGTCATCATCCGTAGCACCCGTCCTGGGATCTGACCTCGAAAGCACTTATGCCGCTCACGCTTCAACAGGCGTTCGACCCGCGCGCGAACAGCATCGGCTTCCTCCGTTGGTTCCTGGCCTTCGCCGTCATCTTCGCTCACGCTGGTCCCCTGGGGGGCTTCTACGGTGGTCACGACCTCGGGTCCCAGCTCTCCACAGAGCAGTCGCTGGGTGGCGTGGCTGTCGCGGGTTTCTTCTTCTTCTCCGGGTTCCTGATCACGAAGAGCCGTCAGGGCAAGTCGACGATCTTCCGCTTCTTCTGGCGCCGCGTCCTGCGCATCTTCCCCGCCTTCTGGCTCGCACTGCTGACGACGGCGTTCATTCTCGCCCCGATCGCGTGGCACCGGGAGACCGGGAGCATGGCCGGCTTCTGGGACGCATCGACGGAGTCGCCGTTCACGTACTTCATCAACAACATGTGGTTGAACCTCGGTCAGCGCAACATCGCGGAAATGGGTGGAAGCCTGCCGTTCGCGACGCTCGGGGGCTACGACTGGAACGGGTCGGCGTGGACCCTCATGTACGAATTCCGGGCGTACATCATGATCGGCTTCCTCGGCCTGTTCGGGGTCCTGTCGAACCGCATCGTCGGCGGGCTGATCGCCCTGGCCCTCATCCTCGTGAACGCGCTGACCTGGAGCGGGTGGGTCGACATGCTGTCGATCAGCCCGTTCATGACGAACCCCTTCAACGCGATGTTCTTCGCGCCGTTCGCCTTCGGGATGCTGTTCGCCTTCTTCGGCGACAAGATCGTGATCGACGATCGGCTCGCGGTCTTCGCGATCGGAGTCGCGTTCTTCGCCTACAACTACGGCGGGTGGAACATGTGGGGGCAGTACTTCCTCATGTACTTCCTCATGTGGTTCGCGATCCGCACCCCGAAGCTCAACAACTGGGAGAAGCACGGCGACTTCTCGTACGGGATCTACATCTTCGCCTGGCCGCTCATGCAGTTCGGCGCCTACTTCGGCCTGCAGAATGCGGGCTGGCTCGTCTATCACCTCGTCATCGCGATCGGCGCCCACGTCTGCGCCTACATCTCCTGGCACGTCATCGAGAGCCCGGCGATGAGCCTCAAGAACTGGACTCCTCGCTGGCTCACGTGGGTCATGGATCGTTGCAGGCCCCCGCTCGACCGGGTCAAGGCGCGACTCGTGAACGTCGACTACTCGTCGAGCAACTTCGCCAAGCGCGTGCGCGCTGAGCGCGCAGAGCAGATCAGGAGCGAAGCATGACGAGCACGGGGCCTGGGAGTCTGAGGCCGGAGAGCGGCTTCGAGGAGCCGCCGTCGAAGCAGGGGCGCGTCACCTGGGCCCAGCGGTGGCACAGGGTTCGGCTGATCCCCTTCATCCTCCTCCTCGTCTGCGCGTTGATCGCCGTCATCAGCGGACGCATCACCCAGCAGACGCTTGCTGCGGCGGATGCCCTGCCGCCCGAGCAGGGGCCGGCGTCGGCCGCGTTCGCGCTGCCCCAGGAGACCTGCGCGCCCACCCTGGCGAACCCCGTCACGGGGGATCCATGGTCTGCGGAGAACGCGGATGCGAGCGAGGCGGCATTCGAAGAGAACATGGGCGCCCTGCCGGCCGGCGGTCACTCCTATGTCGAGGGCAACGACGATTGGGTGTTCTGGGGAGACGAGCAGGCCAACAACTTCTCCCAGGCTCTCGGGCGCAGCTACCTGGGTCAGGAGGAGGCCGAGGAGTGGGCGAGCTACTTCCGGACCGTGCAGGCTCAGCTGGCCCAGCAGGGAACGGACCTCATCATCCAGGTCGTGCCAGCTGACTGGGCCGTCCTGCCGGAGGAGCTGCCGGGCTGGGCGCAGGAGCTGCGCGGCCCGACGAACCTCGACCACCTGCATGACGCCTATCCCGATCTGCCGATCATGGACACGCGTCAGCCGCTGCGAGACGCGGCCGTCGATGGAGACGTCTACGCGAAGCGCAACAGCCACTGGACCCCGTTCGGCGGCGCCGTCGGGTGGGCGACGCTCGCCGACTGCCTCGGCTCCGTGGACGCCAAGTACGAGCCGCTTGCGCCTCTCGACTTCTCCGAGGTCGAGCCAGTGGTCGTCTCGAGCGAATTCGAGGCGTTCGGTCTTCCCTCGCTCGACGTGCCGACGATGATCCCGTCGCTCGAGGCCTCTGCCTCTCCCATGAGCGTGTCGTTCGCCGATGGCTCGACCGAGGAGATGACGACGAATGTGGGGCTCGACATGCTCCTGCTTCCGGCCACCACGGTGACGGAGAGTCCGCAGAGCGATCTGAAGGCCCTCGTGCTCAGGGACAGTCAGGGGAGCAACATCGCTGCCGGCTGGCAGGCGGGGTTCGCGAGCACGAAGCAGATCCGCCATTCCTTCGACGACCCGAACGCGAGAGTCGACGTGCTCGGCGAGGCGGCTGAGTTCCAACCCGACGTGGTCATCTACGAGATCACGGAGCGGCACCTGAACTTCGTTCCCGTGCTTCCCGAGTAGGCGGTCCGCTCAGGGCGGGGCGCGGCCCTGTCGTTATCCTTGGTCCCGGACTGCGGCCAGCTAGGCTGGCGCTTCAGCGACAGAAAGAGACGTGAAAATGGGCACTTGCCTGGTCACGGGAGGTGCAGGCTTCATCGGCACGGCGCTCTCGGCGCTCCTGCCGGCGCACTTCGAGCGCGTGATCGCGGTCGACAGCCTCCACCCGCAGGTGCATCCGCACCCGACTCGTCCCGCCGCACTCGACGAACGGGTCGAGTTCGTGCACGGGGATGTCACGGACGCCGCGATGTGGGATGCGCTCCTCGCAGACGCGGCACCCGACGTGGTCATCCACCTCGCCGCCGAGACCGGCACGGGCCAGTCCCTCACCGAGGCGACAAGGCACGCGGCGACCAACGTCGTCGGCACCACGGAGATGCTCGACGCGTTCGTTCGCGCCGACAAGCTCCCCGAGCGAATCGTCCTCACCTCCAGTCGCGCCGTATACGGAGAAGGCGCGTGGAGCGACGCGGCAGGTGAGATCTCCTACCCCGGGCAGCGCAGCGACGCGATGCTCGCCGCCGGTCAGTGGGACTTCCCGGGGCTCACGCCGCTTCCGTTCGTCTCGTCTCGGGTGACGCCGAACCCGACCAGCGTCTATGGGGCGACAAAGCTGGCGCAGGAGCACATCCTGACCTCGTGGTGCCTTGCCATGGGGGTCGCTCCGGTGCTCTTCCGCCTGCAGAACGTCTACGGTCCGGGGCAGTCGCTCATCAACCCGTACACCGGTATCGTCTCGTTCTTCGCGCAGCGCGCGAAGGCGCACGAGGTGATCCCCGTGTATGAGGACGGTGAGATCGTCAGGGACTTCGTGTTCATCGACGACGTGGCGAGCGCGCTCGTGCGTGGCGTCCTCGTGCCCGCCGAGCAGGCGAGCGCCTCGGCTTCGGCGCCGTACGACATCGGGTCGGGGGAGGGCACGTCGATCCTGCGCCTCGCCGAGCTCATCGCAGCGCACTACGGAGCCCCCTCTCCTGTCATCAACGGCAGGTACCGGAACGGGGACGTGCGGCACGCGTCGTGCGAGATCGACTCGGCGAAGGCCGCCCTCGACTGGGCGCCGTCGACCATGGTGGATGCTGGAGTTGTCGAGTTATGTCAGTGGATCGATCAAGAGGTGCAGAAATAGCAGAGACCCAGCTCAGAGAGCGACCGAACCTGGTCGCTCGCTTCGGCGCAAGGTACCCCACTATGGGGCTGCTGCTGAACCTCACCCTGCGCGAGATCCGCTCGCAGTACAACCGGACGGCGCTCGGGCGCATCTGGTCGCTGGTGAACCCGCTCGCGCAGATCGCGATCTTCTCTGTCGTGTTCGGGTTGCTCTTCGTCGCCGAGCCGCACGTCGGGACCAACTCCGGCCTGCAGAACTACGCGCTCTGGGTGGCCTGCGGCATCATCCCGTGGACCTTCATCTCGGGCGGCATCATGGGCGCGATGAGCGCGCTCATGGCCAACATCGGGCTGCTCACCAAGGTCTACTTCCCGCGGCACGTGCTCGTCACCTCGAGCGTGCTCTCGCTCACGACGACGTTCGCGATCGAACTCCTGGTGCTTGCACTGCTGATGGGCATCGCGGGTGGCCCGAAGCTGCTCATCGTCGTGCTCCTGCTCATCCCCATCGTGGCGCTCACGGCCATGTTCGTGCTGGGCATCGGCCTGATGCTGTCCGTCGCGGTCGTCTACTTCCGCGACGTGCAGTACCTCTGGACGATCTTCAACCAGGTGTGGTTCTACGCAAGCGGTGTCGTCTTCCCGGCGTCGCTGGTCCAGCAGGCGCAGGACAAGCTCACGACAGATGGCTGGAACATCTTCGGGCAGCCGGTCCCGCTCATGGCGGTCTTCGAGCTCAACCCGGCCCACCAGTTCCTCGAGGCGTATCGCTCCGTGCTGTACGACTTCGCGGTGCCGTCTGTCGGCACATGGCTGACCATCACCGCATGGGCGGCGATCATGCTGCTCGCGGGCATCTTCGTCTTCCGAGCGAAGCAGAACCGAATCGTGGAGGAGCTCTGATGACCGGACTTCCGGCAGTGCGCGTCGACAACGTCTCGAAGACGTTCCGCGTGCATCACGACCGCAACCAGTCGCTCAAGGCCACCGTGCTGCAGGGCTACCGTTCCAAGTACGAGGACTTCTGGGCTCTGCGCGATGTCTCACTCGAGATTCCCGAAGGCAAGACCTTCGGGCTGCTCGGGAACAACGGCTCAGGCAAGTCGACGCTGCTGAAGTGCATCGCCAAGATCCTCGCGCCGAACCAGGGCAAGATCGAGACGCGCGGGCGTCTCGCTGCGATGCTCGAGGTGGGGTCTGGATTCCACCCGGAGCTCTCCGGACGCGAGAACGTGTATCTCAACGGATCGATCCTCGGCATGAACAAGCAGGAGATCGATCGGAAGTTCGATTCCATCGTCGACTTCTCCGGGGTCGAGCAGTTCATCGATCAGCCGGTGAAGAACTACTCCTCCGGCATGTACGTGCGTCTCGGCTTCGCCGTCTCGATCCACGTCGAGCCGGATGTGCTGCTCGTGGACGAGGTGCTCGCCGTCGGCGACATGCAGTTCCAGGAGAAGTGCATGGAGAAGTTCGCGGAGCTCAAGCGCGAGGGACGCACGGTTGTCGTCGTCTCGCACGGGCTCGAGCAGATGCGCACGTTCTGTGACGAGGCCGCCTGGCTGAGCCATGGCGAGTTGCAGGCGGTCGGGGTCGCGCGCGACATCATCGACGAGTACTCGAACCGCGAGCACGGGGCCGTCGACGTCGAGCAGGGCGGCACTCGCTTCGGGACGGGTGAGGCGCAGATCACGAAGATGGAGATGCTGTCGGACGATCGGGGTGACACTCGGAGCTTCCGCACGGGTGACCGGGCGGTGATCCGCCTCCACTACAAGGCCGAGGAGCGCATCCCCCGGCCAGTGTTCGGAGCTTCCATCGACCACGTCGAGGGCGTCTTCGTCTGGGGCAACCACGGTCTCGACGGCGGCTTCGTGCCTGACTCGATCGGGCCTGGCACCGGGTCGATCGATATCGAAATCCCACGCATCACGATGAGGCCTGGCGCCTTTCAGCTGAGTGCATCCATTCAGGACTACGACTGCGTGCAGACCTTCGACGCGTGGCAGCGTGCGGTCACGTTCAACGTCGGGCCCGGGACTCCGTTCGAATCCGGTGGGCTGATGACGCTCGACTCGAAGTTCGGCGCGCATGTGGTCGACTCCGGCGAGGTCTCCGGACCCCCCGAAACGCTCGCCGCGCATCGTGTGACGGACGACCGGACGTAGGTCGAAGCCCGGGTGCTCGGACGCGGCCCCGCTTGCTCGGATTCATCCGGGGGAGCGGGGCCGCGTCTCGCTGTTCGGTCCTGTCGGCCTTCGCGGAAGGCCGCCATAGTGCATGTTGCAGAAATTGCCCGGATTTCTTGCTCGGCGTGTCGCCGCGGGCGTGGCGACCTCGTGCGCGGCGAGTTCCGCGGATTGCCGGGCTTCGCGTCCTGTTTTCCTGGGTCAGGTGTGACATATGTGACTCATGTGAAAGGAGCGACGGCTGTGGTCTTTTGTGGCCCATGTGTGCATACTTGGAAACTGCTGAGCGTGTCGTCTCACTACGACCCGACCGGCTCCTCGGTTTTCGACGCGTAGGGAACTCATGTTTCGCAGAACAATTGCCATTGTGGCCACGGCGGCAGCAGCCGCTGCGGGCCTGCTTGCCTTCCAAGCGGTAGCACCTCAGGAGTTCGGCGCTGAGACGGCGTCCGCCGCTGGGTCGTCGTTCGACCCCGGCAACATCATCAGCGATGAGAACTTCTACGACGGTTCCGCGATGACCGCAGCCGAGGTGCAGCAGTTCCTCGTCTCGAAGAACGGCTCGAGTTCCTCGACCGCCCTGCGCAACTACACGCAGTCGACGCCGTCGATGCCAGCCACCTCCTACTGCAGCGCGTACCCGGGTGCCCCCGGGGGAGAGTCGGCGGCGAACATCATCGCCAAGGTCGGCCAGGCGTGCAACTTCAGCGCCAAGGCCATGCTCGTCCTCCTGGAGAAGGAGCAGAGCCTGGTCTCGATGTCGAGCCCGACGCTGGGGCGCCTCGCGGCGGCCACCGGCTTCGGCTGCCCGGACACGGCGCCGTGTGACGCGAGCTACGGCGGATTCTTCTACCAGGTCTACAACGCGGCACGACAGTTCCAGTACTACAAGGCGAACCCGTACAGCTTCAACCACATCCCGTTCGCAACGAACAATGTGCTCTACAACCCCAACTTCGCGTGTGGCTCGTCCGCCGTCTACATCTCCAACTACGCGACGGCCGGCCTCTACAACTACACGCCGTACCAGCCGAACCAGGCAGCGCTCTCGAACATGTACGGCGAGGGCGATGGATGCTCCGCGTACGGCAACCGCAACTTCTGGCGCATGTACACCGACTGGTTCGGAGACGCCCAGGGCACCGCAGAGCGGCCATCGCTGATCCAGGCTGAGGGGACGAGCGACGTCTACTTCCTCTCCGACGGAACCCGGTACCACCTGACGGCCGATCGTGTGGCGGGCTTCACCGAGGCGCTCGGCGCAGTCGAGACGATTCCTGCCCAGGAGATGTCCTGGATCCCGTGGGGAACCTGGGTCGGCGAGATCCTCGAGGGCCCAGACGGCCCGGTCTACATCAGTGACGGCAAGTGGTGGAAGCTCCGCGGCTGGGCGACCGCTGCCAGCTACGGCTTCCAGCAGGGCCAGGTTGCCAAGATCACCAAGGAGCAGCTCGAGAAGTTCGAGGGCGGCTGGACGCTCGAGTCGTTCGTGAAGACCGACAACGGCCAGGTGTTCCTCGTGCAGAACCAGACCAAGCGCGAGGTCTCGAGCCTCACAGCGCTGCGCGACTTCGGTCTGTACACCGCCGTGACCAACCTCAAGGACGGCGCGCTCGACTTCCTCCCCACCGGTGAGCCGGTCCTCTCCCGTGGCGCCGTCGTGACGCCGCTTGACGGGTCGCAGACCATGCTCCTCGGCGACGAGGGCCGCGGCTACGCGGTGTCGTCTGAGCTCCGCAAGCTCAGCGAATTCAACGTGACGGGCAAGCTCGGCGACGCCTTCGCGCAGGTGACGAACTCGGGTTCCCTCGACTCGTCGCTCGTCTCGGACGGCAGCAAGTCCTACCTGATCACGGACGCTGGCCTCTTGCAGGTCGCGACGTCGGCCTACGGCGTCGGTCGATTCACGCCGGTCCCAGCGGATGCCCTCTCCGGTCTCAGCAAGCTCGGCTCGACGCCGGGGGCGCACCTGGTCAAGGAAGTCGACGGATCCAAGGTCAACCTGGTCGTCGGCGGCGAGCGTGTCGAGTTCGGCAGCGAGGACGACGCGAAGAAGGAAGCCGCGAGGCGTGGAAGCGACGAGGTCGTCTACACCGTCGCGAACGGGACCCTCTCGGACATCCCGACCGGGAACGGCATCACCAACGGCGCACTGCTCAAGACGCCGAGCAGTGACGACCTCTACGTGCTCGACGGCGCTCACCTGGTCAAGATCGCGAATGCGCAGCTCGCTGAGGCCTATGGCTTCGGTGGCACCGCGCAGGTCATGACGCAGGCGTCGTTCGACGGCATCCCCAAGCGCGACTACACCATCGACAGCGCCCAGTTCGTCTGCAACGATCAGACGCTGCTCGCCGCCGAGGGACAGGCGCACCCCTACCGCAGCGCTGAGCTCCAGGCCGCCTATGGTCTCGAGAGCGAGACCTTGAGCCCGCAGCTGTGCGGTGTCATCCCGGTCTCGCAGCAGCCTGCAACCGAGTTCATCACGACGGCCAAGGGTGCCTGGTACGCCATCATCAACGGCGAGAAGCGCCTCATCGGCTGGCCTGAGATCGGCGTGGCCATGGGCATGCCCGAGCGCGGCTCGCTTCAGGTCGTCGACAGCGTCGCGGACTCGTTCCCGACGGGATCGACCCTGCTCGGGGCTCCGGCCGGCTGGCCTCTGCCCGACGACACCGCGACGCCCGAGCCCACGGCGACACCCGAGCCGACCGCAACGCCCGAGCCGACCGAGTCGGCGACGCCGGAGCCCACGGCGACGGTCACGCCTCAGCCGAGCGGGACCGCCACACCTGAGCCGACCGCGACATCGACCTCCGCGCCGACCGAGACGCCGTCAGCGACGGCCACGGCGACGCCGAGCGAGACCGCGACTCCGACGCCCACGGAGACCGCAGAGCCTGCGGTTCCACTCGAGTCCGGTGATGTCATCACCAACAAGGCGGGTACCGGCGTGTGGATCGTCAACGGCGAGAAGCTGCTGCAGCTCGGCTCACGCGATGTCGCAGCTCAGATCGGCCTCGACATCGAGAACGCACAGGTCGTCCCGGCCGCGAACTTCGATGCGTTCACCGGCGCCACAGCTCCGCTGTACACGTCTGCGGTTCTGCTCGGAGACGTTCCCTACATCGGCGTCGACGGACAGCTCGTGCCGTTCGCGAGCCCTGCCGATGCGGAGGCCTTCGGCCTCGTGTTCACACCCCTCGCGCCGGAAGTCGGGGTGAAGCTGAGCGTGGCAACCGACGCTGAGCCCATCGGCTCGGTGGTGCAGGGTCCTGACGACAGCTTCTACCGCGTGATCGACGGCAAGCTCTCGCTCATCGACCCGAGTCTCGCGGAGCCGACGGCTACGCCGTCCGAGACGGCGCCAGCCGAGACCACCCCGGCCGAGGCAACCGAGACCGCGACCACGGACCCGGACGCAACACCGACGGAGACGGCGACGGCTGCCCCGACCGAGTCTGCAGCGCCGACCGAGACGGCTTCGGAGGGGCCGGCCGCTGAGTCGCCCGCTCCGACCGTCGACGAGGCGCCGACCACGGAGGGCATGCCGGAGGCCACACCGCCGACGACGTTCCGCCTCTCGGTCGAGTTGTTCTCGATCATGGGCCTCGGAGCACCAGTCGCCGAGTAGCCCAGGGCGCGCGCGTCCGAGAGCCCGCTCCTCCACCCCAACCGGGTGAGGGGGCGGGCTCTTCGCCTTTCCCCCGAGCGCCGAGTCAGACGAGGACGAGCTGAGGCCTCGGCTAGACTGGCCGTTCTTGTGAAGGGACGAAGATGACGCAAAGCGAACGGGTTCTCGTGACCGGGGCCGGTGGTTACATCGGCAGGCACGTGGTCGACGCACTGGTTGCACGGGGCCAAGAGGTGACCGCCGTTGTCCGTCCAGGGAGCGCCGCCACGATCAACAGCGAGGCTCGAGTCGTCGAGTTCGATCTGCTGGCACCATCCGCAGATTTCTCCGTCCTGCTCGAGCCAGCTCCGACGGCCGTCGTGCACCTTGCCTGGGAAGCGGGATTCGCGCACAACGCCCCGGTCCACATGCAGAAGCTCTCCGACCACTTCAGGTTCCTGGAGGCGGCGACCGAGGCTGGCGTGCAGCGGCTTGCGGTCCTCGGGTCCATGCACGAGATCGGCTTCTACGAGGGCATGGTCTCGGCTGAGACGCCCACGAACCCGCTCTCGCTGTACGGCATCGCGAAGGACGCGCTCCGGAAGTCCTCGACCCTCGCTTTCGGCGACCGGGTGGCCCTGCAGTGGCTGCGTGCGTACTACATCTTCGGAGACGACCGCAACAACAAGTCGATCTTCACGAAGCTTCTCGAAGCCGCCGCAGATGGCAAGAGAGAGTTCCCCTTCACCTCGGGGGCAGCGCGCTTCGACTTCATCCATGTCGCCGAACTCGGGCGCCAGATCGCAGCCGTCGCCTCGCAGGAAGAGGTCACGGGGATCATCAACGTGGGCTCTGGAACGTCCGTGTCGCTTGGCGAGCAGGTCGAGCAGTTCATCCGAGACAATGATCTCGGCATCGCACTGCAGTACGGCGCTTTCCCCGACCGACCGTACGACTCTCGCGAGATCTACGGTGACGCCACGGTGATTCGGGAGCTCATGGCCAAGGACGCTGCCGGAGTCCAGGGCACAGATCAGCGCTGACGGGCTCTCCGGGCCCTGACGGGCTCTCCGGGCTGACGGGGCTCGAACCCGCTGCCCGCACTGACGTGATCCTGCCGCGCGCGGCGGGGACGCATGCGCTGCGTGCGCACGCGCTCCATTCGTCCAGAGCGGAGTGCGCACGTGCCCCGGCACGTCCTCGTGAGTGCGGCCACGCGCACCAGTAGGCTCGGTGCTCGAACGGGCCTGCCGTCGGACGGGTGCGCGCGATAATTGGGGGGTCCGTTGGCTGTAGAGGCAGTAGAGGCTGTGAAGCTGAGCAGGGTCGAGCAGGGGCTGAGTCGCCTACCGAGCTGGACCAGGAACGAGCTGCTCTGGACCGCCGTGGTCTTCGTCGTCGTCACCATCACGACCTGGCTTCGCATCGCCCCGGCCGAGCAGCAGGCGCTGTGGGCCGAGGACGGACCGGTCTTCCTGCGGCAGCAGCTCGAGAACGGCACGTTCGCGTCCCTCCTGCAGCCCTACGCCGGCTACCAGCACTTCCTGCCGCGCCTCTTCGCGGCGGGCCTCGTCGAATTCGTGCCGATCGAGCACTTCGACAGGGGCGTCTTCATCCTCTGCGTGCTGTTCGCCGGCTTCGTGGGCGCCGCCACCTTCCGGCTCACGCGGGGGATCCTGCGCTGGCTGCCGGCGAGATTCCTCATGGCGATCGTCCCGGTGATGGTCCCGCTCCTGAGCCGCGAGATCATCGGCGATCTCGCGAACATCCACACCTACTGCCTCTGGCTCGTCGCGTGGATCGCGGTAGCCCAGATCAACTCGAGGCGCGAGGGCATCTTCTGGGCCGTCATCGCGCTGGCGTGCGCGCTGTCGGAGTTCCAGGCGGTCGTCGTGGTGCCCTTCATGCTGCTGAGGCTCATCTGGAACAGGACGTTCTCCCACGTCATCGTCTCCGTGGGCGCCCTCGTGGGCGCCGGCGCGCAGGTCTTCACTTGGCTGAACTACCCGAGAGGGACAGAGTCCGACGAGGTCGTGGAGATCGCGGACGTCATCATCGGCTGGCTCGCCAACGCGATTCTCCCCATCTGGAACGGGGACGTCGAGGCCAACGCGGTGTACCTCGCAGAGAACGGCACCTGGTTCCTGTGGCTCGGGCTCATCCCCTTCGCGCTCGCAGCTGTCATCGCCCTGGTGTGCGGCAAGAATCCGGAGCGCTTCGCGCTGGTCACGCTCCTGCTGGTCTCCGGCGCGACGTTCGGCGGGTCCCTGATCGTCAACCCGTTCTGGTTCTTCAGGTTCGCGGACATCGAAGGGGAGGTCTGGCTCCTGGTGCTGCTCAACCTCCGCTACGGCGCGTCAGCCGGCATGTTCGCGCTTGCGTGCCTTCCCTTCGCAGCCTCGGCGTTCGTCTCGAGAGTGAGTCCGAAGCTGCCCGTCTTCAGTCGCGTCGCAACCCTCGGGGTCACCCTGCTGTTCTTCGCCTACATCGCCATGCAGTGGCCGGAGGTCGACAACGCTCGCGACGAAGGCGCGGCGTGGACCCCGCAATGGCGCCAGGCGCTCACCGTCTGCGAGGCGAACCCGGCCGCGATCTACCAGTTCGAGACGGCGCCCGAGTTCCGCAAATTCGATATCCGCTGCTCCGACGTTCTGCAGCAGCCAGGCACCTAGGGGCTGCTGGTCACCCTGGCCTGCTGAGCAGGTGTGGTGCTGCGAAGCTTCGGGAAGACGAAGAACGCATCGAAGAGTCGGAAGCGGCGCAGCCAGCAGGCGAGGTAGCTCATCCCGAGCGCGCCGAGCGTGCACGCCCAGAAGGTCGTGTTCGAGTCGACGACGCCGGCCTCACCCATTCGGAAGGTGATCCAGATCTGCGTCGGGTAGTGGACGACGTAGAACACCACGGAGTTGCGGCCGATGTACTGCAGCCACTTGGCGGCGTCAGCGCCGCGCCCCTCGAGAGCACCCGTGACGCGGCGAACCCACATGATGATGCCAGCGATGCCCGCAAGGACGACCGGGATCCACAGCACGGACAGCCGATCGATCACGGTGCCGTTGTCGGCACCTGCGACCTCGCCGGTCGGGTTGTCTATGGTGGGGCCGTCGAGCGCATCGACGAGCTCGCCAGGGCCCCCAGGGGAGACGCCGAGGTGGCCGCCGAGGCCGAAGTAGTAGGCGTGGTCCTGAGCCACGAGCAGCAGGCTGAAGGTCACGGCGATGGCGAGGAGGCCGAGCATCCACGGAATCGTCTCGAATCGCGTGAAGGTCGCCCGCCACGTCGCGACGAAGTGCCCCGCGAAGAAGAACCCGCCGTAGTAGGCGAGGTTCGTCAGGTCCCCGTCGGGGAGCAGCACGCTCAAGCTCCACAGCACGACCGGGACGATCGCGAACAGGGGTCCGCGGACGCGTGCGAGGAGGGGAGCTGCCGCGTAGTAGATCGCAAGGAAGAACAGGAACCAGAGCCAGCTCGTCGCGATCCAGGCGCTCGGATCCATCCACTCTTCCTGCCCGGAGACAAGCCAGTAGATCACGGCCCACACGAGGTACGGCCACACGATGGTCCGCACCTTGCTGACGTAGTAGACGCCTGCCGGCTTCGAGAGCGACCGCCCGAGCAGCATGCCGGAGAGCACGAGCAGCATGCTCATGCGGTACGGGCCGAAGAACGTGTTGAGGTCGGCGACGAACTCAGTGGGCGGCACGAAGATCAGGATCACCGGCAGCGCCGAGGCGTGGAACAGGATCACGAGCAGGATCGCAGACCCCCGCAGGAGGTCCATCCACGTCTTGCGTCCGCGCATGGGTTCCGTCGTGTGGTGAAGAGAAGTCACAGCGTCAGTCAATGCCCTCGAGTCGATTGCGTTCGATGATCGGCAGCGGCCCGGTCTTGGTCGAGATGGTGCGCCTCGGCAGCGCCGGGAGGTCCTGGATGCGCAGCTTCGAGTAGATCGCCAGATAGCAGAGCAGCAGCCAGTTGCCCTCGACGAGCAGCCTCGACTCGGTCAGCGACTGCACGGTGAGCGCCACCATGAGGAGGAACGCGAGCATGGCCGTCGGCGGGAAGTCCCGCGGGCCGCTTGCGTCGGTCTGCGGCCGATCGACGGCGAGCCACCAGGTGCGGATGAGGGTCGAGAGCACGATGCCGACGAAGAAGAACGCTCCGATGAGGCCCGTCTGCATCCAGACGTCGAGGTAGGCGTTGTGGGCTTGCAGGAAGTGCACTCCGTCGACGACGAGGAGCCCCTTGAAGGGTTCGACCCATGGTGCCCAGTAGCTGATCCAGCCCATGCCCGTCAGCCAATGCTCGCTGCCGAGGCGTCCGACCTCCGCCCAGATGTCGCCGCGTCCCGACATGTCGCTCGAGCGGTTGATGAGGCCGAACAGCTGCGTGTTGAACTGCAGCACGACCCAGCCGATGATGAGCATGATCGCGAAGACGGCGCCGTACATGCCCCACCGCTGCGCGTTGCTCAGCGGTCTCGCCACGAAGACGAGCGCGACGGCGAGCAGCACGACGGCGCAGCCGACGAAGACGGTCGCCGATTTGCACAGCAGGATGGCGATGAGGCCGAGGGCGATCCAGGTGAGGGCGGGCCAGCGCCGCATCTGCTTCGCGTACCACTGCACGGCGACGGCGATGACGCAGAGGAGGGCGGCCATGGCGAGCAGGTTGCGATTGCCGAGGATGCCCTGGATGGCGCTTCCGGCGAAGATGTGGCCCTGGCTCCAGAGGAAGGCGGCCGGGACGGTCTCGGCGGTTGCTCCCGGGATGCCGGTCACGCGTTCGAGCTCGCCGGGGATGAGCAGCGCCAGGGGGAGCACCCCGCCGGGGAAGAAGAGGGCGACGACGACCTCGAAGGCCAGGGAGAGGCCGAGGATCCACCGCATCGCCGCGCTGAACGCCCGCAGGAACTGCGGCTTCGTGAGGGAGACGGCCATGGCAAGTGCCACGATGACGGTCACGAGCTGGATGCCGAAGCCGAGGAGCGACTCGGGGCGGTAGATCGACCAGATGATGGACAGCGCGCACCAGGCGACGAAGGCGATGAGCGCCGAGGGCAAGTGCATGATCTTCGGCAGCGGCTTCTTGCTCGCGAGCAGCCAGATGGAGATTCCGATGATGACGAGGACGATGACCCCGAAGCCGTACCAGGTCACGAGGTTCCGCCAGAAGTCACCCGCGAACGCTGTGAAGAACGTGAAGGTCGCGAACGCGGTGAGGCCGGGGCTGCCCGGGACCTGCGCGAAGAATCGGCGCCAGGGGGCGCGCTCAGTCGCGGCAGATTCAGCGGGGGTTCGGGTGGAGCTCACCGGCCTATTCTCGCGCACTTGCGGACGCCCCGGGTCCTCTGCCCCGCATGCAGCCCCCGATGCGTGCAGGAGGGGTGCTCACACGAAGGCTGCGTGGCCGGTGATCGACCTGCCCACGATGAGGGTGTTCATCTCCCTGGTCCCCTCGTACGAGTAGATGGCTTCAGCATCGGCGAAGAACCGGCCGACCCCGTAGTCGGCGACGATGCCGTTGCCGCCGCACACCTCGCGGGCCAGGGCGACGACCTTGCGCATGTTGCCCGTCGCGACGGCCTTCGCGAGCGCCGAGTGCTCGTCCTTCTGCGCGTCGGCATCGCCGAGCTGCGAGATGCGCACGCAGAGCGTGATGCTGGACGTGATGAGGCCGAGCGCGTCGACGAGTCGCTCTTGGATGAGCTGCCTGGCGGCGATGGGAGCGCCGAACTGGATCCGCTCCTTCGCGTACGCGAGCGCGGCCTCGTAGGCGCCGACCGCGATGCCGGTCGCGAGCCAGGCGACCTCGGCCCGGGTCTGACGCAGCACGGTGGCGGTGTCCTTGAACGAGTTGGCGTGCTCCAGCTTCGCGTCGGCCGGGACCCGGACGCCGTCGAGCGTGATGTCGGCGTTCTGCACGATGCGCAGCGACACCTTGCGCTCGATCTTGGTGGCGGTGAACCCGGGGAGCGAGGTGTCGACGACGAAGCCCTTGACCTGACCGTCTGCGACGTCCTTGGCCCAGATGACGACGATGTCGGCGAACGTCGCGTTCCCGATCCATCGCTTCGCGCCGTTCAGCACCCACTCGTCGCCGACTCGCTCTGCCGTGGTGGTGAGGCCCCTGGCCGAGTCGCTGCCTGAGCCCGGCTCGGTCAGGCCGAAGGCTCCGATGAGCTCGCCGGAGGCGAGTGCCGGAAGCCATCGCTCACGCTGGGCGTCGGAACCGCACAGTCCGATGGCCCCGAGCGCGAGGCCGTTCTGCACGCCAACATAGGTGGCGACGCTGGCGTCGACCCGGGCGAGCTCGAGGGCCGTCCACCCGCGGAAGACGGCGGAGTTCGGGAACGGGCGCGTCTCCTCGAAGGCGAGGCCGACCACGCCGGCCTCAGCGAGACCCTTGACGATCTCGGTGGGGAACGTCGCGGCCTCCCAGTGCTCGTCGATGACGGGTCGCACGTCACGCTCGAGGTACTCGCGAAGCTTGGCGATGAGACCCCTCTCCTCGGCCGAGAGCTCGGCCTCGAGCCCCGTGAAGTCGCCTGGCAGAAGTTGCAGTTCGTTGTCGTCCATGACCGTCCTGTTCCGAGTCGCGCGGGTGGAAGGCGCTCCGCGATCGTCGGACCGGCGGCACCGGCTGCGGCGGCGAAGCGAGCGCTCCGCGAGCCTACGAAGCGTCACCATGCTCACGCCAGCGCCTTGGCGGAATCCGCGAAGTCGGTCGCGATTCGGGGCCGGGCTCTTGTGTCTGCCCTGCAGTTCGCCGCACCGCTCCCACAGAGGCGGTGAGATTCGGTAGCCTTCGCGTGATGTTTCTGCCACTGAAGAATGCCCCCCGTGATTACGCCTGGGGTGCGCCAGGATCGATCTCGCAGCTGCTCGGCACGACCGGCGCCTGCACCCTCGACGACGCCGATTGGGAGGGAGTGCCCCAGGCCGAGCTGTGGTTGGGGGCCCATCCCGGTGCCCCGAGCCGAATCGTCGACCCCGAGCTCGCGGGCGGCGCCGCCACCCTCGACGCCTGGATCGAGCAGGCGCCGGTGGCTGCGCTCGGCCGCTACGCCATGGGGTTGCGCGAGGGTGACGGCCCACGGCTGCCGTACCTCCTGAAGGTGCTCTCTGCGGCGGCCCCGCTCTCGCTCCAGGTGCACCCGACGCTCACGGACGCGCGTCTCGGGTTCGAGCGCGAGAACAAGGCCGGCATTCCCCTCAGCGCGCCGGAGCGCAACTACAAGGATCCGCTGCACAAGCCCGAGATGCTCCTCGCACTCAGCGAGACGATGGATGCGCTTGCCGGGTTCCGCGACTTCGCCGAGGTCGCCGCGGTTGTCGGCGACTTCGCGCGCCGCGCGGAGTCGGACGCCGAGCAGCCGCCCGCAGGACGCGCCGCGCTCGCGGACTTCGAGGCTCGGGTCGTGTCGCTCTCCACGGGGGAGGAGCTGCAGTCCCTCGTGACCTGGCTCCTCGAGGGTGGTGACGCCGTCGGCGATCTCGTGGCGGCGGTCTCCGGGGTAGCGCTCGCGGGCGACGAGTCCGGAGACCAGTCCGAGCGCTTCGCTCGGGAGCGGGGCATCATCGCCACGCTGGCGCGCATGTACCCGGGTGACCCCGGCATCGCGCTGGCGCTGCTGCTCAACCACATCACGATCAGGAGGGGAGAGGCGATCTTCCTCCCCGCCGGCAACATGCACGCCTACGTCCGGGGCCTCGGCATCGAGATCATGGCGGCGTCCGACAACGTGCTGCGTGGCGGGCTCACGCCGAAGCACATCGACATCCCGGAGCTGCTCGCGCGGCTCGACTTCGCCCCGGTGCCGCCGCCCTACATCGCCGCGACGCGCATCCAGGAGGGCGTCGAGGAGTACCGGCCCGAGATTCCCGACTTCCGGCTCGTGCGGGTCGTTCCCGGCCCGGATGAAGCGGTGAAGACCATCCATCTCGACGGCCCGACGATGCTCTTGTGCCTCGAGGGGGAGGCCCGTCTCGAGGGAGCGAAGTCCACGGCGAAGATCAGCGCTGGCGAGTCCGTGTTCGTGACGCCCGATGAGCTGCCCGTGCGCGTCATCGGCTCCGTCGACCTCTTCGCGGCCGGGCCGGGGCTCGACCGTCGCGACACGGTGCCGATGCGACACGCCGACTAGCTGAGAATCTTCGTCGCGGGGGTCTGCGAGCCCCCGGGGTGGTCCAGCCCGCCACCTCGCGGGGGATCCTCGGCGACACGCCGCCGCGAATCGCGCGCGGCTTCTCCGAAAAGTCTCAAGACCGGGCTTAGTGTTGAGGGCTTTCGACTTGACGCGGGGTGAATTACAACGATGTAATGATTCCGACGCGCGGGCAGGTGCCCGCAAGTAACGTGGGGAGAACGTGATATGGCAATTCCAGGGAGGAACCCCTCGGTTCCGGAGGACTGGTATGTCGACCCGGTCAACCTCGGCGTCCCAGGAGTTCGAAGGAATGTCGGCGACGACAACCCGCTCGCATGGCAGGCCGACGCGCTGTGCGCGCAGGTCGATCCAGAGGCCTTCTTCCCGGAGAAGGGTGGGTCGACGCGTGACGCGAAGCGGATCTGCGACTCCTGCGAGGTCCGGAGCGACTGCCTCGAGTACGCGCTGTCCAACGACGAGCGCTTCGGCATCTGGGGTGGGCTGAGCGAGCGCGAGCGGCGCAAGCTGCGCAAGCTCGCGTAACCGCCGAGAGCCCGGTCCGCGTGACCGAGCGGGCCACGTTGATGGGCCCCGTGACGACTTCGGTCGTGCGGGGCCCTTCGTGCGTCCGCTGGCGGTGACACCGGGGTGCGCGTGTTCGCGGCTTGCCGCTCGCAATGCGGCATCGCTCGGGGGAGCCGAATACCATTCGTTCAATGCGTCCCGGAGTCACCGCAATCCTTGTCGCGCGAGATGCGTCGCGCTCGCTCGAGCGCACCATCGCCGCGCTCGAGGGATCGTCGCGCATCCCGGACCGCGTCGTGATGGTGAATCTCGCGTCGACGGACTCGACGCTCGAGGTCATGCGCGCGGCCGAACCCGACATCCTGCTGACGCTGGAGACCGAGACGACGTTCGGTGCCGCGCTCGCCGAGGCGGTGGCCGTCCTCGAGGAGCAGGGGCTGCAGTCGGAGGGCGACTGGCTCTGGCTGCTCAGCGCCGACAACGCTCCAGAGCACGACGCGCTCGAGCAGCTCCTCGACACCGCCGAGCGGAACCCCTCGCTCGAGGTGACCGGCCCGAAGCTCGTCCGCAGCGACGACGCCGCGACGCTCGTCGAGTTCGGCCAGTCGATGCTGCAGAACGGCGAGAGCCTGCGACTCCGCGAAGACGAGCTGGACCAGGGGCAGTTCGACCAGGACTCCGACGTCCTCGGCGTCGCGGCCGGCGGCATGCTGGTTCGTCGCGAGCCGTGGCTCGCGCTCGAGGGCTTCGATCCTGGCCTTCCCGCCGTCGATGACGCGCTCGACTTCTGCACGCGGGTGTGGCTTGCCGGCGGCCGCGTGCTGCTGACCCCCTCAGCGCGAGTCGCCTGCGACCCCGAAGCGCCGGGGACGGCCGCGATGAACCCCGGGATGAGCGCCTCGGCGGTGGAAGCTGCCAGAGACACCGCCAGGGTGCACCGCAGTCTGACGAAGACCCCAGCAGCGGCGTTCGGCGTCCTGCGGCTGCTGCTCATCCCGATCGCTCTGCTCAAGGGCATCTGGCACCTCGTGCGGAAGCGTCCGCGCCGTATCCTCGCCGAGCTCCGCTCCGCGTCGCGCGTGACGTTCGGCAAGACCGGGGCCGCCCGCTCGAGGGCGCAGTTCGCGAAGACGCGCACCGAGCCGTGGACCGTCATCGAGCCGCTGCTCGTGAGCGCCGAGGAGAACCAGAAGACGCTCGGTCTGCAGCGCGAGGAGCTGCGTGCCCTCACGCACGAGGAGCGTGAGCGGTACTCGCTCGTCGGCTCCGGAGGACTCTGGGTGCTGCTCGTCTCGACCGTCCTGGGCCTCGGCCTCGGCCTGTCCCTCATCGGCCAGTCGACGCTCTCCGGCGGTGGCCTCCTGCCGCTGGCCGATTCCATCGGCACGCTCTGGGGGCGCACCGGGTACGGGGTCCGAGATGTCGGGGACGGCGCGTTCGGCGTCGCCGATCCCTTCACCTACGTGCTCGCGGTGCTCGGCACCCTCACCTTCTGGCACCCGAGCCTCAGCATCGTGCTGCTGTGGCTGTTCGCGCTCCCGCTCGCCGCGATGGGTGCATGGCTCCTCGTGGCGCGCCTCACCAACCGGGCCGGGCTGCGGGCGTTCGCCGCCTTCGCCTGGATGCTCGCGCCACCGCTCGTCGTCGCGCTCGCGGAAGGGCGCATCGCCGCCGTCATCGCGCACCTCGTGCTCCCATGGCTCATCTTCTCCGCGCTGAGCGCGTCGAGGAACTGGTCGCGCGCGGCTGCGACGGGGCTGCTCGCGGCGATCGCGATCGCGGCCGCCCCGATCCTGGCACTGCCCATCGCCATCGTGTGGCTCGTATGGCTCGTCATCGGCGGGCGGGGCTTCGTCCAGCGCCTGCTGACCGCGGTGCCGACCCTGGTGCTGTTCGCGCCACTCGCCGTCGCGCAGTGGAACCGGGGGCGCCCGCTCGCGCTGTTCGCGGACCCTGGAGTCCCGCTCGCGAGCACTGCTCCTGATGCGTGGCAGATGCTCCTCGGCTTCCCCGGGTCCCTGCTCGAGGACCCGAGCTGGGCTGGCGGGCTGCTCGAGGGTTCCCCTGCGGTCCCCATCGTCGCCGCGGCCCTGGTGGCTCCGCTCTTCCTCCTGGCGCTGCTCGCCCCCGGCAGCCGAAACTGGCGCGCGTCGCTCTTCGGCCTGCAGCTGCTGCTGCTCGGCTTCGTGACCGCGGCGGCGGCGAGCCGCTTCGGCTTCTCGCACGTCGGGGTCGAGAGCATCTCGCTGTGGCCCGGCAGCGCGCAGTCGCTCATGTGGCTGGGTGCCCTGATCTCGGCCGCGGCAACGCTCGGCGCGCTCCGCCCCCGGCTTTCGCAGGTCTTCGCCGGTGTCACGCTGGTCGGCATCGTGCTCCTGGCTGCTCTTCCCGCGACGGCACTCCTGCGCGGCGACGCGCTGGTCGGTGCCGGCGACGGCCGATCGCTGCCCGCCATCGTGGATGCTCAGGGCCGTGCCTCTGACGAGGTCGGCACCCTCGTGATCGCGCCGCTCGCGAGCGGCGCCGTCGAGGTGCGTCTCGAGCGCGGCACCGGCGACAGCCTGGACTCGCAGTCGACGCTGCGCACCACGAGCGTCGGCTTCTCCGCGGGCGACCAGCGCCTGGCGGAGCTGGCCGTGAACTTCGCCTCGGATTCCTCGTACCGCCCGACCGAGGAGCTGCACGCGCTCGGCATCAGCTACCTGCTCGTCCCGGAGGGCGGGAGCGACGCCGCGACCATGGAGGGGCGCCTCGTCTCCTCCCTCGACGCGAACTTCGGGCTGCGCCCGGCCGGGGCAACGGAGTTCGGCACCCTCTGGCAGGTCGTCGGCCCCACGCTGGAGCCGACCGACCCGAGTGTCTCCGGTCCGCTCGATACCGCGAACACCGGAACCACGCTCGGTCGGTCGATGCTCATCGTGCAGGGTGTGCTCCTTGCCCTGACGCTCCTCGCCGCCCTCCCGACCGGAGGGCTCAGCGCCCGCGCCGCCGATGTGCGCCGCCGGGAGAAGACCAGCGGGCGCCCGTGGTACGACCTCGACGGCGACACGGACGGCGACGAGCGGATGCTGCGGCGCGATGTCACCGCGCTGACGGTCGACGACTTCGACGACGACGATGACGTGCTCGGCACAGGTGCACGGGGAGGCGACCATGACGCTCGATGAGTCGAAGGTGATCGCCGAGGCGCGTGCCGCAGACGACGCAGCCCGCAAGGCGCCCGGAAAGCGGCACGCACGGCGGCCGGTCTGGCGCGCCCTGAGCGTCGGCGCCGCCATCGTCGCGGTCGGGGGCGTCGTCGCGGCCGTGCAGCTCGCGCCGGAGGGCGTCGTCGTCGCCTCCGCGAACTCCGTCCTCGTGAGCCCTGTCGCGAGCGCGCAGGATCGCGTGTGCCCCGGCCCCCTCACGCTGCTCGGGCTCGCGACCGACGACCCGACGCTCCCCGCGACGCTCGGCACCACGAGCATCCGACTCGCGGGCGACGAAGGCGGGCTCGAGGTCGAGCCGGTCGTCGCCTCCACGCCTGCGGCCGACCAGCAGCAGGCGCTCGCGCCCGTCCGCTTCACGGTGCCTGGCCTGACCGAGGACGGGTCGCCGACGGCGTTCGCTGCGGCCCAGACGCTCGAGCTCGCGCAGCCCTCGGCCGGGGGCTTCGCAGCCACGGCCTGCCGGATGCCATCCGCAGAGCAGTGGCTGGTCGGAGGCAGCACGGCGGAGGGCAGCAGCACGCAGCTCGTCATGGTGAACTCCGCCGACCAGGCCGCCGACGTGCGCGTCACGGTCTCGACGGCAGACGGCGTCGTGCAGGCTCCGACGATCCGCGAGATCGTCGTGCCCGCGAGCAGCAGGGAGGTCGTGAGCCTCGAGGGGGTCGCGCCCGATCGAGGCGATCTGGTCGTGCACGTGGAAGCCGTCTCCGGAAGCATCATCTCGACGCTGCACCAGACCCGCACCTCAGGCGCGACGCCGAGCGGCATCGAGATCATCGGGGCCCAGGATGCGCCGAGCACCTCGCTCGCGATCGTCGGCGTCCCCTCGACGAGCACTGCGTCGGAAGCCGAGGGCACGCTGGTGCTCGAGCGCGGCGCGACGCTGCGAGTCCTCGCGCCCGGAGACGAGCAGACGGAGCTCACCGTCGACGTGCGCGACGCGGCCGGCACCGCCCTGGAGCCGATCTCGCTCACCATCGAGGGCGGACGGACCACGGAGATCCCGCTGACGGGGTATCCGATCGGCCAGTACACGCTCGGGATCGAAGCGAGCAACCCCGTCGTCGCCGCCGTGCAGACCACCGCCACCGCCACAGCATCGGACCTGGCCTGGTACCTGCCGGTCCCCGTCCTGAGCGACAGCCAGGTCGTCGCCGTGCCGAACGGCCCGTCTCCCAAGCTGCAGCTCGCCGACGCCGACGGGGTCGAGAAGACCGCGACGCTCATCGCGGAGGACGGCACGGAGACAGCCGTCACGATTCCGGCCAACGGCACGACGTCCATCGACGTCGAGGCCTCGCGCGAGTACCGGCTCGAGGGGCTCGACCGGGTCTCGGTCCAGCTCGCCTACGCGGGCGACGGTCAGCTCGCGGCCATCCCGAGCTACGCGGGAAACCCGCTCGCCGAGGTCATCACCGTCTACCGCTGAGGCAGGCAGGCGGCGGGGAGCTACTCGTCGCCGAAGCGCTCCGGCGCGATGTCCCACGGGTCGGAGCCGAGCAGCTCGGCGACGGCCTGCAGCACGCACCGCTCCACGAGCATCCGGTAGTGGACCGGGTCCTCGCAGTGCAGTCGTGCGAGGCGATCTATCGCGACCCGGTACAGGATGATGCGGTTCGGTGACTCGACGTGCCAACGATCCATGCCATCCGCATGCTGCAGGGTCTTCGGCACGTTCGCGATGTCCACCTGCACATTCGCGAGCCGCTCGGGGTTGGCTGCGCGCAGGTAGTTCATCGCATCGGCCACGTGGTTCTCGAACCGGACCACCCGACCCGTGAGCATCGGCAGGTACGGCCCGGCGACACTCGAGCGGATGCCCCTGCCGTGCCTGCCGCGGGCAAGGCCCCGCTCAGGGCGGGCCTGCCTCCTGGCGTTCTCGGACTTCTTCTCCCGGCGGCGACGTGGCATGCCTGCGAGTTTACGCCCGGCGTAGACTTGCGCCGATGTCCAATCGACCATGCTCACGAGTCGCGTGCACCCGCAAGGCGGAGTACACGCTGACCTTCGACTACGAGGACAAGCTCGCCGTCATCGGCCCGCTTGCGCTCGCCGCCGAACCCCACAGCTACGACCTGTGCGCGCGCCACGCGGAGCGCTCGACGCCACCGCAGGGCTGGAGCATGATGCGTCCGGTAGTTTTGGGTTCATGACTTCTGTGGCAATCGCACCCGCGTCGAGTGACGAGCGGGGTTCTCTCTCTGGTGTCGTGAAGAGCTACGACGTTCGGGGGCTCGTCGGCAGCGAGCTCACCGAGACGCTCGTGACGGCGCTCGGCGCCGGCTTCGTCGACGAATTCGCGCTGTCCGGCCAGACGGTCGTCGTCGGCCACGACATGCGCGACTCCTCTCCGGGCTTCGCGACGGCCTTCGCTCGCGGCGCGACCGCGAGGGGCGCGAACGTCACGCATATCGGGCTCTGCTCGACCGACGAGGACTACTTCGCGTCCGGCCGGTACGACGCGGCCGCCGCGATGTTCACCGCCAGCCACAACCCTGCCGCCTACAACGGCATCAAGCTGTCGCTCGCCGGCGCGAAGGCGCTGAGCTTCGACACGGGCCTCTCCGCGATCCGCGATCGCGCGGCAGCCTTCCTCGATGAGGGCATCGCCGCCGTCGAGCAGCCGGGCGAGGAGCAGCGCATCGACGTGCTCGCCGACTACGCGGCCTACCTGCGCGAACTGGTCGACCTCTCGGGCATCCGCCAGCTCAAGATCGTCGTCGACGCCGGCAACGGGATGGGCGGCCTCACGGTTCCCGCCGTGCTCGGCGAGGCGGCCGGCCTCGGAGCCCTGCCACTCGAGATCATCCCCATGTACTTCGAGCTCGACGGCACGTTCCCGAACCACGAGGCCAACCCGCTCGACCCCAAGAACCTCGTCGACCTGCAGGCGGCCGTCATCGAGCATGGCGCCGATCTCGGCCTCGCCTTCGACGGCGATGCGGACCGCTGCTTCCTCATCGATGAGCTGGGTGAGCCCGTCTCGCCGAGCGCCGTGACCGCCATCGTCGCGCGCCGCGAGATCGCGCGTGTCCGTGCAGCCGGCGAGACCGAGCCGACCATCCTGCACAACCTCATCGTCTCGCGTCACGTTCCGGAGGCAATCAGGCAGGAGGGCGCGAAGGCCGTCCAGACGAAGGTCGGCCACTCGCTCATCAAGGCGCAGATGGCTGCCACGAATGCGGTCTTCGGCGGAGAGCACTCCGCGCACTACTACTTCCGCGACTTCTGGAGTGCCGACAACGGCATGCTCGCGGCGATGCACGTGCTCGCAGCCGTGGGCGGCTCCGACAAGCAGCTCTCGGAGATCGGCGGGCTCGAGAACCCCTACTTCGCCTCCGGTGAGATCAACTCGACGGTCGCCGACGTGCCTGCGGCGCTCGCGCGCATCGTCGACACCTTCGCGAGCACCGCGGAGTTCGAGGAATTCGACGGCCTCACGGTCCGCGGCTCCGACGAGACCGGCTTCTGGTGGTTCAACGTGCGAGCCTCCAACACCGAGCCGCTCCTGCGCCTGAACGCCGAGGCGAAGGACGAGGCGCGCCTGCAGTCGCTGCGCGACCAGGTGCTCGGCCTCATCCGGGCCGAGTAGCAGGCCCGCAGCATCCACCACACCCGTAGCAAGGAAGCAGCAGTCATGGCACCAACGTCAGGTATCGAGCTCTCCACCGAACGTCCGTTCGTCGTCGCAGATCTGGCGCTCGCGCCGGCGGGGCGCCACCAGATCCGTCTGGCAGAGATCGAGATGCCTGGGCTCATGGCGCTGCGGGCCCAGTACGCGGGACAGAACCCGCTCGCCGGCGCACGCATCGCCGGCTCGCTGCACATGACGGTGCAGACCGCGGTGCTCATCGAGACCCTCACCGACCTCGGTGCCGAGGTGCGCTGGGCCAGCTGCAACATCTTCTCCACGCAGGATGAAGCCGCTGCTGCCGTCGCTGTCGGGCCCGACGGCACGGTCGAGGAGCCGAAGGGCATCCCCGTGTTCGCCTGGAAGGGCGAGACGCTCGAGGAGTACTGGTGGTGCACCTCGCGCATCTTCGACTGGAGCGCAGAGGGTGCCGTCGGCCCCAACCTCATCCTCGATGACGGCGGCGACGCGACGATGCTCGTGCACCTCGGCCGGGAGGCCGAGATCGCGGGAGCCGTCCGTGACGCGAGCGACGCCGACAGCGTCGAGATGCGGGTTGTCCTCGACACCATCCGCGCCTCGCTCGCCGTCGACGCCGGCCACTTCACCCGCATCGCAGACGAGGTGCGCGGCGTCACGGAGGAGACGACGACGGGCGTGCACCGCCTGTACGAGCTCGCCGAGCGGGGCGAGCTGCAGTTCACGGCCATCAACGTCAACGACTCGGTGACGAAGTCGAAGTTCGACAACACGTACGGCATCCGCCACTCGCTGCCCGACGGGCTGAACCGCGCGACCGATGTGCTCATCGGCGGCAAGACCGCCTTCGTGGTCGGCTACGGGGATGTCGGCAAGGGGGCGGCCGAAGCCCTTCGCGGCCAGGGCGCTCGCGTCATCGTCAGCGAGGTCGACCCGATCTGCGCGTGGCAGGCCGCGATGGACGGCTTCCAGGTCGCCAAGGTCGAGGACGTCCTCGACCAGGTGGACATCTGGATCACGTGCACGGGCAACAAGAGCGTGCTGACGCTCGAGCACATGCTCGGCATGAAGCACATGGCCATCGTCGGCAACGTCGGGCACTTCGACAACGAGATCGACATGGCCGGGCTCGAGGGCCTCGCCGGTGCGACTCGCGTGGAGATCAAGGCGCAGGTGCACGAGTGGCGCCTCCCGAACTCGCGCTCGCTGCTGGTGCTGTCCGAGGGGCGGCTGCTGAACCTCGGCAACGCGACCGGTCACCCCTCCTTCGTCATGAGCAGTTCCTTCACGAACCAGGTGCTGGCGCAGCTCGAGCTCTGGCAGCGCCTCGACGCCTACCCGCTCGGAGTTCACGTGCTGCCGAAGCACCTGGACGAGCAGGTCGCGCGTCTTCACCTGGATGCCCTCGGCGTGAAGCTCACCGAGCTGACCCCCGAGCAGGCCGACTACATCGGCGTCGCCGTCGACGGCCCGTACAAGGTCGACCACTACCGGTACTGAATCTCGCCCGCCGCGCATCGGCAGGCACGCGAGAATCCGCAGCCCGACAGGGGAGAACCCTGGCGGGCTGCGGCTGTTCGCGCTGCAGTGCGCCGTCGGGTCCCGACACGGCCCGCCCGGGAACCGAGCTCTGACCCGCGGCTCAGCCTCGGTCCGGGAACGAGTGGGGCATGCCGTTGAGCGTCGGGGCCAGCGCCGCCTCCCGACGGCCGATGGCGGAGAGCGCGGCGAGCTCTCGATCGCGGCGCAGCACGGCGAGGCCTCGCAGGTAGGTGTCGGCGTCGACGTCGGGGATCGGGTGCACGTGGGGGAGTGTCTCGCGCGCGATCTCGCCGGCGGCTCGGTCCCGGTGCGCGGGCGTGAGGTGCTCAGCCTGGTCGAGGTAGTCCAGGATGCGGCGAGCGGTTCGGTCCGGCAGCCTCCCGGCGTCGGCGATCCCGGCCCAGGCGATGAGCTGCTGGGGCATCGGCCCGAGGTGGCTTCTGAGCTTCGGGGCACGTTCGCGCTGGCAGGTGGTGCCCGCCAGGATGTCGCCGAGCCGCTTGGCCCTGCCGTTGACGAGGCCGGTGATGATGGCGATGCCGCCGAAGGTGCCGTACAGCTCGATGAATCCGAGCAGGGAGCGGATGAGCGCCTGCCGGAACCCTGACGCGCCCCCGTCGTCGCGAACGATGCGCAGCCCGGTGGCGAGCTTCCCCACCGATCGGCCGTGCGAGAGGGTCTCGACGACGCACGGAGCGATGACGAGGCAGACGACGAGAAGCGAGAGGGCGATGGCGCTCATGAGCGCCTCGTCGATGGCGAACGGGAAGTCGTCGCTCGAGAGGACCGTCATGGTCAGGATGAGGAGGCCGACGTATCCGACCATGTAGACCAGCGCATCGAGGGCGGCCGATGCCGCGCGGAGCGCGAACCCCGCTGGCCGGACGTCGAGATGCACGCCTTCGCCGGCGACAAGCTGTTCGTCGCTGACGCTCAGGCGTTCCCGTGGTCTCGTCTGAGTGGCCATGGCAGTATTGAAACAGATGGATCTTGAAGCTCTCACAACCGCCCGTTCGGCGGATTGGCGGCGCCTGGGGGCGCTGGCTCGGCACCGGAATCTGACCGGCGCCGAGATCGACGAGCTCATCACGCGATACCAGGACTCGTCGACCGAGCTCTCGGCCCTCCGAACGAGCTACGGCGAGACCCGCGAGGGAGAGTTCCTCTCCGTGCAGCTGTCGCGGGCGCGCGGCAGGTTCACTGGGGCAGGGCGCAACATCCTGCTGGTCCTCGGCACGTTCTTCACTCTTGCCCTGCCCGCTGCGCTCTACCGCGTTCGCTGGTGGACGCTCGGTGCAGCGGTATTCACGTTGCTCGTGGGCGTGCTCAGCTACTGGTGGATCACGGCGAACCCGGAGATCCTCGGATTCCTCGGCTCCGAGGCCGCGCTGGAGCAGTACGCGGAAGAGGACTTCGTCGGCTACTACTCGCAGTTCTCGGAATCCAGCTTCGCGGCGAGGGTCTTCACGAACAACGCTTGGATCGCCGCGCAGTGCATCGCATTCGGCATCACCGGCCTGTGGGTGCCGGTCGTTCTCGTGCAGAATGCGCTCGGGCTCGGCCAGAGCGCCGCGGTGCTCGGCGCGCACGGGCACCTCGATGTGTTCTTCCTCTGGATCGCGCCTCACGGACTGCTTGAACTGACGATGGTGTTCGTCGCGGCGGGCGCTGGGCTTCGCATCTTCTGGGCGTGGGTCGCCCCTGGCGCGAAGACGCGCATGCAGTCTCTGGCTGACGATGGACGTGCGCTCATCGTCGTGGCGATCGGCACGACGATCTTCCTGTTCATCTCCGGCTTGGTCGAGGGGTTCGTGACGAGGCAGGACTGGCCGTGGCCGGTGAAGATCGGGATCGGGGCTGCCGCGCTTGCGCTCTACCTCGTCTACGCGCTCTGGCTCGGCGGTCGCGCGGTCCGGGCCGGCGAGACAGGCGCACTCGAGAAGTTCGACGGCGGCGCGCGGCGGGTCTACGCAGGGTGACGCCAGTGCCGGTGGCCCGCCAGGCAGCGGGCCGGAGAGGTCGACACGCCCGGGATGTACCCCGAGTTGTGTGCCGCCGGGTCTCTGCGTAATGTAATCACTCGTCAGGCCAACGGAGCGAAACGCGAGAGCGGGTCGCACGGGCCGGACAGTCCGAAAGAAAGATCAGCATCTGCCACTTGTTCTTGCAAGTTGGAGCAACATGATCTACACTCGGAACTCCTGCCTC
>NZ_JADKSM010000005.1:0-98706 GCF_015351285.1 Pseudoclavibacter sp. VKM Ac-2888
CGCCGATGGTACTGCAGGGGGGACCCTGTGGGAGAGTAGGTCACCGCCGGACTTCTTCATAAGCCGGGGTTGGTTGTCGAGTGAGCAGAGATGCTCCTCGATGACCGACCCCGGCTTTTTTGTTGCGCAAAATCGTCCAGACGCCTGGACGGGCGGGGCGCGCGCAGCGGTTGGTCAGCGCGCAGCCTGTTCATGGTGGGAGCCGCCGGCCTCGACGTCGGGCGCCTTCGTCGTGAGCTTCGCCGCGATGGTCTGCGCGTCTTCGCGAATCGCCGACATGATGGTCGCGCTCACGAACCCGACGATGAGCACGCCGGACACCATGAGCGAGACGGCCAGGGCGCGGCCGGCGAGCGTCACGGGCGTGAAGTCGCCGTAGCCGACCGTCGTGATCGTCGTGAACCCCCACCACAGCGCATCTCCCATGCTCACGATCGACGCCCCGGGCGTCTTGTGCTCGACGAGGTACACGCCGAGCGACGCGGTGTACACGTACAGGAGCGACGCGATCGACACCGCGAGGACATTGCGGGTTCGCTTCGCCCGAGGGCCACCGCGGCGAAAGAACGGCAGGCGCCAGAGGTACGTGACGATGAGGAACGGCCGCAACACGACGACGAACAGCGACAGCAGGTCGAACCAGCGCGAACGCACGAAGGTGAGCTTCACCGGGCTGATCACGAGGCGGATCAGGAACTCGACGATGAAGAGGGTCCAGCTGACCGAGACGACGCTCGTGAGCTGGCTCTGCGCGTCCGCGCTCAGCTGCACGTCGATGAGCAGGAGCGATGACGCCGCGAAGAACACGACCGCGACCACGAACATCGGCAGCGACGTGGAGTGCTCCCAACGTGCCAGCGCCCGCCAGCGGGCCTCGGCACGTGCCGAACCTCGCCGCTCAGCAGGCGCTTGATCGTCGTGACTCGGACGCTGGTCGTTGCTGCTGCTCGTGCTGGACGTCATACCTCGAGCGAACCACAGGAGGGTCCGCGCCGCGAGCAGGAAGCTCTGGCGGCGGGAAGCGGAAGCCCGGTCATTGCTTAGCGCTGCGGGTCCTGGTCCCGGTCATCGTTGTCTCCGAGGATCAGCACTGCTGCGAGTCGCACGAGCGTCGCCTCGTCCTGCGGGTGGGCGTCCGAGCCGGCGAGCAACGAATCGCAATACGCGGTGAGAAATGCGGCCGCCGAGTGCTGGAGTGGTGTCCTGCTGCCAGCTCGGGACGTCGACAGTCTGCCTGCGTCCGTGCTCGCGGGCATGAGCTGCTCACGGGGAATCGTGAAGCAGTGCAGGATCGAGTCGGCCTGCAGTCGGTGGGTGTGCGGTGCAGAGTTCAACACGAAGGTCGCATCGAGCGGGTCGAGGGTCGTCGAGCGCGTCCCCTGGCTGCTCGCGACGGAGCCCGTGCGTGAGATGAGCAGGACGACCTCATCCGTGAGCTCGCCCGCTGGGCCCTCGAGGCGCACCGCGTGAGCGCCGGGGTGGATCACGCGGACGCGAACACGTCCGGCTTGATGCGATCGTTGCGAACGATCGCCCGCGGGGTAGTTCACGGGCACCTCCTGAGCTCCCAGATGGTCACGGGGTCTTTGTCCGGATCCCCCCTCTGGCGCGGGGATGGGAGGGGTGTTGGCTCCTCGTACCGTCTCGGAGACGACAGCGGACCCCGGCAAAGATGCCGGGGCCCGAAGCCTTGGTCGTGCGAGCGCGTATTACGCCTTGTTCCTGCTGCTGCGGCTCGTGATGAATCCCCAGATGAGGAGAACGATGAGCGAGCCACCGATGGCCAGGAGCCAGCTGCTGAGCGAGAAGAACGCGTCAACGCCCTCACCGAAGAGCATGCCGCCGATCCAGCCGCCGAGCAGTGCGCCGACGACGCCGAGGATGAGGGTAGCGATCCAGCCGCCAGCCTGCTTGCCGGGCAGGATGAGCTTCGCGATGGCCCCGGCGATGAGTCCGAGAAGAAGGAATGCGAGGAATCCCATGAGAGCTCCAGAGTTCGATGTTGACTGTAGTCGCCGGTGTCGGACGATGGCTTCCCCTGTGGCGCTTGTGGCACTCAGTTGGCACTGCCGCGTCTTTAACCGGACAACCCATTGTGGCCCCCGGATATCCATATAACGAAATCCTGTGCGGGAATCCACGGAAATCCGTGCCCTCGCTGTGATATTCGCGCAACACTGAAAGTGCTGGGCCGAAAAGCAATCAGATAAAGGCCCCGGATGCAAGATCCGGGGCCATATCTGTTTGTCGTGCTAGATGCGTTTGTCTTACATCATCGACGGCGGCATGAGCACCGAGTCGATCAGGTAGACGGTTGCGTTGGCGGTCTGGACTCCACCGCAGATGACCTTGGCGTCGCCGACCATGAGGTTGTCGCCCTCACCGGTGACGGTGACGTTCTCGCCCTGGACGGTCTTGTGGTCGCCAGCGATCTCGTCAGGCAGGATCTGTCCCTCAACCACGTGGTAGGTGAGGATCCCCGAGAGGAGGTCGGCGTCGGTCTTGAGCGTGTCGATCGTTCCTGCATCGATCTTGCCGAAGGCCTCATCGACCGGTGCGAAGACCGTGAACTCTCCGCCGTTCAGCGTCGAGACGAGGTCAACATCGGGGTTGAGCTGGCCGGAGACAGCCGCCGTGAGCTGCGTGAGCAGCGGGTTGTTGGAAGCCGCAACTGCGACCGGGTCCTGGGACATGCCCTGGACAGAGCCTGCTCCGTCCGGAACCTGAGCTGCGTAGTCGGCGCAGCCGGATCCGACGAGGTTGGCTGCTGGGTCCATCGTCTCCATGGTGGTTTCCATAGGCGTCTCCATTGCAGTCTCCATGGGGGAGGCTTCCGTGGAGGCGTCGGTCTCAGCCATGGGGGCCGAGTTCGAGCAGGCTGCCAGGCCGAAGGTCGAGATGGCCGCCAGCGAGAGGAGGGCGAGTGAGCCCTTCCTGGTGATAGTGCGCATAACTTCACTCCTCATTTCTCGGCCGGGGGGCCGGAGCCGCATCCGTTGCGGTTCACAAAGGCATTCGGAGGCCCTCCTGAAGCGGATTGGAAAAGTTCGGAATAAAACTTCGGCGACCCCCACATGCCCGTCATTCCGGGGATCTCGGGCCCAAACGTGATGCGCGGTTTCAGCTGGCAGCGCTCATGGCGGCCGTGGAGCTGCCCGGCTGTGGGGCGTGCGGGGCGCAGAGTGCGGCACTGATCCGGAGAGCTGAGCGCGGCGTGGACACCTTATATAGGCGTGTGTCTCCCACTGCTCGCCGAACGTCTGGCCGGGAAGGAGCGTCAGCCGGTTGCTTCCTCGGACTGCTCTCGCGCCGTCGTCCGGTGGACAGCGCGGATCGAGCGCATCGAATACGCGGAAACGACAAACCGATAGGCACACGGCTCCGAATGCAGTGCACAGGCATGAACGTCCGCCTGACAACCATGCTTCAGGGAGCGCAACATGATCTCGCTAGGACTCATAGGCTTCCTCGGAGGCCTCATCACGGGAATCTCCCCGTGCATCCTTCCCGTGTTACCCGTCATCTTCTTCTCGGGCGGCGTGCAGGGTGCACGCAGCGACGAGGAGATGCAGGCCGAGGCTCAGGATCCCGGGGCCGAAGGGCCTGACGAGGGCGCGCTCAAGACGAGAGTCAAGAGCGAGCGCACGACGAAGCGGCGCGCATCCGCCCGGCCGTACCTCGTCATCCTGGGCCTCGTTACGAGCTTCAGCGTCTTCACGCTGCTCGGCTCGCTGCTCCTCAGCCTCCTCGGGCTCCCCCAGGACGTGCTGCGCTGGGCAGGCATCATCGTGCTTGTCCTCATCGGCGTCGGCCTCATCGTGCCGAAGTTCGAGCACCTCCTCGAGAAGCCGTTCTCCTGGATCCCGCAGAAGCAGGTCAACACCGACCGCGGCGGCTTCCTCCTCGGCATCGCGCTCGGCGCCGTCTACGTGCCGTGCGCCGGCCCAGTGCTCGCAGCCATCACGGTTGCCGGCTCGACCGGTCAGATCGGAATCGAGACCGTCATCCTCACGGTGACGTTCGGCATCGGCGCCGCGATCCCGCTCCTCATCTTCGCCCTCGCCGGACGTCGCGTCGGCGAGCGAGTCAAGTCGTTCCGCAAGCACCAGCGCGGCATCCGCATCACTGCAGGTGTCGTCATGATCGCCCTCGCGATCGGACTCGTCTTCAACCTCCCGCAGATCCTCCAGCGCCTCGTGCCGGACTACACGGCCGGCCTCCAGGAGCAGTTCAACTCCAACGAGCAGGTCGAGGAGGCGCTCGCCTTCGGTGGCCTGGTCAACGACCAGAACGAGCAGCTCACCAACTGCACGCCCGGCGACCCGGAGCTCGGCGACTGCGGTCCTGCCCCAGAGATCCTCGACATCCAGGAGTGGATGAACACCCCTGACGGCGAAGCGGTGCAGCTCGCTGCGGAGGCCTCTGAGGGCAAGGTCGTCCTCATCGACTTCTGGGCCTACTCCTGCATCAACTGCATCCGCTCCATCCCGCACGTCACCGCATGGGACCAGGCGTACAAGGACGCCGGCCTCCAGGTGATCGGCATCCACTCTCCTGAGTACGCCTTCGAGAAGGAAGCCTCGAACGTCGCCAACGCGATCGACGAGTTCGGCATCGAATACCCCGTCGCCCTCGACAACAACCTGGGCACCTGGACCAACTACCGCAACAGGTACTGGCCAGCCCACTACCTGATCGACGCAACGGGAACCGTCCGTGCCATCCACTTCGGTGAAGGCGGATACGCCGAGACCGAGGCCCAGATCCGCGACCTCCTCAAGGAAGCGAACCCGGACGTGCAGCTCCCCGGCGAGACCGACACCTCGGACACCACGCCGGAACTCGGAAGCACGACACCAGAGACCTACCTGATGCCGACGAAGGTCGTCAACTACGCAGGTGAAGGCGAGTACGGCCAGGGCGACCGCAGCTTCACGTTCCCCGCGCAGCAGCAGCAGGACACCTTCTCGCTCGACGGTGACTTCAACCTCGACTCGCAGGGCATCCGAAGCGACGACGGAGGAAAGATCAAGCTCTCCTACACCGCCTCGACCATCCGCATGGTGCTCGGCGGCTCCGGAACAGTGACCGTCGACGACGGCACCGGCCCCCGAGAGATCCAAGTCGAAGGCAACCCGGGCTCCTACCTCCTCTTCGAAGGGGACCAGAGCAAGCAGGGAGAACTGACCGTGACGCTGGGGGGTGGCGTGGATGCTTACTCATTCACCTTCGGTTGAGACCAGGCCGAACGTCCCAGCAACGCACTTCCCAGGAACCCAACACGAAGTCAACGAACTTCGCGAAACGTTCGCGAGATGGCAAGCTGAACTTGTGAGCGAAGCCATCGGAGAGATAGAGGACCTTCTCGTGCGCACCGCTACAGGAAGCAAGGAAGCCTTCTCGACCCTCTACGACCTCATGGCACCACGTGTCCTCGGACTCATCAGGCGAGTGCTTGTCGACCAGGCGCAGTCCGAAGAGGTCGCCCAAGAGGTGCTGCTCGAGATCTGGCAGACCGCCGCATCGTATTCGCCGAGCAAGGGCAAGGCGACCACATGGATGCTGACTGTCGCGCACCGCAGAGCCATCGACCGGGTGCGTGCATCCCAGGCATCGAAGGACCGTGACCTGAAGATCGGGGCACGGGACTTCGAAGGGGAACGCGACGACGTCGCCGAGTCCGCTGAGATCAGCATCGAGCACAAGAGGGCCCAGAAGGCACTCAGCGCGCTCAGCGATCAGCAGCGGGAGGCGGTCACCCTGGCCTACTACGGGGGTCTCACCCAGAGTGAGATCGCGGAACGGCTCGGGGTGCCTCTCGGCACGGTGAAGACAAGGATCAGAGACGGAATGAATCGGTTGCGTCGCGAGTTGGGGGTGGTGTCATGAGTTACGAACAGGAACGTGAGGAGCTCGAGCAGCTGCTTGCTGCAGAGGCGCTCTCCGCCAACGACTTCGACGATGCCGCAGACCGCGCACTGTTGAGCAAGCTGCTGGAAGACGGCGAGCTCTCGGAGGAGTTCGAGAGCTACCAGGAGGCCGCAGTGCAGCTCGCGCTCGCAGTCTCCCCGGTGCGTCCTCCTGCATCCATGAAGGGGTCGCTGTTCGCGAAGCTCGACAGCTTCCCGCAGCAGAACCCGGTCGGCGGAGAGAAGGAGTCCGCGGCCCCCGCGGGAGCCTCCGACGCCGGCACGCCGTCGGCACCTGCCGACGCTGCTCCGCGGGACGCCGAAGGGGAGGGACGGCCCAGGCTGTCTCTCGCGCCGGAGCCCAAGAACGACGCCGACGAGCGCGACGCTGACGACGAACGACGTACTGTCGCCGTCGGCGGTGGAGCCTCGAGCACCTCGACCGGAGACGACGACTTCGGGCCCGTGGAGACACGAGCCCGCGGCCGCTGGTTCCGCAGCAGCGCCCAAGCCATGTTCGCCGCGACTGCCGCGGTTGTCCTCGCCGTCGGCCTGTTCCTCGGCGGAGGCCTCGCCTTCGGCGGGTTCGGGCAGGACTCGCAGGAGCCGTCCGTTGCCGACGGCGACGTGGCGCTCATCCTCGCCGCCCCCGACGTCGACAGTGCTCGCACCGAGGCGGCCGGCGGCGGAACCGTCACGGTCTACTGGTCGCAGGAGCTCGGCAAGTCCGCGGTCGTCGCGGACGGCATGGCCCAGTTGCCCGAAGAGAACGACTACGAGCTCTGGTACATCGACGGGGAAGGTCCCGCACCCGCCGGGGTCCTGACCATGGCCGACGGCGCACCCGCAGTGAAGGTGCTCGACGGAACATTCACGCCAGGCATGGCCGTCGGCCTCACGGTCGAGTCGAAGGGCGGATCCGCGACGGGCCTGCCGACGACCGACCCGGTCGCGGTCGTGCAGAGCTAGAGCGCACCGCCGAGAAGAACGACGAAGATCGACCTCAGAGCCCCCGAGCGGCATGTCCCTCGGGGGCTCTGTCGTGCCGCTTTGTCAACCCATCATCTTGCGATCAGACAGGGGCAATAGCCTCGCGAGCATGGCATCACCAGGCACGCCCCCAAACGCCCAAGCCAGCGAGTCCGCGAAGCACAGCACGACGTCTTCGTCCGGCAGCGACTTCACCACCGGACACGCTCCGGCCAACAGCAGCACGCCCGCTACGCCAGCCCCGACGGGCAACGAGCCGGCGCTCAAGGCCGTTCCTCGAGCGGACGGCTCGGCGCCGAGAGTGCTCGTCTTCGGATCGACCGGCTACCTGGGAGGCCGCCTCGTGCCGAGGCTCGTCACCGCCGGCTACCGGGTGCGGGTGCTGGCCCGCAACGCCGGCCGCGTCGCCGCGTACGACTGGGGAGACCACGTCGACGTGGTCGTGGGCGACGCGGACGACCCGAAGGCCGTCGGCGAGGCCATGCAGGACATCGACGTCGTCTACTACCTCGTCCACGCCATGGGGTCCGGGTCCGACTTCGAACGCACCGACCTGCAGCTCGCCGAGAACGTGGCGGAGCAAGCCGCGAAGGCCGGCGTCTCCCGCATCGTCTATCTGGGAGGCCTGCACCCTGACGACGCGAAGCTCTCGAAGCACCTCCGCTCCCGCAAGGAGGTCGGCGAGGTCTTCCTGAAGTCGCCCGTCCCGACCATCGTCCTGCAGGCCGGCATCGTCATCGGCTCCGGCTCCGCGTCCTTCGAGATGGTTCGGCACCTCACCGAGGTGCTGCCCTACATGCCTGCCCCGCAGTGGGTGCGCAACCACATCCAGCCCATCGCCGTCCGCGATGTCCTCCACTACCTGCTTGGTGCCGCCCGCATCGAAGGAGACGAGAACCGGCCGCTCGACATCGGAGGCCCCGACGTGCTCAGGTACGGGCAGATGATGAACGGGTACGCCGTGAAGGCCGGCCTGCGTCAACGGGCCATCGCTTCGCTGCCCGTCTTCACGCCAGGCCTCGCGTCTCGCTGGGTGAACCTCGTGACCCCGATTCCGAAGTCCATCGCCCGGCCCCTCGTCGAGTCGCTGCAGAACGAGTGCGTCGTCAAGAACCGCGACGTGGATGCGCTCATCCCGCCGCCCGAGGGCGGCCTCACGACCTACCTGCGGGCCGTCGAGCTGGCCCTCGGCCGGGAGAAGCAGCGAGCCACGGAGACGAGCTGGCGGGACGCGAACGTCCACAGCGCGCCAAGCGACCCGCTGCCCGCCGACCCGGACTGGGCGGGGCAGACGGTCTTCACCGATGAGCAGTCGAAGGAGAGCACGGTCTCACCCGAGGAGCTGTTCCGCGTCATCGAGGGCATCGGCGGTGACAACGGCTGGTACTCGTCGAAGCTGCTCTGGGGGGCTCGCGGCGTCATGGACAAGCTCGTCGGCGGGGTCGGGCTGCGTCGTGGTCGCACCAACCCGGACCGTCTCGCAGTCGGTGACGCACTCGACTTCTGGCGCGTCGAGACCATCGAACGCGGCGGCGAGCACGGCTCGCTCCTGAGGCTTCGGGCCGAGATGCGCGTCCCCGGGCTCGCGTGGCTCGAGATGCGGGCCATGCCGGTCGGCGACGGAGACAGCGAGTCGGATGCGCGCGGCGACGAGCTGAAGGACGGGGAGCGCATCCGCTCCCGCTACGAGCAGCGCGCCGTCTACTTCCCGCAGGGTCTCCTCGGCCGCCTGTACTGGGCAGCCGTGTTCCCCTTCCACGGGTTCATCTTCGCGACCATGGCGTCCCGCATCGTGGCGACGGCAAGCGCGAACGCGAACGCGGAGGACTGAGCAAGCCCGCCCGCTCTCAGTCTCCCTACCCGCCCAGCCCTCCTGCGCCGTCCCCGCGCGCAGACCTGGGGGTTGTGCATCCGCCGAGCGCGTCAGGATGCGTTAGCCCCGGGTCTGTGACTGGCGCGCGCAGACCTGTGGGTTGTGCATCCGCCGAGCGCGTTGCGGATGCGTTAGCCCCAGGTTTGCCGCTGGCGCGGGTGCAGACGTGGGGAGGAGGCACCTCCGTTGGGCTGGGCGCGTGCGTCAGCCCCGGGTCTGTGACTGGCGCGCGCAGACCTGGGGGTTCTGCATCCGCCGCGCGCGTCACGGATGCGTCAGCCCCAGGTTTGCCGCTGGCGCGGGTGCAGACGTGGGGAGGAGGCACCTCCGTTGGGCTGGGCGCGTGCGTCAGCCCCGGGTCTGTGACTGGCGCGCGCAGACCTGGGGAGGAGACACCTCCGCGGGGCTGGGAGCGTGCGCGAGCCCCAGGTCTGTGCCGCGGCCCTCGGCTTTCGGCCCTCGAGTCAGCAGGGGCTGCTCGGCGTCACAGCTTGCCGAGCATGCGCAGCCGGCGCTCTCGCAGGGCGTGCGCGTGCGCAAGGAATGCACTGGGGTCCGGCCAGAGGTCTGAGATGGTGAGCCGCTCGGAATGCCAGCCCAGATTGGTGACCTGGCGAACGCGCTGGATGTCGCGTCTCCACTGCGTCGGACTCACCAGATGACCGAGCCCCTCGAAGTCGTAGGCGATCTTCGCCTCGAGATCAGCGCAATCAGGGCGCGCGACTTGCTTCCCTCGGACACGCAGAGAGTGCTGAACGGTGAGTTCCGGATATCCGGAGTCGTGGAGCACGAAGCGCAGGAGACTCTCGTACGGCGACTCGACTTTCTCGCGAATCTGCGGCGTCATCTCGCGGAGCAGGGCAGCGCCGAACCCGGGCGACCACTCGGCCACGAAGCGTTGCAGGACATCGGGCGTCTCGAGGGTTCCGTGCCAGCGGCGGTTCGGGTAGTTCTCGGCCCCGCTGACAAGCGCGTCCCCGAAGCCGAGGAGGTCCGGCCGCGCTGAGGCGGCGTTCGAGCGCAGGAGGTCGCGACTCATCAGGCCGTAGAGGAGCGCGGGATGGGGCAGCGCGACGCCAGCGAACGTGAACGTGCGCCAGAGCCGTGCTGGGACGATTCTGGTGGTGACTCCTGGGCGCCGCGGCACGTTCGTGCCGTCAGGGACGACGAGATGGACGCGCGGATCCCGGAGGAGCTGCAGCGGCAGCGGCAGGCCAAGGATCCGCGCTGCGGAGACTGCGCCGTAGGCGTGCGCTTCCTTGAGGAGCGGCGCGTACTGCAGATCACGGGCTCGGAGCTGCCGGCGAATCGCTGCCGAGGTCGACTCTTGTTCGTCAGCCGGATCTGTTGCGCCACTATCGCCGCGAACGCCACGAAAGGGTCTCGCCAGCCCCGGGTTCCTCAGCCGGCCCCTGCCCACACCCAGGTCTTGCGCATCCGCCACCGTGAAGCTCTTGCCCCGGAGTTCGGGTGGAAGCTGGTCGCGAAAACGCGGAAGTCTGTCTGGAGGAGCCACACGGCGACGCTACGTGCGCGGTGTCGCCCGCGCGCGACCCCGCGAACAGGCTGTGGAGAACTCCAGGATCGGCGCACCTGTGACAACACAGTGGAGCTCGGCCCCTGGGCGCGGACAGACCCGGGGGTTGCGCATCCGTTTGGCCCGTGCGCGGTGCGCTAGTCCCAGGTCTGCGAGCGGGAGCGCGGTGCGTTAGCCCCGGGCCTGCGGGCGGGGGCACGAGCGTGGGCGCGACGGGCACGCGACCGGGGTGCGGAGGAGGAGAGCGGGGCAGCGGCGAGGGCGCGCCACCTCGGGCGGTGCGGGCGGCGTGGGCGGCGCGGGCACCTCGGGCGGTGCAGGCCGTAAGGGGCGTTCAGCCGGCGGTGGAACCCAGGAACTCGACCTCGGTGCTCCCCGTCAGCGGCTCCGAGGTAACTCCGGTGACAGTCACGGTCACCGTGTAGGTGCCGGGCGTCCCGAGTTCGAACGAGATATCACCGCACACCGTGTCGTAGTTGCTGCTGAGCGCCTTCGCCGTGCGAGTGATGGTGTCGACGCCCTCGGCGCTCGCGGTGTACTCGCACGTGCCCGTCCGGGTCACGCCGGTCACGCGGGCCTCAGCGGTGATCCACGAATGGCGGTCGTCCGCCGTGGCGGCGAAGACGAGCTCCCCGCCGTCCTCTGCCGTTGAGGCCTCCGAGGCTTCCGGGCTTTCCGTAGCCTGTGGCGCTGCGACCGGCGAGAACGTTCCAGTGCTGGATTCTGAGCTCGGCGCACTGCCGGTCGGCGAGCATCCGCTCACCACGACCAAGACAGCGACGGCGCACGCGACTCCGAGGCCCGCTGCCTTCCAACGAAACCTTGAGCCGCGCTGCTGGGATTCCAAGGATCAGGCTCGGTCTTGGAGCTCCTTGACGGCGCGCGCGAAGTCACGGGTCTGCAGCACTTCGAAGGCTGCACCGGGGTCGGACCCCGCCGAGACCACGCAGAGCTCGTCGATCTTGTTGATGAAGCCGAGGACACGTCCGTCTTTGACGACCCGGTACGAGTTCTCGGAGAGGCGGTCGACGCGGCCCTCGGCGGGCGTCGTCGCGGTGAGAGGTGGAACGGGGAATGGCATGAGGCTCCTGCCGTCGTTGGCGACCGTCTCAGACGGATAGTCGCATCTTCGCGCACTGACATGTGCGCTGAGGGATGTTCCCTGAGTTCTGTGGAGAGTTCTCACGACATCTCAGGGAAGCTGATACCTCCTAGAAATACGCCAATCTGATCCTCAGCGTTGAAGCCTTGCCACAACGGGGTGGTGGGTGTTACCCAAGGGGCATGGTTCGACTGCGAAGGTGGACTCCCTCGGGAGGGGCGTGGACCCGGCACACGGCCGGGAATGGCTTCAGCTACCGCGACGAGCGTGGCGAGCGCATCGTCGACGCGCGAGTCCGAGAGCGCCTCGCGTCGCTCGCGATCCCACCGGCCTGGAGGGACGTGCGCATCGCGCCACACGAGAACGCGCATGTCCTCGCCCTCGGCGTGGATGCGCTCGGCCGAACCCAGTACATCTACCATCCCGACTGGACGGCGAAGCGGCAGATCGTGACCTTCGACCGGGCGCTCGAGCTGTCCCGGGTGCTCCCCTCGGCGCGGCGCTCCGCGACGAGGGCCCTTCGTACAGCGAGCTCCGGCAGGGATGCCTCGCTCGCCGCGAGCTTCAAGCTCCTCGACACGGCGTTCCTGCGGGTCGGCAGCGAGAGATCGGCGAAGCAGTTCGGGCACCGGGGGCTCACGACCTTGCTGAACAGGCACATCCTGCTGCAGGACGAGCAGGTGCTGCTTGAGTTCAAAGGCAAGAGCGGGGTGCCGTGGAGTGCCCTCATCGAGGATGTCGAGCTCGTGTCGTTCCTGGGGGAGCGCAAGGGCGCCGGCTCTCCTGGGCGCCGCATCCTGGCGTGGAAGGACGGGCGGGCTTGGCGGCGACTCGCGGCCAGAGAGGTGAACGACGACATCAGGTTGCGCACGAAGGGCGAGTTCACGGCGAAGGACTTCCGCACGCTCCACGGCACGGTCTTCGCTGCGGGTCGGCTCGCCGAGCTGGGGGTCGGGGGCACCGTCCGGGAGCGGAAATCGCTGGTGGCGCAGGCCGTGCGGGACACCGCCGAGCTGCTCGGGAACACGCCGGCGGTCGCGAGGTCGAGCTACATCGATCCGCGCGTCATCGAGGCCTACGACGAGGGGCGGGTCGTCGCGGTGGGCAGGGGCTCAGGCGAGGCCGCGCTGCGGGAGCTGCTGCTGGGCTCGTCCAGCTGACGGCCAGGGCGCGCACACGAGACGTCCAAGGTTCGGGGAGGTCGGTGCGAGAGCGTGGACGCCTGCTCGGTTGCGAGCCGGGACCCTGGTCCGGATCGAGCTGCACACTTCTCCCGACGAAAGGACACTCAGCAATGACGACTCTCGACACCAAGCGCGTGGCCTTCCTCCTCACGAACGACTTCGAGGACAGCGAGCTGACCAGCCCATGGGGCGCCGTGACCGAGGCGGGCGCAGACGCGTCCCTCGTCGCGCCCGAGTCCGGCACCGTGACAGGCAAGAACGGGCACGAGCAGTCCGTCGACCTTTCCTCGGCCGACGCGAAGGCAGCGGACTTCGACGCACTCGTGCTCCCGGGAGGGGTCGGCAATGCCGACCTCCTGCGTCTCGACGAGGCGTCCGTCTCGTTTGCCCGCGACTTCTTCGAGGCGCACAAGCCGGTTGCGGTGATCTGCCACGGCGCGTGGATCCTAACCGACGCGAAGGTGCTCGACGGGCGCACGCTCACGAGCTTCCCGAGCCTCAAGACCGACCTCGCCAATGCCGGGGCGACGTGGGTCGACGAGGAGGTCCACGTCGACCAGGGGCTCGTCTCGAGCCGGACTCCAGACGACCTGCCCGCGTTCAACGCGAAGCTCGTCGAGGAGATCGCCGAGGGCAAGCACCGCGGGCAGACGGCATGACCCACTGAGGGCTTCGGTGTGAGGGGTGGGCGGATGCAGGCGCATCCGCCCACCCCTCACCCGTGCTCGTGCCACTCGGCCCGTTTGGGCAGCAGGGCCGCGTCGGAGTCCGGGGCCAGAGTCTCCGATGATGAGGGCGCTCTCATCTCCTGAGCACTGTGCGTCTCATGAACGCTCACGAAGCTTGGGTCTACCGAGGCGAACTCGCGGCTCGGCAGTCAGCAGGAGGCAGCATCATGAAGAAGAACACCTGGATCATCGTCGGCTCGGCAAGCGCACTCGGGCTCGGCATCCTCGCGGTCGGCGGCGCGGGTGTCGCCAACGCCCTCGAGCTGCGCGACGTGCCGGGCGAGCAGCTCGCCCTCTCGACGCCGTCAACGCCCCCGACCGCTTCGGCCTCGCCGACGACGGACAGCAGTGCGTCGCCCACCGCGACACCGGTCTTCAGCTCCCCGAGCCCTGTCTCGGCCCAGACTCCGCTCAGCGCGCCGACCGTGCAGAGCCCAGTGAGCGCGCAGAGCCCGGTGTCGGCGCAGACGCCGCCCTCGGTGCCAAGCGCCTAACGGGTCACCTTGTCCACAAGCTGATCGGTTCCCGGGCTGCGGAGGCCTGGCCCCGGTAGGTTCAGCGGTAGGACCGACGACAGGGCCCGCAAGGGGGAGCGCATGTTCGCAGCAGCCAGGCAGGTGATCGAGGCCGTGGCCACAGGCACCGGCCGCGAGGTGGCGTCGGTGACGCTCGCCTGCGCTGAGCCGAGCGGCGACGGCGTGCTCGCCGGTTACGACGTGGAACTCGCCTCGCAGCAGGGCCCAGACGAGCGCATCCGTCTCTTCATCGACACGGCCACCAACCCGGCGGCTGCGTCGACGGTGGGCGAAGCGCAGAACTGGACCACGGTGCAGAACCCCGTGACTCGCGAGCAGGTGAGGGTGTGGCGATACCCGCACGACCCGGCCCTGCCTGCCCTTCCCGCGACGGCGTTCCCCGACTCCGCGCGCGAGACCGCGGCCCGCTTCGGGGCCGTCGGGGAAGGCCAGCTCGAGATGCTCGCCTACCGGCCAGGGCGCCGAGCAGTGCTGCGTCTTGCCGGCCCGGACGGCACGCTGTTCTTCAAGGTGGTCCGGCCGGGGCACGCAGAGCCGCTGCACCGCATCCACGAGGAGCTCGGGGGTGGCGGGGTCGCCGTTCCACGCAGCCGCGGATGGAGCGAGGCGGGTCTCGTCGCACTGGAGCGAATGCCTGGGCTGCCTGCCGACGCACACGTGCCCCACACTCCTGAGGCTCGGCTCGAGTTCCTGGGGGAACTGCAGTCGCTGGTCGCGTCGATCGGGGCGGCGCCCGTCTCACGACGAGCCCGTGCGAGCCTCACGACGGGGCTCGACTGGTACCTGCTGCGGCTCCACGACCTGCTCCCCGCGCGACGGGCCGACATCGATGGGATCGCGGTGAACATCCGCCAAGCGCTCGCCGAAGCGCGGCCGGGGCCAGCGCGCACGGTGCACGGCGACCTGCACCTTGGGCAGATCTTCGTCGAGCCGAGTGCCCGCCCCGGGGGCGGCACTTCGATCACGGGGGTCGTCGACATCGACACGGCTGGCGTGGGCGACCTCGCCGACGACCTCGGCGGGCTCTACGCGCACGCCATCGTGACGGCCCTCACCCACGATCTCGGCGGGAGAGCGGAGCTGCGCACGGCCACGTTCGAGCTCGCGGAACTCGTCAGGTTCGCCTGGGGCGAGTTCGCCAGCACCTGGACCCAGCCGGGCGGATCCGGGCTCATCACGGACGACCCCGACCTGAGTATCCGATCCAGCGCGGTCGCCCTCACGCATCTGCTCTCGCACGCGTTCGGGGCTGCCGTGCGAGGAGGGACCGGGCTCGATGCGCTGCCTGATCGCATCCTCGATTTCGCGAGTGCCCTCTCGAAGGAACCGAGACGATGAGCGCCGAGAAGCCCCGACCTCGCTGGCTCGTCGTGGCCCTCGCCGGGGCCGGTGCGCTCGCCATCGTGCTCGCGGGGGTCGCCTTCGCGCAGGCTACGTCGTTGCGCTCCTCGCCGGGCGAGGTCGTCAACCTCGGACCGATCGTCGGCGAGCAGTCGCCGGCGACGACGATCAGCGTGACTCCATCGCCGGCCTCCTCCTCGGGGCCGACGCCGACCGGTTCGCCGACACCGAGCCCGTCGTCGGGCCCGCTCCAGCCGTCGCTGCCGACGGGTGGCATCCAGGCGCCGGTGCCCGTGGAACCGGTGGCCCCCTCCCAAGTCGACGACGATGATGACGACGACGACGGCGAGGATTGACGACGAGGCTGAGGGCTGACGACGACGCTGACGATTGACGGCGAGGTCGAGGACCGACGGCGGCAGGACCTTGCGCTTGGGCACGCCGCCGACGCGGAGATGTGACGGTCGCCGGGGCCCGCTTCAGCGCAGCCGGTATCCCATGCCCCGCACCGTCTCGATGCGCTCGGAGCCGATCTTGCCGCGCAGGTAGCGCACGTACACGTCGACGACGTTCGAGCCCGGGTCGAAGTCGAACCCCCAGACCCTGCTGAGCAGCTGCTCGCGGCTGAGGACCTGCCCGGGGTTGGCGAAGAACTGCTCGGCGAGCCCGAACTCGCGTGCCGACAGGTCGATGTCGGTGCCTGCGACCCGCACGCGGCGCGTGCGGAGGTCGAGCAGCAGGTCTTCGTGGGTGAGCTCCGTGCTGGCGGCCTGCCCCGAATCCCGGAGCCGAAGCCGGATGCGTGCGAGGAGCTCGTCGAACTTGAACGGCTTCGCGAGGTAGTCGTTGGCGCCCCCGTCGAGGCCCCGCACGGTGGACTCGACCGAGGTGCGGGCCGTGAGCATGATGACCGGGACCGTGTGCCCCTCGGCGCGCAGCCGGTCAAGGACCTCGAAGCCGTCCATTCCGGGGAGGCCGACATCGAGGAGCACGAGGTCGAAGTCGCCGCCGCGGGCAAGCTCGAACCCATCGGTGCCCGACGCTGCGACGGCCACCGCGTACCCGGCCGATTTCAGGCCCTTCTCGACGAACGAGGCGATACGCGCCTCGTCTTCGACGACCAGGATTCTGCTCATGCGGTGTCCTCTTCCTCGGGGTGATGGGGCCGTGCGTCGCCGCCTGACGCGGCGGAGCCGCTGGCCCCGGGGCTGTCGGGGCTGTCGTGGCCAGGTGAGCCGTCCGCAGGCACGACGATCGTGAAGGTCGACCCGAGACCCGGCTGGCTCGAGAGCTCGACTCTTCCACCGTGGCCGCGGGCGATCGACGCCACGATGGCGAGCCCGAGGCCTGAGCCGGTCTGGCTGCGGCCCGTCTCGGCCCGTCCGAAGCGATCGAAGATGCGCTCCTGCGCGGAGACGGGGATGCCGACCCCCTCGTCCCGTACCCAGAGTCGGAGCTCGCCGCGCGCATCCACGAGACTGCCGAGCTCGATCATGGAGCCCGGCGGCGAGTACTTGGCGGCGTTGTCGGCGAGCTGCAGCCAGGCCTGCGTCAGGCGGCGGGCGTCGACGTCGACGACCACCGGCGCCGTCTGACCGAGCACCCACTCGTGGCTCGAGAGGGCGCTCGCCTTCGCCTGGACCTGCTCCGTCAGCTCGAGCACGTCGCAGGGGGCGATGCTCAGGAGTCCCTGCTGCTCGCTGACGGCGAGCGCTTCGATGTCGTCGATGAGCTCGCTCATGCGGTCGAGCTCGTCGAGGGCCAGCGCCACCGTCGCCGTGGTGTCGGCAGGGTCGTTCGGGTCGAGGAGCTCGAAGTGCCCACGCACGATCGTGATGGGGGTCTTCAGCTCGTGACGGACGTCGTCGAGCAGCTGCCGCTGGGAGGTGAGCGAGCCGTCGAGGCGGTCGAGCATGCCGTTGATCGTCGCGGTCAGGGCTGAGACGTCGTCGTTGCCGACGACCGGGATGCGCGCAGACCTGTTGCTGCCCGTGATCGACGCCGCCGTCTCTCGCAGCTCCCTGAGTGGCCTGAGGAGGCGGCCGGCGACGGACCAGCCCACGAGACCGACGGCGGCGAGCGCGGCGACGGCGACCATCGCATACGTCTGGAAGGTGCTGTTGGTGTCGGCGAGCTCGGCCCGGAGGTCGTACGCCGCGAGGTACAGCGCGTCGCTCGAGCCGTCGCCGACCGTGAAGGGGACGGCGATGTAGCGGAGGGCGAGAGCGCCGTCGACGAAGGTGCCCATGCGCACCGAACCGTCGGCGGTCTCCGCCACGGCTCGTTCGACGAGGCCGGGCACCTCGGCGAGGGAGAACGGCGTCGGCGTCGCCGGGATGAACGTCGGCACGCCGTCGACCAGCCCGAGGGCGCCCTCGTTGCGTTCCGGGACGAAGCGCTGCATGACCAGCTCGAGGGCTTCGGTGCTGCTCGAGAAGGAACGGGCCGGATCGGGGGCAGGGGCGGCCAGGGCCGCCGGGTCCGACGTCGTGGGCGCGGCGGCGTCCGTGCCGCTCACGAGGCCGCTGACGTTCTCCGCGAGGGCGACGAGGCGTTCATCGACTCCGCTCAGGTCGCGTTCGCGGGCCGCGAAGTAGCTCGTCGCGCCGGCGACGATCATGCCGAGCATCGTGACGAGCAGGATCGACGCGAGGATGCGAACCCGCACTGAAGCACGGGGCCGCACCTCCCGCCGCCCCTCGCCCGCCGTGGTCACCTGCATCCACTGATTATCTGGGGCGCACGAGTCCAGAGCCTGGCAGGTGAGAAGACTCTCACGCAGCCGTGCCCCCGTGCGGCCCCCACTCGTCCGCCCGGTCCCGCTCCACAAGCCCCAGCGGGAAGGTGGCATGGCGCGTAGGCTCGTCGAGTGGAAACCGAGCGCTACGAACTGACCAGGCGAGCAAGCCTCGAGGTCCTGCGCGCCGAAGCGCAGGACGAGCGCGAGACCATGATCTACGCTCGCGCTCGCCGCGGCGAGGACCCGTGGCGCTTCATGCAGGAGCTGCCGACGGTCGACGAGCTCGTCGTGCTGCTCATGCGCGCCGAAGCCCTCGAGCGGGGCGGAGACGAAGCCCCCTCCAGCGGTGAGCATGACGCGCAGCTCATGCGTCGCATCGCGACCGAGTACCCGCCGCTCGGGCCCACCGTGTGGACCATGCTCGCCGGGAGGAGCCGATTCGGCGACCGCTGGAACGCCCGAACCGTCTGAGGCTGCTGGGCCTGGGCGCTGGGCCTGGGCGTCGTGCGCCGAGGCTCTGCCCGTTGCGGCAGGCTCGGTCGGCGGCTCCGGAGCTTCCCCTGCCCGTAGGCTTGTGGGCATGTCGGTGTCAGAACTCTCGGTGAGCGCGCAGAACTACCTCAAGGTGGTCTGGAGCCTCCAGGAGTGGTCGGATGCGCCCGTCACGGCGACGATCGTCGCCGAGCGCCTGCAGCTGCGGCTCTCGACGGTGTCGGAGGGCATCCGCAAGCTCGCCGATCAGGGGCTCCTCGAGCATGCCCGCTACGGCAGCATCTCCCTCACGACCGAGGGTCGCGCCCACGCGCTGACCATGATCCGCAGGCATCGGCTCCTCGAGACGTTCCTCGTGGAGGTGCTCCAGTACGGCTGGGATGAGGTGCACGACGAGGCGGAGAACCTCGAGCACTCCGTCTCCGACCTCATGGTCGAGCGCATCGACGCGATGCTCGGGCATCCCGAACGCGACCCGCACGGCGACCCGATCCCGTCCGCCGCTGGCGAGGTGAGCATCCCGCAGGCCGTTCTGCTCAGCAGCCTCGAGGCAGGGAAGCGGGTTGTCGTCGAGCGCATCTCGGACTCGGACGCCGAACTCCTCAAGTACTTCGCGGCGAAGGGCCTCACGGTCGGGGCGCGCCTCGAGATCGGCGAGAGCGACCCGTACTCCGAGTCGATGCTGCTCACGGTGGCGGGCGTGGACTCGGTCGCTGATCACGGCGAAGGCGACACCGCCGCAGGTGCTGCTGGCGCTGCCGATTCGGCGGGGCGCGTCGCGGCTCCGTTCGCCCTCGGGCCCGTCGCCGCTCGAGCCGTCTGGGTGACGGAAGCCTAGAGCTTCGGAGATCTAGAGCTTCGGAGATCTGGAACGTCGGGAAGCTAGAGCGTCGGGACGCCAGGCGGTCTTCGTCTCGGCAGCCGCCCCTTCGATATCCGTCCCTGTGGCACCCCTCGCCTCGGCGCTCTTGACCCTCGAGCGACGCCTCGCGAGGATCCGCGACGTGACGAGGCCCTGCGTGGGGGAGAGCAGGTAGGCGAGCAGGAAGGCGAGGCCCTGCGCGAGCACGATCATCCCGCCGGAGGCGGCGTCGAGGTAGTAGCTGGCGTAGAGGCCCGCCGCCGAGCAGACGACGGAGACGATGGGGGCGATGACGAGCATCCGCGCGAAGCTGCGCGTGAGCATCGTCGCGGTCGCCCCGGGGATGATGAGCATCGCCACGACGAGGATCACGCCGACCGTCTGCAGGGCGACAACGGCGGTGAGTGCGAGCAGCCCGAGGAGGGCGCCGCGGAGGACGCGCGGGTTTAGGCCGATCGCGTGGGCGTGGGTGGCGTCGAACGCGACGAGGGTGAAGTCTCGCCGCTTCACGAGGAGCACGACGGCGACGATCGCGGCGAGGATGCCGATCTGCACGAGGTCGGTGGGGCTGACGCCGAGGAGGTTGCCGAAGAGGATGTGGCTGAGGTCGGTCTGGCTCGGCGTCACCGAGATGAGTACGAGGCCGAACGCGAAGAGGGTAGTGAAGACGATGCCGATCGCCGCGTCCTCTTTCACCCTGCTGGTGTCGCGGATCACGCCGATGAGGCCGACGGCGAGCAGCCCGAAGGCGAGCGCCCCGAGCGCGAAGGGAGCCCCGACGATGTAGGCGAGCACCACCCCGGGAAGGACGGCGTGTGAGACGGCGTCTCCCATGAGCGACCACCCGATGAGCACGAGCCAGCAGCTGAGGAGGGCGCAGACGACGGCCGTGATGACGGTCGTGATGAGGGCCCGCACCATGAACTCGTAGCCGAGGGGTTCGAGGAGGAGCTCGACGAGGTTCATGCTGCCGCCCCCGTTCCGGTCTCGATGCCGAAGGCGAGGGCGAGGTTCTCGGGACGGATGATCTCCTCGGGGCTCGCGTGCAGCAGCACCCGCCGGTTGAAGAGCACAGCCTCGTCGGCCAGCTCTGGGAGGGAGCCCAGGTCGTGGGTGGCGATGAGGATGCACACCCCCTGCCCTGCCAGCTCCCGAAGGAGACTCGTCATGGTGGCCTGGGAGCGGGTGTCGACGCCCGCGAAGGGCTCGTCGAGGAGCAGCACCTCGGCCTCCTGGGCGATGCCGCGGGCCACGAAGGCGCGCTTGCGCTGACCGCCCGAGAGCTGGCCGATCTGCCGACCCGCCAGCTCGGAGAGCTCGACGCGCTCGAGGGCGGCATCGACAGCCGAATGGTCGCGCGCCCGCGGCCTCCGGGTGATGCCGAGGTGCCCGTAGCGCCCCGTCATCACGACATCGCGCACCGAGAGGGGGAAGTCCCAGTCGACCTGCTCGCTCTGGGGAACGTAGCTGACGCTGCCCCGCTTGCGCGCATCCGCCGAGGAGCCCCCGAGGATACGGACGGTGCCCGCATCGGGGCGCACGACACCCATGATCGACTTGAACAGCGTGGACTTGCCAGAGCCGTTCATGCCGATGAGCCCGCAGACCCTGCCTGGGGCGATGGAGAGGCTCGCCCGGTCGAGGGCGAGCACCTCCCCGTAGTGCACGGTGAGGGCATCGACCTCGATGGCGGGCGCGACCCCGCCCGCCGATGGTCCTGCATCGGCCCGAGGAGTGGATGCTGGGCTGGATGCTGCGCTCACGATTCGCTTCCCGTCTTGCCGGTCAGTCCGGCCACGATGGTGTCGACGTCGTGCCGGATGAGGTCGAGATAGCTCGGCACGGGGCCGTCTTCCTCGCTCAGCGAGTCGACGTAGAGGGTGCCGCCGAACTCCGCATCCGTGGCGTCGACGACCTGCCGCATCGGCGCATCCGACACGGTCGACTCGCAGAACACCGCTGGAACGTCGTTGTCGCGGACATGATCGATGACCCCGGCGATCTGCTGCGGGGTGGCCTGCTGCTCGGCGTTGACGGGCCAGATGTAGACCTCCTCGAGCCCGGCGTCTCTCGTGAGGTACGAGAAGGCCCCCTCGCAGGTGACGAGGGCCCGCTGCGATGCGGGGAGAGGGTCGATCGCCGCGACGAGCTCGTCGTGCACGGCCTGCAGCTCTGCCTTGTAGGCGGCGCCGTTCTCTTCGAAGACGCTCGCGCTCGCGGGGGCGAGGTCGGAGAAGGCGGTGACCATGTTGTCGACGTACAGCTGCACGTTGAGGGGCGACATCCACGCGTGGGGGTTGGGGAGGCCGGCGTAGGCGTCGCCCGCGATGGGCACTTCCTCGACACCCTCGCTGACCACGGCGTGGGGGACCTCCATGCCGGAGACGAACTGCTCGAACCATGCCTCGAGGTTCATGCCGTTGTCGAGGATCAGGTCGGCTTCCGACGCCTTCGCGATGTCGAGGGGGGTCGGCTCGTAGCCGTGGATCTCGGCACCGACCTTCGTGATCGACTCGACGCGGAGCTCGTCGCCGGCGACCTGCCTCGCGATGTCGGCGAGCACAGTGAAGGTCGTGAGGACGACGGGCCGGTTGTCCTTGCCCTCAGCGGAGGGGGCGCAGGCGGTGAGGGACGCGAGCGTGACGAGGGCGAGACCCGCCGCGACGATGCGGCTGGCCTTCCTTCGGGCTGCGCGCAGCGCGGGGGTCAGCATGACCAGAGCATAGCGCTACGGTGGCCAGAAGATCAATGTTCGGTGCGCCGAACATTTGGCTGCTGCTCGCGGACGATCCGCGGCTCGAACCAGCGACGCTCGGCGATCGGGGAGTCGTGACCCGGCCGTGCACAGCTGCACGCGTGCGCGGAAACGTAGGCTGACGCCACGATGTCTCCAGGTGAATTCAGCGAACCGCTGCGGCACCGGCCCACGGTGCCGATGCCCGGTGGAACGGCGCGCAGTGGACGCGGCGCGAGCGCCGACACCGCGCGATTCCGGAGCGACTGCGCCAACTGCGTCGCCCTCTGCTGCTCGGCGCTCGCCTTCTCGCGCGGTGACGACTTCGCGCACGAGAAGGCCGCCGGAAAGCCGTGCCGGAACCTCGACGAGAACCTCGGCTGCGGCATCCACTCGGCGCTCCTCGAGCGCGGATACCGCGGCTGCACCGTCTTCGAGTGCCACGGCGCCGGGCAACGGGTCACGCAGGAGACGTTCGGCGGCGGCGACTGGCGGGAGGGCGAGGGCCTGCGGGAAGCCATGTTCGCCGTGTTCCCCCTCGTGCGCCAGCTGCACGAAGTGCTGTGGCTGCTGGCCGAGGCGAGGCGTCGCACTGCCGATCGCGCGCTGCTTCGACGCATCGACACGCTCTTCGATCAGGTCGACGCGCAGGCCGCCTCGCCCGACCTGGCCTCGCTGCGCGCCGCCGTCGAGACGAGCCGGCCGGCCGCCGGCGAGCTGCTCGGCGCGGTGAGCCACGAGGTGCGACGGACGCACGTCCCGCGGCGCCGTGCATCCGGTGCTTGGTCACGGATCGAACCCCGCGGCGTGTACCTCGGCACGGACTTCTCTGGCAGCGACCTGCGGGCGGTCGAGCTGCGGGGTGCCCTGCTCATCGCCGCGAAGCTCCGCGGTGCCGACCTCCGCTGGGCTGACCTCCTCGGCGCCGACCTGAGGGACGCCGAGCTGCACGGGGCCGACCTGCGCCACGTGCTGCACCTGACGCAGCCGCAGCTCGCGGCCGCATTCGGCGACGACGCCACGCAGCTGCCCGAATCGCTCACGAGACCGCGCCACTGGGGGTAGAGGCTGGGACTGTCACTGGGGCAGCCGCTGGTCGGGAGCGTCGCGATCGGGCTGGCGGGGTCGGCGTGGCCTGTTTGACAAAGCCCTGGTTTCGTCGATCACGGCGTTCAGGACAGGGTCCGCTCGGTTGACCAGGGCGAGCCTGACGGAGCATGTAGCGAGTTCTCGCCAGGGCTTGAGGTGACAGAGGCGCCGCTCGATGACGTTGCGACCACGGAAGTCGTCCCGGTCATACCCGACCGGTCGACCGCCGCGAGATCCGCGTCGTTTCCGGTCCCATGCTGGCCGGCTGGTTCTGGGATCACTGAGCGGATGCATCGCTCGTGCAGGTGCGCGCGAATCGCCAGTCTGGCCGGGGTGACCTCGATCACCAACGGTAGCCCGCTCCCGTCTCCGAGCGTGTGGATCTTGGTCGAGAGGCCACCTCGGGAGCGGCCGATCCCAGGTGCCATCAGAGGCCATGCGGTGATGCCAGGTCCGTGCCGCCTGCCCACGGGCCGAACACCTCAGGAAGATCACGCCACGCGATGCCCATCCGATATTGCTAGGCGATCGCCTCGTCCGACGTCCGAGCGCCCGAGAACTTTCGAAACGGCGACGCTCGTTTGGTCCTAGGTCAAGTCACAGTCGACGATCAAATTCACCTCGTCGGGTACACCGTCGTCGGTCAACTACGCCGGCGATCTTCATCGAGTCCAGCCAGCGAGTTGCAGATGACGTGGCCCGCGGATTCAAGAACGTCACCGGCGACTTGACGGACCACGTGGAGCTGCACCGTGACTGCCACAGCCACGACCCTAAGCACTCTGTCCTTCGCGCAGTCAATGGGATTGAAGAATGAACTGCCCTCATCAACCGCACGCAGTGGGTCTAGGATTGGGGCGTCGATCCGGCTAACGAGGACTGGGCGTGCGCGATGAGGTTCGCAAGTTCGGGATACCTCCTCGAGGCTCAGAGATCCGAGACTCGTCGCCCCCAGCGCCTTCTTGCTTAGCGCATCCCCGCGCCCCCGGCGCTTGCCGACTTGGCGCGTTCCGCAGCAGATCGGCCTACGTCCGACGAGGGTGACAACTAGCACTGCAAGGACACAACTACTTATCGCTGCGACTCATAGTCGTGAGATACGTAGTTCCCATGTGCCCAAACCAACGTGATCGACGCAGAGACCTCAGCAAGAACTGGTGCCCCGAAGGAGAGCCCTTCTCGTCGGCTGCGGGACGCTTGAGCCAATCCCGTCGCGACGCGCTGCATGAGCCAATCCCGTCGCGACGCGCTGCATGAGCAATTTGTAGATGCGGGGCGAACCGAGTACCGCGCCTCGGTCCTCTTGCTCGTATTCACTGCCCTCGATCTAACTAACGCGGACCCCCAGGTAGCCGGATCGCCCAGCCGAAACGGAGCAGTCGACATTCTTATCACGTCACCGTCAGCCCCGCCGGAGAAACGGAAGGAAGACATTTTGAGACGTATCACCGGTGTTGGCGCTTCACTGATGATCCTGACCTCGCTCGCTGTCGCATCGCCACCAGCTGCCTCCGCAGCCGAAAGCGATCTAATTAAGCTAGAAGACACCAACATCGAGCTCCTGGAACAGCTTTCCCCTGAAGATCACTGCCTCTGGAACAAAACGGTCTACCCCGCTGGAGGCACAGGGTACGCAGACAACTCGCTTCCTTACGACGGCATGGACGCGACAAAGGCTGCCGTGCTCGTAGTTCGCGCTGAGGCACTTCGAGACAACATGGGCTCAGTAGTGGGCGTCGAGGCGATCGGTCAGGGCGAAGTTTCTTCGCTGCAGATTCTGGTTGATGAGGCAAGTGCAGACGCACGCACGTCAGCGGACTTGCTTTCAAAGAGCCCCTAAGGTGCCGAGGCTCTTCGTGTCCTCGAAGAAGCTGGCGTCGCAGTAGAAACCCGCCTCGGAAATTTCCCATCGATCAGTGAAATCTGCCAAGTGGAAGAGCGCCTTGACCAGCTGACGGCTGAGGACGGTTCAGCGATCTCCTGGTACTCCGAACCAAACACGGCTTCGGGCGAAATCGATGTTGTGGTGAACGCCCCTCTAGCCGAGTCAGGCACGCAAGCTAGAAGCAACCTCTTTGAGCACGTCAACCTCACCGTGGACCCCAACCTCGAATCCTCCGCGCGCCAACGACACCGCGCCGTTCAAGGCGGGCACCGACATCCGCTACACGGACCGAAGCGCAGGTGAAGGGATGCGCTGCTCGTCTGCGTTCCGCCTCAACGGAAACTCGATGCTCACTGCTGAGCACTGCAACGGCAACAGCTTCAAGACCGTCGTGGGCACAGACGTCGGTAGCCGCTACCTGCCACTCGACTCCATCAGCCTCGATGTGATGCTCATCGCGAACAAGACATACTCGAACCTCATGTACACCGGTGGCCAATACACGAACTCGACGATCTCCGCGACCGGAAACTATCCTTACTACACTCTGCCGTTTGGGGTGCAGATCCTATTGTCAGGTACCCGCAGCGGGCAAGTTTCGCTGGGATATACGGGAAACTGGACCCAGTTCGGCTACGCAGATGGGTGTCACAACCTCGGCGGCGAGGGAAAGCGTTGCCAAGTCTTCGGGGCCAACGCCGACCCGGATGAGTGCATTGGCAGTGACAGCGGAGGACCGCTGGCCGTCTACGACCCTGCGAACGGACGGGTTATTCCTGTTGGTATTCAGTCAGCCACAAATGGCGACCGAACCGACTACCATAAGTGCATTGCTACACGCACCATGGCAGTGACCTACGCCTACGGAGGAGCCACACTTGGATAACGGTCGGTGGAGGCTCACGGCAACGCTACTCACGCTCGCCCTGGGAACGTCAACAGTCCTGGCAGGGTGTTCCGCCACGCCCGCGAGTCCAACTGAGAGCATCGACTACCAACAGTCCGTAGCCGAAGCAGGAAGCGAATCCATCACAGCCGAAGTCTCTGTCGCAGCACTCGACGACGGCAAAGTTCTGCGAATTGAGCGATGGGAATCGCCAGAGTGCTGGACTGTTCCCGTGTCTGTCACCTGGGATACCGAGACAAGCGTTCGAGTCGGATTTGAAACCGAACCTACGGTCGAAGAGGGCTCCTGCCCCAACACAGCCGCTTGGGTACTCAGCGATATCACAATCGACCAGCAGATCCCGGCGAGCGTCGATGAGATCACAGTGAAGCTAGATGGGCTCGCGATCTCGCCAGAAAGTTCAGAAGTGACCGTTTCGGTCTAGCCCAAAGAGGCCAGTAAGGGCAGCACCCCCAAGTGGGCGTGCTGCCCTTGCGTCGATGACCTAAGCCTGGTCGATCCGCACGTGGACGATAGCCGCTCCGTATCCCTCGGCCTGGCCGTCGACGTGCGTCGCGGAGAACGCCTCGCGCGAGTTCTCGCGCGTGAGGAACTTGCCGTCCCTGACGATCTGAGCTGCGGCAGCCTCGGTGGTGCGGTGACAGAGGTCGATCGTCTCGGCCATGGGGTCAGCTCGCGCCCTTGTAAAAGCTGACCCTATCGGGGTACTTCTTGCCGAGCTGCATGGCAGCCTTGCCTCGCCCGGGCGTGCCGGTGCCCGGTTCAGCCAAAGCAGCGACCTCGACGGGTTGTGCTGCGGCCGCTGGCTGCGTTTCTGCTGGACCCGGCGGCGACGGGGTTCGCCCCACCCCGGTCAGGCTGGACACGCGGAGTTGTGGGCGGCTCAGGAGGGTTCTCCTCTGATGCCGGCGAGGTCGTTCGTCTCGTTCTGGTGCGCGCGAGCGATCGTCAAGTCAACCGAGACCGACCGGTCGACGAGCCTCGATGCGGCGCCGGCAATAGTCCGCTTGGTGAGTACGCGGTCCCAGGTGACGTCAGGGGCCATGCGGTGATGCCAGGTCCGTGCCGCCTGCCCACGGGCCGAACACCTCAGGAAGATCACGCCACGCGATGCCCGTCCGATATCGCTAGGCGATCGCCTCATCCGACGTCCGAGCGCCCGAGAACTCTCGCGTGAGACGCCCCGTCGGGGCGGTCAGCATGGCCTTGATCAACGACCACTGAACGTCCGAAAGCAACCGAAAACGAGATGTCTCACCAGCCTCCAGAACAAGACACGCAAGCTCTGTCAGACACGCCCTAGGCGAGTGCCGTGCCCGAGAAGAGCGTCGTCGTGGCGCCACCGACCCAGACGGCCCCGGAGTCGTCGACTGTCACGGTGATGTCACCGGCACGGCCGAGGCGCGTGCCCTGGGAGACTCGCCAGCTCGAACCCGGAGCGGTGCCTGTGCGGTGCATCCACTGGGCCGTCGACGCGTTCATGCTGCCGCAGACCGGATCCTCCTCCACGCCGATGGCGGGCGCGAAGCTGCGCAGCTCGAAGGCGTGCGGCGCCCCTGGAGGGTAGGCGCCGACGGCTCCGACCATGGCATCAGGCAGGAGGGAGAGGTCGGGGTCGAGGTCGAGCACCTCCTGCGCGGATGCGAGCTGCACGATGGCCCACCCCGGTCCGTTGTCGATCCACTGGTGGGCGGTGACCTGGTCTGCGCTGATGCCGTACGCCGTGACGATGCGAGCCAGGAGCTCGGGCTCCAACGGGCCGCTCCGCAGCGTGGGCGGAGCGGCGAACGCCAGGCGTCCCTCGTCGATGCGCACCTCGACGAGGCCGGCGCCGCACTCCTGGACCACACGCCCAGCGTTCTTCGGAGTGCCGCCCCGCTCGAGCCACGCGTGCGCCGAGCCGAGGGTCGGATGGCCGGCGAAGGGGAGCTCCCCGCCCGGGGTGAAGATGCGCAGTCGGTAGTCCGCTCCTGGGTTGGTCGTCGGCAGAACGAAAGTGGTCTCGGAGAGGTTCGTCCACCGTGCGACGTGCAGCATCTCGTCGTCGGTGAGACCTGCGCCATCGAGGATGACGGCGACCGGGTTGCCGAGGTACGGGGACTCCGAGAACACGTCGACTTGGGCGAAGGGGCGCGAGGTGGGCACGAGGTGGGCCTTTCGGAGGTGAGGTGGCACGGAAGAGGTGCCACGACGGGTGAGGGAGGGGCGAGGAGGGTGCGTGTGCCGCAACCGTACGACGGGTCCACTCGGAGCGCCCGTGCCAATCCGGCCCCGCTGGACTTGCGATCCACGAGCCACGAGGGAACCCACGTGCCGTTCAGGCGCGGTCGACAGAATCACGGCATGAGCGATGACCAGAGCGTTCCAGGAACCGATGATGACCCGAGGGAGCGTCGAGGTGCTGAGCACCTTCCGCCCGAGGGCGTCGATGAGGCGACGATCGCGGCCGTCGGGAAGCTCACCGAGGCCCTCGAGATGGTCGACCAGGCGCGTGGGCTTCTCTACGGGTTCCACAGGCTGACCGGCGCCGCCGACCTCGCCCTCGGTGAGGCGTCCGACGCGTTGCGCGACGCCGGACACGCGGAGGTCGCGGATCGCCTCGAAGCCGAGCTGGTGGGCCGGAATGTGATCGAGGGGCGATGGACGTTCCAGATCGTCGAGGATTACGACGACACCTACTGGGAGCCGTTCCGAGCAGCCGAGCGGGCCACCCGCGAGCAGCTCGTGGCTGGCAGGCGGCACCTGGCGGAAGCGGCGATGAAGGAGGACCGCCGGACGCACGGGGCGCGCCACCACGAGGCGAGGCCAAGCGGCGGAGCCTAGTGAAGGGGTTCGCAGAGGGTCCGCGACGGCCCCGGCCCCGGCTACGATGCTTGGCGTGGCAGCAGATGGAGCGCGGGGGCAGTACGCGAAGGGTGTCGAGCGGAAGCGCGAGATCCTGGCGCAGGCCTACGAGACCCTCCGCGTGACCGGAGCGAGCGGCGCTTCCCTGCGCGCGATCGGCGAGTCCATCGGCGTCTCTCACGGCATGCTGACCCACTACTTCGGTTCTCGTGAGGGGCTGCTGGTCGCGGTGATCCGTGAGCATGACCACGTCAACGAGGGGCGCATGCCCGCCTCGGTGTCGCTCGTGCAGCGGATGCGGCTCAGTGCCGAGTTCAACGTGCAGTTCCCCGGAATGGTCTCGCTCTTCACGGAGATGCTCGCCAAGTCGGTCGAACCGGGGGATGGGCCTGCGAAGGTCTTCTTCACGGAGCGGTTCGCGCGGGCGAGGACCCGCTTGGCGGGCGAGATCGACGGGCAGCTCGCTGCCCTTCCCGAGGGGCGCCGCGCCGAGGCGTCCATGCTCGTCGACCTGATCATGGCGGCCTCCGACGGGCTCCAGGTGCGGTGGCTCCTCGAGCCCGACGTCGACGTCGCGGCCACGCTCGGGCTGCTCGAGCGTCTCGGTCAGGACCGCTGAGACTGGCCAGGCAGACTCAAAGTTGCCAACTGGCAATTTTCTAGTAGCGTCTCCAGGAGAGCGAACCGCGACGGGGCGGACGCCCACCGACACAGGAGTCACCGTGCCCACCACTCGACCAGAAGCGTCCCCCACTCGAACGGGAGCGCAGCGGCCAGCGACCTCGCTGCAGCTGTACAGCGTCAACTCGCACCTCGAAGCCGACCTCGACGGCACGCTCGCGCGCCTCGGCGAGATCGGCCTGCGCAACGTCGAAGCCTTCGCCTTCGTCGACCGCGCCGACGAGCTCGCGGCGGCCTTCGCCAGGCACGGCATCGCGGCCCCGACGGGGCACGCGATGCTCGTCGCCAAGGAGGTCACTCGCGAGGGCGTGACGACGCCGGTGCCGAGCCACGCCGCCACCTTCGAGGCGGCGAAGAAGCTCGGCATCGAGCTCGTCATCGACCCTGCAGTCTTCGACTGGTCGACCCGCGAAGCCGTCGAGGCGACGGCGTCCGCCCTCAACGAGGCAGCCAGGTCAGCCGCCGAGCACGGCCTCCGCGTCGGGTACCACAATCACGCGTGGGAGCTCAGCACCCTCATCGAGGGCGTCCCCGCACTCGAGTACTTCGCGGGGCTCCTCGACGACGAGGTGGTGCTCGAGGTCGACGTGTACTGGGCGCACATCGGGGGAGTGGACGCGCCAGCCCTGCTCGAACGCCTCGGCGACCGCGTGAGGGCCCTCCACATCAAGGACGGCCCGCAGGTCGAGAACCCGTTCGTCGCGGATGCTCCCTTCGACCCGTCGGGGCTCGGCCAGGTCCCGGCCGGTCAAGGTGCCATCCCGCTCGAGGCTGCCCTCGCGGCCACCCCGTCGGCGGAGTTCGCCGTCATCGAGTTCGACCACTTCGACGGCGACATCTTCGCCGCGATCGCCGCCAGCTTCGACTACCTGGAGAACCGCGCATGAGCAGCGAGCAGCTCGGCAGCGAGCACGTGCGCCGCGAGTCGGTCAGGCGAGGCCCCGTCGGCGTCGGCATCATCGGCACCGGCATGATCAGCAACGCCTACCTCGACAACCTGACGCGCTTCCCCGACGTGCGAGTCGTGGCGCTTGGCGACCTCAACGAGGCCCTCGCAGCGGAGAAGGCCGCGAGCTACGGCGTGCCGTTCTCCGGCTCGCCCGCCTCGGTGCTGGCGAACGACGACGTCGAGATCGTCATCAACCTGACCATCCCGGCCGCCCACGTCCCGGTCGCGCTCGACGCCATCGCGGCGGGCAAGCACGTGTGGATTGAGAAGCCCATCGGCATCGACCGCCAGGAGGCCAAGGCCCTGCTCGAGGCGGCCGACGCGGCCGGCCTGCGCGTGGGAGTCGCACCCGACACGGTGCTGAACCCGGGCATCCAGACCGCCCTCCGACACCTCGCGAGCGGCATCATCGGCACCCCGCTCACGGCCCGCACCATGATGCGCTACTCGGGGCCCGACCTGTTCCACCCCAACCCGGCGTTCCTGTTCGCCCGCGGCGGCGGCCCACTGCTCGACATGGGGCCGTACTACGTGACGACGCTCGTGAGCGCGTTCGGCCCCGTCAGGAAGGTGTACGCGACGGGCTCGACGGCCAAGGAGGCCCGCACCGTGAAGCTCGGCCCGAACGCGGGCCAGTCGTTCCCCGTCGAGGTGCTCACGCACGTGGATGCGCTCGTCACCTTCGAGAGCGGCGCCAGCGCGCAGCTCACCTTCAGCAACGACTCCCCGCTCGCCGAGATGGGCACCGTCGAGATCATCGGCCCGGGCGGCATGCTCATCACCCCCGACCCGAACCACGCCGACGGGGGCACGCGAGTGGCGCGCCATCCGCAGGAGTACTCGGAGACGCTCGAGCCGAGCTGGGAGGAGTACCCGGATGAGGGCACGGTCACTGGGCGCGGGTACGGCACGCTCGACATGGCCCGCGGCATCCGCGAGGGGCTTCCGCACGTCGCGACCGGCGAGCTCGCCCTGCACGTGCTCGACACCATGCTCGCCATCGAGGAGTCGGCGGCGGCCGGCGAGGTCGTCGTCATCGAGAGCACGCTCGAGCGGGTTCCGCTCGTCGATCACCAGCGAGACCCGTTCGCGGCGACGCTCAGCAGCTAGCGAGCGCCTGACGCTGTCGCGGCGCTCGCGGGTCTCACGGGGCGAGCGGGTGCGCGAGCACCCGCTCGAGTGCCGCGGCCGAGCCCGTGAGCCGGGCGTCCACCGTCGTGAGCTCGCGTCGCTTCCAGAGGAGCAGCAGCGCGTCCTCCGCGGTGAGCTCGAGCGTCGCATCTGCTGGGGTGGTGGTCTCGGTGGGCCGGGACTCACCGGCCACCACCTCGCCGATCGGGCCGAGCCGGACCCGCAAAGGTGCGCTCGCGCCGAGGCCCCGCAGCACGAGCTCGACGCGCTCGTCGAGCGACGGCATCCGCCCGAGCGACACCTGCCTCGGGTACATGTCGTGCGCGACCTCGGCGACGCCGGCCGCCGCGATCGTGGCCGGAATGGGTGCCGCGATGTCGAGGCTGTCGGTCGCGTCCCAGAGGTGCAGGGTCGTCTCGAGGGCCTGCCGCCTCGCCCAGGTGGATGCGCGGGCCGGCGGGTAGAGGGCCCAGCAGGGCGCGTCCTCCGGCAGCTCGCGCAGCGTTGCCACGAGCTCCGCGGCGCCCTCGCGGAACCAGGCGACCAGCGCGCCCCGGTCATCCATTGGCGCCTTTGGGGTCAGCCGTTCGACCTGCTGGCCACCGCCGAGCAGCTGCGCGCGCGCCCACCGGTGCACGCCACCGAGGTGCTCGGTCAGCTCGGCGAGCGACCAGCCAGGGCAGGAGGGGACGGGGGTCGCGAGGTCTGCCGAGGCGAGGAGCGCCGCGAACGCGCTTGCCGCATCCGCGGTCACGTCGATGAACTGTGCGTGGCGCATGCTCAGATCCTAGAGAGTCGACCTCCCGCGCCGGTGGCTCGACCGGTCACCGGCGGCGGATGCGCCCGTAGAGCTTCACGAAGGACGGCACGACGAGGTACACCGCCAGCGGGACGACGACGAGCGTCACGACGCAGGCCCGGGCGATGGGGTGCCAGGACCCGACGAGGGGCTCCGCGAGCATCGACGTGATGGCGACGAGCGGGAAGATCGCCAGCCACGTGAGCACGGCGCGCACGTGGATGGAGGGCGGCGGCGAGGCGGGCGACCCGTTCGGCCCCTGCCCGTCGGGGTCGCCGACGCCTGGGGCAGGTGCGGTCGGCCCCGTCATGCTGCTCTTTCGCGACTCATGGAAGCCGATGGTAGTTGCCTACGCCGGCGCGTTCCGCCCCAGATGGGCACGTGCCCGTTAGGAGCTGGCTCACGTCCGTTAGGCAGGACCCCGTCGCGCAAGGCGCCAGGACTTGCGAGGGTTGACGACGAGGGCCGACCGGCCCGCAACAAGGAGGTTGCCGATGTCAGGATTCGCCCCGATCGAGAGCCAGCTCCCCGCGGCTCCGCTGCCGTATCTGATGGACGCCGCCGAAGGCGACAAGCTCGTGCTCTTCGACCAGCTCTTCACGCTGCTCACGACCTCGCCGCAGACCACGGGCCAGTTCGACGCGTTCGTCACGGAGGGGCGCCCAGGCAGGCCCGTCCCGCCGCACTTCCACGCTGAGACGCACGAGACGTTCTTCGTGCTCGAGGGGGCCATCCGGCTGTGGATCGACGACCGGCAGGGCAACCGCGAGACGCGCGTCCTCGAGGCCGGGGGCTTCGGATTCGTGCCGAAGGACACCATCCACTCGTACCGCATCGAGCGGACGGGGAAGATCTTCGGCGTCACGAGCGCGGGATTCACGGACTTCTTCCGGGCTGTGGCGCGGCCCACGTCGAAGCCCGGCATTCCGGAGGAAGCGGAATTCCACATCCCGGAGCCCGCTGTGTTCGGCACGCAGGGTGCGAAGCACGACGTGCACTTCGTGCAGGGATACGAGCTGTTCGATTGATCACGGCGGCAGAGTCCGGCGAGCAGCGGACACCGGCGCACGCTCGCGTCGTGCGCGACATCATCTTCTCCGAGCCTCCCGGATTCCGGCCGCTCACCCTCGACCTGCACCTGCCGGAGGCGGAACGCCCACCCGTCATCGTGTTCGTGCATGGCGGCGGGTGGTTCCGGGGGAGTCGCCGCGTGTTCTGCCCGGGGCGCGCCGAGGCGGAGACGTTCGGGCGTCTGACCCGTGCGGGGTGGGCCGTCGCGTCGGTCGACTACCGGCTGAGCGGCGAGGCGAGGTTCCCGGCGCAGCTCGCCGATGTCGAAGCAGCGATCGGCTGGGTGCTCGACGAGGGCGCCGCGACGTTCGGCCTGGATGCCACGCGCGTCGCGCTCTGGGGCGAATCCGCTGGCGGGCACCTCGCAGCGCTCGCGGCCGCTGTGCCCGGCACGCCCGTGCGGGCGGTTGTCGACTGGTACGGACCGAGCGAGCTCGCGGCGATCCCGAAGCCCATCGGTGCGCCCGGTGCGCCAGTCCAGCCGAGCCGCGAGGAGCTGCTCATCGGCGGACCCCTCGCGGAGCACGGCGAGCTCACTGAAGCGGCGAGCCCGGTGCGCGCCGTGCACGCCGGGGTGCCGCCCTTCCTCCTGGCGCACGGAACCGACGACAGCATGGTGCCGAGCGAGCAGAGCCAGCTGCTGCGGGATGCACTCCACTCGGTGGGCGCGCACGTCGAACTGCAGCTCGTGGCAGGGGCCGACCACATGTGGCGTGGACTCGACGACCTCGAGACCGTCGTGGCTCCGGCCTTGCGGTTCCTTGCACTGCACGCGGGGCCGCCGGAGAGCGCGGGCTGACAGGGCCTCCCAGGGGGCCCGCCGCCGCCGCCGTATCCGGCGACGCGCGCCCGTCTAGTCTCTGAACATGGACATCCCGATCCACGCCGTGCAGTACTTCTGCGTGCTCGCCGAGGAGCTGCATTTCGGTCGAGCCGCCGAGCGGATCCGCATCGCCACCCCCTCCCTGAGCCAGCAGATCGGCCGCCTCGAGCGGCAGCTGGGGGTCAAGCTGTTCGACCGCGAATCGCGCCCGCTGACGCTCACCTCCTTCGGCGTCGAGTTTCTGCCGCTCGCGAGGCGGCTCCGCGACGACCACCGGGAGATCCTCGAGTGGGCCCAGCGCCTCGCGAGCGAGCAGGCGGTGCCGCAGCTTCGGCTTGGCGTCGTGGCCTCCGCCACGGGCTCCCTCGCGGCGTCGGCGATCGCCTCGATGCTGCAGCGGGTTCCGGATGCGCGGCTCGAGATGCGCCGCACCGGCTTCTTCGAGGTCGTCGACGACCTCGTCAGCGACCGGGTCGACGTCGTGCTGGCACCGTCGCCCGTCAGTGCGTCCGACGAGGTCACCTGTGAGCCCCTCTGGTCGGAGGGGCGCATGCTCGTGGTTCCGGCGGGGCACCGTCTGGCGGCCCGCTCGTCGGTCTCGATCCTGGAGACGAACGACGAGGTGTTCGTCGCGGCCTCCGCCGGACCGCAGGAGATCCTCGACTGGTGGGTGGTGACCCCGCGGGCCGACGGGACGAGGATCGTGCCGGGCGCATCCGCCGACAGCATGGAGGGCCTGCTCGAGCTCGTCGCCGCGGGGGCTGGCGTGAATATCGCCGGGAGCTCCGCCGCCCACCACTACCAGCGCGACGACGTCGTGTTCGTGCCGATCGACGACATCGAGCCCGTCACCGTGATGATGTGCACGCTGCGCTCGAGCGACAACCCGCTCGTGCCCGTGTTTCGCGAGCTCATGCGAGGCCAGCTCTCGAACTGACCCGGCCCGGGCAAGCCGCGCGACGCCGACCCTACTCGTCGGCCGTCTCCTGCTTGCCGCGCATCACGAGCAGCGGGTCCGGCTTCGTGACCACGTCGTGGTCCTTGCCCTCGTAGTCGAACTGGCCGAGCCAGAATCGCATCGCGTTCAGGCGCGCCCGCTTCTTGTCGTTGGAGCGGATGATCGTCCACGGCGCGTGCTTCTTGTCGGTGAGGCGGAACGTCTCCTCCTTCGCCGCCGTGTAGTCCTCCCAGCGGTCGAGCGAGGCGAGGTCCATGGGGGAGAGCTTCCACCGCCGCACGGGGTCGAGCTGGCGGATGGCGAAGCGCGTGCGCTGCTCGGTGCGCGACACCGAGAACCAGAACTTCGTCACGTGGATGCCGGAGTCGACGAGCATCTTCTCGAACGCCGGCGCCTGCTGCATGAACTGCGTGTGCTCGTCATCGCTGCAGAACCCCATGACCCGTTCCACACCGGAGCGGTTGTACCAGGAGCGGTCGAACATCACGAGCTCGCCGTCGGTGGGGAGGTGCTGGATGTAGCGCTGGAAGAACCACTGCCCGCGCTCGCGGTCGCTGGGCTTCGCAAGGGCGACGACGCGCGCCTTGCGCGGGTTGAGGTGCTCCGTGAAGCGCTTGATGGTGCCGCCCTTGCCGGCCGCGTCGCGCCCCTCGAAGAGGATCACGGCGCGCTTGTCGTTGTCCTCCATCCAGTACTGGCACTTCAGCAGCTCCACCTGGAGGCGGTACTTCTCGCTCTCGTACTCGTCGCGGCTGAGGCGCTCCTCGTAGGGGTACCCCTCCTGCCACGTGTAGACGGGGTTGCCCTGCGGGTCGATCAGGTCGGGGTCGTTGGTGTGGCCGTCGCGCACCGAGTAGCCGAGCGAGCGCAGGTGCTCGATGTACTCGCGCAGGTCCTGGGGTTGGTCGATAGCCATGCGTTCCTCCGGGGTCAGGTGCGGCGCGTCCGCCGGCGTGCAGGGGAGCGGATGCGGCGCCATGATGCGCCGCCAATGCGAACGGCATGTGTACGGGCCTGCTGGCGGGAGTCCGCGGTCGACCTCCGGGCGCTGGCCGCTTGAGAATTCCCCGGGTGATCCATTTCGAGAACCGGGGAATCGTGGTTCTGAATATCGGATCGGCGGCTTCGGAGACATTTCCGTCGACGGCCGGAATCAAACTGGTCCAACGCGGATGCGAGCAAGCTCAATCAGATGAAAATGCCCGATCAAGTCGTTCTTTGACGCGTGGCTCGCGTCGCGGCGGGGGTGCCTTGTTCAGTTGCGCGCCCAGCGGGGCTTCCTATGATCCTGCTCGCGTCGACCGCTTCACTTCCTGCCGAGACGAGTTCAAACAATTTCGTGACGAATCACGGACCTGATGCGTCATACCCATACAGCCAGGCCGATGCACCAGCACCGGCCAGAGAAAACAAGGAGAACCCCATGTCGAACACCACCCCCGCCACCGGAACCCCGGCCACCAGCCGCAAGGACCTCCAGTCCGCACAGGTCGACGGACACGGCAAGACCACGATCGATGACGGCGTCGTCGCGAAGGTCGCCGGCATCGCCGCCCGTGAAGCACACGGCGTCTACGACCTCGGCGGTGGCGCGGCCCGCGCACTCGGCGCCATCCGCAACGCCCTGAACGCCACCGACCAGGGCCAGGGCATCAGCGTCGAGGTCGGCGAGAAGCAGGTCGCCGTCGACGTGACCATCGTCGCCGAGTACCCCGTCGCGCTGCAGGACGTCGCCGACGGTGTGCGCGCCGACGTGATCCGCGCCGTCGAGACGATTGTCGGCCTCGAGGTCACCGAGGTCAACGTGACCGTCAACGACGTCCACCTCCCCTCCGACGACAAGAACGAGGAGAAGGATGAGAAGGAAGAGGCGCGAGTCCAGTGAGCACCGCATCCCTCACCCGAACCGGTATCCTCATCGGCGCAGTCCTCGCGCTCACCTGGATCATCCTCGGCTTCTGGGCGTTCTTCTTCGTCGTCATCGCGATGCTGATCGGCGGACTGATCGGTCGGATCCTCGACGGCAAGCTCAACGCCAGTGCACTTGTCGACGTCCTTCGCGGACGGAACACGTCCTCATGAGCATCGCCGCGACGGCTCCGGGCGGCGCGGCGCAGCGAGGCACGACACGGCTCACCGCGAAGGCGCTGAACAGGCTCGTGTCAGCTGTCGCCGGTGACGCGCTCGGGGTCGACGCTGGCAGCGTCAGCGTCGACCTCGACGACCACAACGGCAAGCTCGCACTGCGACTCAGCACCCCCATCCGCGTGCCCTCGCTGGGTCGCATCCGCGAACAGCCGTGCTCCATCTCCCGCAGCGGCGGCCCGCTCCTCGAGCGAGTCGAGACGGCGAAGACCACCATCCGTGACCGCGTGCAGAGCCTCAGCGGTTCGAGCATCAGCGCGGTCACCATCCGCCTGACCGGACTCGAGATCAAACCAGAGGAGCGAGTCAGATGAGCAGCCACACGTCGCTCTACTCCCGCGTCACTCGACGCGAGACGCATTCGCCTCGGTCGGCGCTCGCGATCGTCCTGGCCGTGCTGCTGATCATCGTGGCGGCCTGGGTCGGCACGGAGATCGTCCTGGCGCTCCTGGCGCTCCCCGCGCTGCTCGTCGCGCCGGTCGACATGTTCACGTCGACCCTCAGCGTCCTCGAGCAGCCCGCCCAGTACGTCGGCCCCGCCGGCGTCGTCGTGGCCATCATCGGGCTGATCCTGCTCATCGCAGGCCTCGCCCCCGGTCGCCGTTCCCGCCACGTCCTGCGCTCGTCGCGGACCGCGACCGTCGCGGACAACGCGGTGATCGCCTCGGCGCTCGCCCGGCACGCGGCCCTCGCCGGCAGCGTCAGCCCGGACAACGTCACCGTCTCGGTCTCGCACCGTCGCGCCGACGTCCACCTCGTGCCCGCCTCCGGGGTGCCGGTCGACGCCGCCTCCATCGAAGCGGCCGTCACCCGGCAGCTCGAGCAGTACGAGCTCACCCCACGCGTCACCGCCAAGGTCCGCGTCGCAGAGAACGGGAAGGTCGGCGCATGAACAGCACGAACCGAGGCCTGAACCGCCTCCTCATCGTCGCCACAGGTCTGCTCCTGCTCACCGTCGGAGCAGCTGCGGCACTCGGCGCCTGGCTGCCCGGGGCGAAGGACACCTGGACCCCCATCTCCGAGACCGTGAACACGCAGGTCGGGAGCTGGCTCCAGCAGACGCCCTTCCCCGGCACGGACTTCAGCTGGCTGATGATCGCCGTCGTCGCCGTCCTCGTGGTGGGCATCATCCTGCTCCTCGCCTTCGCCCTCCGACAGGGGCAGGGTCGGACAGGAACCCTCATCCACGACCGCAGCTCCGACACGGGACGCACCATCGTCGACGTGTCCGTCGCACGCGACGCCCTCGCTGACGCACTCGGCGAACGTGACGAGTTCCTCTCGACCAGCGTCTCCGCGTACGACGTGAAACGCACCCCAACACTCAAGGTCTCGGCGACCTGCCGACGTGGTGTCTCGCCCAGGGACGCGACGGCGATCGTCGAGCAGAACCTCGAGGCGCTCGACGCGCTCCTCGGCCAGAAGGTGCCGGTCCTGCTGCAGCTCAGCGGCGGATTCCGCGCCAAGGTGCAGCAGTCGACGCGCCTCCAGTAGACGCCGCGGCCCGCACGGCACGGCCCGAAGCCCCCACACCCGCCCAAGGAACAGAACCGCGGCTCCCCCAGAGCCGCACAACGAGAAAGGAACTGCCATGAGCGCAGGAGACAAGATCAAGAACGCAGCAGAAGAGTTCGGCGGCAAGGCCAAGGAAGCCCTCGGCAAGGCCACCGATAACGACAAGCTCGTCGCAGAGGGCCAGGCCGACCAGGCCAAGGCCAACGTGAAGCAGGCGGGCGAAGACGTCAAGGACGCCTTCAAGAAGTAGAGCTCACCAGCGCGAGAAGCGGCAGCCGTCCCTTCGGGGCGGCTGCCGCTTCTCGCTTCCGCGGCTGCAGACGACGGTCACGGGCTCGGGAGTGGAGCCGCAGGCGAGTCCCCAGGGCGGTGGAAGTTCATGGCTCGCCGTCGTCATGCCCCGGCGTCTCGGGTCGATCGGTAAAGTCGCGTCTTCGACGTTGGTTCCGCGACAGGAGAAGCGTGCCCAAACTCATCGGCTACGCCCGAGTCTCGACCCGACAACAGGGCGCCGACCGGCAGGAGGCGGACCTTCGAGCTGCCGGCGTCCGAACGGACGACCTCTACGTCGACCGTGCAGAGGCCACCGCTCGCGACACCTCCTCGGCCCTCGACGCCGCCCTGCGCGCGCTGAGCGGCGGAGACACCTTGGTCGTGCCGACGCTCGACCGGCTCGGGCGGTCCACCGGTGACCTGCTGCGGCTGGCTGCCGAGCTGCGCGCGGAGGGCGTCTCGCTGCGGGTGCTCGACCTCGACGGGGCAGAGGTGGACACGTCGACGCCCACGGGGTCGATGATGTTCACGGTCATGGCGGGGCTCGAGCGGATGGAGTCGGAGCTCACGCGTGAGCGAGTCCTGGACTCGGTCAGCCGGCGACGAGCGTCCCGAGTCGACGACGGCGGCAGCTCCCGGAAGCGCACCGACGGCCCCGCCCAGGCAGGCGGACAAGAACTGCCGGAGGTCGCGGGCGGAACGCACCCGCCTGCCCTGCACGGCCTCACCGTCCCGATCAAGCGACTCTGACCCAACGTCGCCGTGCCATCGAGCAGGGCGACGTCGCAGCGATGGGGCTGGGACCGCGGTCGCGATGCCGATGAGCGACCACCGCGTCGCGTCGACAGGGTGGGTAGTCTGCGTGGATGATCGGCTTCATCGTCGCCTTCGCCTGACGGTCCTGCGACCCGCCCCTCGCAGTTCCCAGCACCGACCCGGGTGGGTTTCAGCGCGCCTTCTTCCGCGTGCTTCCCTGACGCAGGCCGCTTCGCTCATCTCTGGGGATGAGTGCTGAGCGAGATCTCATCGGAGTCTCCGTTGTCCCCTGAACGACCCTCATACGCTTCCGTGCTGCGAACGCCGCACCTCACACGCTCCTTCCTCGCCAGCATCATCGGCCGCCTCTCGCTGGCAACCTCCGGGCTCGCGCTGATCCTCCTCCTGGAACAGTCGACGGGCTCGTTCGCGGTGGCCGGCATCGCAACCGCGACGCTCGGCGTCGCCAACGTCGTCGCGACACCATGGCGCGCGCGACTCATCGATCGACACGGACAGCGTCTCGTGGTGACGTCCCTCGGGCTCGTCCACGCCGCGTCCCTGCTCGCCGTCGGGCTGTCGTCGAGCGCAGGCCTGCCGACACTCCTGCTCCTCAGCGCGCTCGCCGGGGTGAGCGCCCCGCCATTCGGCGCGGTCATGCGCGTGCTCTGGGCCGCAGCGCTCCCGGCTGGCCCCCAGCGCACTCGCGGATTCAGTCTCGACGCCGTCGCAGAGGAGGCGACGTTCGCCGTCGGCCCCTTGGCGGCTGCCGTCCTCGCCGTCGTCGCAGATCCGCTCTCGTCGCTGGTCGTCTCGGCAGGCTGCGTCGCCCTCGGGACGGCACTCTTAGTGACGAGCCCACGGTCACGAGCGCAGCGCGGATCACGTCAGGTGGAGGTCCCCGGCGCCCGGCCGGCGCTGCGTCCGATGCGCTCCAAGGGCTTCCTGCCCATCGTGCTGGCGATGACGGCCCCGGGAGTGATGCTCGGCTGCGTCGAAGTCGCAGCCCCCGCAGTGGCCGCCGCCGCATCCAGCACGGTACTGGCAGGTGCGCTGCTCGCGGTGTTCGCGGGCACCAGCGCGATCGGCGGCTTGCTCTACGGCCGATGGGACCTCCGCGCGAAGCCGGAGCGTCAGCTGCTCGCGCTCACCCTGGCCCTTCTTGCGATCATCACTGCGACCGGGCTCCTCGGGGGCGTCGGCGTCGCGATCGTCGGCTTCGCCCTCAGCGGCCTCTTCCTGGCGCCGACCCTCATCGTCGGCTACCTCGCCGCGGACGCTCGCACCGACCCGCGAGCGCGAACCGAGGCGAGCAGCTGGATCAACACCGCCGTCAACCTCGGCGCAGCGCTCGGCGCAGCAGCATTCGGGGCGCTCACCGACCGCGTCGGCCCGGGCCCCGCCCTCGCGATCTCCGCAATCTGCACGCTCATCCTCATCTGCGCACCGCTGGCCCTGCACGACCGCAGATCTCGGCGACGGGCTGACGGATGACGGCGGCCCCATCGGAACGGCCGGACGCCACCCCGGTGCGTAACCGAGGGCATCCCGAATGGAAAAGTGGGGCCGCGGGGCCTACGGTCGGAGGCATGCCTGACGTCCTCTCCGATGAGCGCCCACTCCGTATCGCGTTTGTCGTGCTCCACACCTCCCCGCTCGACGAGCCGGGCACCAAGGATGCAGGTGGCATGAACGTCGTCGTGCTCGCCCAGGCCGAGGCGCTCGCCGCCCGCGGCCACCAGGTCGAGCTCATCACGCGACGCAGCGACCCAGACTCCGCACCCACCGTGCAGCTCGGCGAGAACCTGCGCCTCCACAACCTCGACGCCGGGCCGGCCCGCCTCATCGCGAAGGGGGAGCACGAGCACGTCATCCGCGAATTCCAGGATGCGCTCGCCACGCTCCTCGGAGAACTGCCCGTCGATGTGCTGCACGCCCAGCACTGGTTCTCGGGCGTCGCCGCCCTGCCCGTCGCCCGCGAGCTCGGGATCCCGATCGCGCAGAGCTTCCACTCCATCGCCGCGGACAGCTCCACGCCGCTCGCCGACGGGGAACGCGCCGAATCGCCTGGACGGCTCGCCGGCGAGGCGATGCTCGCGAAGTCCGTCGACGCGATCGTCGTCGTCAGCAGGGCCGAACGCGACACCGTCCTCTCGAGGCTCGGCGGCGACCCCGCGATCACGCACATCGTGCCGCCTGGCGTCGACGCCGACCTCTTCTTCCCCGCCTGGGATGCGCGGGCCGAGCTGGCTGCGCACGAGCAGCGACCCAGGCGTGCCCTGTCTGCCGGGCGCCTGCATCCGCTCAAGGGCTTCGACCTGGCCCTCGACGCGATCGCCGAGGTCGACGCCGACGTCCGCCCCGACTACGTGCTCGTGGGCGCCGCACCGCCGGATGCCGACGGCCGCGAATACGAGGCTCGCCTGCACGACACCGTCGAGCAGCACGGGCTCGCCGACCATGTGCAGTACATCGGCTCGCTCAGCCGGCACGCGCTCGCAGCCCAGCTGCGCCTCGTGGACCTCGTGCTGATCCCCTCCCACTCCGAGACGTACGGTCTCGTCGCGCTCGAGGCCGCGGCATCCGGCGTGCCCGTCGTCGCCTCCGCAGCCGGCGGACTCCGCGAGGCTGTCGTCGACGGCGTCACCGGCATCCTGCTCGAGACGCGCGACCCCGCCGACTGGGCGGCCGCCATCGCGGGCATCCTCCGACAGTCCGAGGTCGCCGAGCGCATGAGCCGCGCCGCACGCGAGCACGCGCTCACCCACTCGTGGGACCTCAGCGCGGAAGGCCTCTTCTCGGTGTTCCGCGACCTCGTCGCACAGGCCCGGCCGGGTTCCGCGCGTGCCTGAGGCCGGCCACAGCCTGCTCGACTCTGTGCGCCACGCGCTGGTCGTGCACGCGCATCCCGACGACGAGGTGCTTGCCGGCGGCGCCCTGCTCCGCGAGCTCCACGAACGCGGCGCACGAGTCACGCTCGTGACGTGCACGCGCGGCGAGCTCGGCGAGATCGTCGACGGCGCGCTGCCAGATGCCACCTCCGTCGGGGAGCTCGCGGCCGTGCGGGAGCGGGAGCTGCGCGGCTCGCTCGACGCCCTCGGCATCGACGAGCACCGCTGGCTCGGCACCGCCCCCGCACGCGCCGAGGGCCTCGCACCCCGCGACTACCGTGATTCGGGGATGCGCTGGCTGCGGCCGGGCCTCGCGGGCCCCGCCGACGAGACTGACCTGCGGTCGCTGAGCGTCGCCCCGCTCGAGGAGGTCACCGCTGATCTCGCCGCCGCGATCGCCCATGACGGGCCGGACCTCGTCATCAGCTACGACGCGACCGGCGGGTACGGGCACCCCGACCATGTTCGGGCGCGGGAAGCGAGCCTCGCCGCATCGCGGGCAGCCGGTGTGCGATTCGCGGAGCTCGTCGAGCAGAGCGAGCGTGCCCTCGCGGCCGAGATCGGCGACCTCGAGTGGTTCGACCTCGAGCAGCACCGGGCCGCGGTCCTCGCCGCCCTCCGCAGCCACCGCACCCAGCTCACGGTCGACGACGAGGGCGCGTCGCTCGTGCACTCGGGCGGGCAGCGGCAGGACGTGCACCTCGCGATCGGTCTGCGCGAAGTGGTGGCGTAGCGAGGCCGTCCGCGCGGGCACCCACCCGGGCATGAGCTGTCCCACGACGTCACACACCAAGCTTGCGGGCTTATGCTCGCCGTGCAACATGCTCCGGGGTCGGTGAAAGTCCGAACCGGCGGTGAGAGTCCGCGACCCGCTCGTCCGCGAGCGGTTGACCTGGTGGAATTCCGGGACCGACGGTTAAAGTCCGGATGGTAGGTGCATGGGAGGCGCTCGTTTCGGCGAGGGCCTCCGAGGCGTCGGCTGCCGGACTCTCCGGCTGCGCCGGCACCGGGACATGGCCCCGTGGTACGCGAAACGCGGAGGTCCGGCCATGCCGATCCAAGAACCCACACGCGTCGACACTGTCGACGCCGCCATGCAATTGGCGCTCTCCCTGGCGGCCCGAGGGCCAGCCCGAGATCCGAACCCACAGGTCGGGTGCGTCTTGCTCGCGCCGCCCTCCGGCGCGGGCGGCCCGCGCCGCATCCTGGGAAGCGGCCACCACCGCGGAGCGGGCACGCCGCACGCGGAGGCCGCCGCGCTCGACGCCGCGCGCGCAGCCGGGGCGGATGTGCGGGGTGCGACCGCCGTCGTGACCCTCGAGCCCTGCGCCCACAGCGGCAGGACGCCGTCGTGCGCCGACGCCCTCCTGCACGCAGATGTCGCGGAGGTCGTCTACGCGGTCGCGGACCCGAACCCGATCGCATCCGGGGGAGCGGCGCGCCTTCGCGCGCACGGGGTGAGCGTGTCGATGGGCACCCGGCAGGTCGAGGCCGAGTCGCTCCTGCGGGTCTGGCTCGTCAATGTCACCGAGCGGCGGCCGTTCGTGACGCTCAAGCTCGCATCCACGCTCGACGGGAGGGTCGCCGCCGCCGACGGGTCGAGCCAGTGGATCACCTCCGAGGCCGCCAGGGCGCACGCGCACGGTCGGCGGGCCGAGGCCTGCGCGATCCTCGTCGGCACCGGAACGCAGCGCGCCGACGACCCATCGCTGTCGGTGCGGGGAATCGCCGCGACTGACGCGTCTCAGCCCCTGCGCGTCGTGATGGGGCTGCGCGAGGTCGAGGAGGGCGCCGCCGTGCGCGCGGAGCCGGAGCTGTTCGTGCACCTCCGCACGCACGACCCGGTCGACGCCCTCGAGGCCCTGCACGCGAGGGGCGTCCGCCACGTCATCGTCGAAGGCGGCCCGACCATCGCGGCGGCCTTCCTGCGCGCCGGACTCGTCGACGAGATCGACGCCTACGTCGCGCCCATCCTGCTGGGCGACGGGGCGAGCTCCGTCGCGTCGCTCGACATCGGGAGCCTCCGGGACGCGAACAGGTGGACCACCGACTCCGTGCATCCGCTGGGCGTCGACACGCTCATCCGGCTCGTCCGGGGCCCCGAATCACCCGCCGTTCACGTCCCCGGCGCTGCACCCGTGGGAGTCGCAGCATGAACGCTGAACTGCTCCGGGCACTCGAGGCGCTGCGGGCGGGACGCCCCGTGCTCGTCGCCGACGCCTCCTCACGCGAGAACGAGGTCGACGCGATCCTCGCGGCGAACACCGCCACCCCCGAGTGGATGGGCTGGATCATCCGCCATTCCTCCGGGCTCCTCTGCGCGCCCCTCCCGGCGGCGCTCGCCGACCGGCTCAGCCTGCCCATCATGGTGGAGCGCAGCGAGGACGCGCGCGGCACCGCCTACACGGTCACGGTCGACGCGGCCGAGGGGGTGACGACGGGCATCTCGGCAACCGACCGGGCAACGACCGTCCGCGCCCTCGCCGCAGCGGATGCGCGCGCGAGCGATCTCATCCGGCCGGGCCACGTGCTGCCCCTGCGCGCCGTGGATGGCGGCGTGCTCGAGCGCCCGGGGCACACCGAGGCGGCCGTCGACCTGGTGCGCCTCGCTGGCACCGGCGAGGTGGGCGTCATCGCCGAGCTCGTGCGGGACGACGGCGAGATGCTGTCGTTCGGCGAGGCGCTCGAGCTCGCGGCAGCCACCGACCTGGTGCTGCTGCACGTCGATGACCTCGTGCGCCACCGCAGGGAGCATCCGGGCTTCCCCGCAATGCCCACGCAGGAAGAACCTCAGGACCACAGCCAGCAGCGCGCCGCCCAGGCGCACGGAAGAGGAGAACGACGATGAGCGGACACGGAGCACCGACAGTGCAGGCAGACGGGCGCGGCATGCGAGTCGTCGTCGTCGCGGCCGAGTGGCACGAGACGGCGATGGACGCGCTGCTCGACGGCGCCCAGCGCGCACTCGCCGATGCCGGCGTCACCGACATCCAGGTCGTGCGGGTTCCCGGCTCGTTCGAGCTGCCCGTCGCGGCGAGCCGCATCGCCATGAGCAGGCCGGACGCGATCGTCGCGCTCGGCGTGGTCATCCGTGGCGGCACCCCGCACTTCGACTACGTGTGCACGGCCGCGACCAACGGCCTCACCGACGTGGCCGTGCGCACGGGCATCCCGGTCGGCTTCGGGGTGCTCACGTGCGACGACGAAGCCCAGGTGCAGGCCCGCATCGGCCTGCCGGGGAGCTTCGAGGACAAGGGGGCGGATGCGGCACTCGCCGCCATCGCCACCGCGAGCGCGCTCCGGGAATGGCCCGCGAGCCAGCCGGCAGGCCTGCCCACGAGCGGACGGGGCTGATCGTGTTCACGGGCATCATCGAAGAGCTCGGTCGGATCTCGAGCATCGAACGGCATGACACGGACGCGCGCCTCACGCTGCGCGCCCCTCTCAGCGTCAGCGACGCGAGGATCGGCGACTCCATCTCGGTCGACGGCGTCTGCCTCACCGTCGCCGAGCTGCTCCACGACGGCTTCACCGCGGACGTCATGGGGGAGACGCTGCGCGCCTCCGCGCTCGGCGACCGGGCCGAGGGCGATCCGGTGAACCTCGAACGCGCCATGCGCCTCGGGGATCGCCTCGGTGGCCACATCGTGCAGGGGCACATCGACACGACCAGCGAGGTGCTGGAGGTGGAGCGCTTCGACGCGTGGCGGCGCATCCGCTTCGCCATCGACCCAGCGCACGCGAGGCTGCTCGTCGACAAGGGATCGGTCGCCGTGTCGGGTGTCTCGCTGACGGTCAGCGCGGTCAGCGCGGTCAGTGCCGTCAACGGCGTCGGGCGAGCCGGCGCAGATGGCTCGCCCTGGTTCGAGGTGTCGCTCATCCCCGAGACGCTCGCCGCGACGACCCTCGGCGACCTTGGCGTCGGGGACCGGGTGAACGTCGAGACCGACATTCTCGCGCGCCACGTGGCGCGGCTCGCGAGTCACCAGGCGTGAGCGAGGGGCAGGCGGGGCGAGCTCTTCGCTCCGTCTGCCCGGCGGGAAACCGGCACCATGCAGCTCAGCGAATCTCAGCGGACCACCTCGATCTTGATTAACCGCTTGATCAAGGCCGCGACGTGTGGTTATAGTCTGCGTAACCGATTAACCACGAACAATGAGGTGACATGGACCAACGAGGGTTCTACAAGCCAGACGGAGCTTGGGTAGGCGACGTGATCCCGTGGCAGGAAGGTGGACGCTTCCACCTCTTCTACCTCCACGAGACCCGTGAAGCCCCGAAGGCTGGCATGCCCTGGCACCGCATCGAGTCGGACAACGTCGTCGACTTCTCCGAGACCGGGGTCGCGCTCGCATCGGGTGGTCCAGAGGCCGCCGACTTCAACGTCTACACGGGCAGCGTCGTGCTCGACCAGAACGGCCACCACCACCTGTTCTACACGGGGCAGAACCCAGCCATCACCGGCCAGGATGGTCGGGCGCTTCAGGTGGTCATGCACGCAACAAGCTCGGACGGTATGCGCACCTGGGAGCGTCACCCCGCACACACATTCGGCGCTACACCCGGCTACGAAACCGGTGACTGGCGCGATCCGTTCGTGTTGTGGGATGCCGATCAGCAGCTCTGGCGGATGCTCATCACTGCTCGCCACGAGCACGGTCCCGATCGACGCCGCGGTGTCATCGCGCAGTGCACCTCGAAGGACCTCACGACTTGGCATGCTGCTGCGCCGTTCTGGGACCCGCGGCAGTACGTCGCGCACGAGTGCCCAGAGGTGTTTCAGTGGGGCGACTGGTGGTACCTCGTGTACTCGGAGTTCAGCGATGCTTTCGCCACCCGCTACCGGATGTCGCGCAGCCTCGAAGGTCCCTGGCAGGTCCCGGAACATGACACCCTTGACGGGCGGGCCTACTACGCGGCGAAATCTGCAGAACGAGAAGGCCGACGCTTCTTCTTCGGTTGGATCGCAACGCGGGAGGGGTCACGCGACGACGGCCCCTGGCAGTGGGCGGGCACCCTGTCCGTGCTCGAAGCGGAACAAGCGTCCGATGGGACACTCGCGTTCCATCCGGCGGCCGAGCTCCGAGAGACGTTCGACACGCTTGCCGGTTCAGGCGGCATCACACCAGGGACGGTGCTTGCCGCGTCGGACGGCTACGCCGAGGTGCTGACCGACCGAGACGCGCCGAGCTCTGCCCGCGTGCGCGCGCGATTCGACATCACGCAGGACACCACTGAATGCGGCGTCCTGCTGCGGGCAAGCGCAGACGGCGACACGGGATACCGACTGCGCCTCGAACCGAAGAGGAATCGCCTCGTCTTCGATCGCTGGCCGCGGGCATCGACCGGCACCGAGCAGTGGCACATCTCCGGGGATGTTCCCCACATCGTGGAACTCGAACGACCCTGCTCCCTCGACGCGGGCGTGCACGAGATCGAGGTCATCCTCGACGGTGAACTCTGCGTCGCGACCGTCGACAATGCCGTGGTCCTGAGCACTCGGCTCTACGACCTGCCCGCCGGCCGTCTGGGCGTCTTCGTCGCTGAGGGCACCGTCACCGTCGACAGCTTCATCATCCAGAGCCGCGACTCAGCGCCCCATTCGCCTTCCCCGCGCCATCAGCACCTCGTCACTACGGCGAGCTGACCTTCATCCACTGTCCCGATCAATCAACGGAGATCTCGATCATGTTCAGAACATCCAGGAAGACCGCCATCGTCGCGACCGTCGCGGCCGCGGCGCTTGCACTCACGGCCTGCGCCGGTGGCGCTCAGAGCGTCGACCCGAGCAACGTAAATCCGGAGGGTGAGATCGTCCCCAGGGAGATCTCGTGGCTCCTGTCCAGGCCGGCTGACGGGGGTGTAATCACGGCAATGCAGCAGATCGCCGAAGAGTACGCCGCTGAACATCCCGGCTTTGCGCTCAACCTCATCACGACCCCCGATCGTCCTTCCTACATTCAAAAGTACGAGACGCTGGCCGCGGCCAACCAGCTTCCTGAGCTCTTCGACACGGACGCGACTCCGTTCGCCCAGAAGCTCGCCGGTCAGGGGCGGATGCTCGATATCGATGCGCTCCTGGAAGATCTCGGGCTTGCCGACGACTACCGCGAGACGGCGCTCAACTACCAACGGTTCGATGACGGGACGCTCCGCATGGTGCCGTTCGAGTTCCAGCTCGAGTTCTTCTGGTACAACCAGGCTCTTCTCGACCAAGCAGGTGTGCAGCTGCCCGCGACGCTCGATGACTTCCCAAAGGTGTGCGAGGGTCTGCGGGCGGCAGGGATCACCCCGATCGCCCTCAACGGACAGGACCAATGGCCGCTTGAACGCTACATGGCCTACTACCCGTTCCGCATGGTTGGTCCCGAATACATCCAGGACCTGAAGAACGGAGACGCGAATTTCTCTGACCCGGCGGGACGCGCAGCTGCAGAATGGCTCTCCTCGCTTGGGCAGGCCGGCTGCTTCCAGGAAGGCTTCTCGTCCACGGGGTACGCGGATGCGCAAGCATTGTTCACCTCGGGTAAAGCGGCCATCTACAACACCGGCACCTGGGAGCTCGGCAACCTGGCCACCGAATCGCTGGATTCCGGCGTGCGGGACGACGTCGACTACTTCACTCTCCCCACCATCGACGGAGCCGTCACCGCCGACAACGAGTACGTCACGCCATCGGGAATCGGGATGGCCGTGAACACCAAGACCTATGACCCACTGGTTCGCGACTTCCTCGCGTTCGCACTCGAGCGATACCCGACGCTCTACGCCGCGACAGGTGCGATCTCCCCGACGGTCTCCGCAGAGACGGTTATCCCGGGAGGCGCCACCCCGCTCTATGAGCAGGCAGTCTCCCAGGCCGACGACACCGGAGGCGCGATCGCCATGCCGTGGGACACCCAGCTCGACCCAGCCACCAACACGCGGCTTCAGCAGGAGTTGACCTTGCTGGTGCAGGGGGACATCACTCCGGACCAGTTCGTGGAGACCATGGACGCCGCGATCTCGGAGAACCGCGTTGAGTAACGCAGCCCCCGCAGAGAATCACGGTCCTCGCCCGCGTCGTCAGAAGAAGCCGTTCGCCTCGATGCTCCCACTCCGATCTCGTCTCTCGGTGCTGGTCTTCCTCCTCCCGCCGCTGCTCCTCTACAGTGCTGCGGTCCTGCTGCCGATCGTGCAGTCACTGATCCTGAGCTTCTACCGCTGGGACGGCATCACGAACATGGTCTTCGTGGGTCTCGACAACTACGTGAAGATGTTCACGCGCGATGATGTCTTCTGGACGTCGTTCGTGAACGCCCTCGGGTATCTGGTCATCTGTCTTGTGCTGCAGCTCGGCGGCGCACTCGCGGTCGCGGGGCTTCTCACTGCGATGCCGAGAGCACGGGAGCTCGTGAAGACGCTCTACCTCCTGCCTGCCGTCATCTCAACGGTGGCGATCGCGTTCCTCTTCCAGCGCATCTACTCGCTGGAGCCAATCGGTCTGATCAACCAGCTCCTCGAATGGTTTGGTCTCGGGGCATGGCAGACTGCCTGGCTTTCCAACGTGCAGACAGTGCTTCTTGCGGTCTCGATTCCAGAGGGGTGGAGGTTCACGGGCCTGTACATGCTCATCATCTATGCAGCGCTCATCGCGGTTCCGAAAGAGCTCGAAGAGGCTGCTCGTCTCGATGGAGCGTCCTGGTGGCAGGTCTTCTGGCGAATCCGATTCCCCTACATTCGGCCCGTCTGGATCACAACCACGATCATGGCGACCACCTTCGCGCTGCGTGGTTTCGATATCCCGTACCTCCTGACCAACGGTGGGCCAGGACAGTCGTCGGAGCTCCTGACCACCTACATGTACAAGACAGCTTTCGTGCACACCGACTACGGCTACGCCAGTGCGATCTCCGTGTTCATCGTTGTCGAGTGCCTCGTCGCTGTTGGTCTCATCTTCCTGCTTCTCCGTAGAAGGGACGCCTCATGACCGCGACACGTGTTCTCACCCCCGCCACGTCGCCAGTGGAACCCCAGCCAGCGCCAATACCAGGGCCGCGTCGCTCGCGTTCACCCCGACCGCCGCGAGTGCGGGTCCAGCGAACGCTCCTCACCGTGACCGTCGTGCTTATCGTGCTGGCGCAGGTGTATCCCCTGGCGTGGCTCTTCGTCACGAGCTTCCGCACGGCTGCGGATTTCGCCGGCGGAAATCCCTTCGCGCTTCCGGCGGAGTTCACGCTCGAGAACTACTCGCGAGCGTTCGCCACCGGCAACCTCTGGCTCAACATCGCGAATAGCTTCATCGTCACGCTCGGTTCGAGTGCGCTCATCGTGATCGCGGGAATGATGGCTGCGTTCGCTCTCCAGGTGCTCGGGTTCCGACTCAGCGGACTTGTTCGAGGGCTCTTCCTGCTGGGCATCATCGTGCCCGTGCAGATTGCGCTTGTGCCGCTGTTCATCGACTACTCGCAGATCGGGCTGCTCGACACGCACCTGTCGATGATCATCCCTCTCGCCGCATTCGCGATGCCGATGGCGGTCTACCTGTTCTCCTCGTTCTACGAGTACATTCCGCGCGAGATGTACGAGGCCGCATCCCTCGACGGGGCGGGACCGTACCGTATCTTCACCCAGATCACGTTCCCGCTTTCCGTGAACACGATCATCACGGTTGTCCTCGTCAACAGCATCTTCATCTGGAACGACTTCATCTTCGCGAACACCTTCGTGCTGTCGGATGGGCTCAAGACGATCCCACTCGGACTGCAGAACTATATTGGCGCGATGGGCAACACCGACTGGACGGCAACGTTCGCTGCCGTCTGCGTCACCGTGACGCCGCTGCTTCTCGTCTTCCTTGTGCTGAACAAGGCCATGATCAGCGGCCTTGAGAGTGGAGCGACCAAGGGATGAACTTGTCCGAGCACCCTAAGAACGGGCCCCCCGTGACCATGCGCGAGGTTGCCAAGGCGGCGGGAGTGTCCGTCGCCACGGTCTCCCATGTCGTCAACAACAAGAAGGGCGCGCGCATCGGCGAGGATGCGCGCCGCCGAGTGCAGCACGTTGTCGCTGAACTCGGATACCGTCCGAATGCGCTGGCCAAAACCCTCTCACGGGGGACGTCTCGCTTCATCGGGCTGGTCGCCGATGCCATCGCGACGACCCCGTTCGCCGGCCAGATCATCCACGGAGCCCAGGACGAAGCATGGAAACACGGCTACATCCTGCTCGTCGCCAACACGGAGAGCAACGCGGCGGCGGAGAGTGAGGCGATCGCCATGATGCTGGAGCATCAGGTGCACGGCATCCTCTACTCCACCTGGTATCACCGAGGAATCACGCCCCCGGAGGGCCTCGAGAAGACCGAGACCGTGCTGGTGAACTGCTACGACCTCGATGGCGGCTACCCCGCGGTCGTTCCCGACGAGTACCAGGGCGGACGAGCCGCAACTGCAGCGCTGCTGGCAGCAGGGCATCAACGCATCGCGTTCATCAACACGACGACCGAATCGCCCGCCCAGTCCGGTCGCCTCGCGGGGTACCGGGCAGCGCTCGAGGCTTCCGGGGTCCCATTCGACGACTCGCTGGTCTTTCCCGCGTCACCGCAGCAGGAAGGTGGTTATGCGAGTACCGATGGCGTGCTGAGAACCGGTGCCACCGGAGTGTTCTGCCACAACGACCGCGTCGCGATGGGCCTCTACGACGGACTCCGCGAACGTGGCCTGCGCATCCCCGAGGACATCGCCGTCATGGGCTTCGACAATCAGGACGTGATCGCTGCCCACCTCAGGCCGCCCCTCTCGACGGTTGCGCTCCCGCACTACGAGCTTGGAGCGCAAGGCGTTCGGCTGCTGCTCGGACTCGAGAGCTCCACTCCGGATTCTCCGCAGCTCATCGACTGCCCACCGATCGCGCGGAGCTCCGTCTGATGGCTGGCAGCTCTCGCCGTGCAGCAGACCCCACCGTGCCGCGCCCGATCGTCCACTTCGCCCCTGAGCGTCACTGGATGAACGACCCGAATGGGCTCATCCACCACGGTGGCCTCTGGCACGTGTACTTCCAGTGCAACCCGGAAGGCAACGACTGGGGAAACATGAGCTGGGGCCACGCCAGCAGCAGCGATCTGCTCTCCTGGACCGAGCATCCTCTTGCCCTTCGTCACAGCCCAACCGAGCAGATCTACTCAGGGTCGATCGTGCGCGACCCCAGCAGCGATGACAACCGACTGCGAGCGATCTACACGAGCGCCTACTCCAACGGCAAGCAAGCCCAGTCCGAGGCCACGAGCACAGACGGAGGGTTGACGTGGACGCAGAATCCGCAGAACCCGATTCTCGATCGAGGCACATCGAACTTTCGTGATCCGAAGGTCATCAGGTACGCCGATGCCGAAGGTCGAGAACGATGGGTGCTCCTCGCCGTCGAAGCAGAGGACCGGCAAGTGCTGTTCTACCGCTCCGACGACCTGGAGACCTGGGACTACCTGAGTTCGTTCGGGCCTATCGGGCCGACCGGCGTGGTGTGGGAGTGTCCGGATCTTGTTCAGCTTCCGCTCGACGGCGACCCGGAACGTGCTCGCTGGGTACTGACTCTGAGCACCAATCCCGTCGGTGACCAGCCCGACAGGACTGGGTCGTCGATGAGCTACGTCGTCGGTGACTTCGACGGGCACACGTTCACGGCGGAGGCCCCAGGGCTCCGCCGCCTCGACCACGGGCGCGATTTCTATGCCGGCGTCACCTTCGCCGATGCGCCGAGCGACGGGCCGATCATGCTCGGTTGGATGAGCAACTGGCGATACGCCGATCAGTTCCCGTCAGCGCCTTGGCGAGGAGCCATGTCGTTGCCTCGAGAGCTTTCGCTTCGCGAACTGCGCGGACATGCGCAGCTGGTCCAGCGCCCGCTGGGGCTTGATGAGGCGCTGTTGCGGTCGGACCAGGTCAGTGGGCTTGCCCCCGCTAAGAGCACTTCGTGGACTATGGGCGCCCACTCAGTGATCGACCTCGCTTGGGAACCGTGTCGTACCGGCAACGCGAAGCTTGTGCTGCACGGCGAGGATGACTTCGTCGAGATGGCGCACGATGTCGACTCGGGTGAGCTCATCATCGCTCGAGGTGGGCGATCGTCAGAGGCTGTGCATCCGGACTTCCCGTCCTCGATCTGCATGCCCCTTGATGCCTCGGCGCCTCTGCGCCTCCTCATCTGTCTCGACGGGCCGCTTCTCGAGGTGTTCGCGAACGATGGGCAGCACGTGGCATCGCACCTCGTTCTCCTCGGAGGGGGTCCGGTGAGCGCCTCGCTCACGACAGGGCAAGCTGCGCTTGTCACCGTGGCCGTTGGCGAGCTCGAGGGTGCGGGCCAGGGCTGAGGAACCCGGAATCCCGATGTTGGGCGGCGTAGTCCCGTCTCCGGGCCGGGATGGTGCGCCCCCTCAGGCGTCGCGGAGCCGCTCGTGCAGCTCCGCGACGCGGGCGCGGATGTCGTCTCGCACGAGGCGCATCCGCTCCATGCCGACGATGCCGCGCGTGGAGGGTTCGTCGGTGATCCACCGCTCGACCGGCACGCTCGTGTCCTCGGGCAGCTGCGCCTCATCGCCGAGGATCACGACGAGGTCGGCGCCGGCCAGCATCGCCGGCGTGAGCGGCTTCGGATGCTCGTCGCCAACGTCGATCCCGAGCTCGGCAAGCGACTCGACCGACTCGGCGTTGAGCGCCCCGCCTGGGGAGGTGCCGGCCGAGGAGACCTCGATCGTCTCGTCGGCGATCGCCCGCAGGAGGGCGGCCGCGAGCTGCGACTTGCCGCCGTTCTTCTTGCAGACGAAGACGACGCTCGTGGGGGTGGGGCTCATGCTGATCCGTTCGTCGAGGGTGGCCATGCAGCTCATCGTCGACGATACGGATGAACGCCGTCCGAGGCCACGGGCGCCCCGCTCGCCCCGCTCGTCCCTTGAGGCAGAATGGGGCGATGCAGGATCACGGTGCAGCGGCACGCGACGCAGGCGCCGCGAGCGACACGAGCGCGGCGGTGCGCGTCGTCGAGTCGTGGCGGGTCGAGTCGGGGCGCGTCATCGCCGCCGCCGCGCACCGGCAGCGCTTCGAGCGCTCCGTCGCCGAACTCTTCGGGGAGGCGGCAGCAGAGCGTCCCCCGCTCTGGGCCGGCAGCCCCGCTGGACTCATCCCGGTCGAGGCTGACTGGCCTCGAATCTGGGCCGACGTCTTCGAGAGCACGCCCCTCACCGACGCCTGGTTCCCGCGACTCTCCGCCCGCCTCGACGACGGCCGCCTGCTCGTCGAGCTCACCCTGCGGCCGGCTCCGGAGGCGCGGTCCCTCACGAAGCTCAGCACCCGCCTCGACGAGCGGCGCTGGCCGACGCTCAAGGGCCCCGACTTCCCCTCCCTCGCAGAGCTCAGGGCGAGCGTGCACGAGGAGGGTGCGGCCGATGCCCTGCTCGTCGACGAACGCGGCGCGATCACCGAGGCCGCCTACGGGACTGTCGTCGGCTGGCTCGGCGAGACCCTCGTGGTCCCCGCCGCGAGCCGCCGCGTGGCGGGGACGACCCTCGGCGTGCTCCAGAGACTCCTCGCCACAGCGGGCGTCACGCGCGTCGAGGGGGAGATGCTCGCCGACCCGCTCGCCGCATCCGCCGAGCGCGGCTGGGATGAGCTCTGGTACCTCAACACGCTCCACGGCATCAGCCCCGTCTCCATGCTCGACGGCACACGCCTCGGCCTCGACGTCGCCCGCGTGCGCAGGTGGCGGCCTCGCCTGCACGAGACGAGCGCCGTGCCCCGGCCGGATGGGCGCTCGGCGTGATCGTCGTCGTCGACAACCGCGATTCGTACACCTACAACCTCGTCCAGCTGCTCCTGGAGCTCAGCGATCAGGAGGTGCGGGTCGTCGACGCCGGTGACATGCAGGCGGTGGATGCGTGCCTCGGCTGGGTCTCCGAGGGGCTCGTCGCCGGGGTCGTCATCTCGCCCGGCCCCGGGCATCCTGCCGAACCGGCCGACTTCGCGGGCTCGGCCGTCGTGCTCGACGCCGCACTCGCCGAGGAGCGACTGCCCGTTCTCGGGGTGTGCCTCGGCCACGAGGGCATCGCCGTGCGGTACGGCGGGGAGGTCGTGCCGGCCCCCGAGGCGAAGCACGGGTGGCGCAGCCCCCTCTCACACGACGGGTCTGGCCCGTTCGCCGGCGTTCCCCAGGGCTCCCTCGTCACGAGGTACCACTCCCTGGTCGTCAGCGAGCCTCTGCCGTCAGGGCTGCGCGTCACGGCGCGCAGCGAGGACGGCGTCGTGCAGGGCCTCGAGGTCGAGGGCCGGCCGGTCTGGGGTGTGCAGTTCCACCCGGAGTCGATCGCGAGCGAGCATGGCCGGCGGATGGTCGCGAACTTCGTCGACGCCGTGGATGCGGCGGGGCTCGTCGCGCCCGCTCGCGGGGCTCTCGGCGCTCGTCGCGCTCGCGGTCAGCGCGATGCGAGCCGTCGCCCCGCGGAGATCGGGGCGTTCCCGCGGCCCGCAGCTCGCGAGCTGTTCGTCGCGAGTCGCGTCGTGCGCGGCCCGCAGCCGGAGGGCACGGCCGCAGCCGAGGCCGCCGCAGCGGTGATCTACCGCGAGGTGCTCCGCCGAGGCTCTGCCAGCGTCTGGGTGGATGTGCCCGACGACACCGGCCGGCAGGCGCGGTTCAGCATCCTCGCCGACGACGCTCCGATCGGTACCGGGACCTGTACCGGGATCTGCCCCGCGCACGCCGCTCGCCTCGACGGCTCAGATGAGGCAGCGCACGAGACCGAGCCGGGCTGCGAGACGTGCGAGCCCGCTCGGGTGCTGCGCTTGGACGGCGACGGGAGCTTCGAGACCGTGCAGCGGGAGCTCGAGGCCATGCGCGCCGTCGGGGGCGACGGGCTCGCGTTTCGCGGCGGACTGCTCGGCTACTTCGGGTACGAGCTCGGGGTGCGGATGCTCGGCGTGCTGCCCCGGGAGGCGGAGGAGACCGCGTCCCCCCTCCCCGACGCGTGGTGGCTCGACCCGCGGCGCGCGGTGCTCGTCGACCGCGCAACTGGCGCAGTCACCGTCGTCGCGACCGCGTCGAGCGGCGCGCTCGCGGAGGCCGGCGCCGAGCGCTTCAGCGCCGAAGTCGGCGAGGCCCTCGAGGCGTCAGGCGGCGAGCGGCGGCAGGCTCTCCCCGACGCGGGACGCGCCCCGGCGATGTCCCTGGGCTCCGACGCCCTCGCCGACGGCGCCTGGCATACGTCGAGAGAGCAGTACGCCGCCGACATCGAACGCTGCCGCGAGCATCTCCTCGCGGGGGACTCGTACGAACTGTGCCTGACCAACGAGTTCCGGCCGCACGACGACCCCGACCCGCTCAGCCTGTTCCTGGAGGTGCGCGCCGCCGACCCGGCGCCCTACGCCGCACTGCTCGAGTTCGACGGCGGCGCGGTCGTGAGCGCGTCCCCCGAGCGGCTCCTGCGCGGCACCCCGGACGGGGAGTACGAGACGAAGCCCATCAAGGGCACCGCGGCTCGCGCCTCAGACCCCCTCGCCGACGCCGCCGCGGCCAGAGACCTGGCCAACGACCCGAAGGTCTTCGCCGAGAACCTCATGATCGTCGACTTGCTGCGCAACGACCTGGGCCGCGTCTGCAGCCCCGGCTCGGTGCACGTGCCGAGCCTCATGGCCGTCGAGTCGTATACGACCGTGCACCAGCTGGTCACGACCGTTCGCGGTTCGGCCCCCGGCGTGCCGCCGCTCGACGTCGTGCGGGCGCTGTTCCCGGGCGGATCCATGACCGGGGCGCCGAAGCTGCGCAGCGTCGAGCTGCTGCGCGACATCGAAGGCCGCGACCGTGGCGTCTACTCCGGTGCGCTCGGCGTGCTGGGCGCCGACGGATCGACCGAGCTGAGCATCGTCATCCGCACCGCCGTCCGGGATGCGCGCGGCTGGTCGATCGGCGCGGGAGGCGCGATCGTGCTCGCGAGCGACCCGGAATCCGAGACCCTCGAGGTCGAGCTCAAGGCGAGCGCCCTGCGACGCGCGTTCACGCGCGCCGTCTCGCGCTGACGCGCACGCACGGATCGGGCGCGATCAGGCGACGCGGGTGCCCGGCGGCAGCCGCTTCGCGGGTGTCCGCGTGCGCGCCCAGGCACCGAAGAGCAGGCCCCCGGCGAGCACCAGCTGGAGCGCCAGACCGACGAACCAAGTGGGGACCGTCGAATCGAGCACCTCCTGCGACGTCGGGCCGGGCTCGAAGTTCGAGCCAGTCGGGTCAGCGCAGCCGTCGTAGCGCTGCTCGCCCATCTCCGGGGGAATCTGCGACTGACGCAGCAGCAGCTTCGCGCCGGAGAAGAAATCGTCTGGCTGATCGCTCGCGCCGAAGGAGACCGGCGTCGCGTCCGTCAGCACCGCGAACGGATTCGCGGCCAGCACGCCCCAGACGAGGTCGTAGCGCGGAACCTCGTAGGTGTACGTCTCCCAGTCGCCGCACGTGAAGCTGTTCTCGTCGAAGGGCTGCTCCTCGCCGAACTCCGCATAGACGGGGTACCGGGAGGTGTTCGTCACCTCCGCCGTCACCGCAGCACCACCCAGGCCGAACGCGATGCCCGTGCCCACCGTGAGCGCGGCGATCGTCAGATAGCTCGCCGCCACAGAGAAGAGCGGCCTGGCCAGGATGCCGCTGAAGCCGACGCCGATAGCGGCCACGACGCCCACCTCGACGAGCAGCACCAGCAGCGAGACGACCACCTGCACGGGAGCGACGGCCCCCACGAGCCCGGCGAAGATCAGGAACGGCGCCGCGACCGCCAGGAACGCGAGCCCGGTCACCCAGGCGGCCAGGAACTTCGCCGCCACGATCTCGGCCGTCGTCGCGAGCGTCACCTGGATGGGCGCGAGCGTCGCCGCGTCCCGGTCACCGTTGATCGCGTTGCCGCTGAGCGTCGGCGAGACCAGCAGAGCGAGCAGCAGCACGAAGTACACGACGATCGAGTACATCCACGACCCCGACTCCTGCAGGTCGCCGAAGACCACCACCGAGAGCGCGGTCATGCCGAGGAGCAGCACGGCGAAGATGCCGAGCAGCACGTACCAGGCGACGTTGCGGAGGCGCTGGCGCAGTTCGAGGGTGACAAGCGTCGTGACACGGGCGGGGCTCATGACTGCTCTCCGAGGTCGAGGTAGGTGTGCTCGATGTCGCCCAATGCTGGGGCGAACTCCGCGACGTCGATGCCGGCGGTGAGGATCGCGCGCAGGCCGGCCGCGGCCGCGGCGTCAGAGGAGAACGGGACGAGGAACCCGGTCCGTTCGGCGCGGATGCCCGGAGCTCCGGTCCCCAGCACCGCCGCCAGCTGATCAGGCCCGACGCCCTCCGTCAGCACGCGCACCCGCCACTGTCGCTCCCGCGCCGACGCCTGCGCGAGCCGGTCGGCCCGCACCGTCACGCCCGCCTCGATGAAGACGGCATCGTCGACGATCTCGTCGAGCTCGGACAGCACATGGCTCGAGATGAGGATCGTGGAACCGGCCGCCGCAAGCTCCCGCAGGTGCTCGCGCAGGCCGACCCTCGCTCGCGCATCCAGGCCGGAAGCGGGCTCGTCGAGGAGCAGCACGCTCGGGGCGTGCACCAGAGAGCGCGCAAGCCCGAGGAGCTGCTTCTGCCCGCGGGACAGCACGCGAGCCTGCACCTTCGCGAGGTCGCTGAGGCCGACCCGGGCGAGGAGCTCGGTAGCGCGGGCATCCGCCGCGGCGCGCGGCAGGTCGTAGAGGCGGGCCGTCGTCACGAGCGTGTCGTGCACCGACAGCGACGGCCAGGCGCCGAGCGCGTCCGGCATCCAGCCGAGCTGCGCCCGCACCTCGGCTGTCGCCGTCGACGGGTCGAGGCCGTTGATGCGGATCGTCCCCGCATCCGGTCGCAGCAGCGAGGCCAGCATCAGCAGCAGCGTCGTCTTGCCGGAGCCGTTCGGGCCGACGAGCCCCGTGACCGCTCCAGCGCGCGCCGTGAAGCTCACATCGCGGACCGCGTGCGCTGCGCCGAAGGAGCGCCTGACGTTCTCGACGAGGATTCCGCGTTCTGACATGCGGCCAAACGTAGCGAGCGGATGCGACGCCACGCTGAGAGGCGGCGCGGGCCGGTCTGACCAGCATCAGTGCAGGATCAGCCTGTTTCGGCGTCGCGGGCCCGATCTGGCCGCAGATCACACTCATCGCGGACAGCCGCCGCCGATACACCCGCGTCGGGCAGCGCAACCGTCCGTCACACAGCGTCGCGAAGGTGGACCGCACGTGAGGGCTGTCACAGGATAGTCAGATGCTCGTGAGCCGCTCGGCTCCGAACAACACCCGACAGCAAGCTCGACAACCTGGAAGGAGTTCGCACATGTGCCGTCTGCTCGCTTACGCAGCCCCACGTGACACCACCGTCACGAAGGTGATCGGAGACATGAACAGCGACGCCTTCCAGCGCATGACCAGCGTGCACAACGACGGCTGGGGCACCGCCTGGCTCGCCGCCGGCTTCGGCGAGACGCAGCGCGAGATCGAATCCCTGCGCATCTCCACGCCCGGCCAGAACGACCCGCTGCTGTCGACGCTCCTCTCGGACGCCCCCTCCAACGCCCGCATCGTGCACCTGCGCCTCGCGACCGACGACTTCAAACGGACCAAGGTGAACACGCACCCGTTCGTCGCCGAGGGCCTCGCCTTCGCGCACAACGGCTCGATCGTCCCCACCTGGCGCTTCGACGACCTGCTCCGCCCCGAGATCCGCGCCACGGTGGCCGGCGACACCGACAGCGAGCTGTACTTCGGCCTCGTCCGGCAGAACGTGCGCGACGGCCTCTCCCTCGAGGAGGCGGCCACCGCCGCCGTCCGCGTGCTGCGCGACGAGTTCCCCGAGTCGAGCCTCAACGCAACCATCCTCTCCGCAGACGAGCTCGTGGTCGTCCACGCCTCGAGCACGGCACACGTCACGGAAGCGACGTTCGCGCGCTACGGCATCGACGCATCCACCCTCCCCAACGGGCACACCGACGAGTACTACCGGTTGAGCATGCTCCGCGCCGCCGACGGAACCACCGTCTTCTCGTCGACCGGCATCGACACGGCCGGCTGGACCTCGGTGCCCGAGGACACGATCTCCCGCATCGACCTCGCGTCGCTCGACTTCACGCAGCGCGCGCTCTTCTCGAGCACCGCGGAAGCACGCGGAGCAGCGGGCCGTGCAGCGGGCGTCGCCGCTCCCACACCCCCGCGTCTCGTCGCCGTCTAGGCCCGCGACGCACCGCCTCCGCTGGCCGCCTCTCTGGGGCGTGGGTCTCCCCGCGCGTACACTGGCTGGCGTGTCTGTGAACCCTGAACTTGCCGGCCGCCGGTACGAGCTCCCCGAGCCGTACCTCGTGGGCCGAGAGCACATCCGCTCGTTCGCGAAGGCCGTGCTGGCCTCGCACCCGACGCACTTCGACGTCGACGCAGCCCGCGCTGCCGGGTACGCCGACCTCGTCGCACCCGCTACGTTCCCTGCCGTGCTGCAGGATGCGGGGCTGCAGCTCCTGCTCTCCGACCCCGAGGCGCAGATCGAGCTGTCGCACATCGTGCACGGCGACGAGCGCTTCACCTACGAGCGCCCGATCGTCGCGGGCGACGAGCTGCGCGCCGCTCTCGAGGTGAAGAGCGTCAAGTCGCTCGGCGGCAACTCCATGATCAGCGCTCAGACGGTGCTGACGGATGCGGCGGGCGAGCAGGTCGTCACCGCATCGGCAACCCTCGTCGTCCGCGCAACGTCCACCGAGAGCGAGTGACCGCATGACTGACACGATCTCCGTCGCGCAGCTTCCGCGCCCCGACTTCACGAGCCTCGAAGCCGGAACCGTCATCGCGGAGCGCGCCGTCACGCTCACCCGCGATACCCTCGTGCGCTACGCGGGCGCGTCTGGCGACTTCAACCCCATCCACTACCGCGACGACGTGGCCGAAGCGGTCGGGCTGCCCGGTGTGCTCGCGCACGGGATGCTCACCATGGGTGTCGCGTTGCAGCCCGTCGTCGACGCCCTCGGCGACCCTGGCCGCGTCGTCGACTACCAGGTGCGCTTCACGCGGCCCGTCGTCGTCGACCCGCAGACCGGCGCGGAGGTGTCGGTCGTCGCGAAGATCGGTCAGCTCGCCGGCGAGGACGGCGTCGGTCGCATCGACCTCGTCGTGTCCTTCGGCGGGCAGACGGTGCTCGCGAAGTCGCAGGTGCGCGCCGACTTCCGCGGCGAGGTTCCCGCCGTGCTGCCCGCAGAGGCCACCGCGTGACGAGGCTCTCCGAGCTCACGACCACGCAGGTCGGTGGGGAGGCGACGCAGCTCGTCGCCCCCGCGACGCGCCCTGAGCTGATCGCCGCGGCCGAGGAGTTGTTCGCGAACTACGAGCAGCCGCTGATCCTCGGCGGGGGGTCCAACACCATCGCCACCGACGACCGCATCGACGAACCCGTGCTGCACGTCGTGACGAAGGGCATCCACCAGCTGGACGGGCCCGTCGACAAGGTGGGCCAGGCTCGCGTGCGCATCGACGCCGGTGAGTCGTGGAGCGCCCTCGTCGACTACGCCGTCGCTCGCAACTGGAGCGGCATCGAGGCGCTCGCCGGCATTCCCGGCTCCGTCGGCGCGACCCCAGTGCAGAACATCGGGGCGTACGGGCAGGAGCTCTCCGATGTGCTCGCCCGCATCGAGTTCTACGACGCCGACGCCGATACAGTGCGCTGGATCGACGCCGCCGACCTCGGTCTCGGCTACCGCACCTCGGCGATCAAGCGCGGCGAGCTGCGTGGCGTCGTGACTCGCGTCGAACTCGACCTCGTCGAGATGCCGGAGGGCCAGAGCGAACCGGTCCGCTACGACCAGCTCGCGCGCGCGCTCGACGTGCCCCTCGGCGAGCGGATGCCCGTGCACGTCGTCCGCGACGCCGTCATCCGCCTGCGCGCCTCGAAGGGCATGGTGCTGGATGCGCACGACCGCGACTCCGTCTCGTCCGGTTCCTTCTTCATGAACCCGATCGTCCGCTCCTCGTTCGCGAGCGAGCTGCCCGAGATGCCGAAGTTCGACGCGGGCAAGGACGAAGACGGCTCCCCGCTCGTGAAGCTCAGCGCTGCGTGGCTCATCGACCACGCCGGTGTGCAGAAGGGCTTCTCGCTGCCGGGCTCGAACGCCGCCATCTCATCGAAGCACACGCTCGCGATCACGAACCGCGGCGGTGCGACTGCCGAGCAGATCGTGGAGCTCGCCCGCTTCGTCCGTGCGCGCGTCGAAGCGGAATACGGCGTGCGGCTCGTCAACGAGCCTGTCCTCGTCGACCTGACGATCTAGGCACAGCCGGGCGAGACCAGCCGGGTGAGCCGGAAGCCCCGAAGCGCTGCACGCGCTTCGGGGCTTCCCGTTCGGTGCACCCAGCGTCCGCTCGGCACGCGTGTCAGTGGTGCATGCACTGCGCGCACCAGGCGCGGAGTGCGTCCTGCTCGCGGCGGGCGCGCTCCGAACTGTTGCGGCGCCGACGATGCTGCTCGGCGTGGTCCAGTTCGGGTGCTTGACGCCGCGCGCTGCGCATGAGCAGCCACAGTGCGACGCGCAACTCGATGCGGTGGAGCAGCGAAGGCTGCACCGCGGATGTGGGCGTGGACGCGGATGTGGGCGTGATCGTGACGTGCACGGTGCTCGGGTTTGAGGTGTGGACGGTGGTCAGGACGTGATTCATGAGAGTGGTCTCTCCGACAGAAGGCATGCAAGAAGAAGGCGCTCACTCGAGCGGGGCCGCGTTAACGCAGCGCGAGAGACGTGACTGCCGTGCAGTCGACGAATGCGGCGGCTGCTATGCCGCGGCGTATCCGTCGGGTGTGGGGGCAGACTTCACCCACGACACGGAGCTCAGGAGATGTGGGCGCCCAGGGAACGAGTCGCCGACTGCTGAATGCAAAATGTGAACGTACGCATTATCGGGACTCCTCTCTGTCTAGGCGCGTGCTGTGACCCTATCGAGTCTGCGAATACCCGTCAACCTTTTGGCAGGGTAGGGCAGGGCACTCTGGTGGATGCCACGCAGCCCCCGGATGCTCGGGTCAGTCGAGGACGACGGAGGCGCGGGGCTCCTCGCCGTCGAAGCTCACCGTGACAGTCAGCGGCGTGCCCGTGGCGTCGTCGGGGAGGTCGATCTCGCTCGTGTGCGGGGCATAGTCCGCCGTGCATGCCTGGTCGGGGTAGGCCGTGGCCTCGAGGTACTGCAGGTCGAGGGTCTGCGCGTCCACCGCGTTGACTTCGGTGAGGATCGCCGGGCATCCCGAGCTGCCCCACGTCGTGACGGAGATCGAGGAGCCCTCGTCGAGCCACATGACGAGCGGTCCTTCCATGTCGCCGGCTCCGACATCTTCGCCGAATCCCTTGGGCAGGCCGCCGTAGTTGTCGCTCGCGACGCTCGTCGGCGTGGCTGCGGGAGCGCATCCGCTCAAACCGAGCGCGGTGACCGCGATCGTCGGGAGTGCAAGCAGGGCGACGCGTGCAGACTTCATGCGTCAAGCCTACGACTTCGGGCGGAGAGACCCCTGGCCTGGATCCGCAGCAGGGAGGTACGCTTTCGCGCTCATGCGCCTTGGTCCCATGCGGGCCGCTGGGTCCGCCGACGCCCTAGCTCCGGCGGAGCAGGCCGAGATCGAGGCCCCTCGTCACGGCGCGCACCCTGGAGTTGACCTCGAGCTTCGCGAAGACCTTGCCGAGGTGCGTCTTCACGGTCGCCTCACCGATGTGGAGGCGCACGGCGATCTCAGGGTTGGACATGCCGTCGGCGACGAGCTGCAGCACCTGCAGCTCGCGTTCGCTGAGCGCGGGGGCTGAACCGGGCGAACCGGCAGGCGGATGCGCGGTGCTGGAACCGGCGGATGCCGCTGCCCCGGCAGCTCGCGTCTGGGCTACGAGCTTCGCGGTCACCGATGGTGCGAGGGCCAGCTCGCCCGCGGCCACACGACGAACGGCCTCCACGAGCTCTGCCCCGCTGGCCGTCTTGAGCAGGTAGCCGCTTGCCCCGGCTTCGATGGCACCGATGATCGCGTCGTCGCTGTCGTAGGTCGTGACGACGAGGATGCCTGTCTCGGGGAGCGCCGCCAGGATCTGCCTCGTCGCGCTCACACCGTCGGTGCCCGGCATGCGCAGGTCCATGACGACGACGGCGGGCGTCGTCGCGGTCGCGCGAGCAACCGCGTCGGCCCCGTTGGCGGCTTCAGCGACGACCTCGATGTCGGGCTCGTCCTCGAAGATGCCCACGAGTCCGGCGCGCACGATGGGGTGGTCGTCGGCGACCAGGATGCGGATCATCGCTCGGCACTCGCTTTCGCCGGAATCGTCACGGTCACGATCGTGCCACGCCCTGGTGCGCTGGCGATGTCCACGCCACCCCCGATCGCGTTGGCGCGGTCGCGGAGGCTGTCCAACCCGAATCCGCTTGGCTCCGCCTCCAGCTCGAATCCTCGGCCGTCGTCGGTGACGTTCAGCACGACGTTCGCGGCCCCGTGCTCCACTGAGAGCTGCACATTCGTGGCATGAGCGTGCCGCCTCGCATTCGACAGGGCCTCCTGCGCGCATCGCAGCAGGACCACTTCGCTCTCCCGCTCCAGCGTTCCGGCCTCCAGGTCGATTCGAGCCTCGGCCAGCACGCCCGTCTCGCGCCGGAACCGGTCGACGAGGCGCCTCAGGGCATCTGCGAAGGTCGCTTCCGCGGGGTCGGTCGACCGCACCGGCGCGTTCTCGGCGATGAGGCCCCGCGCCTCGGCGAGAGCGTCGCGGGCGAGCGACGCGATGAGGTCGGCCCGTTCCTCCTGCGCGGAGAGCTCCTCGCGCAGGTGAGCCCCCGGGGAGCTCTCGTCGTCGCGCATCCGCCCGATCTCCTTCGCGCTGCGGTCAGCCAGCATCGCGAGGCCGGCCAACGTCTGAGCCAGCGTGTCGTGCAGGTCGCGGGAGATGCGCTCCCGCTCGACGGAGGCGCCGCTCAGCCGAGAGAGCTCCTGCACGTGCTCCTGGGAGGCCGTGAGCTGCTCGAGCAGCTCACGTCGCTCGTCGGCCACTCGCCAGGCGTAGCTGATCGACAGCCCGATGCCGCAGGTCGCCGCAACGCTGAAGAGCTGGCCCGGCAGGATGTCCGGGATCTCCTCGACCCCGTTGTACAGCGCCGACACCGCGCCGATGCCGAACGCGATGCCGATCGAGACGAGGATGCTCCGCCTCGCGCTCACGCACACCAGCCAGACGAGCGGATAGATGAGGGTCTGCACGAAGCCCGTCCAGGGCACGAGCACCATCGAGACCGTCACGAGCAGCGTGACGAGCAGGATCAGCGCCGCGCCGCGGCGCGGGTCGGTGAGCGACCTGACGCCGAAAGCGAGCCACACGACGGGAATGAGCAGGAGCGCCCCCGTCGCCACGAGCGCCTCGGAGCGTTCGGACTCGGTGGCCGCGAAGGCCGCCACCGAGCCCGCGACGACGGTGTTCGCGAGCGCCGTGCCCACGATCAGCAGGTGCCACCAGCGCCCGTCCCGAAACCAGAAGTCGACCATGCGCTCATCCTCCCGCACCCCACCGACATTGCTGCACGGTCGGGTCAGGAGCGTCAACTCCGCCCTCGACTCCAGCGGAAGGTGAGCAGGCTCGCGACGAGCCCGATGACGGTCCAGGCCCCGAGTGTGATCGCCGCGGCCCCCAGTCCCCACGTGCTTCCGACCTCGGCAGCCGCGAAGGCATCTGGCAGGAACACGCTGCGCATCCCGCGCACGAGACCGGCGAGGGGGAAGAGGTTCGACACCTGCTGCATCCACTCGGGCAGGACCGAGAACTGCACGTAGATGCCCGAGAGGAACTGCGGCACGAGCACAAGCGGCAGCACGATGGCGGATGCGGACCGTGCAGAGCGCGGGAGCGCCGAGATCGCGATTCCGAGGGAGGCGAAGCAGAGGATGCCGAGGGCAGCGAGCCAGGCGAAGCGCGCCCACAGCTCGCCATCTTCCGGCAGCGAGATGTCGAAGGCGATGACCGCGAGCCCCATCAGCATCGCCAGCTGCAGCGTGCAGGTGATGAGGACGAGCCCGATCTTCCCGATGAAGAACGACACCGGGCTGAGCGGGGTCGCGCCGAGTCGGGCGAGGCCGCCCTCGTGCTTCTCCGTGGCGATGTCGATGCCGAGGAACTGCATGCCGGAGAGGAGGATCGCCATCGCGAGCATCCCGGTCAGGTAGTACTGCGACATCGTCACGTCGGCGAAGCGTGGGTCGTCGACGACCGTCTCGCCGCTGAAGATCGAGGCGAAGAGCGCGAACATGACGAGCGGGAACAGGAAGACGAAGAACACCTGGTCGGTCTGCCGGAAGTAGCCGCGCAGCTCGAAGGCGATGCGCCGAAGACCGTTGCCGATCGTGGACCTGGGCTGCGACGGTGTGCGTGTGGGCGATTGGATGCTCGGCTGCGCCTTCGCGTCGCCCGAGACCGCGGTCTGGTTCATCGTGTTCCTCCTGCGGGTGCGGCAGCGCGGGCTGCATCGTCGGTCGCCGCGAGTCCCGCGGCGGGTGAGGCAGTCGCGGGCGTTCCGGGGGAGGCGGCCGGGTGCTCGCCGATGATCTCCAGGTAGACGTCCTCCAGGGACGGGCGGGTCACGGTGAGTCCGGCGGGTTCCGGGCCGAGGCGCTCGACGAGCGCGCCGACGAGCTGTGCGGGCGCATCCGTCGTCTCCTCGCGCCACCTGCCGTCCTGCTCCTGCCAGCGAACCCGCGGTGTGCGCGACTTCGGCCCGCCGATCGTCGCGATGTCGCCGATCTCGACGAGCTTCCCGGCGGCGATGATCCCGGCGCGGTCGCTGAGCTGCTCCGCCTCGTCGAGATAGTGCGTCGTGAGCACCATGGTCATGCCCTCGCCCTTGAGCTGCTGGATGAGTCCCCAGAACTCGCGGCGCGCGTTGGGATCGAACCCGGTTGTCGGCTCGTCGAGGAACAGCACCTCCGGGTTGCCGATGATGCCGAGCGCGACATCCACTCGCCGCTTCTGGCCACCGGAGAGGCGACCGACTCGCTGCGACGCGAATGGGGCGATGCCGCACCGCTCGATGGTGTCGTCCACGGCGCGAGGGTTTCGGTAGAGGCTTGCGAAGTGGCGCAGCACCTCGCGGGCCGAGTAGCGCTCGATGTCGGCGCTCGACTGGCTGACGACGCCGATTCGGCCTCGCCACTCGGCGTTGCCGCGGGCCGGGTCCTGCTCGAGCACGCGCGCGGTACCGGAGGTCGCCGTGCGGAAGCCCTCGAGGATCTCGATCGTGGTGCTCTTGCCAGCGCCGTTGGGGCCGAGGAAGGCGAAGGTCTCGCCGTGTCGGACCTCGAAGGAGAGGCCGTCGACGACGTCGCGGTCGCCGTAGCGCTTGACGAGGTCGGTGACCTCGATGGCTGCTTGTGTGCTCATGGTGCAATCAAACGCGCCGCGGGGCGTGCGCGACAGGGCCCGACCGGCGGATACGCATCCACCGTTCGGGGGAGGTGCGGGCCGCGCCGCCGCTGACCAGCTTCCGTGCAATATCCCCTGCACTGGGCCGCAGTGGGGCCCGTTCGCGAGTTTTTGCACTCAAGTTGGTCAGACCTGGGCGGACACACCCGCACATACTGGTGCCATGGCCTCACCCGATCTCGATGAGCTTCGCCGTCTTCGTCGTGCGCGCGACTTCATCGACCGGGAGTTCGCGAGCCCGCTCGATGTGCCGACCATGGCGAAGGCAGCCCACATGTCGGCGGCTCACTTCAGTCGACGCTTCCGAGAGGCGTACGGCGAGACCCCATATGCCCATCTCATGACACGGCGCATCGAGCGTGCCAAGGCGCTGCTGCGCAGCGGCGAGGTGAGCGTGACGGATGCGTGCACGGCGGTCGGGGCCACGAGTCTCGGGTCGTTCAGCAGCCGCTTCGCGGAGATCGTCGGAGAGTCTCCGAGCGCCTATCGGGCGCGTGATGACAGCGGCAGCGTCGTCATCCCGAGCTGCACCTCGCAGATCTGGGGGCGTCCCCGCCGCGTGCGCGACCGACCAGGAATGGCGCAACGGGAAGCCGGCGACGGGCAGGCACGTCTCTGAGCAGTTTCGAAGAAGTGAATGTCGGCGGCCGGTCCTAGCATCGGACACATGACGCTCTCACTCAGCCACGTGCACGTGTTCACCGACGACCCGGATGCGGCGCTCGTGTTCTACCGAGACGCCCTCGGCCTGGAGGTGCGCAGCGAGGTTCCGAATGAGGGGTTCCGCTGGGTCACGCTCTCCGCCCCCGGGCAGCCGGAGCTCGAGATCGTGCTCTCGCACCCTAAGGCGGGGCGTTCGGAGGAAGATGGCGACACGCTCGCAGCGCTGCTGGCGAAGGGGGAGCTGCCCGGCCTCCTGTTCCGAACGAGCGACCTCGACGCGCTGTTCGAGAGGGTGCTGGCGGCGGGCGGAGTCGAGGTGCTGCAAGAGCCCACCGATCAGTTCTGGGGCGTCAGAGATGCCGCATTCCGCGACCCATCCGGCAACATGGTGCGGGTCAGTCAGGCCTAGCCGACGACATATCACCCACATCGATTCGTCCCCGGTCCGGCGCTCGGCTGGCTCCCCGTTTCGAGGCAGAGGATCACGGCATGACTACAGTCGCTGACACGATCGTCGATATCCTCCACGATGCCGGAGTCGAGCGCGTCTACGGGCTACCCGGAGACTCGCTCAACGGATTCACTGACGCCATCCGACGAAACGACGCGGTCGCCTGGTCGCACGTGCGACACGAGGAGGCCGCCGCCTTCGCCGCCTCCGCAGACGCCGCACTCACGGGCGAGCTCGCTGTGTGCGCCGGCAGCTGTGGCCCGGGCAACCTGCACCTCATCAACGGGCTGTACGACGCGAACCGAAGCCGCGTTCCCGTGCTCGCGATCGCCGCCCACATCCCGTCCGCGGAGATCGGCAGCGGCTACTTCCAGGAGACGCACCCGCAGGAGCTCTTCCGGGAGAGCAGCGTGTACTGCGAGATGGTGGGGGTGCCGGAGCAGCTGCCTCGGATCCTGGAGATCGCCATGCGCGCCGCGGTCGAGAAGCGAGGCGTCGCCGTCGTCGTGATTCCCGGCGAGATCTTCCTGCAGGAGAGCGCAGGACGACGCAAGTCGGCACCCATCCTGCCTGCGAAGCCCGTCGTGCGACCTGCCGACGACGAACTGGCGCAGGCCGCCGACATCCTCAACTCGGCGAAGAAGGTCACCATTCTCGGTGGCGCTGGCACACAGGGCGCACACGCGCAGCTGCTTGCCGCCGCTGAGGCGCTGCAGGCACCCATCGTGCACGCGCTCCGCGGGAAGGAGTTCATCGAGTACGACAACCCCTACGACGTCGGCATGACGGGGTTGCTCGGCTTCTCCTCCGGCTACCGGGCCATCGAAGACTGCGACGCGCTCCTCATGCTCGGCACCGACTTCCCGTACCAGCAGTTCTTCCCGTCACAGGCGAAGATCATCCAGGTCGACATCCGCGGCGAGCAGCTCGGCAAGCGCACGCCCCTCGACCTCGGGCTCGTCGGCGACGTCGGCGACACCCTCGACGCCCTCATCCCGCTTCTCGAGGCCAACAAGAGCGGCAGGCACCTCGAAGCCTCGGTGAAGCACTACCGGAAGGCCCGGAAGGACCTCGACGCGCTTGCCGACAACGACCGGGGGCGCGCCCCCATCCACCCGCAGTACGTGGCACGGCTCGTGAGCGAGCTCGCGAGCCACGACGCCGTCTTCATCCCGGATGTCGGTTCCCCCGTCGTCTGGGCGGCCCGCTACCTCGAGATGAACGGCCAGAGGAGGCTCATCGGATCGTTCAGTCACGGCTCCATGGCCAACGCCCTTTCGCAGGCGGTCGGTGCGCAAACCGCCTTCCCTGGGCGCCAGGTGGTGGCGCTCGCGGGAGACGGCGGACTCGCGATGCTCCTGGGGGAGCTGCTCACGCTCAAGCAGAGCAAGCTGCCCGTGAAGATCGTCGTGTTCAACAACTCGTCGCTGAACTTCGTCGAGGTCGAGATGAAGGCCGCCGGATTCGTGAACTACGGCACCGACCTCGACAACCCCGACTTCGCCGAAGTCGCCAAGGCGGTCGGCATCCACGGGCAGCGCGTCGAGAACCCGAACGACCTCGAGGCCGCCCTCCGCGAAGCCTTCGCCCACGACGGGCCCGCGCTCATCGACGTCGTGACCGCACGGCAGGAGCTGTCCATCCCGCCGACCATCACGGCCGAGCAGGTCAAGGGCTTCACCCTCTACGCGCTGCGAACAGTGCTCTCCGGGCGCGGAGACGAGCTCGTCGACCTCGCCGACACGAACCTGCTGCGACGCATCTTCGACTGACCGTCGCCCAGCCGCATGTACCGCCCGCGCCAAGGCAGCTCTCAAGGCAGCTGCCTGGCGCGGGCGGTACTCTCGCAGGCATGACGCAACCGCCCCTCACGCCACCGCCGGGTCAGAACGGCGGGTTCGACCCCCGCCGGCAGCAGCCGGGTGCCGCTCCTCAGGGTGGCCAGGGCGAGTGGGGCGGACCACCGGCCCAGGGCTTCGGTCAGCAAGGGCCTGGTCAGCAGGCCTCTGGTCAGCAAGGTCCCGGTCGGCAAGGTCCGGGGCAGCAGGGCCCCGGTCAGCAGCCTCAGAGGGGAGCGCCGTCGAACGGGCAGCCGCCGGCTCCCGGTCAGTTCCCGCACCCTGGTGCCGGACCTGGCCAGGCTCCTGGCGGCTTTGGCGCGCCGGGTCAGTTCCCTGCTCCCGGGCGACCTCCCGCGCCAGGCCAGCCACAGCATCCCGGGCAGTTCCCAGGCCAGCCGCAGACCGGCATCCCCGGGCAGGCGCCGTTCGTTCAGGCCCCACCGTCGCATCTGCCGGCTGGTGCCCCGCCGCCTCGCTACGCCCCGCAGCAGCAGGCGACACCGCAACCACGGCGTCGAGAGCTCGGCGAAGACCCTGAGCTGCAGAAGCAGCGCAGGCGCCCCGTCGGCCTGCTCCTCGGCGTCGGCATCAGCGGCGTCGCGATCATCGCCCTCGTCGTGGGCCTCTTCATGGCGTTCAGCTCGCCGAACGATCCCACCATCCCCGTCGGCGGCGCCGACCCGAACGCGGCGACCTCGACCCCCGTGCCGACGAGCACGCTCATGCCTGCCGCGCCCCAGGACGCCGCACCCGGGTTCATCCCGATCACGACCGACGTCGTGTTCCCGAACGGCATCACCGTCGTGAACCCACCCCTCGGCGGATGGGAGCAGGACATCTCCGAACGGCAGCCGAACCTCTACATCCTGAGCGACCCCGCATCCGGTGCCTACTTCTCGATCGCCCAGGAGAACCTGCACAAGAGCGAGTACCGGGACGAGGACATGACGAGGTCGGAGCTGAACTCGGCGTCGCTGCAGTTCACCGCCAAGCCGGAGCCGGTTGGCGACCCCGTTCCGCTCGTCCTGAAGGGGGCAGGCGGCTACGAGCTGGAGCTCCTGGCGCAGCGCCTGCGCTGGTCGGACGGCTCCGAGGGAATGATGGCGTCCCGCTACATGCCTTCGACCGGCACCAAGATCACGATCCTGGCGAACGCGTGGGGCGGGGAGCTGGACGACCCGAACTCGCGCATCTCGCAGAAGGTCGCGGAGATCACCTTCACGACGCCGTAGTAACGCCCGCTCGCTGGCCCACGCCCGCCCGCTCGCTGACCCGTCTGCTCGCTGGCCCACGCCCGCCCGCTGACCCACGCCCGCCCGCTGATCCACGCCCGCTTGCAGGCCTGCGCGTCGCCCGCCGCCCCCACGAACCTCGAATAGGCCAGTTTCGCCCCATCCTGAGCGTCCGGATGGGGTGAAACTGGCCTATTCGGGGGAGCGGATGCGCGGCGCGCGGGCGCGGCTGCGAACGCGGGGCCGCGCGGCGCGGGCTAGAGCTCGACGCCCGCGAAGAGCTTCTGCAGGCGCTGCACGCCCTCGAGGAGCGCGTCGTCGCCGAGCGCGTAGCTGAGGCGCAGGTACCCGGATGGGCCGAACGCCTCACCTGGCACGACCGCGACCTCCGCGACGTCGAGGATGAGGTCGGCGAGGTCGAGCGAGGAGTTGATCTGGCGCCCCTCGATCTCCTTCCCGATGAGCCTCTGCACGTCGGCGTACACGTAGAAGGCGCCCTCCGGCGTCGGCACGCGGAAGCCGTTGACCTTGCTCAGCTCCTCGACCATCGTCGTGCGGCGGCGGTCGAAGGCGAGGCGCATCTGCTCGACGGGCTCGGTGGGCCCCGTGAGCGCGGCGAGCGCGGCACGCTGCGCGATGTTGTTGACGTTGCTCGTGAGGTGCGACTGCAGGTTGCCCGCCCCCTTGATGGCGTCGACGGGCCCGACCATCCATCCGACGCGCCAGCCGGTCATCGCGAACGACTTCGCAACGCCGTTGACCAGGATCGTGCGGTCGGCGACCGCCGGGGCGGCCTCGACGATGGACACTGCGCGGACGCCGTCGTACGTGAGGTTCTGGTAGATCTCGTCGGCGATGACCCAGATGCCGTGCTCGGCGGCCCACTCGCCGATGGCGCGCGTCTCGGCCTCGGAGTAGACGGCGCCGGTCGGGTTCGACGGCGAGACGAAGAGCATCGCCTTCGTGGCGGGGGTGCGTGCGGCTTCGAGCTGGTCGACGGTGACCTTGTACTCCTGGTCGGCGCCGGCGAACACGGGAACGGTGGTGCCGCCCGCGAGCTGGATGACCTCGGGGTACGTCGTCCAGTACGGGGCGGGGAGGAGGACCTCGTCGCCTGCGCCGACGACGGTGTTGATGGCCTGGTAGACGGCCTGCTTGCCGCCGTTCGTGACGATGACCTGCGAGGCGGGGACATCCCAGCCCGAGTCGCGCTTCGTCTTCTCGGCGATGGCTTCGCGGAGTTCCGGCAGGCCAGGCGCCGGCGTGTACCGGTGGTTCTTGGGGTCGCTCACGGCGACGAGGGCGGCGTCGACCACGTGCTGCGGAGTCGGGAAGTCGGGCTCGCCCGCCGCGTAGCTGATGACGGGCCGGCCGGCGGCCTTGAGGGCCTTGGCCTTCGCGTCGACCTTGAGGGTTGCGGATTCGGCGATCGCGGCGATGCGAGGAGAGAGACGTGAGTCGGAAACCATGGCCCTGAGTCTAGGTCCGGTGGCCACGCCTCGTCAGCGAGTTGCGCCCGCGTTGGACTTCCGTGTGGCACCTGTCGTATGCTTTCCTGGTTGCCGAAAGCGACATACTGAACCGCGCCTGAAACTGTTCCCTATGGAACGGCTGCAGACGGTATCAGGGTGAACGGATGCACGCATCCGGTGTTCACGCAAAGGGCGGTGGCTCAATTGGTAGAGCAGCGGTCTCCAAAACCGCAGGTTGCAGGTTCGAGTCCTGTCCGCCCTGCATTTCGGTGCTGAACGCACCCACTACGGGGCCCACCATCGAAGGTCTCAACCATCGAAAGGGAGAGCGCGTGAGTCCAAGCAAGTCAGATGAGGCGACAGACGTCGCCGAGTCAAAGCGAGGCTCCGAGCCGAAGCGCGGCATCATCGGCCGTATCGCTCTCTTCTTCCGTCAGGTCATGGGCGAGCTCAAGAAGGTCGTCACCCCGACCCGGGCTGAGCTCTTCAAGTTCACGGGCGTCGTGCTCGTCTTCGTCATCTTCATGATGGCGCTCGTCACGGTGCTCGACCTGCTCTTCGGGTGGGGCGCTTCGTGGGTCTTCGGTCAGGGAAGCTCGTTCTTCCCGAGCGAGCCGGCCGCGACGCCGGTCCCGACGGAATAGCCGGAGCGCGCCAAGCTCTCCACCGGCTCACAGGCCTCCACCGACAACGGGCGAGCAGCCCAGCATCACAGAATCGAGATGAGGAATCGTGTCAGACCCGAACGTCGCCGACCCGAACGGTCTTTACGAGACCGCCCTGGAGCAGGACTCCGAAGTCGTAGAGGCCCAGGAGGGTGACCGCGACATCGACGCAGAGTTCGACGCGGCCCACGAGATCGAAGAGTCCGACGAAGTCGTGACCGAGGAAGACCTCGACGACGGAGAAGGCGCGGACGTCGTCGACCCCGAGGTCGACGCGATCGTCAACGATGTCCTCGAGATCGACACGAGCGAGGAAGAGGCCGCCGCGGCTGCCGCGACCGAGGACGAAGAGGTCGAGGCTCTCGAGGAAGACCCGGACGTCGACCCGTACGAGACCTTCAAGCGCGAGCTGCGCCTCAAGCCGGGCAAGTGGTACGTCATCCACACCTACGCCGGTTTCGAGCGTCGCGTGAAGCAGAACCTGCACCAGCGCACCGAGTCCATGAACATGAGCGACTTCATCTACCAGGTGGAAGTCCCCATGGAAGACGTGGTCGAGATCAAGAACGGCCAGCGCAAGATGGTCACGCGTGTCCGCATCCCCGGATACGTGCTCGTCCGCCTCATGCTCAACGAGGACAGCTGGTCGGTTGTCCGTCACACGCCGGGTGTGACCGGCTTCGTGGGCAACGCCCACAACCCGACCCCGTTGCGCTTCAACGAAGCATTTGAGATGCTGAAGAGTCTGGTCGAAGTCGCTGAAGCACCCGCGAAGGCGAACGCATCCGGTCAGGCTGGCCTCCAGAAGCGCCAGCCCATCGCAGAGATCGACTTCGAGATCGGCGAGACCATCACGATCAAGGAGGGCTCCTTCGAGGGGCTCACCGGATCGATCAGCGAGATCAAGCCCGAGAGCGGCAAGCTCACCGTGCTCGTGTCGCTCTTCGAGCGCGAGACCCCGGTCGAGCTCAGCTTCGACCAGGTCACGAAGCTCTAGATCTCGCTCCAATAGGGCTGCTGCCCTCAGAAACCACCGGAGTCCGGAACCGCCGGGCCACCGGGAGAGCGCCGCGCATCAGCGCGGAGTTCGAATCGAAAGAAGGAAAAGACATGGCACCCAAGAAGAAGGTCTCGGGTCTGATCAAGCTGCAGATCCAGGCTGGCGCCGCTAACCCGGCTCCTCCTATCGGCCCCGCGCTCGGTCAGCACGGCGTCAACATCATGGAGTTCTGCAAGGCCTACAACGCGGCTACCGAGTCGCAGCGTGGCAACGTGATCCCCGTCGAGATCACCGTGTACGAAGACCGTTCGTTCACCTTCATCCTGAAGACCCCTCCTGCTGCCGAGCTCATCAAGAAGGCTGCCGGCGTCAAGAAGGGCTCCCCGACGCCTCACACGGCCAAGGTCGGCAAGCTCACCGCCGCCCAGGTCCGCGAGATCGCCGAGCAGAAGCAGTCCGACCTGAACGCGAACGACATCGACATGGCGTCGCGCATCATCGCCGGTACGGCTCGCTCCATGGGAATCACGGTCGAGGGCTAAGGCCTTCCCGCTCCCAACACCACACGTCGCGCTTCGGGCGCGGTACTGAACATCGCGGGAGAGCCGGCCAGGCTCGCAACCGCAACTCTTGAAGGAGAACAACATGGCTAAGTCCAAGGCATACCGTGCCGCGGCAGAGAAGATCGGCGAGGACAAGTTCTACGGTCTCGCCGAGGCCGTCGAGCTCGCACGCGAGACCGGCTCGTCCAAGTTCAACAGCACCGTCGAGGTCGCTCTTCGCCTGGGTGTAGACCCGCGCAAGGCTGACCAGATGGTTCGCGGCACCGTCAGCCTGCCAAACGGCACCGGCAAGACGGCCAAGGTCATCGTCTTCGCGACGGGTGACAAGGCAGAGGCGGCTATCGCTGCTGGTGCTGACGAGGTCGGCGGCGACGAGCTCATCGCTCGCGTTGCAGACGGCTGGACCGACTTCGACTCCGCGGTCGCCACCCCTGACCTCATGGGCAAGGTCGGACGCCTCGGTAAGGTCCTCGGACCCCGTGGCCTCATGCCGAACCCGAAGACCGGAACGGTCACGACCGACCCGGCCAAGGCTGTCACCGAGATCAAGGGCGGAAAGATCGAGTTCCGCGTCGACAAGCACTCCAACGTGCACTTCATCGTCGGCAAGTCGGCGTTCACGTCGGAGCAGCTCGGCGAGAACCTCCGCGCAGCTCTCGACGAGGTCGTCCGCCTCAAGCCGTCGAGCTCGAAGGGCCGCTACATCCAGAAGGCTGTCGTCTCGACGACCTTCGGCCCCGGCATCCCGCTGGACGTCAACGCGATCTAGTCTGCCGCGAGCTGCACAGCTCAGGTGGATGCCCCGCATCCGCCACGCGAGAACGGCCCAGTCTTCGGACTGGGCCGTTCTTGCGTTTCCGCGGTGGCCGCTACGCGCGTTCGAGCGCTGCGAGCTGGCGTCGCGCAGCGCTCAGGATCGCCTGCACGGTTGCCGACAGCACAGACCGGTCTCGGCCGGCGACCCAGTGTGCGCCTGACGAGTCGTTGTACTCCAGGAGCGTCAGAGCATCGCTGCTGTTGCCGGCGCCGAGCGATGTCTGGTGGAGTGAGCGTATGTCGACGGAGATGCCCGCGTCGGCGAGGAGCTGGGTGACGGCCTCTGCGGGGCCGAGCTCGTCGAAGATGCCGGTGTGCTCGACGCCGTCGACGCTCACGCGAATGCGCGTGCGCGTGACGTCTTCGCGGGTTTCGACGCTGAAGTCGAGCAATTCCACGCCGGACGTGTCGACGCGGAGGTAGCTGCGCTCGAAGAGCTCGAGCAGCTGTGCCGCCTCGATCTCCAGGCCGCTGGTATCGGTGTGCTCCTGGACGCGCCTGGCGAAGTCGATCTGCAGGCGTCTGGGGAGCTCGATGCCGTAGTCCGCCTCGAGGAGGTAGGCGATGCCGCCCTTGCCTGACTGCGAGTTGACTCTGATGACGGCGTCGTAGCTGCGCCCGATGTCGGCGGGGTCGATCGGCAGGTAGGGCACGCGCCACTCGGTTTCGCGTTCTGCCCGCATCTCGAGCGCAGCTCGGGATCGATGCTCGGCGAGTCCCTTCTTGATGGCGTCCTGGTGCGTCCCGCTGAAGGCCGTGTGGACGAGGTCTCCTGCGTACGGGTGCCTCGGGTGGATCTCGAGGCGGTTGCTGTACTCCACCGTTCGGCGAATCGCGTCGATGTCCGAGAAGTCGATCATCGGGTCGATGCCCTGCGCGTGCAGGTTCAACGCGAGGACTGCGATGTCGACGTTGCCGGTGCGCTCGCCGTTGCCGAAGATGCAGCCTTCCACTCGCTGCGCTCCTGCGAGCACTGCGAGCTCGGCGCAGGCGATTCCGGTCCCTCGATCGTTGTGGGGGTGCACGGAGAGGATCACCGAGTCGCGCCTCGCGAGGTGCTTGTGCATGTACTCGATCTGATCCGCGTAGACGTTCGGGGTCGCGACCTCTACCGTGGCGGGAAGGTTCAGGATGACCGGCCGATCCGGGGTTGCCATCCAGAGCGCTGTCATGGCGTCGCAGATGTCGATCACGTAGTCGGGTTCGGTGAGGTTGAACACCTCTGGCGAGAATTCGAATCGGACGTTCGGCAGGTGGCCGGCGAGCTCGAGGACATCTCTGCCCCCGGCCAGGATCAGTTCTTTCAGCTGCTGCTTGCTCTTCCCGAGGACGACATCGCGCCAGGCCGGCGCCGTCGCGGTGTAGAGGTGGATGACGACGGGGTTCCTGATGCCCTGGATCGAGTCCACCGTGCGCTGGATGAGGTCGCGACGCGCTGGCGTGAACACCACGATGGTGACGTCTTCCGGTGCGATGTCGGTGGTCGCGATGCGGCGCACGAAGTCGTAGTCCGTCTGCGAGGCGGAGGGGTAGCCGACTTCGATCTCCTTGTAGCCCATGCGGATCATGAGCTCGAAGAAGACGCGCTTGCGGTCGGGGTCCATCGGCTCCGACAGGGCCTGGTTGCCGTCGCGGAGATCGACTGGCACCCAGAGTGGTGCTGCCGTGAGTCGGCGTGAGGGCCAGTCGCGTTCCGTCAGGGGCACCTCGACCCGCGAGTACACGTCGCGGTATCGGTGCGATGGCATCTGCGAGTGGCGCTGGCGGTTCCAGTGCGGTGCGTTGTTGGGGATCGGGCCGGTTGGGGGAGAGATCCGGGATGCGCTGCTGTGCATGGTCGTGTCCTTGGTTGTCGTGCGATCGTGACGACCGGCGCGCGTCTCAGCTCCACGGCGGGGGACCGGTCAGGCGAGGTCCCGCCGTGGCAGAGAAGCGTGAGCGGAGTGCGCGGCATGCGAGAGAAGCTACCACAACTCCTCAGACAAGTAGACGAGTTGCGGGAGTGCGAGATGATGGGGGCATGAGCACCCTCCACCGTGAACCACTCGCCGAGCAGGCGGCCAAGCTGCTGCTCGAGCGCATCCGGGCAGGCGAGTGGGAACTCGGCCAGAAGCTCCCGGGAGAGACGACGCTCGCACCCCAACTTGGCGTCGGACGGTCGACCATTCGCGAGGCCATCCGCCAACTCGCGGGGAGCGGGGTGCTCGCCACCAGGCAGGGCGCGGGCGTCTTCGTGATTGCGCTGGACGCCCCGGAGGCCCTGGACGCTGTGCTGCTGCGTGCAGATATCCAGACGGTGATCGAAGCGCGCATCGCGGTCGAGGTCGAGGCCTCCTCGCTCGCCGCGGAGCGCCGCACGGGCGAGGAGCTGCTCGCGATGAGGCGGGCCGCCGATGCTCGCGACGCGCAACGATCGAGCATCGAGGCGCATGTGGATGCGGACACCGCGCTGCACCGCAGCATCGTCGCCGCGGCACACAACGAGATCCTCTCGGAGCTCTTCGAGGGCTTCGCGCCCCGCAGCAGGCAGGCCATGATCGGGATGCTGCGCCTTCGCAGCGAGTTCGGCAGTGACGCCGACCACCTCGTCCACACCCGCATCCTCGACGCGATCGATGCGCAGGACGCGCCATCGGCGGCCGCGCTCACGCGCGCCCACCTGCTGGAGCTCGCAGCGAGCGTGGCCTGACGACGGCCGGTTGCTCGCGGCCTACGCGTCGATGTCGAGGACGACCTTGCCGCGCACGTGGCCCTCTGCGATGAGCTCCTGGGCGGCGCCTGCCTCGGCGAGGGGGAAGACGCGGTCGACGTGGGTCTGCAGGGCGCCCTGCTCGAAGAGCTGCGTGATGGTCTGCAGGATTCGGCCCTCTGGCGAGAGCTTGAGGGTCGACGCGACTATGCCGCGGTTCTCGGCGGCGGCCTCCTCGAAGAGCTCCGGGTAGCTGCCAGTCGGCACGTTGATGAGCGTTCCGCCGTCGCGCAGCACCCGCAGCGAGCGGGTCCCTGTCTGGTCCTTCACGTTGCCGATGAGGTCGATGACGACGTCGACCGGCTCGGCGATGGTGTCCTCGAAGCGCGCTGAGCGGTAGTCGATGACCTGGTCTGCGCCGAGCTCGCGCAGCCAGTCGTGATTGCGCTCGGACGCCGTGGTGATGACGTGGGCTCCGTAGTACTTCGCAAGCTGCACGGCGAAGTGGCCGACGCCGCCCGCGCCGGCATGGATGAGGACCCGCTGTCCGGTGTAGACGCCCCCGGCCTCCACCACTGCGGCCCAGGCGGTGAGCACCGCGAGCGGAACGCCGCCGGCCTCGATGAACGACAAGTTCTCGGGCTTCTTCGCGAGGCTCATGAACGGGACGGAGACGTACTCGGCGTACGCGCCGGAGTAACGCGGGAAGAGGAGCATCCCGTAGACCTCATCGCCGGGCTGGAACGGCGCGAGCTCGTAAGGGGCGCGGACGACGACCCCGGAGAATTCGCCGCCGAGGGTCGAGGGGAAGCTCGAGATCGCCTTCGACGCGCCGGCACCTGAGCGGGTCTTGCCGTCGATGGGGTTGACGCCCGCCGCCTTGACGCGCACGAGCGTGTCCGAGTTGAGCGTGAGCGGGACAGGCGCCTCGCCGAGCTGCATCTTCTCGGGCCCGCCGATGCCCGTGACAAGGGCGGCGCGCATCGTGTCGGAGGTGGGCTGGAGGTCGGAGGCGTCAGTCATACGCGCCATTCTCCCCCGGAAAGGGAGACTCCTCCGGAAAGGGAGCCTCCTCCGGAAAGGGAGCCTCCCCCGGAAAGGGAGCCGCTCCCGTGGGGCTGGCTACGCGTAGGTCTCGGCGTCGTAGAACGACTGCGTGTAGTCGCTGCTGCTGTGCGTGTTGCCATACCCCTGGAACGGCGCGGCGTTGCCCGTGGAGTACTGCGCGAACTCACCGCGGTACTTCTCGACGTCTTTGAGGACCTCGTTGGCGAGCGTCACGAGTTTCGCGATCTCGGCCTCGTCGCGGTCGATCCACACGAACTTCGGCTCGCGGTCGACGACGATGAAGTCCTGGTGCCGCTCCCAGACCATGAGGGTGCGCTCGGCGCCGAGCACGTACTGCTGCCACCAGATCTGCCGCATGTACGAGCGGGGGATGCGCTTCCAGACCTTGTTGGTGGTCTTGATCTCGGCGAGGAGGATGCGTCCTTCCTCGTCGCAGTGCAGCCCGTCGGGGGTCGCGAGGTGGCTCTTCGACGCTTCGGCGTGGAAGAGGAGGCCGCTCGCTGGGATGCCGTGGCGCTCCATGACCCACCTGGCGATCTCCGGCTCGCGCTGCCGGCCGAAGTCGGTGTACGCGTTGCCGTTGAAGGAGGTGCCCATGACCTTGTCCTTGACGACCTGCTTGACCGAGGAGGGGGTCGCGAGTCGTGCCGCGTCTGTCGCGGTGACGCCGTCGGAGCGGGCTTTGAGCCAGGCCGCGCGGTCGTTGGAGTCGGCGAGCACTCGAAGGAGGTGGGCGCTCATCGCCTCGACCTCGCGCGTTGCCGGGAGCTCGATGGCGGCGGTCTCGGCGGAGGCCGGGACGTGGGCGCGCCAGACGCCCACCTCGCTTGCCGAGAGCGGTGCTGCTGCGGACGCGGGCCGGGTCTCCGAGGTGTAGAAGCGCGGCAGCGGCTCGGCGGGGAGCTCCGTGAGTCCACCGCTCGTGCGCGGTTGCTCCTGCCGGATCGGCGCGGGCGGCGCCGCGTAGTCGACGAGCGCGGCCGGGCCGTAGAGCTCGCGGTCCCGCCGCCGCGACTTCGGCGCTGTCTTGGGCTCGGTCTTGGGTTCGCCGAACCAGGACGTCTCGTCGACGTCGTGGCTCGGGCGGAACATGACCATCTGTTCATTCTTTCCTACACCACCGACAGATCCGGCAGGGAGTGCCGTCTGTCGGAAGAAAAGACGTCGCTCCACCTCCCCACACCACCGACAGATTCGGTACCAGGCGCCGTTGCCGCGAAAGTCCCCGGCGCGTCGCCCCCGTCGGCCACGCACGTCAGTCGAGGTCGCGCCGCCGCGGCACGTCAGTGCGGGGCTGCCTCGACTGCCATGATCGCCGTCGCGAGCGCCCGCGCGCCGTGGTCGGCGTCCGCGTCTTCGACGTATTCCTCGGGGGAGTGCGAGATGCCGCTCGGGTTGCGGATGAAGAGCATGGCGGTGGGCAGGTGCGCCGCGAGCACTCCGGCATCGTGGCCGGCTCCCGTGTCGAGCACCGGCGCCTCGGGGAGCGCGCGCTGGAGCGTGTCTCGGAGGTTCGCGTCGAACGACACGGTCGGTGAGAGCGACTCCTCGACGAGCACGGCTTCGCAGCCCTGCTGGGCAGCCACCTCGCTCGCTCGAGTACGGATGCGCTCGACGAGTGCAGCGGTCACGTCATCGTCCGGGTGGCGCACGTCGAGCCACGCGTCGACCCGGGATGCGATGACGTTGGTCCCGCCGGGGACCGGCTCGAGTCGACCCACGGTTGCGCGGGCGCCCGGCACGGTGCGGGCGATCTCCTCGATGCCGACGATCAGCCGAGCTGCGGCGACCATGGGGTCGCGCCGGTCGGCCATGAGCGTTGTTCCGGCGTGGTTGCCCTGGCCCGTGAAGCTCACTCGCCAACGGCCGTGGCCGAGGATCGATGAGCCGATCGCGACGGGGCCGGCGAGGTCGATGAGGCCGCGGCCCTGCTCGACATGCAGCTCGATGAAGGCGCTGAACTGCGCGACTCTCGAGGGGTCTGGGCCGAGATGCCTTGGGTCCAAGCCGGCCGCGGCCGACGCTTCCGCGAAGGTCGTGCCGTCCGCGTCCCGCAGCGACCGGGCCCGGTCCGGGTCGATGGCACCGGTGAGGAGCCTCGAGCCGAGGCAGGCCACGCCGAAGCGAGAGCCTTCCTCCTCCGGGAACACCGCGATGGCGATGGCGACGCTGGGTTGGCGGCCCTCGCTGCGGAGGAGGTCGACGGCGGCGAGGGCTGCCGTCACCCCGAGGGGGCCGTCGAAGGCGCCGCCCCCTGGAACAGAGTCGAGGTGGCTACCCGTGATGAGGGCGCCGGAGCGGTTGCCGTCGGGGCGGTCCCACCAGGCCCAGATGATGCCGTTGGCGTCGATCTCGACGTCGAGCCCGCGGGCCGCGGCGGCGGCGAGGAACCACTCGCGGAGCTCGAGCTCGGGATGCGAGTACACGGGCCTGCTGTAGCCGCCCCGCGTCCGGTCGCGCCCGAGGTGCTCGATCTCGCGCATGAGCGCCGACACGGAGCTCGGGTGGGCGGCGTTCGCCGTGGTCGCGGTCGTGGTTGTGCTCATGCTGCGGCTCCTGTCGCTGCGGCGATGCGGAATTCATCGGGAACGGTGCCCGCTCCGGTGAGCAGGTCGGCGGCGAGCTCTCCGAGTAGCGGAGCGAACTTCCCGCCGTGGCCAGAGCAGGCCGAAAGTACCACGAGGTTGTCGACCCGGTCGATCACGAAGTCCTCGCTCGGTGTCGTCGTGAACAGGCAGGTCGTCTCGGCGAACGGCTCTGGCCGCACGCCGGGGAGGAACCTCTCGGCGTACGCGATGAGCGCGCGGCGGTTGGCCGCATCCACGATGCCGTCCTGCGTGAGTGCGGAGTCGATGATCTTGCCGCCGTTGAACTGCGCGACCTTCTGCCCTCGCCAGTCGGCGTCGCGTCCGCCGGGGAGCCCGTAGGTCTGCAGTTGACGCGACTTGCTGATGAAGGTCGGCCAGGGGGCGGCGTCGGGGCCCGAGTCCGCATCGTCGAGGTAGGGGAAGTGGTACGCCTGTTCCTGGCGCACCTCCAGCTTCGGGAACTGATCGAGGAACGCGGTCGGCAGCGACAGCTCTCCGAGAAGCGCCGGGAGCCAGCCGCCGGCGGCGACGACGATGCTGTCCGCGTCGACCGTCGCCCCGTCGGCCGAATGCACGCGGTAGCCGCTGCCGGTGCGTTCGACGCGGGCGACGGGCCACGAGGTGCGCAGCTCGAGCATCCCGGTTGCGGATGCGGCGGCCAGGAGCGCGTCGACGGTCCCGCCAGCGTCGAGAACTCCGGCCCCCGGATGCCAGAGCACGTCGGTCTCGAACCGGAACTGCGGCCAGCGCTGCTTGGCTGCCTCGGCGCTGAGGAGCTCGTGCTCGACACCTGCCGTTTCCAGCACGGCCGCGAGGCCCGCGGGGTCGCGGATGTTCCCGTGGTCGAGTGCGCCGGTCGGGCGGATGAGCTGCGTGCCGCTGACACGCTGCAGCTCGTCCCAGCCCGCCTTCGACCGCACGACGAGGTCGGTGTAGATCTGCTCCGGGTAGGCGTACCGGAAGATGCGAGCGGAACCGTGGGAGCTCCCGTGCTCGTTCGCCGGGGTCGTCCGTTCGAGAACGGTCACGTGGTGTCCGCGTTCGGTGAGATGCCAAGCGGCCGCTGCGCCGGCGAGTCCCGCGCCGATGACGATCGTGTCGGTCATATCCGCTCCCTGCGAGGTTGATCGAGTGGTGCTCGAGTGATGCTCGACCTCCAGTAGGCCACCGAGGTGCGCGTGTGTCCAATATCATTTGCAGAGCATTTGATATGCATCGCGAATGGAAGTCATGGAACTGCGCCAGCTCAAGTATTTCGTCGCCGTCGCCGACGAGCTGCACTTCGGTCGTGCTGCGGCACGCCTGCACATGACGCAGCCACCGTTGACCGTCGCCGTCCGCAAGCTCGAGGACGAGCTCGGCGTGCCGTTGTTCGAGCGGACGACGCGGAGCGTCTCCCTCACTGCGGCCGGCCGGATGTTCCGACAGCGAGCCGGGGCGGTCCTCGACGACCTGGACGCGGCCGTCTCGGACCTCGGGGACGTGGCGGCAGGGACGGCCGGAAGGCTCCGGATCGGCTTCGTGAGCTCGGCGAGCTACAGCGTGCTGCCCAGGGGGTTGCAGGCGTTCCAGCTGCTCAGGCCGCGCATCCAGCTCGAGCCGCAGTCCCTCACGAGCGCCGAGCAGGTGACGCTCCTGCTCGAAGGCGAGCTGGACGTCGGGATACTCCGCGACCCCCTCGCCGTTCCCGGGCTCAGCGCCACGCTGCTCGAGGGGGAGGACCTGGTGGCCGTGCTCCCCGCTGGTGACCCGCTTGCCGCCGAGGCGATCGTCGGACCAGGGAGCTTCCACGGGAAGCCGGTGGTGCTTTTCCCGTTCGAGCTCATGCCGGGCTTCGTCTCTGCCGTCATGTCGTGGCTCAGGGGAGCCCAGGCCGTGCCGCGCATCGTGCAGAGCGTCGTGCATCAGGAGACGGTTCTCGGCCTCGTCGCGGCGGGCGTCGGCGCCTCGATCCTGCCGGCGTCGGTGGCCCGATTCCACATGCCGGGGGTTGTCGCACGCCCACTGCTCGGCTCGCCCCGCACCGAGCTCTACGCCGTCGAAGGCCAGCGTTCTCATCCCAGCTCCAGCCTGCTCATCGAGAGTCTTCGCGACTCGCGTTGACGATCGCCGCGCGAGCATGTACTCTTTCGGAAGCCCAAGACCGCAGGTCTTCGTTGTGCGTGAGAACGCACACGAACGAAGGTTCGCAAGAACGTCCCGCGCAGGTGAACGAAGCAGATCTGCTCTGCGCGCAAGCGCATCCTCTCAGCTCCGGTCCACCTGCGACCGGAGCTTTTTTGTGTGTTGTGCATCGAAGATGCGCCTGCGGTGCGTGAATGACAAACGTCATGCACGTGCAAGAGAGAGAGGAGTGCCATGGCGACCAAGGAAGCAACTGTTGCCGAGCTTCAGGACTTGTTCCAGAACTCGACCGCCGTCCTGCTGACTGAGTACCGCGGTCTCACTGTTGCGCAGCTCAAGACGCTGCGTCGCTCGATCAGTGAGCACGCAAGCTACGCCGTGGTGAAGAACACGCTGACGAAGATTGCGGCGAACAACGCCGGAATCACCGCGTTCGACGACGAGCTGGCCGGCCCGAGCGCAATCGCGTTCGTGCACGGCGACCCCGTCGCAGTCGCGAAGAGTCTTCGTACCTTCGCCAAGGACAACCCTCAGCTTGTCCTGAAGGGTGGTTTCTTCGACGGAAACCCCCTCAGTGCAGAAGAGGTCAACAAGCTCGCCGACCTCGAGTCCCGCGAAGTTCTGCTCGGCAAGCTTGCCGGCGCCTTCAAGGCCTCGCTGTTCGGTGCCGCATACCTGTTCACCGCGCCTGCAGCCAAGGCTGTTCGCACGGTCGAGGCATTGCGCGAAAAGCAGGAGTCCGCGAACTAGTCCTACGGGATCTCGCGGCTAGAACAACACACAAGGAGAAAAAACATGGCAAAGCTCACGACTGAAGAGCTCATCGCAGCATTCAAGGAGCTCACGCTCATCGAGCTCAGCGAGTTCGTCAAGGCGTTCGAGGAGACCTTCGAGGTCACCGCTGCTGCTCCCGTTGCAGTTGCAGGCGTTGCTGCTGCAGCAGCTGACGCACCCGAAGAGGAGGAGAAGACGGAGTTCGACGTCATCCTCGAGGGCGCTGGCGACAAGAAGATCCAGGTCATCAAGGAGGTGCGCGCACTCACGAGCCTCGGCCTCGGTGAGGCGAAGGCACTCGTCGACGGTGCTCCGAAGGCCGTTCTTGAGGGCGTCAACAAGGAAGCTGCTGACAAGGCAAAGGACGCCCTCGAGGCTGCCGGCGCTTCGGTGACCGTCAAGTAGTCATCCCGCAGCGGTTCTGCGCGGTGTGTTCCGACACGCCGAAGGAACTTTTTTCACGAGGCATCGCATCCAGTTTCTGGATGCGGTGCCTCGTTCCTGTTTGCGAGAAAATCCCTGTTGAAGATGCGATTCCTGAGGTCAGTGTGACCAATGTGACTGGTGTGTTGACGAGAATCCGCAACTTTCCGCGTGTCGCTTGACCCCATTTCGGCCTCGACGCACAATAATCCGCCGTGTTAGCGTCCCCTCATGCTTTCCGACACCTTCAAGAGCGCTCGCGCTCGCACCACGGCCCTCGTCATCGCCTTCGGCGTCGTCGCCGGTGGCGTCGCCGTCACGGCCGCGCCTTCGTTCGCAGCGAACGGCGACCAGGTCGACGCGAGTGTCGACCGCGGCCCGGCATCGGCCTCGGTCTCCGAGGAAGCGATCGCGGCGGACGCTTCCGGCGTCACGGTCACGGGCTCTGGCTTCACGCCGGGCAACGTCGTCCACGTGCAGGTTGTCGGCCCCGACGGGCAGACCAACTGGTCCTGGGGAACCGAGTCGCACAAGGTCGACGAAGCTGGTGTCGTCAGCGCTGAGCTGAAGAGCGACGAGGCGTGGAGCGAAGGTGACTACTCGGTCGTGATCTTCGAGTCGGAGGGCCTGCAGGCCTCGACGGCGTTCGCGGCAGTTGCGCCGGCGGGCACGGAGACGCCTGCTCCGACGGAGACGGCAGCTCCCGAGCCGACCGAGACCTCGACCGAGACGGCGACGCCCGAGCCGACGGAGACCGAGACGGCGACTCCCGAGCCGACCGAGACGGCCACAGAGACCCCCGAGCCGACGCTCACCGAGGAGCCCACGCTCGAGCCGACGGAGACCGCGAGCGTCGCCCCGACTGCGACGGAGACGGTCACGCCCTCCCCGACCGAGACCGAGGCTCCCGTTGCGGCCCCCGCTGTGGCAACCGAGCAGGCCAGCTACACGCAGGAGGAGGCCGCAGAGGGCATCACCTACGTCGCGACCGGCTTCGCACCCGGCGCCGAGCTGGGCCTCACGCTCCTGCTCCCGGATGGCAGCTCCGCGGAGTTCGAGTCCGCCGAGCCGATCACTCCGGATGCGGACGGCAACTACGCCGGCATCATCACGTACGACGCAGCCTGGGCTGTCGGCGACTACGGCATCACGCTCACGACCATCAGCCCCGCGGCTGGCGAGGAGACCGACGCTCCTGCTGCCGACTCTGCCCGCGCGGTGCCGCTCATCGTGCAGGAGGAGTCCGAGCTGACGGCGTCTGCTGAGTCGCCCTCGGCGGTGGAGCTCGAGCCCGACGCCGGAGCAGCTGCGGCAGAGCAGACGGCCACGACGTCCTTCTCGGTCACCGGCGAGACGCCAGCCACCGGCGGCACGTCGCCGAGCGCGACTTCTGCCCCGGCTGGAAGTGGCGGCAACGGTACTGGCAACGGCGACACCAAGGGCAAGGCGCAGAGCAAGTCGCTCGCGACCACCGGCGCGGAAGACGCCTTCGGCGCGGCGGGCATCGGCCTGCTCGTCCTCGGCCTCGGTGCCGCCGCGGTGACTGGCGCGCGCTTCCTGAGCCGCCGTCGCGAGAGCTGACAGCAACGAAGATTGCGATGAGCGGGGCTGGGGCCAAATGGCTCCAGCCCCGCTTTCTTTCTGTCGGCGGCGATTTCCATGCGTTTTCACGCAACTGGGGAGAAGTCCCCAGTCTGGATACCGGTCCAAAACCGTGCCAGTAAATGTCGTTTGACCAGGGCTTTAGTCGCCTCGGCACGAACCGAAGCAAGCTCGATTTCGCTATGTTCCGACTTAACCTTCTGGACATCACCTGTGAGTCGGGCCAAGATTTGGTTATGGCTTCCTCATTCTTCTCTCCGTCGCGCAAGCGCGCGTCCGCGTTCGCGATCGCCTTCGGCGTGTTCGCCGGCGGCGCCGTGCTGACTGCCGCCCCTGCGTTCGCAGCAACGACCACCCCTCCCGTCGAGAGCACGACTCCGGCGGAGACGTCCGCCGCATCCGAGGCGACGGGGCAGGCAACGAAGTCGAGCTTCACGCCCGACGAGAACATCACGTACACCCTCACGGGGTTCGCTCCTGACCTCGCTCTCTCCAGCATCACGCTCACGCTGCCCGACGGTTCGACCGTCCCGGTCGAGCCGAGCGGCGACTCGGCTTGGGACGTCGACAGCGACGGCAACTACAGCGGCGAGCTCATCTCGTCCCTGGGCTTCGACGTGGGTGACTACGGCGTCAGGATCACGCAGAACTACACCGACGCATCCGGCCCCGCACAGCACGTCGTGACGTTCGGCTTCACCGTGGCTGAGGAGTCGAGCCCGGAGCCGACCGAGACCGCGACGCCGACCGCGACGGCCACGCCGACCGAGACGGCAACGCCGACTGAGACGGCCACGCCCACGGCAACGCCGACGGCGACCAGCACGCCGACCGCGACGCCGACCCCCACGGTCGAGGCTCCGCTCGCCTACGCGAACGCAGACAGCTTCCTCCCGACGGACAACATCACGTACACGGCGCAGAACTTCACGCCGGGCCTCGCGCTCGACCTCACGGTCACCTCCCCGTCCGGCTCCTCGGTCCAGGTCGACCCGACCGACGACTCCGTGGTCGGGGAAGACGGCAGCTACCCGGGCGTCCTCATCAACCAGTCGGGCACCCCGCTGCCCCTCGGTGAGTACACCGTGACGCTCTCGCAGTCGAGCGGTCTCTCGGCGACGTTCACGTTCCTCATCGCCGAGGCGACGCCGGGCACCACGACCGCGCCGACCACGGCACCCACGGTCACCACGGTCCCCGTGGGCAACGGCGGAGGCACCAACACGGGCCACAAGTCGCCTGAGCTCGCAACGACGGGTGCGGAAGACGCATTCGGCGCAGCCGGCATCGGTCTCCTCGCGCTCGCCACGGGAGCCGGCGTGCTCGTCGCCCGCCGCCTGGCGACCAAGAAGGCCTAGCAGCTCACTGAGCTCTTCGTAAAGAGGGCGTCACCTTCGGGTGGCGCCCTCTTCGCGTTCCCGCACGCGCGCCTGCCCGTCTGCACGCCCTGCCTGCAGCATGACGAAAGCCCCGACCTGGAATCCCTGGTCGGGGCTTTCGTGCACATGGCGGAGGATAGGGGATTCGAACCCCTGAGGGCTTTCACCCAACACGCTTTCCAAGCGTGCGCCATAGGCCACTAGGCGAATCCTCCACGGGAGCGCCAGGCGCTCACCTCGAAAGAGCATAGCGGGTCTGGCGGCCGTTCGTGAACGCGAGGGCCAAATCGACCCGCGGCGAGCCCGCGAGGCGCGCCCTGGCTACAGCTTCTTGACTGCCTCGCCCACCTCGTCGTCGCCAGACACGACCTCGAACTGCTTGTGGATGCCCACGCGGCGAACCAGCAGGGCCGCGATCACCGCCGCCACGTCTGCACGAGGAATGCTGCCGCGCTCGACCTGCTCGCCCACCTTGACGTGGCCAGTCGGCTCGTCGTCGGTGAGGCCGCCGGGGCGCACGATCGTCCAGTCGAGCTTCGCGCTGCGGGCGCGGATATCGGCGTCGGCCTCGCTCTTCGCCCGCAGGTACACCTGGTAGACGTCGTCGGAGTCGCGGTCGAACGTATCCGTGCCGATGGCGGAGACGACGACGAACCGGCGCACGTTCGCGATCTCTGCAGCATCCGCCGAGAGGATCGCGCCGTCGCGGTCGAGCGTGAGCTTGCGCTCCGCGGAGCTGCCGGGGCCAGCACCCGCGGCGAAGACGACTGCATCCACATGGCCGAGCTGCTTGGCGAGGTCGGTCGCCGTGCTCTGCTCGAGGTCGGCGATGACTGGATCCGCGCCGAGCTCCTTGAGGGAGTCCACGTAGTCCGGGTTGCGGATGATGCTCGTGACGCGGTGACCGCGCTCGATGAGCTGGGTTGTCAGGAGGCGTGCGATCTGACCATTTCCACCGATGACTGCAATTCTCATGCCTGCAGTCAAGCTGGTCAGCCTGAGTTCACGGCCAGCGTTCGCGGCGGGCGATCTGCGAGCGGCCGCGGGGCCGGCGATCGAACGGGCAGCTGCGGCCTGAGTGGCGGGGATGAGTCGCAGGAAAAGAAAAGACCCCCCGCGCACCCGCCAGAGCCCGGTTACCCTTGCTGCGTTTCCGCCCTGGGGGAGTTGGCCTGGATGGCGCCACGCGAGGAGCCGTCGACCATCATAGCGCGACGTGAGCGAGACGCGAATCGGGGGCGATTCGAATTGGCAGGATCACGACAGCCCGCTGACTCGGCACCCGACTACCATTGCCTGACGTGGGGACAAGCATCTACATCACGTCATCAGAGGGTCACTCTGGCAAGTCAGCTATCGCGCTCGGCGTGGTGAGTGCCCTGAGCCGGTCGATCGGCCGGGTCGGCGTGTTCCGACCCATCGTGCAGAGCGCTGAGGCGCGAGACGACATCCTCGAGCTCCTGCTCTCGCAGCTCGACCCGCAGAACCGCGGCTTCGAGTACGAGTCGGGCTTCGGGGTCACCTACGACGACGTGCACGCCGATCCCGACGAGGCGCTGTCCCGCATCGTCACCCGCTACCGGGCCCTCGAGCGGCGCTGCGACACCGTGGTCATCGTCGGAAGCGACTTCACCGACATCGGCAACCCCGCCGAATTGGGCTTCAACGCTCGAGTCGCCGCGAACCTCGGCGCGCCGGTCCTGCTCGTCCTGACCGGCCTCGATGCCGACAAGGGGCAGCCGCGCACGCCAGAGCAGCTGGCGCAGGCGCTCGAGGTCACCCTCCCCGAGCTCGACGCTGCGCACGCGACCCTGCTCGCCATCGCCATCAACCGCGCAGACGAGCACGCGACGGAAGAGGTGCGTGCCGCCGTCGCAGACCGCGCGCTCCGCGAGCTCGGTCACAAGGTGCCCGTGTGGGCGATCCCCGAGACGCCGCTCCTCATGGCTCCGTCTCTGTCGCAGCTTCTGGATGCGGTCGGCGGCGAGCTCGTCTACGGCGACCGCGAGCTCCTCGGTCGCGAGGTCCTCGGCGTCGTGCTCGCGGGCATGTCCATGCAGAACGTCCTCGAGCGCCTCAAGGAGGGTGCCGTCGTCGTCATCGCGGCCGACCGCACCGAAGTGCTCCTCGCCGTGCTCCTCGCGCAGCGAGCCGAGACGTTCCCGTCGCTGACGGGCATCGTCGTCAACGGCCCGTTCGAGTTCCCGCCGGCGATCGAGCGCCTCATCAAGGGCCTCAACGTCGAGGTGCCCATCATCCGCACCAACTTCGGCACCTACGACACAGCCCAGCGCATCATGCAGACCCGCGGACGCCTCGCCGCCGCGGGCATCTCACGCCGCAAGATCGACCTCGCACTCGCCAAGTTCGAGCAGCACATCCCGGCCATCGAGGTCGTCGCGCTCCTCAACGTCAAGCCGTCGCTCGTCGTGACGCCGCTCATGTTCGAGAACACGCTCCTCGACCGGGCCCGCTCCGACCGCAAGCACATCGTCCTGCCGGAGGGGAGCGACGACCGCATCCTCGTGGCGGCGGGCTCGCTGCTGGCACGCGAGGTCGCCGAGATCACGATCCTCGGCGAGGAGTCCGAGGTGCGCGGCCGTGCATCCGCCCTCGGCGTCGACATCTCGGCAGCTCACGTGCTGAGCACGAGCAACCCCGACTACGTCGCCCGCTTCGCGGAGGAGTACGCGCGGCTCCGCGCACACAAGGGCGTCACGATCGAGGCCGCGACCGAGCGCGTGCGCGACGTCAGCTACTTCGGCACGCTCATGGTGCACCTCGGCCTCGCCGACGGAATGGTCTCAGGGGCCGCGCACACCACGGCCCACACCATCCGCCCCGGCTTCGAGATCGTCAAGACCAAGCCGGGCGTCTCCGTCGTCTCGAGCGTCTTCCTCATGGCCCTCGCCGACCGCGTGCTCGTCTACGGCGACTGCGCCGTCAACCCCGACCCGACGGCAGAGCAGCTCGCCGACATCGCCATCTCCTCCGCCGAGACGGCCACGCAGTTCGACATCGCCGTGCGCGTCGCGATGCTCTCCTACTCGACGGGGGAGTCGGGGTCCGGCGCCGACGTCGACAAGGTCCGCACCGCGACCGGCATCGTGCGCGAGCGCATGCCGGACCTGCCCGTCGAAGGGCCGATCCAGTACGACGCGGCGACGGATGCGGCGGTCGCGAGCAAGAAGATGCCAGGCAGCCAGGTAGCCGGCCGCGCCACGGTGTTCATCTTCCCCGACCTCAACACGGGCAACAACACGTACAAGGCAGTGCAGCGCTCCGCCGGAGCTGTCGCGATCGGGCCGATCCTGCAGGGCCTGAACAAGCCCATCAACGACCTCTCCAGAGGCGCGCTCGTCTCCGACATCATCAACACCGTCGCCATCACGGCGATCCAGGCGCAGCGCTCCTAGGAGCATCCGCCTCACGTCCCGCCCGCCTCTCGCGGGTCTCGAGAAAGGGTGCTCATGAGCATCGTCCTGGTCGTCAACTCCGGCTCGTCGTCCTTCAAGTACCAGCTGATCGACATGGAGCGCGAGGAGACGCTCGCGTCCGGCCTCGTGGAGCGCATCGGCGAGAGCGTCGCCAGCGTCACGCACAAGACCGGGGGAGCGACCTTCGCGCGCGAAGCGGACATCCCCAACCACACGCGCGGGTTCGAGGCCATGCTGGAGGGCTTCGAGGAGCACGGCCCGAGCCTCGCCGAGTTCCCGCCGGTCGTCGTGGGGCACCGCGTCGTGCACGGCGGGCGCCGCTTCTTCGACGCGGCCGTCATCGACGGCAAGGTGCTGCAGGACATCGAGGACCTCATCCCGCTCGCGCCGCTGCACAACCCCGCCAACCTCGAGGGCATCGTCGGCGCGCGTGACGTCTTCGCAGAGACGCCGCACGTCGCGGTCTTCGACACGGCCTTCCACACGACGATGAGCGAGGCCTCGTCGCTGTACGCACTGGACGCGGCCGTCGCCAAGGAGCACAGGGTGCGCAAGTACGGCGCGCACGGCACGAGCCACAAGTTCGTCTCCGAGGAGACCGCAGGCTTCCTCGGGCGTGACCTGGGGGAGCTCAAGACGATCGTGCTGCACATCGGCAACGGCGCCAGCATGTGCGCCGTCGACGGTGGCCGTTCCGTCGAGACGAGCATGGGAATGACCCCGCTCGAGGGCCTGGTCATGGGCACCCGCACCGGCGACCTCGACCCGGCCGTGCTCGTGCACCTGTCCCGTCGCGGCGGCTACACGATCGACCAGCTCGACGACCTCCTGAACCGCAAGTCCGGGCTGCTCGGGCTCACGGGGTCCGGCGACATGCGCGATGTCCGGCAGAAGGCGAACGCGGGCGACGAGCGCGCTCAGCTCGGCCTCGCCGTCTACGCGCACCGCATCCGCCACTACCTGGGTGCCTACATGCTGCTGCTCGGAGGAGTCGACGCGATCGTCTTCACCGCCGGCATCGGCGAGAACGACGCCCAGCTGCGCGCCGACGTGCTCGAGGGCCTCGAATGGCTCGGCGTGAAGCTCTCGCCCGAGCGCAACGAGTCGTCGTCGCGGGATGCTCGCCGCATCTCAGCAGACGACTCGCGCATCGAGGTGCTGGTCGTGCCGACGAACGAGGAGCTCGAGATCGCGCGGCAGAGCCTGGCCGCGATCGCCTGACCTGAGCCGGAGCTGACCTGGAGGGGCGCGGTATGACCCGGCTCGGCTCGGCCCGGCGGGGTCTGAACCAGACCAGCTTGCCCTTGCCTCGGCCGATCACGGCTTTCCGCATCCGCATCCGCATCCGCATTTCGCATCCGCATTTCGCGCCCTGCCTCCCACGCCCCCGCGTCGTCGGAGAGTGATCGCTGCCCGCCGATTTGCCGCTGAAGGGTGCCTCTGAAGGGTCATTTGGCTGGCAGCGATTTCGGCAGGGGCGCTGCTTCGGGGCCACTTGGCTGGGAGGGAGAGAGTCTGCGCGCGCTGTGAGCCCCACGGTGCGGATAGGGACGGTCCGCGGCGCGCCCGATGTCGGTGGTGGCGTCTACGATGGTGCGCATGGCCACAGCCCTGTACCGCCGCTATCGGCCTGAGAACTTCGCCGAGATGATCGGGCAGTCGCAGGTCACCGAACCCCTCATGACCGCGCTGCGCACCGGTCGTGTCAATCACGCCTACCTGTTCTCCGGCCCGCGAGGGTGCGGGAAGACGAGCTCCGCGCGCATCCTCGCCCGCTGCCTGAACTGCGCGGAGGGGCCGACCGACACGCCATGCGGTGTCTGCCAGTCGTGCGTCGAGCTCGCGCGCGACGGCGGAGGCTCGCTCGACGTGTTCGAGATCGACGCCGCCAGTCACGGTGGCGTGGAAGACGCTCGCGAGCTGCGGGAGCGCGCCATCCTCGCGCCGAGCCGCGACCGCTACAAGATCTTCATCATCGACGAGGCGCACATGGTGACCTCGGCCGGCTTCAACGCCCTGCTCAAGGTCGTCGAGGAGCCGCCGGAGCACGTGCGCTTCGTGTTCGCGACGACCGAGCCCGAGAAGGTCATCGGCACGATCCGCTCGCGCACGCACCACTACCCGTTCCGGCTCATCCCGCCGGCCCTCATGCTCGAGTACGTCGAAGAGCTCTGCACCAGCGAGGGCGTCACCGCCGAGCCCGGCGTGCTGCCCCTCGTCGTGCGTGCCGGGGGCGGTTCTGCCCGAGACACGCTCTCGCTGCTCGACCAGATCATCGCGGGCTCCGAGACGGGTCTCCTCGGCTACCAGCGCGCCGCTGCCCTCCTCGGCTTCACCGGCCAGGAGCTGCTCGACGAGTCGATCGATGCCTTCGCCGACGCCGACCCTGCCGCTGCCTACACGGCGGTCGACCGCGTCATCCAGTCCGGCCAAGACCCTCGCCGCTACGTCGAGGACCTGCTCGAGCGCTTGCGTGACCTCATCGTCGCCAAGGCCACGGGTCCCGGTGCCGGCGCAGTGCTTCGCGGGCTCGGAGCGGACGAGGTCGAGGCGCTTCGCGTCCAGGCCGGTCGATTCTCGCCTGCCGCACTCACGGGCATCGCCGACCTCGTCAACGAGACCCTCACCGACATGAGCGGGGTGACCTCGCCGAAGCTGCACCTGGAGCTGCTCGTCGCGCGGATCCTCGTCGCTTCGCGGGCCGACTTCATCGACAGCGGCACGTTGCTCGCCGTCGCGGATGCGCCGGGCACGTCGCCGAAGCGTCTCGCCGCCCCTGCCGCCTCGGGTGCCACCGCGCCGGCCGCTGGTTCCGCCGCGTCGGCGCCAGCGGATGCGCCTGCCGCAGCTCCGCAGGCGGGCGCGCCTGCCTCAAGGTCCGAACCAGCCGCAGCCCACGCGACGCAGCCGTCGCAGTCGCAGTCGCTTGCCGACCGTGCGCCGAACGAGGCCGTGGTGCCACCGGTTCCCGCTGCCGCGCCTGCCGCCGGGGAGCCCGACACGGCGTCTGCGGCGCGTCTCGCCGCCGCGTCCTGGGCCGCCGCGACCCCAGGGTCTGGGGCGACCTCGAGCTCCGGCGCTCCCGCAGCCTCGGCAACGACTCCGGCGGAAGCTTCGGCCTCGCCGGCTCCAGCGGCGTCCGCACCTACACCTACACCTACACCTGCATCGGCTCCGGCTCCGGCTCCGGTGGTGCTGCCGCCGACCGAGCCCTCGGCGGAACCGGCCTTGGACGCGGGGCCTCCCTCCGCGCCCATCGAGGAGCAGACCACGCCGGCCCCCGTCGGTGAAGCGAGCCAGGACTCCGAGCCCGAGCCCGACGCGGGTCGCACGGCCGAGGTCGAAGCGCCCTTCGACGGCCAAGCGCCGGCGGACGCCGACGCCCCTGCCGAGGACGAGCCACCCGCTCCGCCCGTCGCGGAGTCTGCGCCTGAACCCGAGTCTGCGCCTGAAGCCCAAGCCGAGTCCACGCCGGCCCCCGTCTCCGCGCCGGGCCTCACCGCCGCGCAGGAACCCGCACCCGGCGAGGCCCGCGAGCCGGCTCCGGCCCCGCACGCCACGGCCGCGCGAGCATCCGCTGAGCCGCCCGTGTTCGCGCAACTGCGTGACGCCTGGCCGACGCTGCTCGAGCGCATGCGCGACCTCGGTGGCACACACGCCTGGAGCGTCGCCCAGTCGGTGCACCCGCGCGATCTCGTCGGCGATCTCCTGGTCTTCGAGGTGCCGTCGCGCGCCGTGCTCGATCAGTTCCGCGGCGAACGAGGCGCCGCCGACGCGCCGAGCGCCGTGCTGCGCACCGCCATCCAGGAGATGTTCGGCATCACCGTCAAGTTCCAGCCGCAGCGACCAGGCGGAGCGGGCGGGGCCGGCGCGCCAGGAGGAGGCCAGGCTCCCAGCCGCGGCGACGACCCGGCGCCGGCACCAGCGGAGCCCGACCCGGCACCGGCTGCAGCTCCAGCCAAAGCTCGAGCGGCGGACACTCGCACCGCCGGCACCTCGCGAGAGCAGTCCACGGCTGCACCGACCGCGACTCCGGCGCCCTCCGAGCGCTCATCCACGACCCCTCCGGCGAAGGCCTCATCCTCGTCGAGCGGCCTCAACTGGACCGTCGCGAAGATCCCCGGGCAGGAGTCGGTTCCCGACGACGGCCCCGGTTCCGGATGGGCTACCGCGGCCATCCCCGGGTCCGGCCCTGCCTCGGGCGCGAGCTCGACGCCTCGCGTGCCCGCAGCATCCGCCCCGGGTGCGGTGGCGACCACGAGCGCAGCACCCGCGGTGCAGGCGGCACCTGTGGACGACGAGGTGTCAGCGCCCGTGGCAGCGCCAGCTCCGAAGCGCACCCAGCGCGTCGCGAGCGCACCCGTGATTCCCGGCGTCGAGCGCTACGGTGAGGCCATCGTTCGCGAGCGCCTCGGCGCACGCTTCATCGGCGAGGACATCATCGTGCCCGAACCCGAGGCCGCCGAGCTGCCGCCCGAGGACGACTTCTCCGCACCACCACCACCTGAAGACGGGGGCTATTGAGCCGTGCGTGCACCATCATTCGAAGGTCGGAGCAACTGAGCCATGTATGAAGGCATCATCCAGGACCTCATCGACGAGCTCGGGCGCCTGCCCGGCGTTGGTCCCAAGTCCGCGCAGCGCATCGCGTTCCACATCGTGCAGACGCAGTCCTTCGACGTGTCGCGGCTCGCGCAGATCCTCGCCACCGTTCGTGAGCGAGTGCAGTTCTGCACCGTCTGCGGCAACGTCAGCGAGGGGCCCGAGTGCAACGTGTGTCGCGACCCGCGTCGCGACCGCACCGTCATCTGCGTCGTCGAGGAGCCGAAGGACGTGGCCGCCATCGAGCGCACCCGCGAGTTCAGCGGCCTCTTCCACGTGCTGGGCGGCGCCATCAATCCGATGGAGGGCATCGGTCCGGATGACCTGAACATCCGCACCCTCCTGGCCAGGCTCGAATCGGGGGAGGTCAAGGAGGTCATCGTCGCGACCGACCCGAACCTCGAGGGAGACGCCACGGCGTCGTACCTGAGCCGGCTCCTCACGAGCATCGGCGTGCCCGTCTCCCGGCTCGCCTCCGGCCTCCCCGTCGGAGGAGACCTCGAGTACGCCGACGAGATCACTCTCGGTCGCGCCTTCTCCGGCCGCCGCGCCATCGACTGACCGTCGCGCGGCGGACTGGCGAGTTCCGCCGGTCCCGCCGTCAGTCGCGTCAGCGCCGGCCGCGCCGCCTGCTCCGCCGCTGATTGCCACCCCGCTCCGCCGCGCCCCTCCGCTGATTGCCACCCCGCTCCGCCGCGCCCCTCCGCTTCGCCCTGCTGGCCTCACTTCTGCCGCCCCTGAACCTGCCACCTCCACCCGGGTGGCGCAGAGTTGTGGGTTGGTGCGGTTGCGCGCGTTGTCGAGTGCATCTGCCCACAACTCTGTCGCGGGGATGGGCGGGTGAGTGGGTCGGCGGGTCTGCGGGCCGGTGGGTCCCTGAGCGGGTCGGCGCGACGCCGCGCGGCGCAGAGTTGTGGGTGGGTGCGGTTGCGCGTGTTGTCGAGCGCATCTGCCCACAACTCTGTCGAGGGGATGGGTGGGCGAGTGGGTCTGCGGGTCTGTGGGTGAGCGGACGAGTGGGTCGGCGGGTCGGTGGGGCCCTGCGTGGGGCGGTGCGACGCCGCGCGGCGCAGAGTTGTGGGTGGGTGCGGTTGCGCGTGT
>NZ_JADKSM010000006.1:0-5509 GCF_015351285.1 Pseudoclavibacter sp. VKM Ac-2888
ACAACCAACCCCGGCTTATGAAGAAGTCCGGCGGTGACCTACTCTCCCACAGGGTCCCCCCTGCAGTACCATCGGCGCTGAGAGTCTTAGCTTCCGGGTTCGGAATGTAACCGGGCGTTTCCCTCTCGCTATGACCGCCGAAACACTATGGATAACCAATCATGTTCCGAACCACACACCACACCCAAACAGGTGCGACACATGGTCGATCCTCGATCGTCTATCGAGAACCACAAAGTGGACGCGAACAGCAACAACATTCATGTGCATGTTTTATCAAATCATCAGCTTATTAGTACCGGTCAGCTCCACACATTTCTGTGCTTCCACATCCGGCCTATCAACCCAGTCGTCTACTGGGAGCTTCTCCCCCGAAGGGATGGAAATCTCATCTTGAAGCCGGCTTCCCGCTTAGATGCTTTCAGCGGTTATCCGTTCCGAACGTAGCCAATCAGCGGTGCTCCTGGCGGAACAACTGACACACCAGAGGTTCGTCCATCTCGGTCCTCTCGTACTAAAGATAGATCTTCTCAAATTTCCTACGCGCGCAGCGGATAGAGACCGAACTGTCTCACGACGTTCTGAACCCAGCTCGCGTGCCGCTTTAATGGGCGAACAGCCCAACCCTTGGGACCTACTCCAGCCCCAGGATGCGACGAGCCGACATCGAGGTGCCAAACCATGCCGTCGATATGGACTCTTGGGCAAGATCAGCCTGTTATCCCCGAGGTACCTTTTATCCGTTGAGCGACAGCGCTTCCACAAGCCACTGCCGGATCACTAGTCCCGACTTTCGTCCCTGCTCGACTTGTCAGTCTCACAGTCAAGCTCCCTTGTGCACTTACACTCGCCACCTGATTGCCAACCAGGTTGAGGGAACCTTTGGGCGCCTCCGTTACTCTTTAGGAGGCAACCGCCCCAGTTAAACTACCCACCAGGCACTGTCCCTGAACCGGATTACGGTTCGAAGTTAGATATCCAGAATGACCAGAGTGGTATTTCAACAACGACTCCACGAACACTAGCGTGCCCGCTTCACAGTCTCCCACCTATCCTACACAAGCCACACCGAACACCAATACCAAGCTGTAGTAAAGGTCACGGGGTCTTTTCGTCCTGCTGCGCGTAACGAGCATCTTTACTCGTAATGCAATTTCGCCGAGTTCGCGGTTGAGACAGCTGGGAAGTCGTTACGCCATTCGTGCAGGTCGGAACTTACCCGACAAGGAATTTCGCTACCTTAGGATGGTTATAGTTACCACCGCCGTTTACTGGGGCTTAAATTCAGAGCTTCGCCGAAGCTAACCCTTCCTCTTAACCTTCCAGCACCGGGCAGGCGTCAGTCCGTATACATCGTCTTGCGACTTCGCACGGACCTGTGTTTTTGATAAACAGTCGCTTCCCACTGGTCTCTGCGGCCATCAATGCGCTTTCAGGAGTAAATCCCTATACGCCTCAGGCCCCCCTTCTCCCGAAGTTACGGGGGCATTTTGCCGAGTTCCTTAACCACGATTCTCTCGATCTCCTTGGTATTCTCTACCTGATCACCTGTGTCGGTTTGGGGTACGGGCGACTAAAACCTCGCGTCGATGCTTTTCTTGGCAGCAGAGGATCACCGACTACCTCACCTAAGTGAGTTCCGCGTCAGATCTCAGGCTTCACGAGTGACGGATTTGCCTATCACTCACCCTACGTCCTTGCCCGGATTCAACCAATCACCCGGTTCGGCTACCTTTCTGCGTCACACCTGTTAATACGCTAACCGCACCAGAACGGGGTCGAGCGCTAGGCTCCCCACCCACCCGAAGGCGGACGAAGAGATTCAGACTCTTAGCACTACTGGATTAGCTTGGGCGGTTTTTCGCCGGCCACGGGAATATCAACCCGTTGTCCATCGACTACGCCTGTCGGCCTCGCCTTAGGTCCCGGCTTACCCAGGGCAGATTAGCTTGACCCTGGAACCCTTGATCATTCGGAGGACGGGTTTCTCACCCGTCTTTCGCTACTCATGCCTGCATTCTCACTCGTGTAGCGTCCACGGCTGGTTTCCACCGCCGCTTCACTCGCCACACGACGCTCTCCTACCCATCCACACGACTGGACCACGAAGGCCTGTCTATAAATATGAATGCCACAACTTCGGTGGCGTGCTTGAGCCCCGTTACATTGTCGGCGCGGAATCACTTGACCAGTGAGCTATTACGCACTCTTTCAAGGGTGGCTGCTTCTAAGCCAACCTCCTGGTTGTCTGTGCAACTCCACATCCTTTTCCACTTAGCACGCGCTTTGGGACCTTAGTTGGTGGTCTGGGTTGTTTCCCTCTCGACTATGAAGCTTATCCCCCACAGTCTCACTGCTGCGCTCTCACTTACCGGCATTCGGAGTTTGGCTGACGTCAGTAAGCTTTTGGGCCCCATCGGCCATCCAGTAGCTCTACCTCCGGTAAGAAACACGCAACGCTGCACCTAAATGCATTTCGGAGAGAACCAGCTATCACGAAGTTTGATTGGCCTTTCACCCCTAACCACAGCTCATCCCCCCAGTTTTCAACCTAGGTGGGTTCGGTCCTCCACGAAGTCTTACCTTCGCTTCAACCTGGCCATGGATAGATCACTTCGCTTCGGGTCTAGGACATGCGACTGAATCGCCCTATTCAGACTCGCTTTCGCTACGGCTGCCCCACACGGGTTAACCTCGCCACATATCACTAACTCGCAGGCTCATTCTTCAAAAGGCACGCCGTCACAGCTACAAGGCTGCTCCGACGGATTGTAAGCAAACGGTTTCAGGTACTATTTCACTCCCCTCCCGGGGTACTTTTCACCTTTCCCTCACGGTACTTGTCCGCTATCGGTCATCTGGGAGTATTTAGGCTTATCAGGTGGTCCTGACAGATTCACACGGGATTTCTCGGGCCCCGTGCTACTTGGGATACTCTTCAACGTCAATACACGCATTTCGACTACGGGACTCGCACCCCCTCTGGTCAGCCATTCAAAGCTGTTCGTCTATACGCTATTGTCACGCCCACTGCCTGGTAGAGCAGCATGAAAAGTCCCACAACCCCGACCGTGCAACCCCTACCAGGTATCACACACGACCGGTTTAGCCTGATCCGCGTTCGCTCGCCACTACTAACGGAATCACTGTTGTTTTCTCTTCCTGTGGGTACTGAGATGTTTCACTTCCCCACGTTCCCTCTACCCGCCCTATATATTCAGGCGGGAGTCACCAGGTCACCACAAGGGGCCTGGCGGGGTTTCCCCATTCGGAAATCCTCGGATCAAAGTTCGATTATCAACTCCCCGAGGCTTATCGCAGATTTCTACGTCCTTCTTCGGCTCCAGATGCCAAGGCATCCACCGTTTGCTCTTAAAGATTTGATTTACACATGAGTAGCCAATCATTTCATTCTCAGAAACTCTTGACTAAAATTGCTGAACACCACAAACACCACCCAAAGGCGACATTCGCGGCATTCAAGATGCTCGCGTCCACTGTGTAGTTCTCAACATACGATCGGTACCAACACCCACCAACACAAAGCCGGCGAACGAAGGCCCAAGAGTCCGATCCACCACCATCCGAAGACGACAGCAGGCCCGGTCCCTCAGGACCCAACAGCGTGCACACCAGCACCCAACACAACACCAGCCGTTCCAACCCCCGAAGAGGCGTACTAAACCAGCATCACGCTGAGCACCGAATAGTCAAATGTTCCACCCATGAGCGCCACCGATCGACATTCGCGACCGAAATGACTTCAGCTCCACACCCAAAAGGATGCGTGCTAAGTGCTCCTTAGAAAGGAGGTGATCCAGCCGCACCTTCCGGTACGGCTACCTTGTTACGACTTAGTCCTAATTACCGATCCCACCTTCGACGGCTCCCTCCAAAAGGTTAGGCCACCGGCTTCGGGTGTTACCGACTTTCATGACTTGACGGGCGGTGTGTACAAGGCCCGGGAACGTATTCACCGCAGCGTTGCTGATCTGCGATTACTAGCGACTCCGACTTCATGGGGTCGAGTTGCAGACCCCAATCCGAACTGAGACTGGCTTTTTGGGATTCGCTCCACCTCGCGGTATTGCAGCCCATTGTACCAGCCATTGTAGCATGCGTGAAGCCCAAGACATAAGGGGCATGATGATTTGACGTCATCCCCACCTTCCTCCGAGTTGACCCCGGCAGTCTCATATGAGTTCCCACCATTACGTGCTGGCAACATACGACGAGGGTTGCGCTCGTTGCGGGACTTAACCCAACATCTCACGACACGAGCTGACGACAACCATGCACCACCTGTATACCGACCTTGCGGGGCGAACATTTCTGAACGTTTCCGGTATATGTCAAGCCTTGGTAAGGTTCTTCGCGTTGCATCGAATTAATCCGCATGCTCCGCCGCTTGTGCGGGCCCCCGTCAATTCCTTTGAGTTTTAGCCTTGCGGCCGTACTCCCCAGGCGGGGCGCTTAATGCGTTAGCTACGACACGGAAACCGTGGAATGGTCCCCACATCTAGCGCCCAACGTTTACGGCATGGACTACCAGGGTATCTAATCCTGTTCGCTCCCCATGCTTTCGCTCCTCAGCGTCAGTAATGGCCCAGAGATCTGCCTTCGCCATCGGTGTTCCTCCTGATATCTGCGCATTCCACCGCTACACCAGGAATTCCAATCTCCCCTACCACACTCTAGTCTGCCCGTACCCACTGCAGACCCGAGGTTGAGCCTCGGGATTTCACAGCAGACGCGACAAACCGCCTACGAGCTCTTTACGCCCAATAATTCCGGACAACGCTTGCACCCTACGTATTACCGCGGCTGCTGGCACGTAGTTAGCCGGTGCTTTTTCTGCAGGTACCGTCACTTTCGCTTCTTCCCTACTAAAAGAGGTTTACAACCCGAAGGCCGTCATCCCTCACGCGGCGTTGCTGCATCAGGCTTTCGCCCATTGTGCAATATTCCCCACTGCTGCCTCCCGTAGGAGTCTGGGCCGTGTCTCAGTCCCAGTGTGGCCGGTCACCCTCTCAGGCCGGCTACCCGTCGTCGCCTTGGTGAGCCATTACCTCACCAACAAGCTGATAGGCCGTGAGCCGATCCATAACCAAAAAATCTTTCCAAACACAGACCATGCGATCGTGTTAGATATCCAGTATTAGCCACCGTTTCCGGAGGTTATCCCAGAGTTATGGGCACGTTGCTCACGTGTTACTCACCCGTTCGCCACTAATCCACCCAGCAAGCTGGGCTTCATCGTTCGACTTGCATGTGTTAAGCACGCCGCCAGCGTTCGTCCTGAGCCAGGATCAAACTCTCCGTAAATGAATAACAACCAAACAAACCCAAAGGCTCGCCGGTAAACATCACGCCACCACACCGAAGTGCGATGACAAGTTTGAAACTGACAAAAAACAAAACAACACCAAACCCGAAAGTTCAGTACTGACTTGTATTGTCCAAATATGTTTCCAAAAGGAATCCTTACCCCCTCCAAAGGAAGAGGCAC
>NZ_JADKSM010000007.1:0-954 GCF_015351285.1 Pseudoclavibacter sp. VKM Ac-2888
TTCCGCTCACCACGGTTGTCGTCACGTGGCGCGTAGGACTTGCGCTCACCATCACGAGGAGGGTACGACTTGCGCTCGCCACGGCTGTCATCACGCGGTGCGTAGGACTTCCGCTCGCCGTCACGAGGAGGGTACGACTTGCGCTCGCCACGGCTGTCGTCGCGTGGTGCGTAGGACCTCCGCTCGCCGTCGCGGGGAGGGTACGACTTTCGCTCGCCGCGGTTGTCATCACGGGGGGCGTAGGACTTCCGCTCGCCGTCACGCGGTGGGTACGCCTTTCGCTCACCACGGTTGTCATCACGCGGTGGGTACGACTTGCGCTCACCACGGTTGTCATCACGCGGTGCGTACGACTTGCGCTCACCACGGTTGTCATCACGCGGTGCGTACGACTTTCGCTCACCGCGGTTGTCATCACGGGGTGCGTACGACTTCCGCTCACCATCACGGGGCGCGTACGACTTGCGCTCGCCGCGCTGGGCATCGTCACGGTTGTTGTAGCTGCGTCGTTCTCCCTGGTTGCGGTCGCCGCCGCCTGCGTAGGGCTTGCGGTCGCCGAACTGCTTGCGGTCGCCGCCGCGGGAGTTCGCATCCCGTCGCCCATCCTGGCCGCTGCGTTCCTGGCGGTTGCCTGACCCGCGTTCGTTGCTCGGGTTTCGCCGCTCGTTGTCGTTTGCGTCCATGAATAGCTCCTCGGGATGCGCTGTCGAATTGTTGTCGTGCTTGTCTGAATGCGCCTCACCTTGGACGCTTGCGTCGCCACCCAGCCTACGTCACAGCGCTCCGGAGCTCAGGGACGTGCCCTGTGCTGCCATCGGGGTGCTTCGGCGCGGCGTTGTATTTTCGCGGTTGGTGGCGAATGAAAAAAGCCGGGGTTGGTCATCGAGGAGCATCTCTGCTCACTCGACAACCAACCCCGGCTTATGAAGAAGTCCGGCGGTGACCTACTCTCCC